>CAVZAZ010000025.1:0-152958 GCA_963773355.1 uncultured Actinomycetota bacterium | reverse complement strand
GAGTGGCGACACCTCTGTGCCGCTTCCCCTGGAGCGGGCGCATCCCTTCGGCCAGGACGTCGGGTTCGGCCCCATCGGACTGCCAGACCCGGCGGAGGAGGCCGTGTTCTGTCTGGGTGTGATCCCACCGCCGTTCGAGCCGGCGCTGGGCATGGACCGCGAGGACGCGGTGACGACCATCGACCACGGCAACGAGTCACACGAGGCGCAGTACCTCTTCTGCTCCGAGCCGACCGCGCTCGGCTGACCGGAGTCAGGCGAAGGGGTCGGTCTGGGCTCCGGGGAGCTGGGCGAGCAGCTCGCGCGCCTGCGCGGCGGACTTGTGCTCGACCAGCACCTCGTACTTCGTCGCGACCACCTGGGTGACCGAGGAGAAGTCGCGCTGGCCGCGGGTCATGGCGTACCCGATCAGGGCCGCAACGACTCCGAAGACCACGCCGATGCCGACGGCGCCGAGCAGCGTCGCGAACGGTTCCGCGGCGAACAGCGCGAAGATCAGCCCGACGAAGAGGCCGATCCACAGCCCGGAGAGCACGCCACCCAGGGCGACCCGTCCGGTCGTGAGCCGGCCGGTGATCCGCTCGATCCGCTTCAGGTCGGTGCCGACGATCAGGCAGTGCTCGACCGGGAACTTGTTGTCGGCGAGGAAGTCGACGGCCTTCTGCGCGGCCGCGTAGTCGTCGTACACCGCGAGGGACTGGGGGAACTCCAGGGTCAGCGGGGAGGAGGAGTTGTATCCGGAGGGCATGCTCATGGGCCCAGTCTGCCCGATCTCGGCCGGCGGCGATGCCTAGACTGGCGGCAGTTCCCGCCCTATGCCAAGGAGCCGTCCCGTGGCCCGTGTCGTCGTCGACGTCATGCCCAAGCCCGAGATCCTCGACCCCCAGGGGAAGGCCGTGCTCGGCGCGCTGCCGCGGCTGGGCTTCTCCGGGGTCACCGAGGTCCGCCAGGGCAAGCGGTTCGAGCTCGAGGTCGACGGTGAGGTCACCGACGACCTGCTGGCCGAGGTGGGCAAGATGGCCGAGACCCTGCTCTCCAACCCGGTGATCGAGGACTTCGAGGTCCACGTCGAGGCGCACTCGGTGGCGGAGATCGCTGCCGAGGAGGGACGCGCATGAGGATCGGGGTCGTCACCTTCCCCGGTTCGCTCGACGACGCCGACGCCCAGCGCGCCGTGCGCCTCGGCGGACACGAGGCGGTGGCTCTCTGGCACGGCGGTCACGACCTGCAGGGTGTCGACGCGGTCGTCCTGCCCGGCGGCTTCTCGTACGGCGACTACTTGAGGTGTGGCGCGATCTCCCGCTTCGCCCCGGTGATGACCGAGGTGATCGAGGCGGCCGGCCGGGGGCTGCCGGTGCTCGGGATCTGCAACGGCTTCCAGATCCTGTGCGAGTCACACCTGCTGCCGGGCGCGCTGATCCGCAACGACCACCGGAAGTTCGTCTGCCGCGACCAGCGCTTGCGGATCGAGAACAACCGCACCCCGTGGACCTCGGCATACCCGGATGGCGCCGAGGTGACCATCGTCCTGAAGAACGGTGAGGGCGGATACGTCGCGGACCCGGACACGCTCGACCGGCTCGAGGGGGAGGGACGGGTGGTCGCGCGCTACCTCGACGACAACCCCAACGGATCCCTGCGCGACATCGCCGGCATCACCAACGAGCGCGGCAACGTCGTCGGCCTGATGCCGCATCCCGAGCATGCGGTCGAGGAGCTCACTGGCGCCGGGACCGACGGGCTGGGCTTCTTCACCTCGCTCGCGGAGTCGGTGCTCGCCTGAACTGTCAGCGCCGGCCGGCGCGCAGCGCCTGCCACGTCGACGGCCCGACGATGCCGTTCGCCCCGATGCCCACCTTCCTCTGATACGCGCGGACGGCCGCCTTCGTGGAGGCCTTGAAGAGACCATTGGCCGTGAGCTCGGCAGTGGTGCTCGCGGCGTTCAGCGCCCGCTGGAGTCGGCGGACGTCCCCGCCCGCTGAGCCGTACTTCAGGACCGGACCCCGCCCGGCGCTCAGCAGCGATGTCCACTGCTTGCGACCCCAGTTGCCGTTGACGGCGAACCCGCGCTGCTCTCGCCAGGCCCGGATCCCGGCCGCCAACCGCTCGGTGTACCGGCCGTGGAGGCGACCGCCGTACAGGTCGCGCTCCTGGAGCAGGCACTGCAGCGCGCTGACCATTTCCGCATTGACCGTCGTCGGCGTGATCTGGCGGTACTGGCCGTAGCTGACGCGGGTGCCCTCGCAGTGCGTCTCGGGCCGTGCCCAGAAGCCTCTGCCCACGTCGAGGAAGTTGCGGTCGATGTTGATGGTGACGCCGCCCCAGGTCTCGTTGTGGCCGCCCTGGTACTGCTTGACCCGGCCACCGGGCCGCCACCCGTCGTCGCGGATGTACGACGAGCTCGTGTTGGCCTTGCCGTCCCACCTGGCCAGCCAGATCCGGTCGGGGAGGTTGAACTTCCCGGCCGGTTCACGCGGGCGTCGTCGAGGATCTTGATGCCCGAGCCGACGCTGGAGTAGACACCGGACACGTAGTTCAGCCGATGCAGCTGCAAGGTCCAGCCGCTCAGGAAGGCGAGCGCCGACTCGCGGCACCGGAGCTGGGTGTGGTCGAAGCCCTCGATGTCGTACCACAGGGTGCTCCGAGCCGAGATGCCCAGCGCCTTCGCGGCGCGGCACCGCCTTGTTGGCCTCCGCGCGGCCCTGGACGCGGGCCCGGGAGTAGCCGTTGGACGCCCCGGCCTGGGGTTGATCGTCTCGTCGTTGCCGTACCTCGGGAAATGGGGACTGCAGGAGGCCTGCGGGCCGAGGGTGATCGGCAGCAGCCGCCAGCCCTTGCGCAGCTGGGTGGCGACCCAGCTCCGGGTCAGGTTGGGCTGGTTCCGGCAGACCGCGGGAGTCCCCGGAGATGTAGATGCCCACCGCGAGGAACGGCGAGTGGCGCAGCCAGGCGTTCATCGCGCTCTGGGTCGGCGCGAGGCACTGGTCGAAGCCGTAGCCGGTGAAGTTCCCCGGGGTGGCGACGTTGGCGGCCTGGGCGGGGACGCTGACGCTCAGGGTCGCGAGCATGGCGGCGAGGCCGGTGACCACGCTGACGACGGCCGTCAGGGTGGTGCGGAGGACCGGGCGGGACATGGCGATCTCCTGGGGAAGTCGGGTCGATCTCCGTCGGGGCCCGGTCACCATAGCCACAGAAGTCACACCCGTAACAGCAGTTTCGGATAACTACAGATCTGTAATTCGAATCGGCCGCTCGCCGGTCGGCCGGTCGGCCTGGACGCCGGACCCGCCGGTAGATTGGCGCCGTGCCCGAGACCCAGCCCACCGAGTCCGCAGGCCAGGCAGCCGGGCTCGACACCGTCGCCGTCGCCACTGAGGACCCGACCCGGGAGCAGCCCTGGGCCGAGCTGGGGCTCAAGCCCGACGAGTACGCCCGGATCCGCGAGATCCTCGGCCGCCGCCCGACGTCGAGCGAGCTGGCGATGTACTCGGTGATGTGGAGCGAGCACTGCTCCTACAAGTCCTCCAAGGTGCACCTCAAGCAGTTCTCCGAGATCCCGCAGGAGACGCCGGTCGGGAAGATGCTGGCCGGGATCGGCGAGAACGCCGGCGTGATCGACATCGGCCAGGGCTACGCGGTCACCTTCAAGGTCGAGTCCCACAACCACCCGTCGTACGTCGAGCCCTACCAGGGCGCCGCGACCGGCATCGGCGGCATCGTCCGCGACATCCTGGCGATGGGCGCCCGGCCGGTAGCGGTGATGGACCCGCTCCGGTTCGGGCCGCTGGACGCCGACGACACCCACCGGGTGCTGCCCGGGATCGTGGCCGGCGTCGGCGGCTACGGCAACTGCCTGGGCCTGCCCAACATCGGCGGCGAGGCGGTGTTCGACCCGAGCTACGTCGGCAACCCGCTGGTCAACGCGCTCGCGGTCGGCGTGCTCCGGCACGAGGACCTGCACCTCGCGAAGGCGACCGGCGTCGGCAACCGCGTGATCCTGTACGGCGCCCGCACCGGCGGCGACGGGATCGGCGGGGTGTCGGTGCTGGCGAGCGAGACCTTCGAGGAGGGTGGGCCGGCGAAGCGGCCGAGCGTCCAGGTGGGCGACCCGTTCATGGAGAAGCTCCTGATCGAGTGCACGCTCGAGCTCTTCGGCGCCGGGCTGGTGGCCGGCATCCAGGACCTCGGCGGCGCCGGGCTCTCGTGCGCCACGTCCGAGCTCGCCAGCGCAGGTGACGGCGGCATGCACGTCGAGCTCGACCGGGTCCCGCTCCGCGACTCGACGCTCGCCCCCGAGGAGATCCTGATGAGCGAGTCGCAGGAACGGATGATGGCGGTCGTCGAGCCCGGCGACGTCGACTCGTTCCTGGCGATCTGCGAGAAGTGGGAGGTCGAGGCGTCGGTCATCGGCGAGGTGACCGACACCGGGCACCTGCAGATCGACTGGCACGGTGAGCGCGTGGTCGACGTACCACCGCGAGTCGGTGGCGCACGACGGACCGACCTACCGTCGCCCGTTCGAGCGTCCGGCCTGGCAGGACGACCTCCAGGCCGACGGCGCCGAGAAGCTGCCGCGCCCGGCGACCGGTGACGACCTGCGGACCACCCTGCTGCGGTTGGCGGCCAGCCCGAACCTCTGCGACAAGTCGTGGATCACCGACCAGTACGACCGCTACGTGCGCGGCAACACGGTCCTCGCCCAGCCCTCCGACAGCGGGATGATCCGGGTCGACGACGACGAGCAACCTCGGGGTCGCCGTCTCCACCGACTGCAACGGGCGGTTCGCGAAGCTCGACCCGTACGCCGGCGCGCAGCTGGCGTTCGTCGAGGCCTACCGCAACGTGGCGGCCACGGGAGCCGTCCCGCTGGCGATGTCGGACTGCCTCAACTTCGGCTCACCCGAGGACCCGGCCGTGATGTGGCAGTTCGCCGAGGCCTGTCGGGGGTTGACGGATGCGTGTGTCGAGCTCGGCGTCCCGGTCACCGGCGGCAACGTCAGCCTCTACAACCAGACCGGCGAGACCGCGATCCTGCCGACGCCGGTCGTCGCGGTCCTGGGCGTGATCGACGACGTCACGCGTCGTACCCCCTCAGGTTTCGTCGCGGAAGGCGAGCGGATCTTCCTGCTCGGGCGAGACCCGGGAGGAGCTGTCGGGCTCGGAGTGGGCACACGTCGTCCACGGCCACCTCGGCGGCGTGCCGCCGCGGGTCGACCTCGGCGCCGAGAAGTCGCTGGCCGCCCTGCTGGCCGAGGCCGTCGGCCTGGTCACCAGCGCCCACGACCTCTCCGACGGCGGGCTGGCCCAGGCCCTGGTGGAGGCCACCCTGCGCGACGGCATCGGCGCCACGGTGGCGGTCCCGGGCGACCCGTTCCTCGGCCTGTTCGCCGAGTCGGCGGCACGGGCGATCGTGACCGTGCCGGGCGGTGCGGCCGACAGGTTGGTCGGGCTCGCCGAGCGGCACGGCGTACCACTCACCCCGCTGGGCCAGACCGGCGGAGGCGAGCTGTCGGTCGAGGGGCAGTTCTCGATCCCGCTCGACGAGCTCCGCGCCACCTGGTCGGCCACGCTGCCGACGGCCTTCGGGTGAGCGCGTCCGCTCTGCCGTCCGCCGCCTAACCGGCCAGGGCGCCGGCGTGGTCGGGCACGGCGCGGAAGAGCTCGCGCGGCGGACGCTCGTAGTCGGCGTCCGGTGGCCGCGGCGGCAGCTTGAGCGGCGGCCGGTCCTGGTGGACGTAGGGGATCGTCGAGAGCAGGTGGGCGATCATGTTCAGCCGCGCGTGCCGCTTGATGTCGGCCTCGACGACGTACCACGGCGACTCGTCGAGGTCGGTGTGGACGAACATCTCGTCCTTGGCGCGGGAGAACTCCACCCACTTCTCGCGGGTGCGCAGGTCGTTCTCGGTGAACTTCCAGGAGCGGAGCGGGTCGTTGACGCGGGAGGCGAACCGGCGCTCCTGCTCCTCGTCGCTGACCGAGAACCAGTACTTGCGGAGCAGGATCCCGGCGTCGACCAGCATCCGCTCGAAGGTCGGGCACTGGCGCAGGAACAGCCGGTGCTCCGCCGGCGTGCAGTAGCCCATCACCGGCTCGACGACGGCGCGGTTGTACCAGGACCTGTCGAAGAGCACGATCTCCCCGTCGGCCGGAAGCTGCTCGACGTACCGCTGGAAGTACCACTGCGTCCGCTGCCGCTCGCTGGGCGCGGGAAGCGCGACGACGCGCACGTTGCGGGGGTTGAGGTACTGGGTGATCCGGGTGATCGTGCCGCCCTTGCCGGCGGCATCGCGTCCCTCGAAGATGACGACGACTCGCTGCCCGGCGTGCTTCGCCCATTCCTGCAGATGCACCAGCTCGCCCTGGAGGCGGAGCAGCTCCGCCTCGTAGACAGACTTCTTGATCTTCGTCATGGCTGCCTCCCGAACTCAGGCTAGTCGCCTGGTCGACGGCGGGCTCCTGCCCTCTGTCCTGCCATGCTGTCGCGGGTGACGCGTCTGCGGCGGCGCCAGGCTCTTGCCCTGGGTGGGCTGGCCGTCCTGGGCACGGCAGCCGGCTGCGCCGAGGACCCGACCGACGCGCGGGACGAGGAGGCAGGCATGGAGCGGATCGACTACGGCGACGATGACGCGCAGTACGCCGAGCTGTACCGCCCCGACGGGGGGTCGCGCGGTGTCGTCGTGGTCATCCACGGCGGCTTCTGGAAGGCGCCGTACGACGCCGGGCTGGGGCAGCCTCTCGCCGAGAGTCTCGCCGCCGAGGGCTGGACGGCGTGGAACCTGGAGTACCGCCGGGTGGGCAACGGCGGAGGCTTCCCGGCGACCCTCGACGACGTGGCAGCGGGGATCGACGCGCTCGCGGGAGTAGCCGGGCTCGACACCTCGACCGTGATCGCGCTCGGCCACTCGGCCGGCGGCCACCTCGCGGCCTGGGCGGCGGCGCGCGGTCGGTTCGAGCGGTGGGCCGATCGGGTCCCGGTGACCGGGGTGGTCTCGCAGGCAGGGGTGCTCGATCTCGACACCGCCCACGCCCAGCAGCTGGGTGGGGGAGCGGTCGAGGGCTTCATGGGGGCGCCGCCCGGCCCGGACACGGAGTCCGACTACCGGCTCGCCGACCCGACCCGACACCTGCCGCTCGACGTACCCCTGCGGTGCGTGCACGGCACCGGCGACGACGTCGTACCCGCCTCCCAGTCCGTCGAGTACGTCGACCGGGCCACCGCCGCCGGGGCGGATGCCGAGGTGCTCCTCGTCGAGGGCGACCACTACGTCGTCATCGACCCGGACTCCTCCGTGTGGGCCCGCACCCTCGACGTCCTGTCCTCCCTCCCACGCTGACCCGTCGTGAGTTCCCACCCAACCCCCGCCGAGCCGTCACCAGTTGGCACCGAAACCCCGCCGAGCCGTCACCAGTTGGCACCGAAACCCCGCCGAGCCGTCGTGAGTTGCCGGCAACTCACGACGGCTCGGCGAGGTTTCGCGGCCAACTGGCGACGGGTCAGCGGTTCAGCTGGAGCGACGCATGGCCCGGACGCCGACGTAGACACCGAGGGCGGCGACGAGAGCGGCAGCCACGAAAGCGGCCAGGATCGTGTCGGCGGGGTAGGACCCGGCGAACAGCGCGCGCTCGGCCTCGACGATGTAGGTCAGCGGGTTGAGGTCCGAAGCGACCTTCAGCCAGCCCGGAGCTCCCTCGAGCGGCAGCAGCATGCCGGCGAGCAGCAGGATCGGGAAGATCATCGTCTGCTGGACGGTCCAGAAGAGCCACTCCTGTCCCTTCGAGACCAGGGCCAGCGCGAACGACAGCGAGCCGATGCCGACCGAGAACAGGCCGAGGATCACGACGCCGACCAGGATCCCGCCGAGGTGCAGGTCGAAGCTGAACGGCGTCACGACCAGCAGGATGATCGCCGTCTGCATCAGCATCGGCACGACCTCCTTCAGCGCCCGGCCGACGAGCAGCGAGGACCGGCTCAAGCGGCGAGACCAGCAGCCGCTCGTGGGATCCGGTGAGCATCTCGTCGGTCAGGTTGGCGCCGGTGAACGACGCGCCCATCAGGCAGGTCATGGCGACGATGCCGGGGACGAACCACTGGAGGGCGGACCCGTTCGGGACCTCGGGCAGCAGCGGCGCGAAGAGCCCCAGGAAGACCAGCGGCTGCACCATCGCGAACAGCACCGAGGCCGGCTCCCGCCAGACCGGCTTCAGCTCGCGGGTCATGACGTTCCAGGTGTCGGAGACGAATCCGCTCTCCGGGGCGATCTGGACGAAGCTCATGCTGCGACCTCCTCGGTCGTGTCTTCGGTGGCGTTCGTGCTGGGCGCGGCCGCGTGCTGGGTCTCCCGCAGGCTGCGGCCGGTGAGGTTGAGGAAGACGTCGTCGAGCGTGGGCCGGGCCGACTCGATCCGGCGCACCGGTGCTCCTGCGGCAGCCAGGTCGCCGATCAGCTCCGGTGCCGCCTCCGAGCCGCCCGGGACCCGCACCGTGACGGCGACGCCGTCGTGCTCGACGTACGCCGAGGGCAGCCGCGCAGCCCGCTCCGCGGCGGCCACCGCCTGGTCGGGCCGGTCGAACTCCAGCCGCACCAGGTCGCCGAGGCCCGACTTCAGGCGGGCCGCGGTGTCATCGGCGATCACCGTGCCGTGGTCGACCACGATCACCCGGCCGGCGAGCGCATCGGCCTCCTCGAGGTAGTGGGTGGTCAGCACGATGGTGCTGCCGGTCTGCTCGTGGAGGTCGCGGACCATCTGCTGGAGGTTCGCCCGGTTCTGCGGGTCGAGCCCGGTCGAGGGCTCGTCGAGGAAGAGCACTCGGGGCACGTGCACCAGGCCCATCGCGATGTCGAGGCGCCGCCGCTGGCCACCGGACAGGCTCGACACCTTCCGGTCGGCAACGGCCGCGAGGTCGAGGTCCTCGACCAGCTCGTCGGCTCGCCGGCGGGCTTCTCCGCGCGAGAGACCGTGCGCCCTGCCCTGGCTGACGAGCTCGTCGCGGCCGCGCTGCTGGTGGCCCGCGCCGTTGCCCTGGCCGACGTACCCGATCGTGCGGCGTACGGCGCGCTGACCCGCGACCACGTCGTGGCCGGCGACGCTGGCCGTGCCCGCCGTCGGCGGGATCAGCGTGGTCAGCATCCGCAGGGTGGTCGACTTGCCCGCGCCGTTCGGCCCGAGGAAGGCGACCAGCTCGCCCTGACGGATCTCGAGGTCGAGGCCGCGAACTGCCTCGACCGTCTCCTTGCGTGACGTGAAGTGCCGGGTGAGCCCCCGGGTCACGATCACCGGTCCGGTCTGCGTGTGAATGGTCATGACAGTCACGCTAGAAGTCCTTTAGGCCACTTTCTGGCCTCTATCCGATCTAGTCTGTCGGCATGGCCAACACGAGTGGACGGATGCTCCGGCTGCTGTCCCTGCTGCAGACCCATCGCTACTGGCCGGGGGCCGAGCTGTCCGACCGCCTCGAGGTCAGTCCGCGCACCCTGCGCCGCGACATCGACCGGCTCCGCGAGCTCGGCTACCAGGTCGACGCCGTGCGCGGCGTCGCCGGCGGCTACCAGCTCCGCGCCGGCGGCTCGCTGCCGCCGCTGCTGCTGGAGGACGAGGAGGCGGTGGCGATCGCCGTCGGACTGCGTTCGGCGGCCGCCGGAGCAGTTCAGGGGATGGAAGAGACCTCGATCCAGGCCCTGACCAAGGTGCTCTCCCTCATGCCGCCGAGGCTGCGCCGACGGATGGACGCGTTGCAGTCGCAGACGGTCCCGGCGCCGATGCGCGGGCCGAGCATCGATGCGGGCACACTGACCACGCTCGCCCAGGGCTGTCGCGACGACGAGCCGGTGCGCTTCGCCTACACCGCCCGCGGTGCGGAGGAGACCAGCCGTCACGTCGAGCCGCACCGCCTGGTGTCGCTGGGCCGGCGCTGGTACCTCGTCGCCTACGACAGGGACCGCTTCGACTGGCGCAGTTTCCGCGTGGACCGGATCCGGGAGCCGCAGCTCACCGGTGCCCGCTACCGCCCGCGGGAGCTCCCCGCCGAGGACGCTCTCGATTTCGTCAGGACCGGCATCGCCTCGATGCCGATGAAGTACGTCGTCCGGGTGCGGTTTGCGGTCCCCGCCGAGACCGTGGCCGGGTTCGTGGGCCGGTGGGCGACCGTCGAGCCGGATGGTCCGGACGCGTGCGCGATGACGATGAGCACCGACACCACTGGACTGGCCGATGATGGTGCTGGCCAACATCGACGCCGACTTCGTCGTCGAGGAGCCGTCCGAGCTGGCCGACCTCGCCGCCCGGGCGGGAGAGCGGTTCGCCCGGTCCGCCGCCTCAGCCTGAGACCCGCCGAGCCGGCGCCAGTTGCCACTGAAATCCCGCCGAGCCGGCGCCAGTTGTCAGGTTGAGGTGACAACTGGCGCCGACTCGGGTCGGATGAGGCGCAAATTCACGCCGGCTCGGCGATCAGTGGATCAGCGGAGAGGCAGCTGGTGTCCGTGGCGGTGGTCGTCGCCGGTGAGCGAGCCGCTGCCGCGGTGCTGCTTGACTGCCGACTTCTGGGCCGGGTTGTGGCCGCTCCGCTCCCCGTTCACAGGGCGGGTGCTGCGGGCGAAGGTCCAGATGGCGTCCGCGATCGCGTCGGAGTTGTGGTTGATCGCGTCACGGTTGACGTTGGACAGGTCGTCGCCCTCGGCGTGGTAGTTCTTGTCGTACGCCACGCCGGCCTGGCCTCCGAACTGCGCGGCCTGCTCCGGGGTCTTGACGCCCTCGGCGCCGGTGAAGAGACCGCCGGCCGGGATGCCCTCGGCGATGAACGGTCCGTAGTCGCTACGACCGCTGAAGGCGGTCTCCGCCGACCCGGTCCCGCGCCGGTCGAAGAAGCGGTGGAAGTTCTGCTCGATCGCACCGGATCCGGGCGGTCCCACGGCGGCACCGGGGCCGGGCGGGAAGGCCGAGTTGTCACCGTCGTACACGAACAGCGAGTAGTTCGGCGAGCCGACCATGTCGAAGTTGAGGTACAGCGCGATGTCCTGCAGCGCCCCGGGGTTGTTCTCGGCCAGCTGGTTGACGTAGTACGTCGAACCCAGCAGGTTGAGCTCCTCGGCACCCCACCAGGCGAAGCGCACCGTGTTCTTGGGCTTCTTCACCTTCTCGGCGAACTGCTCGGCGACCTCGAGGAGCGCGCCGCTGCCACTCCCGTTGTCGTTGATCCCGTTGCCCTCGGTGACGCTGTCGAGGTGGGCGCCGGCCATGACGACGTTGTCCTGCCGGCCCTGGCGGGTCTCGGCGATGACGTTCCAGGTCTCACGGATCTCGGAGGCGGTGCTTGTCGAGATGTGGGCCTCCGCATCGGCGACGTTGAGGGCCTCACCGATCTCGAAGCTGGTGCCGATCGCCGGGACGGTCGCGACCGGTGCCCCGAGCGTTCCGGCGAAGGCCTCCTCGTTTCCGGGGGTTCCGGTGTTCATGACGATCACGGCGGCGGCTCCGGCCTCTTGGGCGTTGACCACCTTGTCGCCGAACGGGCAGAACCCGCGCCGGACCAGCGCGATGTTCCCCGCGGTGAAGCCCGCGAAGTCGGCGTCCTCACAGCCACTCGTGGAGCCCGGGAGGTCACCCAGGTTGAGGTCGACCGCCTCGACCGGTGCGGTGACGTCACCAGAGCCCGAGTAGGTCATCAGCCCGTAGTCGGTGTCCTCGACGTACGTCGTCGGCGTGGGCGCCGTCTGCTCGAACACGGAGTCCTCGAGCTGCTCGAAGAACGGGAAGTCGAAGGCCTGCACGGTCGGTCGGTAGCCGGCCTTGCGCAGCTGCTGGACGACGTAGTCGCGCGAGGCGGCGTAGCCCGGCGTGCCGGAGGCCCGGCTCCCGGTCTCGTCGCCGATCAGCTCGAACTGCTGCAGGTGTCGCATGACGCCGGCGGTGGTCACCGCCTTCTGTAGGGCCTGGGAGGAGTCGCCGCCGGGCTTGCCGCGGTCGCGCTCGGCCGTGGCGCTCGTGGGCAGGACGAAGGTGGCCAGGATCGCGGCCCCTCCGATCAGTGCGGTCGCGCGCATCAGGCGCGCGCGAGTGGACGTGAGTTTCACGATGTTCCCTTTCCGAGATCCCGAGTGGGGACCGAGATTCCGAGTGCTGCGCCTCGGGGTGCGGCGCAGCGGCCACCGTAGGTGTGCTGCGCGTCACACACAAGGGCCGACCCGGCGCCAGTTGTCAGCCTGAGGTGACAACTGGCGCCGACTCGGGCCTGATGAGGATTCAATTCACGCCGGCTCGGCGATCAGAGCTCGATCCGAACCAGGGACCGCGGTCCCACGGATAGGGTCGAACGCATGCCCGCACGTCTGCGTCCCGCCGACCCGGGCGCGGTCGCCGAGGCGCTGGCCAACCCGGCGCCGACACCGGGAGACCTCAGGCTGCTGAGCCGGCACTTCCTGGCAGTGCTTGCGGAGCGGGCCCCGGGCGCATCGGTCGAGGTGCGGGTGCCGCCGTACGCCGCCGCGCAGGTCATTGCCGGGGTCCGGCACACGCGCGGCCGCCCACCCGCCGTCATCGAGACCGACGCGGTGACCTGGATCGCCCTCGCCACGGGCTCGCTCACCTGGTCCGACGCCGAAGCGGGCGGTCGGGTCCGGGCGAGCGGCGAACGTGCCGACCTGTCGCCGTACCTCCCGCTGGACCGGGCCGACCCGTGATCGTCGCGCTACCGACACCGGAGCTGCGCGACGCCGTCGGGCCGGTCGCGGGGGTCGAGTTCGTGCTCTGGGACGGCGTCGGTGAGCCAGCACGAGGCGCCGAGATCGAGGTCTGCGTGCCGGACTACCGCACGACGATGCGGACCATGGAGCGGCTCGGCGAGCTGCCGGGGCTCCGGGTCGTGCAGACGCAGCTCGCCGGGTACGACGGCCAGCTCGCGCTGCTGCCCGAGGGCGTGGTGCTCGCCAACGCCTCCGGAGTACATGACGACGCCACGGCCGAGCACGCGGTCGGACTCATCCTCGCGGTGCTGCGCGAGATCCCAGACGCCGTGCGCGACCACGGGCACTGGGCGAACCACTGGGAGCAACGGTCCCTGGCCGACTCGCGGGTGTTGATCCTCGGGTACGGCTCGATCGGCCGGGCGCTGGCCGAGCGACTGAGTCCGTTCGGCGCCGTCGTCACCACCGTGGCCTCGCGCGCTCGCGACGACGACCTGGTCGGCCGGGTCCACGGCGTCGACGGACTAGTGCCGTTGCTGGCCGACCAACACGTGGTGGTCGTCCTGCTGCCACTCTCCGACGCCACGCACGGCTTCGTCGGCGACTCGATCCTGGCGGCGATGCCGGACGGCGCGCTGCTGGTGAACGTCGCGCGCGGACCGGTGGTCTCGACCGAGGCGATCCTGCGTCACGCGGGGCGGTTGCGCTTCGCGCTCGACGTCACCGACCCCGAGCCGCTCCCCGACGGGCACCCGCTCTGGTCGGCTCCCGACGTGCTCATCACCCCGCACGTCGCCGGCGGCACCACCGCCATGCTGCCCCGGGTCGCCGCCCTGGTCCGGGACCAGCTCGAGCGCCTGGTGGACGATCGCCCGCTGCGCAACGTCGTCTCCTGAGCGGGACCATCCCTCCCGCGGCGATCCCGGAGACCCCGGATAGGTTGGCGCGCATGAGCGACGACATCCGTGCGAGGGTCCAGTCCGTGTTACCCGGGATCCGTCAGGACCTCGAGGACCTGGTCCGGATCGAGTCCGTCAGCGCCGACCCGGCTCGCGCAGGAGAGGTGCAGCGGAGCGCCGAGGCAGTGGCCGACCTGTTCCGCGCCGAGAAGTTCGACTCGGTCGACATCGTGAGCACCGACGGGGGCGGGCCCGCCGTGATCGCGCACAAGACGGGTCCCGAGGGCGCACCCACGGTCCTCCTCTACGCCCACCACGACGTCCAGCCCGAGAACGACCACGCCGACTGGGACTCCCCGCCGTTCGAGCCGACCGAGCGGGGCGGCCGGCTCTACGCGCGCGGCGCGGCGGACGACAAGGCCGGCATCGTCGCCCACCTCGGCGCCCTCCGGGTGTTCGGCGACGACCTGCCGGTGAGCGTCACCATGTTCATCGAGGGCGAGGAGGAGGTCGGCTCCGAGACCCTCCCGGCGTTGCTGAAGGAGCACCAGGAGGCTCTCTCCGCGGACGTCATCGTCATCGCCGACTCCGGAAACTGGGACATCGGAGAGCCGGCGCTGACCACCAGCCTTCGCGGTCTGGTCCGGGTCAACGTCGAGGTCCGCACCCTCACGCACGGCGTGCACTCGGGGATGTGGGGCGGCCTGGTCCCGGACGCGCTGATGACTCTCAGCCGCCTGATCGCGACCCTGCACGACGACGCGGGCAACGTGACGATCGACGGCTTGCACCACGGTCCGGCCGCCGACGTGGAGTACCCCGAGGATCGGCTGCGCGCCGAGTCCGGCGCCAGCCCCGGGATCACCTGGATCGGCGAGGGCTCGATCGTCGAGCGGCTCTGGACCCGTCCCGCATTGAGCATCATCGGCCTCGACGCGCCGAAGGTCGACGGTTCGAGCAACACGCTCGTGCCGTCCGCCCGGGCCAGGATCTCCATGCGGATCGCCCCCGGCGACGACACGGCGAATGCCCTCGACTGCCTCCGCAGGCATCTGGAGCGGCACGTGCCGTGGGGCGCCGAGCTCACCGTCTCCGTGGTCGACACCGGGGAGCCGATCGCGATCGACGCCTCCGGGCCGGCGTACGACGCCGCACGCGACGCGTTCACCGAGGCGTGGGACGGCACCGCCCCCGTCGACATGGGTGTCGGCGGGTCGATCCCCTTCATCGCGGAGTTCCTCGACGCGTTCCCGCGAGCCAGCGTGCTCGTGACCGGCGTCGAGGACCCCGACACCCGCGCCCACGGCGCGAACGAAGGGCTGCACCTCGCGGAGTTCGAGCGGGTGGTGCTGGCCGAGGCACTCCTGCTGGCCAAGCTCGGCGGCTGATTGCCCCGGTCGGTCAGGGAACAGCCGGAAGGGTCACCAGGAACGTCGTGCCCTTGCCCAGCTCGGACTCGACGGCGATCGTGCCGCCGTGGCGGCGCACGATCCGTTGCACGATGGCGAGCCCCAGGCCAGTGCCGGGCTGCGCGACGGCTTCCGGGTTGCTCGAGCGGAAGAACTCGTTGAAGAGGTACTCCTGGTCGGACTCGGAGATCCCGATCCCCTCGTCGGAGCAGGTCAGGAGCAGGCTGCCACCGTGGCGGGACAGCGTGAGCGTGATGGAGCGGTTGTCCGGGGTGTACTTGATCGCGTTGCTCACCAGGTTGGCGCAGAGCCGGTCGAGCTCGTCGTAGGCTCCCAGCGCCAGCACCGGTCCGTCGGGGGCCTCGACGTGGATGTCGAGCCCCTTGCGGTTGGCAGAGACGGCGTTGAGCTCGATCACGTCGTCGACGATCCGGGTGAGGTCGACGGGTGCGGCCGCGACCGGGTTCGTCGGGTCGTCGACCCGCGACAGCAGCAGCAGGTCGTCGATGACCCGGCTCAAGCGGTGGCCGGCGCGGTCCATGGCCGCGATCGAGGACCGCGTCTCCTGGGAGAGCTCCGGCGCCGACTCGACCATCTCCAGGTGCCCGATGATCGAGGTGAGCGGGTTCTTCAGCTCGTGGGAGACCGTGGCGATCAGCTGGCTCTTGTAGGTGTCGAGGGCTCGCAGCTCGTCGACCAGCTCGTGCTCGCGCTCGAAGGTCCGGGCGTTGAGGATCGCCCGGCCCAGGTCGTGCCCCATGTCGAGCGCGGCGTCCATCTCGACGGGAGTCCAGTCGGGCTGGTGCGCGTGGCGGGTGAGCATCAGGTTGCCGAGGCACTCGGTGCCGGCCCCCAGGGGCGCGAACAGGATCGAGGCGATGTCGATGCGGGCCAGGAAGCCCGCGATCAGGTCCCGCTCGACCGGCGTCATCTCGTCCGGAACCGGACGGTCGGCGGCGATGACCAGCGCCCGCTGCTCCCGCCAGCAGGCGTGGGCGGCGCGCTCGGCGATCCCGACGAGCTGCGGTGCCATCTCCAGCTGGGTGCCGTCGCCGGCGTGCAGGATGCCGCTGGCCCGGTCGTCGTCGAAGGTCTCGATCCACATGCCTGCAGCCGCGAAGCCCTTGACCATGGCCGACTTGATCCCGGCAAGAAGCGAGTCGAGGCTCAGCTGCGCACTGGCACTGCGCACGATCGCGCGGGCGGTGGTGGCCAGGCGCATCTGCTCGGCGAGCCGCTCCCGCTCCAGCGCGGTGACGACGGCGCGGCCGGCCTGGGCGGCGTACTTCTCCAGCATCCGGCGCTGCTCGGGACCGGGCCGGCGGCCGTCGAGCGGGAGGTCGATCGCCATCGTGCCCAGCAGCTCGCCGCGCGAGCTGTAGAGCGGCGCGATGAGGAGGTCGAGGGGGTGCCACGCGTCGGGTACGTCGAGGGGCTCGATGTCCGGCACCCAGCCGGTGGCCAGCACCTCGTCGTTCAGGCGCTCGTGGGGCACGAACTGCATCAGCCCCCAGCTGTCGGCCTTGTCGAGCTCTTCCTGCAGGGTCTTGATCGGAGTCCGGGTGCCCTTGATCTCCTGGCGGACCTGGTCATCACCGGCCACCGCGACGACCTCGAGCTGGTCGTTGCGGACGACGCTGACCACGGCCACGCCGAAGCCCACCAGCTCCGTGACACCCTCGGCGATCAGTTGCAAGCCGTCGCGAAAAACGGCCTCTGACCAGGTCTCCGTAAACGCTTGGTCGAGGCTGCGCGTGAGCGTGTCTTGAGACACCGGGTCGTCGATCGTGGCCACCTCCCGTCTGGCCACGATGTTAAGCGCAGCGGCCAGATCTCGCCGAGATACTCGAAACTCGTGCGGCGGCGATGCCGGGTGCGTATCCTCCCACCCTTAGACTCGACAACGTGCCCCTCCCAACCAGGCCACGCCCCGGCGGCGACGGCCGGCTGACCGCAGCACTCGATCCCCACGACCAAGGCCCGCAGGACGCCTGCGGCGTCTTCGGGGTCTGGGCGCCCGGTGAGGATGTCGCCAAGCTGACCTACTTCGGGCTCTACGCCTTGCAGCACCGCGGCCAGGAATCCGCCGGGATCGCGGTCAGCAACGGGCGGCAGATCCTCGTGTACAAGGACATGGGCCTGGTCTCGCAGGTGTTCGACGAGACCACCCTCGCCTCGCTCAAGGGCCACCTGGCCATCGGCCACTCGCGGTACTCCACGACCGGTGCCAGCACCTGGCAGAACGCGCAGCCCACGTTCCGCCCCACCGCCGACGGCTCGATCGCGCTGGGCCACAACGGCAACCTCATCAACACCCTCGAGCTGTCCAAACTGGTCGCCGACCTGCCCAGCACGTCCGGCGAGCTCGACATCCACGCGCGCGCCCTCGAGTCGTCGACCAACGACACCGGACTCGTCACCGCGCTGCTCGCCCACCACCCCGACACCTCGCTCGAGCAGCGCTCGATCGAGGTCCTGCAACAGTTGCGCGGGGCGTTCTCATTCGTCTGGATGAACGAGGACACCCTGTACGCCGCTCGCGACCCGCAGGGGATCCGCCCGCTCGTCCTGGGCCGGCTCGAACGCGGCTGGGTGGTCGCGAGCGAGGACGCCGCGCTGGCCACCATCGGCGCCAGTGTCGTGCGGGAGGTGGAGCCCGGCGAGATGGTGGTCATCGACGAGAACGGACTGCGCACCCACCGCTTCGCGGAGGCCAGGCCCAAGGGCTGCGTGTTCGAGTACGTCTACCTCGCCCGTCCCGACGCCACCATCAGCGGTCGCAGCGTGCACGAGGCGCGGGTCGAGATGGGCCGCCGGCTGGCCCGCGAGTTCCCCATCGACGCCGACCTCGTGATGCCGGTCCCGGAGTCCGGCACCCCCGCAGCGGCGGGGTACGCCGAAGCCAGCGGGATCCCGTTCGGGCAGGGGTTCGTGAAGAACGCCTACGTCGGCCGCACCTTCATCGAGCCCAGCCAGACTCTCCGCCAGCTCGGGATCAGGCTGAAGCTCAACGCCCTGGAGCACATGATCCGGGGCAAGCGGATCATCGTGGTCGACGACTCGATCGTGCGCGGCAACACCCAGCGCGCCCAGGTCAGGATGCTGCGCGAGGCGGGTGCCCTCGAGGTGCACGTGCGCATCTCCAGCCCACCGGTGAAGTGGCCATGCTTCTACGGGATCGACTTCGCCACCCGCGCGGAGCTGATCGCCAACGGCCTCGACGTGGACGAGATCGCTGCCAGTGTGGGCGCCGACAGCCTCGGGTACATCTCCCTCGAAGGGATGATCGCGGCCACCGCCCAGCCGGCCGAACGCCTCTGCCAGGCCTGCTTCACCGGGGAGTACCCCATCGACCTGCCCGACGAGAGCCTGCTGGGCAAGCACCTGCTGGAGTCCTCGATCGCCGCCGAGGCGCTTCCACTGCTCAACAACCCGTGACTGGAGCACCCGTGCCCGACAACACCTATGCCGAGGCGGGAGTCTCGATCGAGGCCGCCGACAAGGCCATCGAGCTGATGAAGGGCTGGGTCGAGAAGGCCCGCCGCCCCGAGATGATCGGCGGGCTCGGCGGGTTCGCGGGGCTGTTCGACGCCTCGGTGCTCACCCGCTACGAACGACCCCTCCTGGCCACGTCCACCGACGGAGTCGGCACCAAGGTCGCCATCGCCCAGGCCATGGACATCCACGACACGATCGGCTTCGACCTCGTCGGCATGGTGGTCGACGACCTGGTGGTCTGCGGTGCGGAGCCGCTGTTCATGACCGACTACATCGCGACCGGCCGCGTCGTACCCGAGCGGATCGCGGCGATCGTCAAGGGCATCGCCGAGGCCTGCGTCCAGGCCGGCTGCGCGCTGATCGGCGGCGAGACCGCCGAGCACCCGGGCCTGCTCGAGCCCGACGAGTACGACGTCGCGGGCGCGACCACCGGGGTCGTGGAGGCCGACCGGCTGCTCGGACCGGGTCGGGTCCGACCCGGGGACGTCGTCCTCGCCCTGGCCTCGAGCGGGCTGCACTCCAATGGCTACTCGCTCGTGCGGCACGTTCTGCTCGGCCCCGCCGACCGCGGAGGCGCCGGCTGGGCGCTCGATCGCGACGTACCCGAGCTGGGGCGGACCCTGGGCGAGGAGCTCCTCGAGCCCACCCGGATCTACGCCAAGGCCTGCCTGGCCCTGGCGGAGGGGACCGAGACCCACGCGATGTCACACGTGACCGGTGGCGGGCTGGCCGCGAACCTCGCGCGGGTGATGCCCGAGGAGCTGTCGGCCACCATCGACCGGTCGACCTGGGAGCCGCAGCCGATCTTCGACGTCGTTCGCCGCACCGGGGACGTCGCTCAGACCGACCTGGAGGGCACTCTCAACTGTGGGGTCGGCATGGTCGCCCTGATCGCGCCGGACGACATCGACCACGCGGTGTCGCTGCTGGCCGGCCACGGGGTCCCGGCCTGGGTCGCCGGTGAGGTCCGCGCCGACGGAGAGCAGGGCGGAGAGGTCCTGCTCGAGGGTCAGCACCCCGGTTGGTGACGCCTGCGACCGGTGGCCCGAGTGAAAATCTCGGCTCATTCCGGGAGTGGGTGTGCGGGAACACCCACGCATTGGGTAGCGTTATCCCCACGAAACTAACCAGTCAGACCGGGAGCCCCAAGCTCTGACCTGAAGTGCAGATCGTCTGGGGGCCCGGCCAAGCGTGCGAGGGGGTCGACCCTATGGGGCGCGGCCGAGCTAAGGCCAAGCAGACGAAGGTCGCCCGCGACCTGAAGTACCGCACTCACGAGACGGACTTCGGGGCGCTGGCACGAGAGCTGCACGGCGACAAGGAAGACGACGATCAGCCCGACTCGACCGACGAGTCCGACGACTGGTCCGACTACGCGGAACCCCGCCGCGACTGACCGACCTGCTTGAGGTGGGCCTCAGTCACCGTTCAGGTGGGCCCGCGTCATGGCATCCGCGCGTTAGCCCAACTCGGCCCAGATGTGCCCCAACTCAACTAGCGGGCGGCAGCCAGACCCCGCGGAGGCGTCCCACGTCGCGCATGCGCTGTTCGGCGAGTCGATCGGCGGCCACGGCCGGCGGTACGCCGTCGCTCGCGGCGAGCTCGAACACGTTGCGGGTGGTCTCGAAGATGCCGCTGGCCCGCTGCTGGGCGCGATCGAAGGAGAATCCCTCGAGCTCGTCGGCCACCTGGATCAGGCCACCGGAGTTCACGCAGTAGTCCGGCGCGTACAGGACGCCGCGTTCCTCGAGCATCTTCTCGACGCCCGGGTGGGCTAGCTGGTTGTTCGCGGCACCGCACACGATCCGGGCGGAGAGCGTCTCGACGACCTCGTCGGTGAGCGCGTTCCCCAGCGCGCAGGGGGCGTACACGTCCAGGGCCGACGCGACCAGCTCCTCGGTCGACGCCACGACCGTCACCTGCGGAAACTCGTCGAGGAGGCGGTCGATCGACGGCTGGTGAACGTCGGTCACGACCACCGAGGCGCCGTCCTCGATCAGGTGGCGCACCAGGTGGCGGCCCACCTTGCCGACCCCGGCGACCCCGACCACGCGCCCGCCGACGGAGGGTGAGCCCCAGGCGGCCTCGGCCGCGGCGCGCATGCCCTGGAAGGTGCCAAACGCGGTCAGCACCGAGCTGTCGCCCGCGCCACCGTGGGCGACGGTGCGCCCGGTGACGAACGAGCACTCGCGGGCGACCTGATCCATGTCCTCGGAGTACGTGCCGACGTCGCAGGCCGTGTAGTAGCGGCCGTTCAGTGACTGCACGAACCGGCCGTAGGAGCGCAGCAGTCCCTCGGACTTGAGGGTCGACGGATCCCCGATGATGACCGCCTTGCCGCCGCCCAGGTCCAGGCCCGCGAGCGCGGCCTTGTAGGACATGCCGCGTGAGAGATTGAGGACGTCCTGCACGGCGTCAGCGGTGGACGAGTAGGGGTAGAAGCGGGTGCCGCCGAGGGCCGGGCCCAACGCCGTGGAGTGGATCGCCACGATCGCCCTCAGGCCGGTGGCGGCGTCGTTGCAGAAGACGACCTGCTCGTGCTCGGCGCCGAGCTCGAACACGTCCGCGGTGACCTCGGACCTCACTTCAGCCATGGGGGGTGCCCACTTCCTGTTCTGCCACGGATGAGTGGCGTCGTCCGGCCCGCAGGGGTGGCGCAGGTCCAGAACACCAGCGTAGGGCGGGCGCCCGGTTACTGCGAAGTCAGCAACCGTGTCGAGGCGTCGTACGACGTCCAGCGGTCGGCCAGCGTCGGGTCAAAGACCGGTCGCCCTTACGTCGGCCAACGCCGAGAGCGCGAGGTCGAGCTCCGAGTCGAGCCGGGCGAACAGGGCATCGGCCCCGTCCGTGCTGCCGCTGTCGGCGAGGTTCTCGAGCTCCGCGGCAACCTGGCCCACCCGCGGCAGCCCCAGGTTGGTGGCGCTGCCCTTCAGCCGGTGCGCGGAGGTGACCAGGGTCTCCGCGTCGTCCGCGGCGAGTGCCGCCCTGACCTGGTCGAGCCAGGAGGGTGCGTTGGTGACGAAGTTGCCCGAAGCCCGCTCGAAGAGGCTGCCGTCCTCCCGGCGCATCTCGTCGAGCATCCGCATCCGCTCGAGGTCGAGGACGCCGTCCGGCGCCGAGCCATCCGCGTCGTCCGGGACCGGCCGCTCTCGGTCCGGAACGCCGGCCACCCATTCGGCGATGACCTCGCGCAGCCGCGCGGACTCGACAGGCTTGGTGAGGAAGTCGTCCATCCCGGCCTGCAGGCACCGCTCGCGCTCGCCCGCGAGGGCCGAGGCGGTCATCGCAATGACCGGGACCCGGGCTCCCGGCGGTTCCTGGGCGCGGATCGCCCGGGTGGCGTCGAACCCGTCGAGACGAGGCATCCGGCAATCCATCAGGACCGCGGCGTAACCGTGGTCGCCGACCAGACTCTCGACCGCTTCCACCCCGTCAGCGGCCACATCGACGGCGTACCCGTCGTCCTCCAGCAGCCCGACGGCCACCATCTGGTTGATCGGGTTGTCCTCGACGACCAGGATCCGATGCGCGGAGCCGGTCGCCGCCGGCGAAGGTGTCTCGGCGGGCTGGCGGGTGGGGGCGACCGGCGTGTCCTCGATGTCCACGGCGTCGAGCAGGGCATCGAGCAGCTCGGAGTGGCGTACCGGCTTGGTGAGCACCTGTGAGATGCCCGCCGAACGTGCCGCCTCGGGGTCGACGTACGCGCTGGAGGAGAGCAGCAGCATCTCGGGCGGTCTCCCGGTGGCGCCGGCCTGGATGGCCCGGGCCAGGGCGAGACCGTCACCGTCGCTGAGGATCAGATCGAGGAGGGCGAGCTTGTAGGGCACCTCGTCCCCGGCCGCCTCCCGCAGCGCGTCCATCGCCTCGTCGGCCGAGGCCACGGAGACCGGGACCATGCCCCAGTCGCCCAGCTGCTCGTCGAGGATCAGGCGGTTCGTCTCGTTGTCGTCCACGACGAGCACTCGCCGCCCCCGGAGCACGCCCGGGTCCAGCCCGTGCGGCGGTCGTGGTTTGCCGGTTGCCCGGGCGAACGTCGCAGTGAAGGTGAACGTGCTGCCCTCGCCCACCTCGCTGGTCACGTTGATACGCCCGCCCAGCGCCTCGACCAGCTGCCAGGAGATCGCCAGGCCGAGGCCGGTGCCACCGTGCTCGCGTGTCGTCGACGGGTCGGCCTGGGTGAACGCGTCGAAAAGGCCGGCCTGGAGGGCCGGGTCGATGCCGACCCCCGTGTCAGAGACGTCCACCCGGAGCGTCACGCGCTCGGGAGTCTCTGACTCGAGGTTGGCCCGGATGGAGACCTCTCCGGAGTCGGTGAACTTCACGGCGTTCGAACCGAGATTCGCCAGCACCTGCCCGAACCGGACCGGGTCCCCGCGCAGGGAGCCGGGCACGTCGGGATGGCAGGCCACGAGCAGCTCGAGGTCCTTGCCGTGGGCCGGTCCGCTGAGCACGTCGGCGGCCTTGTCGAAGACGGCGCGGACGTCGAAGTCGACGTGCTCGAGCTCGAGCTTGCCGGCCTCGATCTTCGAGAGGTCGAGGATGTCGTTGATGATCCCGAGCAGGGTCAGCCCCGCACCCTGGAGCCCCTCCGCGAGCCGTCGTTGGTGCTCGTCGAGCTCGGTGCGCAGCAGCAGGTCGTTGAGGCCGATCACCCCGTTCATCGGGGTCCTGATCTCGTGGCTCATGGTGGCGAGGAACTCCGACTTCAGCCGGGATGCCTCCATCGCCTTGTCGCGTGCCTCCGCCAGCTGTACGGCGCTCGCCTCCCGGTGAGCCACCTGCCCCAGGGCCGCCGCCACCTGCTCCATCAGGACGTGGGAGTTCTCGTCGGGCGGAACCTCGTCGGCGAGCACCTCGATGACGCAGGTGACCTCCCCGTCCAACAGGATCGGGATGCCCACCAGCGAGTGGGAGTCCTCGTGTCCGGGGGGCGCCGCAGTCTCCACCCGACGGCTCGCGCGGGCCCGCAATGCCAGGTCCGGGTCCGGGTCGGGCAGCCAGGGAGCATCGGGGTCCGCGAAGTCGACGGCCTCGGTCACACCCTGAGCGTCCAAGCGGTACACCGCCACGGTGGCCCACCCGGTGTAGTGAGGGAGCCCGGCCGCTGCCAGCTTGATGGCCTCGTCGAGGCTGTTCGTCTGGTTGGCGGCCGTAGCCATGGTCTGTTGCAGATACAGGCGCCGGGTCGCCTCTGCCCGCTCGTGGTCCGCGTGCATCCGCTCCGTGATGTCCTGCGCGGTCCCGCCCATCTTCACGGGCCGACCGTCAGCACCACGCACGACGCGCCCCATGCCGCGTACCCAGCGCAGTTCGCCGTCGCGCGGGATGACCCTCGCGTCCCACGCGAACTCGTCCGGCCCGTCGAACACCGATCTGACGGCTTGGTCGACCATGGCCCGGTCATCGGGATGGATGAATTCCAGGAACGCCTCGTAGGTTGCCTCGAACTCCTCGGGCTTCACGTTGTAGATCCGGTAGAGCTCGTCCGACCAGGCCACCTCGTCACGGGCGACGTCCCACTCCCAGGCGCCGATCCGGGCGATGCTCTGCGCCGACGCGAGCAATCGCTCACGCTGCCGGACGGAGTCGAGCAACGACCGACGGTCGTCGTAGTCGGTGACCCGGTGCAGCCAGCCCGATCCGGCGGCCGGCTTCGTCGCGGACCGGGCTGTGGCTCACGAGCGTCCAGACCGTCGTACCGTCAGGGCGCACAAGGCGCGCCTCGAGGTTCTCCTGGCCTTCGTCGTCCTCGGGGGCAGCCTCGAGCCCCGCCAGGTGCTTCCGCAGCTGCTCCTGGCCGACCTCGTCGAGACAGTCGTACGCCGAGTAGCCGATGATCTGCCCCGGCGGGATGCCCAGGATCTCGGCCATCCGCCGGTTGCCGAAGGTGGTCCGCCCGGAGGCGTCGAACATCCACAGGCCGTCGGAGCTCGCCTCCACGACCCTGCGGTACAGCTCCGGTCCGTTTTCCATACCCACCCCTCGGCCTCCTCCAACGACAGGATGACACGACGGCGCGCCAGGGGTCTCCTGCACCGGGGCGGGCTGGGCTCGTAGGCGACGGAGGTCTTCAGCGGATGCGCGCGCGGGTGACGCGGAGCACCGAGTTGGGGCAGCCGGAGGCAAGCCGGGTGAGCTCCCGCTTCTCAGCGGGGTTCGCGGTGAGTCGCCACCGCAGCTTCACCGCCGTCCACTGGCGGACGTAGCGACAACGGTGCTGTGCTGGCAGCCATTCGGCGGGATCACGGTCGGCCTTGGACTGGTTGACGTTGTCGGTCACGGCGACCAGCGTGCGCCGGTCCTGCAGATCGTTGGCGAACCGCCGGCGGGTTCCGTTGCGCCAGCCCTTGGCTCCCGAGTCCCACGCCTCCTTGAGGGCGACCAGGTGGTCAATGTCTACGTCGGACGAGTGGCGCCAGGTCCGGCCGTCGTACCACGAGAACCATCGGCCCCTGGTGATGTCACAGCCGCTGACGGCGATTCTCGACTCGGCGTCGAGTACCTCGTCGCGGGTGTCCTGGCAGTCCCCGTCGGCGTCGACCCAGTGCTGGAACACGTCGCGGTCGTAGCCGGCAGGCGTCTCGGCGGCGCGTGGGAGGCGACGTACGGCCTGGCGCAGGGGCAGCTCGACTACGCCTGCACGCGAGTGGTCCGGACTGTCCGTTCCATCGGCCGGCCCGGCTACAGCCGATCCCGAGATTCCGACACCGGCGGCGAAGGAGAGGACCATGCCGAGAACGAGCAGCTTGAGTGCGGTGGTCACGGGGGTCCCCTGTCGGTCTGCCTCTCGTCGGCGACGAGGCGGCCTGCTGATGATGCTGCCTTTCCGCTGGCAGCTAAGTGTGCGGTACGCCGAACGCCCCGGACGGGAGAACTGTCCGGGGCGTTCCTGCGAGTGGTGACGGTGTTTCGGTCAGGCGTTCGTGCGGACCTTCATGGTCTCGACGCGGACGCTGTTCTTGAAGAGCTCGACCTTGTGGGTGCCGGTGTTCTTGCCGAAAGTCCGGACCCAACGGTCGTGGCTGTCGGCGCTCTGCTGCGTGCCGAACACTGCGCGACCGTCGACGGCGATCTTCCAGGCGAGCTTCTTGCCCTGGACGGTGTTGGGTCTCAGCCCGTTGCTGTACATGTCGATCCGCGCCTTTCGGCCGATCTTGGTCGTGGTGGCGTGACCGGTCACGTCGACCCTCGAGGTCGCAGATCGGTGCCGATCCTGTCTCCGAACCGTGACGGTTGCCCTGACTTGAGCCGCCGTGGACTCCTGTTCCGATCTGGACGCCGACCGAGCGGGGTCCCGACGGGGTTGTCCACGACCATGTTGGACATACCAGGTTCGTCGTCAGCCGTCCATGTTGATGTAGACGCGGGTCACCGGGGCGCCGGTGTTCGGGCACTCGACGTTGCGGGCGTTGTACATGAGAATGCCGGTGCCATGTCCGCGCCGTCGTAGTCGTTGCTGCGCTCGCTGTCGGTCAACGAGCCGGAGGCGCCGCGGGTGATCGTGACCGAGTTCGACGCGATGGTCGCCTGGCACGGGGTGCCGTCGGCGGTGCGCGAACGGTGAGGTTCCTGGCGGTGAAGTTCAGGTTGCCGTCGAAGTGCACGCCTGTCTTCTGGTAGTTGTTGGCCTTCACGTCCTCGAGCGTGACCTTAGCTGGCGGCACGTCGAAGCTGACCGGAATTCGTTGACAAGGACGCTGTTCCAGATCTTGATCGCGCGGCCTTCCTGAACGCCGTTGCCGTGGGAGATGCCGTTAACGGTCACGTGCTGAGCGAGCCGCCCGCGCGGATCATCTCGATGCCGGCGAGCTCCGGCTGTTGTCGCTGCTTGTTCCCGGGGAAATCGGTGTCGATGGTCAGGTTGCTGACGTGGAAGCTGGCTGGAGCGATGTCCGTTCCGGTGGCCGACTTGACGACCGGGCCGGGGAAGCTCGCATTGACGCCCTCGACTGCCGTGATCGTGTGGCTGTTGCCGTTGACCGTGACCCCGTTGCGAACTCGAGGGTCGTCGTGGTGGCGCAGTCATCGATCAGCGTGTCGATGCCGACCACGGCTGAACGCTGCATGTCACCGCATGTTGATGGTCGTGCGGGTCGGCGCTGGTGGCCATGGCGGGCATGGCGGCGACGACGGATGTGGCCACGGCGGCGATCGAGACCGCAGCGACCTTGGACTTGAACTGCATGAGCTGGCTCCTCTGGAGGTTCGGAATGGATGGCCGTCGGTGCCACCCTTGGTGGAGCTTTGTTGGCGTTCCGTCGACAAGTACAAGAATCAAGGATGACAGTAATAACTGTCAAATCCACGAGAAACTGGCATCTATACAGCCAACTGACATACATGCAGTAGTGTTGTGCAGGTGGCGACCTACACGATCTCGGAACTGGCCGAGGCTTCCGGGCTGCCCGTCCGCACCGTCCGCTACTACCGGGCGACCGGTCTGCTGCAGGAGGCGCGGCGTGACGGGCGTGCCCTGCAGTACGACGAAGGACACTTGCACCGACTCCATCAGATCGCCGAGCTGCACGACCACGGGCTCAAGCTGAACGCGATCCGCGAGGTCCTCGAGGGAGGAGTCGGGCTCGCCCCCGCAGTTGCCGTCCTCGGTGCGGGACCAACGGGCGATTCGTGGATGGCCGGGGCCGAGCGCGACTACTCGATCCCGGAGCTCGCGGAGCTCCTCGGCGAGCGGTACTTCGATCTCCTCACGCCCCTTGAGGAGGCCGGTTTCCTGGAGCGTCGATCCCAGGACGGGGTCACGTCCTGGCACTGCCCCGACCTGCCACTGCTCCGCGGAGCCCTGCAGCTCGTCGACCTGGGCGCGGATGTTGAACTCACCGCGCGCGCACGAGACCTCCTGGAACGACGGATTCGAAGGCTGGCCGAGGACCTCGTCGAGTTGTGGACGGCGAGATCCGACGAGAGGACAACCAGTACGCCGGCCGAGCTCGAGCGGTTCCGACTCGTTGCCTGGCAGTCGTCGGCCTACGTGATGGCAAAGGAGATCGAGCGGGCGATCCAGGCTGCTGAAGCGCCCGGCGAAGTGCAGTCCTGACAACGATTCCCCCGCCGGCCTCACCGCCGGACCTACCCGGCGACGGCCTCCCGTCACCTCGCAGGTGCTCGCGGTGCCACCCAGGTCACGGGTCCGGGTCTCCGGGAAGCGCGGGGACGCGCGCACACCCTCCATCGGCCGGGGTGCCGCTGAAGGGGGTGCCCGCGCAGGTGGGGCATTCGTCGGTGGCGGTCACGGCGGATCGGTAAACGCACGTGCAGGAGGACCTGGCCCGGCCGCGAACCAGATGGTCAGTGACCTGCTCAGCGGCCGGACAGGGGAAGCCTCGGACCCGGCCGGGCGGGCATGACAACACCCCGCCCCTCCGAAGAGGGACGGGGTGCTGGTTGCCGAGCGGGTTATCAGGCCGCGGGCATGTAGATCGTCATCGCGCCTGGGTTGTTCGTGCACGCGGCGTCCATCGCCAACCTCGGGTTGTTGCCCCCACCGTTGGTGACGATGCAGATCGTGTGCGAACTGACCGGAGCATCCTTGCCGTTCTGGCCGGGAGCACCCTGCGGGCCACGCGGACCCTCGGGACCCACGAGGCCCTGCTGACCCGGAGCGCCGTCCTTGCCGTTCACGCCGTCCTTGCCAGCCTGTCCGGGAGCGCCGTCCTTGCCGTTCTCGCCAATCTGGCCGGGAGCGCCGTCGACGCCGTTGGAGCCGTCGACACCGGGAACGCCGCGGTCACCCTTCTCGCCCTTCATCGACTGACGAAGTCGTTCATGTCGCCGTCGCCGCCGGACAGGACCCAGAGGTCGTAGGCCGACTTGCCGTGCTCGCCGGACTCGCCGCGCTCGCCCTTGTCGCCCTGCTGGCCCTGAGCGCCGTCGTGGCCGTTCTCGCCGTTGTTGCCGTCGGTGCCGCGGTCGCCCTTGTCGCCCTTGTCACCCTTTTCGCCGTCGTGGCCGTTCTCGCCGTTGTTGCCGTCGGTGCCGCGGTCGCCCTTGTCACCCTTGTCGCCGTCGACGCCGTCGATGCCGTGACGCCGTCCTTGCCGTCAGCGCCGTCGGTCGCCCTTGTCGCCCGTTGGCGCCGTCGGCACCGTCGGCGCCGTCAGCGCCGTCGGCACCGTCGGCACCGTCAGCGCCGTCGGCACCGTCGGCACCGTCAGCGCCGTCGGCACCGTCGGCACCGTCGGCACCGTCGATGCCGTCAGCGCCGGGGAGACCGTGCAGCGAGTCGAGGAACGCAGTGGCGTCGCCGTCGTTGCCTGCGGCCAGCCAGATCGTCGTAAGCCGACTTGCCGTCGAGGCCCTTGATCCCGGCCTTGGCCAGTTTCGCCTTGACGGCGGCGTTGAAGTCCGCAGTGCTGAGCGTGCCGTTCTTGACGTCGATCGACTTGACCGCGCCGTTCTTGACGTCGATCGAACGGACGGTGCCGTTCTTGATCTTGGCGGACGTGATGAGTCCACCGGCGACTGCGCCGGTGGTACCACTGATCACGAGGGCGGCGGCAAGTGCCCCGCCCACGAGGAGAGTGCGCTTCTTCATGTTGGTCTCTTTCGTCGTTGTCTTGTTGGAAGTGCGATGGCGTCGCACCTGCTGCTCGTACCTCGAGGTCGGAGGCGATGGCCTTGACGGGGCCCCTCTGCCGTTTGGGCCACCGTGCAATGCCTGCATGCGCACACCGGCCCTCCCCCACGAGTGCGCCGGAATGTCTTGCCTCTTCGTCGTGCTTTGCTTGTGGGTTCCCGTCCCTTGCGATCGCGTCGAGCCGATGCCGCAGTTGTCGGCCGCGCTAGCGTCCGTGGCGGTCTGGCAGGAACCGTCGGTCAGGCGCTCGTGTGACCCCCCAGACAAGTACGCTACGCAGGGGCGACAGCGTCTACTGTCAAATTGACAGTAGATTGACAATCTGGTCGACGACTGTCACTTATGTCGGTGACTGTCACTCATGCAGTAACCTTGCAGACGTGTCGAGCTACACCACCTCGGAACTGGCGGAAGCCGCGGGACTGCCCGTGCGCACCGTCCGCTACTACCGGGCCACGGGTCTGCTGCAGGAGGCGCGGCGTGAGGGGCGGGCGCTGCAGTACGACGAAGGGGACTTGCACCGGCTCCATCAGATCGCCGAGCTGCACGACCACGGGCTCAAGCTGAACGCGATCCGCGAGGTCCTCAAGGACGGAATCGGGCTGGCCCCCGCCGTCGCCGTGCTCGGCGCGGGACCATCGGGCGATTCGTGGATGGCCGATGCCGAGCGCGACTTCACGATTCCCGAGCTCGCGGAGCTCCTCGGCGAGCGGTACTTCGACCTGCTCGGTCCCCTCGAAGAAGCGGGATACCTGGAGCGACGCACGCAGAACGGGGTCACCGCCTGGCACTGCCCGGATCTGCCACTGCTCCGCGGAGCTCTGCAGCTCGTCGACCTGGGCGCGGATGTTGAACTCACCGCGCGCGCACGGGACCTTCTCAAACGACGCACGCGCAGGCTGGCCGAAGACCTGGTCGAGCTGTGGACTGCGAGGCCCGAGGAGAGGACCACGAGTACGCCGGCCGAGCTCGAGCAGTTCCGTCTCGTCGCCTGGCAGTCGTCGGCCTATGTGATGGCTCAGGAGGTCGAGCGGGCGATCCAGTCTGCTGAAGCGTCCGGCGAAGCGCAGTCCTGACCCGGACTCCGCGCGACGTCAGCGCGCGGACCAGGTCGGTCAGCGCCCGGGTCACGTCGCCCGTGCCGGCCGTGCCACCCAGATCGCGGGTCCGGGTCTCGGGGAAGCGCAGCGACGCCCGCACCCCCTCCATCAAATGGGCCGCAGCCTCGTCGTGGCCGAGGTGGTCCAGCATCATCACCGCCGACCACACCGTCCCCGACCGGATTCGCCACCCCCTGCCCGGCGATGTCCGGCGCCGACCCGTGCACCGGCTCGAACATGGACGGGTGCTCGCCCGTGGGATCCAGGTTGGCCGACGGGGCGATCCCGATGCTGCCGGCCACGGCGGCGGTCAGGTCACTGAGGATGTCGCCGAAGAGGTTGGACCCGACGATGACGTCGAACCGCTCGGGCTCGAGGACGACCTTGGCCACGAGGGCGTCGATGTGCTCGGAGTCCCAGCGGACGTCGGGGTGCTCGGCGGCGCGCTCGGCGACGACCTCGTCCCAGAACGGCAGCGTGTGGACGATCCCGTTGCTCTTGGTGGCCGAGGTCAGGTAGCCGCTCCGCTGCCGGGCGAGGTCGAGGGCGTAGTCGGCGATCCGGGTGACCCCGGCCCGCGTGAACACCGACTCCTGCACCGCCATCTCCTCGGGGAAACCGCGGTTCAGCCGGCCGCCGATCTCGCTGTACTCGCCCTCGACGTTCTCGCGGACCACGACCAGGTCGACCTCGCCCGGCCGGGCCCGGCGCAGCGGGCTCTCGACACCGTCGAACACGGTGATGGGGCGCTGGTTGACGTACTGCCGGAAGGTCCGACGGATCGGGATCAGCAGACCCCACAGGGACACGTGGTCGGGGACACCGGGCCAACCAACCGCGCCGAGCAGGATCGCGTCGTACGCAGCGAGCCGGTCGAGCCCGTCGTCGGGCATCATCGTGCCGGTCTCGGCGTACCGCTGGCAGGACCAGTCGTACTCGTCGTACTCGAGCTCGAGCCCATGCACGTCCGCGACCGCGTCCAGCACCGACCGCGTCGCCTCGAGCACCTCGGGGCCGATGCCGTCGCCCGGGATGACGGCGATGGTGTCCGCCATGCGTCAGCCTCCGAGACCGAGGGCGGCGACCATCACCGGGAGCATCAGGATGATCAGGATCGCGCCGAGGACGTCGAAGGAGAAGCCGGTCCTGATCATGGTGGTGATCGGCACCGCCCCGGAGCCGTAGACGACCGCGTTCTGCGGGGTCGACACCGGCAGCATGAAGCCGAACGACGCGGCGAAGGTCGCGGCCAGGGCGGGCACGAACGGGTTGATCCCGGCGGCCACGGCGATCGGGATGATGATGGGTACGACGACCGAGGCGGAGGCCGTGTTGCTCGTCGTCTCGGACACCATGATGGCCAGCACCACCGCGAACGCCGTGATCAGGAACGTGCTCGACAGACCGAGCCGCTCGAAGGCGCCGTTGCCGAGGGTTTCGGCGAGCCCGGTGGTTTCGAGCAACGTGCCGAAGATGATGCCGGTCCCGAACAGGACCACCGTGCCCCAGTCGATCTTGGCCGCGTCGCTCCACCGGAGCGTGAACTCGCGCTGGCCCCAGTTGGTCGGCAGCAGGAACAGCAGCGAGGCGCCCAGCACGGCCACGATCCCCTCGTCCAGCCGGTCGCTGACGGTCGAGTAGGCGCTGGACTCGGTCCCCGCAATGATCGCGACGATGCCGGGGGTGATCCAGAGGGTGACCGTGACGGCGAAGGCGATCAACGTGTTGCGCTCGGCGAGCGAGAACCCGCCCAGCTCCTTCTTCTCCTCGGCGACCCATTCCTGCACCCCTTCCAGGTGCCGGATCTCCGGGCGGTTCAGGAGCAGGATCACGATCGCGAGTGCGACGAACATCAAAGCGCAGATCGGTGCGGCCATGACCATCCAGTCGAAGAACGAGATCTCCTCGCCGGTGGCCTCCTCGATCAGCGCCCGTCCGATCAGGTTCGGCGGGGAGCCGACAGGCGTCAACAGGCCACCGACGCTCGCGCCGTACGCCAGCATCAGCATCAGGGCAGCGCCCACCCGGACCCGCAGCGGGTCGAAGTCCTCTTCGACGACACCCTTGCTCTGCATCAGCTTGGCGATCACGGTGAGGATCCCGATCGCCGTGGGCAGCAGCATCGCGACGGTCGCGGTGTTGGAGACGAACGCGGACAGGGCGCACGGTGATCAGGCCGAAGGCGATGATCACCCGGAACGAAGACTTGCCCACGCCGGGGAGGTTGAGCACGAACATCGCGAAACGTTTGGCCAGTCCGTGCTTGAGCATCGCCTGGGCCAGGATGAACGCCCCGATGAACGTGAACACCGTGGATGAACCGAACGGCACGAGCGCCTCGTCGGCGGGGACCACGCCGAGCAGCACGATCGCGGCGATGCCGATGAAGCCGCCGATCGGGATCGGCACCGGCTCGGTGATCCACAGGACCACCACCCCCAGCAGGACGGCGGCCAGCTTGTGCTGCTGGTCCTCGAGCCCGAGCGGGAGGAGCAGCATGATGATCGTGACCAGCGGCGCGAGCACCAGCCCGACCGTCCGGCGGCCCTTCTCGAACCGCTCCTCACGCTCGGAGAGCCGCTGCTCTCCGAGGCTGCGGTACGTCGCCGTGCCGATGAAGGCCTGGTCGACGTCGGTGCGGGTGCCCGATTCCCGGGGCGCCTGTGACGGATGTGAATCCTGCGTGGTGGCCATGCCAACTCCTGGAAGGACGGCCCGGGTTGGGACCGCCAATCGGTGGGGTTCCCGAAACTTCCAGTCAGATACCCGAAGGAGTGCGCTTCATGCGCTCAGCCGTTGTACGACGGCTGAGACTGCGCGTTGAACACGTCCATCCGCACCTTCCTGGCACTCTTGACGATCTTGTCCTGCACGGTGAAGACGTCGAAGCCACGCTGGATCTCGTTGGAGTAGACGTGGCCGTTGTACCAGTACGCGGACCACGAACCGCCCAGGATGAGCCGTTCGGACGAGAGCGGTCCGCGGTCGAACCAGGCGAGCTCCTTGGGCTTGCGGGAGTTGGTGAAGTCCATCACCGAGATCCCGCCCTGGTACCACGCCTGGACCATCAGGTCCTTGCCCTTGACCGGGATCAGCGAGCCATTGTGGGCCACGCAGTTCTCGGTGTTCGACTGGGTGCGCGGCATCTTGTAGTAGCTGCGGAACTCCAGCTGACCGGCGACGACGTCGTAGATGCCGTTGGCTCCTCGCGTGTCCCCGACGGTGGGGTTGCAGGTCGGGCCACCGCCGCCGCCGAGCTCGTCGGTGAACACGACCTTGCGGCCGTTGTTGCTGAAGGTCGCCGAGTGCCAGAACGCGAAGTTCTCGGTGTCGCGGACCTGCTCGGTCACCACCGGGTTCTCCCGGTCGGAGATGTCGATCAGGACGCCATCGCCCATGCAGGCACCTGCCGCCACGTCACGGGACGGGTAGGCGGTGATGTCGTGGCAGCCGCTCGTGGTGGAGGAGCCGTTGCCACCTGGGTTGCCGCCGTCGGGGAAGAGCACCGGCGTCGACTTGAGGAACGCCCCGTCCGGCGCGCTCCGCGGGATCTTCACGATGCTGATCGCGTCGTGCGGCGGTTGACAGTCGGGGAAGGTGGGTTGCGGCGAGTACGACGACACGTAGACGTAGAGGTTCTGGCCCCGGTCGTCGGGCGCCAGCGTGTGGGTGTGTGAGCCGCACGGTGTCTCGACGGCCGCGACGTACTCCGGCGAGGTCGGGTCGGAGATGTCGAAGACGCGTACGCCCTCCCACGACTCCTTGATGGTCGCCGACTGGGTCGTGCTCGCGCACGAGTTGTCGTTGCGGCTGGAGTCGACGCTGAGGACCAACAGGTCCTTCCACACCGACACGTCGTTCTGTGACCCGGGGCAGAGCACCTGGGCGACGACCTCGGGCTCGCTCGGCCGCCTGATGTCGTAGACCATGAAGCCGTCGTAGTTCCCCGCGAACGCGTAGTGGCCCTTGAAGGCCAGGTCGCTGTTGAAGGCCCCCTCAGGGGTGAACGCACCCTGCTTGGGGATGTTCGCGATCAGGCCCATGTTCTTGCTCGCCTGCCCGCCGGGCGGGAGGACGGCGTCACTGTCGTCCAGCTTCGCGATGTCCTCGCCGGGCAGCGAACAGCCCTGGGCGAAGCGGTCCTCGGCGCTGCGGAGCCTCTTCATCACCGACGGAGGGCAGTCCGGCGAACCCGCGCCGGTGCCGTGGGCGTGCTGGTCGTGGGCCGACGCGAGGCCGGGCGCGAGCATGGCGACCACGGCGAACGTCAGGAACATCGCCGCCAGGGGCTTGCGACGACGGGTGGGTCGGGAAAAGGGGTGCGGCGAACGCCGAGTCATGGCACATGTCCTTCCGAGTCAGGCTGTGCGAGATCTGTGACCTATGTCGTACCGTCTTTCCATCATGAAAGTAAAGACTCGGGACATGAGAACTTTCGTGGTCGCTGCGGGACTCGTGCTCGCTCTGGCCGCGTGCAGCGGCGGCGGGGATGACGACGAACCCGCGGCGGACCCGGCCCCGGCGGAGGGCTCGACCACGCTCGAGGGCACCTTGATCCAACCGGGTGAGCCAGGCGAACCGGCCGTCACCGGCGGCACTCCCACGATGCCGGCCGAACCGGAGTTCAACCACTCCGACATCGCATTCGTGCAGATGATGATCCCGCACCACGCGCAGGCCCTGGAGATGTCGAAGCTGGCGCGCAGTCGTGCGGTGAGCGACGGAGTACGCCGGATGGCAGCCAGGATCCGCGCCGCCCAGGGCCCGGAGATCCTGACCATGTCGTCCTGGCTCAGGGCCCAGGGTGTCGAGGTGCCCCGGGCCGGCGACGACCCGCACGAGTATGACCACTCCGAGCACGGCCACGACCCGATGATGGGCATGCTCACCGATCGGCAGATGAGGCAGCTCGAGCACGCCCGAGGGGCCGAGTTCGACCGGCTGTTCCTACGCGGCATGATCCAGCATCACGAAGGTGCGATCGACATGGCCGACACCGTCGCCGTGAAGGGCAGCGACCTGTTGGTCGGCGAGCTGGCCGCGGACGTGAGGGCAACGCAGGTCGCCGAGATCTCCCGGATGCAACAGCTACTGGACTCCTGAAACCCGGCGGTCAGTCGCGGAGGCAGGGACCGCGCGGCCCGCGCCGCACCTGGTCGCCGTTGACGATCACAACGATGGACGTCGCGTTGTCGGTCTCGTCGGTCTCCTCGAGCAGATCCTTCGGGTCCGCGGTCAGGTCGAGGCAGAACTCGCGACGGCCCGCCCCGGTCGGCAGCAGCAGCGACTGGCCCGGCAGGTCGGCGGGGTAGACGTCCACCCAGCCGGGCGAGATGCCCTGCGGTCGGGTCCGGCCGCACTCTCCGAAGTGCTCCCGCCGTACCCGGCTCTCCGTGCCCCGGATCCGGTGGTTGTCGCGCAGGCAGAAGCTCACCTTGTGCCGGGTCGACAGACGGCGGTTGGTGGTGGGCGAGCGCAGGGCGTAGCCGGCCATCGCGTCGAAGTGCCAGTGGTCGTGGGTCGGGTGGGCGAGCATGCAGCCCGCGTGCCGCTTCCGGTCGGGCAGGTCTCGCCGGGGGTGATAGGCACCGTCCTCGTTGTCATCGAGGTGCAGCACCTGCCCGGCCAGATGCTGGCCGCGCGGGCAGCGGGCGTTCGACGGGCGGGGGCGCAACAAGAGCGGTCCCGGCCCGACGTTTGCCAGCGAGGCAGAGAACCGGAGCAGCCGCCCGCCCGGAAACTGCTGGACCTGCAGGTCGCCGGCGGCGAGGCTGCGCATGTTGGGGAGCAGGAGCGGTGGTCCTGTCGGTGGCTCGCTCGCCGAGGAGCTCGGCGACGAACTCGGCGAAGCCAGTGCCCGGTCGGGCGTGCCTGCCTCGGGTTCGGCATCGTCCCGGTCGGCCATGGCCACGGTGACAGCGGTGCCGGCCGCGACGGCCAGCACCACGAGGGACAGGCCGATCCGGCGGCCCCGGGAGCCCATCTGGTCATGGTAGGCGGCAGCAGTCGAAACCCGGTGGTGCTGCCGCATCGGTGGTGCGAGTGTTGTCGCCCATGACGCTCCTCATCCAGTGCATCGACATCGACTCCGCGGATCCCGACCGCCTCGCCGCCTTCTGGGCCGACGCGCTCGGGTGGCGACGCACCCACGACACGCCAGACGAGGTGGCGCTGGAGCCGCCCGAGCACTCCATCCATGACGGTGTCGCACCCGATCTGCTGTTCCTTCGGGTTCCGGATGCCAAAGCGGGCAAGAACCGCCTGCATCTCGACCTGCGCCCCGAGGACCAGACGGCGGAGGTGGCAAGGCTGGAGTCCCTTGGTGCCACGCGTGTCGACATCGGTCAGGCCGATGACGTGTCCTGGGTGGTCATGGCCGACCCCGAGGGGAACGAGTTCTGCGTGCTGCGAGCCCTCTTACCCGAGGACCGGGCCGAGCTGGACACGATCATCGCCGGGCGGATGACGCCCGGCTCGTAGAAGGGACGACGCTCGCGACGGCCGAGAACGGGAGACACGGCCTAGGGTGACGACGTGACCAGGACCGCGGACGTCGTGGTGATCGGCGCGGGAGTCATCGGCGCGGCGATCTCGCTCGAGCTGGCACGGGCCGGCCGGAGCGTCGTGGTGCTCGACAAGGCCGGAGGGGTCGGCCACGGATCGACGAGCGCCTCCAGCGCGATCGTCAGGTTCCACTACTCCACCAGGACCGCCGTCGCGCTGGCCTGGGAGTCCAGGCACTGCTGGGAGGACTGGCGCCACCACCTCGGACACGATGATCCCGACGGGCTGGCGAGGTTCGTGCGCACCGGCATGCTCGTCCTCGAGCCGGAGGCGGGTGCCTCGGCCGCGACCACGGCCTACTTCGACGACGTCGGCGTCCCGTGGGAGAGGTGGTCGGCCGACGAGGTACGCCGACGGCTGCCCGCGCTGGATGTCGGAGCCTTCGGGCCGCCGAAGCCGGTCAGCTCGGAGGAGTTCTTCGAGCCGGCGCACGGCGCCCTCGGCGGCACGTGGACACCCGACGCGGGATACGTCGACGACGCCAGCCTGGCCGCCCACAACCTTGCGGCGGCCGCCCGTAGCCATGGCGCGACGTACCTGCTGCGCCGCGAGGTGACCGCGGTGGGGTCGGGTGGGCCGCGCCGTTGGGTGGTCCGCACCCGCCACGGTGACGCCCTGGAGGACGTCGAGGCCGACGTCGTGGTCAACGCGGCGGGACCGTGGTCGAGTGCCGTCAACTCACTCGCGGGGGCCGGCGCAGACTTCGCGGTCACGGCCCGCCCGATGCGACAGGAGGTCCACCAGCTGCCCGCCCCGACCGGATCCGGGCAGCCGCTCCGGGTGACGCTGGCCGATCCGGACCTCGGCGTCTACGTCCGCCCGACCGTCGGAGGGCACCTCGTCGGCGGCCTGGAGCCGGAGTGCGATCCGTGGGAGTGGCTCGAGGATCCCGAGGACGCCGACCCTCACGTCAGCGCCGCAACCTATGAGGCCCAGACCCTGCGCGCGGCGCGCCGGGTCCCCGACCTGGCCATCCCGAACCGGCCGATCGGGATCGTCGGCGTGTACGACGTGACGACCGACTGGGCGCCGATCTACGACCGAACGGGTCTGCCGGGCTACTACGTCGCGATGGGGACCAGCGGCAACCAGTTCAAGAACGCCCCGGTCGTCGGGCAGCTGATGACGCGGCTCATCGACGCCGTCGAAGCCGGACACGACCACGACCGCGACCCGCTGGTCCTGACGGCGCCGCGGACCGGGCAGCGGCTGGAGCTCGCGACGTTCTCCCGGCTTCGACGTGTGGCTCGAGACGCCCCCACCTCGGTCCTGGGGTGACGTCAGGTCCCGGCGCGCTCGGCCACTCGGAGATCGGATCAGGCCTGGCTGCCCAGCCAGCGATGGAGCGTGGCGGTCAGGGCGGCCGGGGCGTCGAGCTGGATGAGGTGACCCGCTTCGGGGATCAGTTCGAGTGTCGCCCCGGGGACGGCGTCCCGGAGCCGGGACGCCTGATCGACCGGGATCACGAAGTCGTCCTGCCCCCACACGACGTGCACCGGGAGGCTGATGCTCCCCAGGAGCGGCTCCAACTCGGCGGTGAACGACTCGTCCGCCTGTGCGATCTGACGGTAGAACGCGGCCTGCCCCTCTGAGGACCGCCAGGGTTCCAGCAACATCGCGAGGTCCGCTGCGGCCAACGTTCGCCTGGCGGCGTTCATGACGTACCGCTCCACGAGTCCTTCGTGCAGAGCCCCGGGAAGGGCCGAGAACACGTCGGGATGTGCGTGCACGAGCCGGAAGAACGGTGATCCCCACGGTCGGAGCGCCACCACGTCGACGAGGCAGAGAGACGCGAAGCGACGGTCGTGGAGGAGCAGGGCCCGCAGCGACACGGCACCACCGAAGTCGTGGGCGATCACATGTGGTCGGTCAAGGCGCCACTCGTCGAGGAGCGCTGCGAACACCTCCCCCTGGGTCCCGAGGTCCACATCGTGGGCCTCGTCCTTGGAGGACTGTCCGTAGCCGGGCATGTCCCACAGGTAGACGGTGTGGTTGGCCCCGAAGGTGTCGGCAATCGGTCGCCACAGGTTCGATGACCACGGCGTCCCATGACAGAAGACGAGCGGCGGTCCCTCGCCGAAGGAGTCCCATGCGACCGACCGGCCATGCCACGAGAAGCGGTGCCCAGGTGACGGCATGGACGGGCACGATACCGGTGGCCGCCCGGTCGCGCGGGGGCTCGGGGGCGTCTCGGTGGCAATCCCGGGCGCGCTGGCACCGAGGTGTGGACCGACGTTCTCAGTCCCAGCCCACCCCGGGTATCAGAGCTGGTGGACGGTCTCGCAGTCGCGGGTGACCCGGTCGGCGTCGTCGACGTACGCGGTGTCGCGACCGGTCCCGCCGACGACGAAGTCCGTGCCGGCGTCGGGATACAGCCGGTCGTGGCCAGCGCCGCCGTAGACCCGGTCATGCCCGAGGCCTCCGCGCACGACGTCGTTGTTGTCGGCCCCGACCACGTAGTCATCGCCGCCGTCACCGCGGGCCCGGTCGTTCCCGATCCCGGTCCGGATCCAGTCGTTCCCGTCGCCGCCGGAGGCCCGGTCGGGGCCCTGGGCCCCGTTGATGAAGTCGCGGCCGGCTCCGGTGTGGACGTTGTCGCGGCCGGCGTCTGCCAGGACCGCCATCTGGAACGCCGCCGTCAGGGTCCGACCGTCGATGTAGTCGTTGCCAAGCCGAGGCCAGATCTCCAGCAGCATCGGGTTGTACCCGTCGGTGGTGGCGGGCACGGTGCAGACGGCTGCGACGCCGATCCGCACCTTCTGGCGGTGGCAGGCACCCGGCAACCGCGAGGACCACTTCTGCGTTCCCGAGTCACGGAACCGCAGGCCGGTGGCTACTCGCGTCACGACCAGGTGGCTGTTCTGTTGCCCGGCGCGGTACAGATACCCGTGCCGGGTCCGGTTGAGCTTGGCGGCGTTCTTCAGCGGGATCACAGGTCCATGCTCAGGCAGGAGCGCCTCGGTGAACGGCAAGGTCGGGCCGACGCCGTCGATGGGAGCGTCGGCGTGAGCGCTGGTCGTGGAAGCGGCAACGAGGGGTAGGGCCAGGGCGGCGGCCACGCTGGTGAGTCTGCGGTACACGGCATCCTCCGGAGAACGGGTTGTTTCGGAGTGAAGCACGGTTCGGGTCCACGCGTTGGCGAAACACCGACACCGCCTTTGAGGAATCTCGGATCCAGCCACCTCGGGCCGCCTCACGCAGCCTCGGCTCCGTCATGCTCGAGGGATCCGCAGTGGGGGCAACCACCACGACGACGAAGGTGGTAGGCAAGGGTCGCGGCCAAATCACCGTTCGCCTGCTCCGCCACCTCAGCAAGCCCGTTGCCGACCCCCCAGCCACCCGCCTTCCGCGGCTCTGACCGGTCGCGAGATCGAGCTCGTGCGCATCCTCGCCCGAGGCAAGACGAGCGCCGAGATCGCGACCGAACTGTTCATCGCTCCCGGGACCGTCAAGAACCATGTCGCCGCCATCCAACGCAAGGTCGGCGCCCGCAATCGGATGGGTATCGCTGCCTGGGCATGGGAGACCGGCCTCGGCGACCGCGGTCCGGACGCGTCTCTGCACTGACGCCTAGGGGCATCCGAGCACAGCGTCACCCGCGTCGGCGGTGCAGTTGTCCGTGTCCAGGCCGCCACTGACGATGTCGTCGGTGTCGCCGTCCTGAACGTTCAGCGCGTCACCACCGGCGTCCCCGAAGACCCAGTCCGTGCCTCCGAAGCCGTAGATCGTGTTGTTCGCGCCGTCCCCGGCCAAGGAGTCGCTGTGCGACGAGCCGTAGATCGACTCGAACCCGATGAGTGTGTCGCTACCGTCCCCGGTTGCGGTCTGCGCCAGAAGGTTCGCGGTGATCCCCACGGCGGAGGAGAAGAAGGAGACCGTGTCGCCCTGGCCGAAGGGGGCCGGACCGCCCCGCATGAGGTCGTTTCCAGGGCCGCCGGTGACCATGTCGTCGCCGCCGGAGCCCGCGCCGACCGGTTCACCGTCAAGGGTGTCCGAGCCGCCTTGTCCGTCGAGGTAGTTCAGCGACGCCGTGTTGCCGATCAGCTGGTCCGCGAAGGCCGATCCGCGCAGGCTCTCGACCCCGATGTAGGTGTCCGTGCCCTGGCCGGTGCCGGTGCCGGTGGTGAGGTTCGCGGTGACGCCGGTCGGCGAGGTGTCGTAGATCGCCTCGTCGTATGCGTTGTGGCCGGAGGTGTGCGTGCCGCCGTCGAGGACGTCGTTGCCGCCGTCGCCGATGAGGTCGTCGTCGTTCTCGTTGCCCCGCAGCTGGTCATGGGCCGGGCCGCCACCGAGACGGTCATTTCCGAAGCCGCCATTGATGACGTCGGAGCCCTTCCCTCCGCAGAGGAGGTCGTTCCCGCTCAACCCGTTGATCGTGTCATTGCCGCCCATCCCCATGATCACGTCGACGCCGGCGGTGCCGTTCAGCGTGTTGTTGCCCGCCGTACCGACCTTCGTCGCGGCCTGGCCGAAGCACGTCGGGGCGGCCTCTGCCGCGGGGATGTTCACGAGACAGGCAGCGGCCACGACAGCGGCCACCCCCGCCGAGTACTTGACGAGCCTGGTCATGACGACCTCCAACAGTGGGGGATGACGCCGCAGCGTCCTGTTAGGACACATGAGGAGGCGGCGGCGCGGGTGATACCCCGGGACGAAGGCCCCGAAATGAAAGCCGCAGGTCGGGCGCCAGTCCTGACCTGCGGCTTCGGCTCGGTGGGCAGGGGCGGGGTCGAACCGCCGACCTTCCACTTTTCAGGCGGACGCTCGTACCAACTGAGCTACCTGCCCGAGCGAGCGAAACCATACCGGAGGCGGCCGGGCGCTCACGAATTCGGCGACCGAGCCCGTGGCCGGGCCGATTTTGGAGCGGGCCGAGCGGCGCCCCTATGCTGGCTGGGCGGTCCTGGCCCCCATCGTCTAGCGGCCTAGGACGTCGCCCTTTCACGGCGGTAGCACGGGTTCGAATCCCGTTGGGGGTGCCCCATGGGTGCGGTGCGTTCCCGATTGGGAGACGGTCGCGCCGATGGGTTAGAGTTCCACCGCTTCCCAGGTGAGGCCATGGCCCCGTAGCGCAGTTGGTTAGCGCGCCGCCCTGTCACGGCGGAGGCCGCGGGTTCGAGTCCCGTCGGGGTCGCCATCGGTAGCAGCACAGCGCCCCGGATCACGCGATCCGGGGCGCTTCTGTCGTTCCCGTCTTGTCGCGACCGCGACAATGTGTCCATGCCCGTCGAGATGGACCGCGATGCCTTCGAGGCCCTGGTGAACGACGCCCTCGACGGCATCCCGGACGAGCTCTCCAGCTTGATCCGGAACGTCGTGGTGCTGGTCGAGGACGAACCACCGGAGGACGACCCAGGGCTGCTCGGTCTGTACGACGGCGTGGCCCTCACCGACCGGTACGGCGACTACGGGCTGGAGCTGCCGGACCGGATCTTCATCTACCGCCACCCACTCCTCGACATGTGCTCGACCCGCGAGGAGCTGGTCGACGAGGTGCGGATCACCGTCGTGCACGAGGTGGCCCACCACTTCGGCATCGACGACGACAGGCTGCACGACCTGGGCTACGCGTAGGCCAGACCCGCCTCAGGAAACGCCGCGGTGACCGGGGAGCTCTGGTTCAGGCTCTGTTGCGGAGGGCTGCGGCCAGGCCACCGGCGGCTCCCCCTGCTGCTGGCGCACGAACTCGCCGAGGAACCATCGCTGGAACCGGCGCTGCTCGGGGGTTCGTGCCAGGGACAGGAGGCGCTCCTCGCGGCAGAACGCGTCGGCCAGGTCGAGCAGCTCGAGGAACCGCCCGATGGAGGCAGCGGTCGCCGCCGGCATGTTGACGCGGAGGTCGGTGGTGTTCTGGCCGGCCTCCTGCGCCGACTCGACCTGCTCGGGGCGGATGCCCTCGCGCAGGTCGCGGTCGAGGGACCCGAACAGGTCGGAGAGGCTCTTGGCCAGCGGGTAGTCGGCCTCGTGCGCCAAGGCGAGCAGTCGGACCTCGCGGCGCAGCTCGCGGTAGTGCACCTGGAATGCGTGGAACGTGCGAACGGGACGCCCCGGACGTCGACGTGGATCAGGTCGCGCACCCGTGACCGGGCTCCCGGTTGCTCCTCGGGGAGACCGGTGATGACGCCTTCGGTGCCCTCGTCCTCGCTGCTCCGCGGCGCCGGCACGAACCAGACGACCTTGCCGTCGTCCTCGATCTCCGCTCCCCAGGCCATCGCAGCAGCGGGCGACGATGTCGAGGCCGCGGCCGAACGTGAGCAGCATGTCGTCGTCTTCGAGTGTCTCGGTGCCGGGCAGGACCGGTGGCTCGCGCGACGCGTCGCTCACCTCGATGCGGGGGTGCTCCCGCGTGCCCCGCACCCGCACCTTGATCGGCTCCGCCCCGTGCAGGACGGCGTTGGTGACCAGCTCGGAGACGCCGAGCTCGGCGCACTCGATCAGGTCGTTCCGCTCGATCTGGGCGCAGGTGTCGACCACCCAGCGTCGGGCCTCATTCACACCACTCGGTCCCGAGCCCAGGGTGAGGGCTGGCCGATTCAGCGGCACGGTGGTGACCCTTCTGTTGTTCGAGGGAGCAAGGTAAGCCAACTGGCGCTCGCCTACCCGCTGCAGTTGAACGCCAAACCAGTCTTCCCCAACTTCCCCAGAACCCCCGGGAGGAATCCTGCCGCAAGACGCGCCGCTTGTCGCGGCCCGGATCACCCCGATCACCAGCCCTCGGACGAGAGCCGCCCGATGTGAGCAACCAGACCCGGCGCCGATTCGCGGGCGAGCGGGGTACTTCGAGACAATGGAGGTGTCCGGATCGGCCGGCCTGGCACGATCCGCCGCCGCACGAGAGGGTCGACATGGCAGCCCCGCAGCCAGCCGAAAGCACCGACGTGCAGGGCCGGGGTGACGGCCACAGTGAAGGCAACAATGACCAGGTGCGCACCGGGTCGTCGTGATCGGCTCCGGGTTCGGTGGCCTCTTCGGCACGAAGGCCCTCCGTCGCGCGGACGTCGACGTCACGATGATCGCCAAGACGACCCATCACCTGTTCCAGCCGCTCCTCTACCAGGTGGCCACCGGCATCCTGTCCGAGGGCGAGATCGCCCCGCCGACCCGCGAGATCCTCAGCGGCCAGCGGAACGCGCAGGGTGCTCCTCGGTGAGGTGACCGCGATCGACCTCGAGCGACGCGAGGTCACCTCGCACGTGCTCGGCCGGCCGACCGTCACGTCGTACGACTCCCTGATCGTGGCCGCCGGGGCCACCCAGTCCTACTTCGGCAACGACCACTTCTCCGAGTACGCGCCGGGCATGAAGAGCATCGACGACGCGCTCGAGCTGCGCGGCCGGATCTTCGGTGCCTTCGAGATGGCCGAGCTCGGCGCCACCCGCGGCGACGAGGTCGACCACCTGCTGACGTTCGTCGTGGTCGGGGCCGGACCCACCGGCGTGGAGATGGCCGGACAGATCGCCGAGCTCGCGCACCGCACGCTCAAGCGCGACTTCCGCGCGATCAACACCCGCACCGTCCGGGTGATCCTGGTCGACGCCGCGCCGTCAGGTGCTGCCGCCGTTCGGGCCCGAGCTGGGCGCCAGGGCCAAGGCCGAGCTGGAGAAGCTCGGCGTCGAGGTGATGCTCGGCGCGATGGTCACCGACGTCGACGAGCGCGGCATCGAGGTGAAGTACAAGGACGGGCGGACCGAGCGGATCGCCGCCGTCACCAAGATCTGGGCGGCCGGCGTCCAGGCGAGCTCGCTCGGTCGCGACCCTGGCCGAGCAGACCGGAGCCCCGCTCGACCGGGCCGGCCGGATCGGCGTGAACCCGGACCTCACCCTGCCGGGGCACCCCGAGGTGTTCGTGGTCGGCGACATGATCGACCTCGACGACCTGCCGGGGGTCGCGCAGGTCGCGATCCAGGGCGCGAAGTACGCCGCGAAGGAGATCGACGGCCGGCTGAAGGGCAAGGCGCCGCAGGCGCCGTTCCGGTACTTGCGACAAGGGCTCGATGGCGATCATCAGCCGCTTCAACGCGGTGGCGATGGTCGGCAAGCTGCGGATCACCGGCATCATCGCCTGGCTGATGTGGCTGGCCGTGCACCTCGTCTACATCACCGGCTTCAAGAACCGGGTCACGGCGCTGCTCCACTGGGCGGTCTCGTTCCTCGGTCGCGGCCGCTCGGAGCGGACCACCACCGAGCAGCAGATCTTCGCCCGTCGTGCCCTGGCCCGGCTCGAGGGCGGAGCCGCGGCCCTGGTCTCCGACCCGGGTGCGTACGACGCCGCGCGCGAGGCCGAGCCACGGCGAGCCGAGCTGGAGGCCCAGGCGCTGGAGGAGGCCCGGCTCACCGACTCCGGGCGAGCGCGGCGTGACCGCGCCGAGCGCCGCTGAGGCTCACTCGAACCGGTCGGGAGCCTTCCAGTCCCGCTCACGGAGGTGCTTCCGCGCCCACTTGGGCAGGATGAAGACGCCCTCCGCCTCGACCGTGACCCCGTCGGCGTCGGCGATGTGCCCGACGGCGTACGTCTTGACGCCCTCGACCCGGTCGATGTGCGCCTCGCAGTGCAGGTCGCCCAGCGGCGTACCCCGGCGATAGCGCAGGGTCAGGGTGCCCGTCATGCCCGGCTTGCCGCCCGCGCCGGCGGCCTCGCCGAGCACCTGGTCGAGGATCAGCGCGGCCACGCCGCCGTGGACCAGACCGGGCGGCCCCTCGTAGGCCGCGCCCAGGTGAGAAGTCCGCCGACGCGCGGCCGGCCGGGTCGCGTTGCATGTCCAGCGGCGGCGCGATCGGCGTTGCGCAGCCCGACGACCGCGTTGCCCCACGGCCGCGCCCGGCCGCCCTGGCGTTGAACCGGACGCCGAACGAGCCCGTCGATCTGCTGCTTGCGCAGCCGCTCGGTGATCGCCTCGATCTCGGCCCGGGCGGCGACGGACCTCGTCCTCGTCGACCTCGGTCCGGATCACCGCGTCGGACGAGCTCGCGCACGCTCTGCGCGAGCGGCCCGAACAGCGCCGCCTGACGGTCGATCTCCTCGGTGGACAGGTCGTCCTGCACGTAGCCGGCCATGCCCGCGAGTCTAGAAGCGGGTTCCGCGTCCGGATAATCCGTGGCTCGCGCTCGAGCGACCGTGATCTCCTGAAGCCATGACCGAGCTGGTGCCACCCGACGTCCGCTACCACGCGTCCTGGGCGGAGGCGGTCGCGGAGTTCGGCGACGAGTTCATGCACGGCTCGGGGCTGTGGGACATCGACAACCTCGACACCACCGAGGCCGGCTGCTGCCGATCTGTGGTCGACGCACCTGCTCGCGCAGGGCGACCCGGCCACCGTGCTGCCGGAGGACCGCGTGCACTGCGACTACTTCTGGATCATCGACGGACGACGACTTCGTCGGCTACCTCGCGCTGCGGCACGCCCTCACCCCCTGGCTGCTCGACGAGGGCGGCCACATCGGTTTCTCGGTCCGGCCGTCGCGACGTCGCCAGGGCCACGCCCGGCGGGCGCTCGCCCTGGCCCTGACCGAGGCCGAGGAGCTCGGGCTGGACCGGGTGCTGCTCACCTGCGACGACGACAACGACGGCTCGCGGCTGACGATCGAGGGCAACGGCGGCGTCTACGAGGACACCCGCAACGGCAAGCGCCGCTACTGGATCGACATCGGGTGACCACATACGCCGCCTCGGCCGTTGACTCGAGTATGTGCGACGACCACGCCGGGCACAGCCTCCACGCCGCACCGCTGTACACGGCGTACGGCCCTGACGTCTGCCGGCGCCGGCCTGCTGATGGCCGGAGCGCTGACGTCGCGGCACACGCCGGCCATCGCCGCGCACCGGGTCCGATGCCGGCCGTGGGTGCCGCCCGCGCCTCGCGGATCACGTCCGGCACCACGCTCGTGCACGCCGACCTGCACAACCACACCCTGCTCTCCGACGGCGACGGCGACCCCGCACTCGCCTTCGACTCGATGCGCAGCGCCGGCCTCGACGTGGCCGCGCTGACCGACCACGCGACGTTCTCCGACCACGTCCTCGGCGACGTGCTCGCCGACCTGCTGCCGCCGGAGTACCACGCAGGTCGCCGGCCTCACTCCGCGCGGCTGGGCGCGCACCAAGGCAGTACGCCGACGCCGCCGAACGTCGACGGCGCGTTCACCGCGATCCGCGGGCTTCGAGTGGTCCGAGCCGCTGCTCGGCCACGTCAACGTCTGGTTCACCGAGCACTACGTCGACGTGCTCCAGGCCGGCGTGATGGCGCCGCTCCTGGAGTGGCTGCGCCGCGAGCCCGGGCTGGTCCTCGACGGCGGCGCCGACGGCATCGCCGGGCTTCAACCACCCGGGGCGCGAGCCCGGCCGCTTCGAGGAGTTCCGCTTCGACCCGCGGGTGCGGGACCGGATGGTGTCGCTGGAGATGTTCAACCGCCGCGACGACTACCTCTTCGAGGGGTACGCCGACGGCAGGTCGTCGCCGCTGTGCGCCTGCCTCAACGCGGGCTGGCGGACCGGCATCACCGGGGTCACCGACGAGCACGGCATCGACTGGGGCCACCCGGAGGGCAAGGGCCGCACCGGCCTGTGGGTCGCCGAGCACACCCGGGCCGGGGTGAAGGAGGCGATGCTGGCGCGGCGGTTCTTCGCGACCCGGACCTCCGGGCTGCGGGTGGACGCCACCGCCGTCGGTCGCGGGCGGGCCGCCGGTGCCGATGGGCTCGGTGCTCCGGATCGGCGCGGGGAGACGTGACGTTCGCGCTCGACCTCGAGCGGGACGCCTCCTGGGTCGGGCCGGCCGCTCACGCTGCAGGTGCTGCGCCCCGGCGGCGACGTGCCGTCGGTGCCGCTGGTCCACGAGTTCCTGGTCGGCGACGTGGTCACGGTGACGGTGCCGCTCGACCTGGCCGACGGTGACTGGGTGCTGCTGCGGGTCGCGGACCCGACGCAGCCCAACGCGACGCCCGGGTCCGGCGGGCCACCCGGGCAACGACCTCGGGAGTCGCCTACACCAGCCCGTGGTGGCTGGAGGCCTGAGCGGCCTGCAGCCGACCGCTCAGGCAGTCCTCGCCCAGCATCACACCGGCCATCGCCTTGAGGACCGCCAGCCCGTCATCCCCACCCCGGACGGGGCTGACTCGCGCTCGCTGGCCCTTCTCGCGCTCCCAGTACTCCAGCCACAGGTCCATCAGCCGTGACGCGGGGGAGTTGGCGGAGGTGGTCGATACGGTGCTCATGACCGGTCAACGGCATGGGTCGGCAGGCGGTTACGCGGACCTTTTCAGTGGTCTGGTCCACCTGGCTCCGACCGCCGGGAGCTTCGAGTAGGACGGTCATCCAGCATGAGTACGCCGCGATCACGTACGGCCGAACGGGCAGTTCGGCCGACACGCGGATACTCCCCGCGGCACGAGCTGGCATGTCGCGCGAACTGCCCGTTCGACGCACCGGCCGCCCCCGGGCGGCCGGCGACCAAAGTAGGGAGATCCCAGACCTTGGTTCGCGAAGGCTAGACGGGTGCCCGATGCGCACCACCACCTGACTGACAACAGTGATGACATGGCCGACGACGCGAACATCAGCTACCCGCCGTTGACACGGAAACGAACCGGGCGGCCCGGGACGCGCACCTCCTCTCCCCCAACTGAGGAGGTGCGCGAGTCGTTGGGCCCGGATAAGTTGTCGTCGCGGTGGCCCCACCCGGTTGGGTAGAGGGCCGCTGGCAGGAGCTGGTCGGCGGGCGGCCGCGAGGGTCCCAGGCTCCGACCCGTCATATGCTCGGTCGACCCCCTGCGGGCCGGGATGTCTGGTCCTTCCCCCTACGCCTGTTCCTGGCGATCGAGTGAGCAGGTCCAGGGAGTCCGCGACCTGCCCTTCGATGGCGTAGAAGCCAGCCGGCGATCAGGATGAACATGATGCCCTGCGCGGCCCGTACGGTCGCGGCATGAAGGTCAGGGTCTGCGCCGCGACGACCGTGTCAGTACGATCGCCGGCGAACGCGACGTGAACCGGCGGTTCACTAGATAGCCCACTTCGACGGGCCTTCCAGGCTCCGGGGTAACGCGGGAAGTCGACGTGTGCCTGATGCCCCATCGTCGGTGCCGGTCTTGTAGGAGCGGGACTGCGGGCCCGGCCAAACGGGGTCGCGCCGAGGGAGTCATTCCTGCTTGCCGACACCGCACAGGCGGCGGACCTTCGCCATGCGTGTCGCCCTTGTGGGCCTTCCCGAGCTCGGATTTGGTGCAGACGTTTCGCTGAGCCGCGGCAGCGTCCGCCGAGACGGTTCCGCTCAGGACCAATGCCGCTGTGACGCTGAGGGCGACGAACAGGATCGCCACGACGCTGTGGCTCTGCCCGATGGTCGCGAAGGGTTCGTCACGGTAGCCGTGACCCGGCGCAGATGGTGGTGTAGTTCGGGAGCGGCCCGACGACGCGGTGCCGTAGGTGTTGATCTCGGCGACGACGCTCGTGCCCTTGGCGCGAAGGTCCAGCCGGTGACCTTGTCCGCCGAGGTTGTACGATCGGTGAGCGTTGGTCGGGTTCGTGATGATCGGGGAGCGGAAGTGGTTCGGCCGGTGCCGTCCGAGCAGCCCTACGCCGGTGGTAGTGGTCGCGGTGAACACGTTGGAGCCGGTGAGCCACTGCCTCGGCCTGGCGATCGTCTGGAACGCCTTCTCGTTCATGCCGGGGAACTGGGCCATGACCTCGCCCTTGGCCGACGGTGACGACGCCGTTGGCGTCGGTGGTGGCGGCGTTGGCCGAGGTGGCGAGGGCGATCGGGGTGGCGATCGCGGCGAGTGGCCACGAGGCCGAGGAGGATCTTGCGCATGCGGATGGTGCCTTTCGTGTGTGGTGTGACGCCGGGCCTGCGCCGTGGCGGCCAGCGTCGCGCAGTGCGTTGTTGGCGACAATGCTAACAGGTTGTTGACGAACCGCCAATTCCGCGTACGCTTGCTCCATGAGCACACCGCGCGAGATACCAACGCCTCGACCCCGCCACGCGGCGCGACCAGATCCTCGACGCCGCCAACGCGCTGTTCGCCGAGCGCGGCTACGAGGAGGTCACGATCGAGGACATCGCGACGTTCCGCCGGTGTCACGCGCGGTCTCGTGCACCACTACTTCGGCGGTCGCAAGGAGGTCTACCTCGCGCTGCTGGAGCGGCTCGGTGCCGGGCGCGAGGAACAACTGCGGCCGCCCGTCGGTCGCAGCGCTCGCGCGCGAGTGGCGGACTCGGTCTCCCGCTGGCTGGACTGGACCGAGGCGAACCGAACGATCTATCTCGGCACCATCGCACCCGGTGAGGACATCGCCGACCCAGACGTGCGGCGCGTGGTCGCCGACCTGGTGCGCCGCGCGGTCGCGCTGGTCGCGGCCTTCCACGCCGACATCGCCGAGGACTCGCCGCGGCTGCGCTACGCGCTGGAGTGCTGGACCGGTCTGAACCGGGCCGCGACGCGTCGCTGGCTACGCGGCGAGGCCACCCGCGAGGCGACGCACGAACTGCTCGCCTCCACGCTCGAACACGTCCTGCGCAGGTACGGCGCGCCCGACGCCCAGTGAGCACGGCGCCGGCGTTGGTGGGCCCCGTGGGACTCGAACCCACAACCAAGAGATTAAAAGTCTCCTGCTCTGCCAATTGAGCTAGGGGCCCTGGGGGTCAGGAGACTAGTCGGGAGCAACACCTGGATCCCCCGGGGGTTCTCACTGCTCACCCACCTGAGTCAGGACAGTATGCCGGGCCTCATGCTCGGCCCTCGGGTCCTGACCGTTCTGAGGACTTGCTGGGCGCGCGCGTGCAGCGGCAGAGCCGTTCGTTCCTAGTCTTGACGGTGCTGCAGGACCTGCTCGCGCAAGGTGGCAAGCATGTCGTCCCAGTACTCGAAGATGGTGCCGCCATGCCCCTTGCTGGGCCGGATGACAAGCCTCGAGTCGGGGATTCGCTCTGAGAGCCAATGGCCGTGCGCCGGCGATGACATGCGGTCCAGTTCTCCATACCAAAGCCAGGCTGGAACACGTAGGTGCGCGGGGTCGATGTCCCAGTTCCCGCCCCACGCGACATTGTCGCGGGCAAACCCGTCGTAGCTCTTCAAGGCATCGCGTAGATCCGCAGCCCAATGCCTCTTGTTCTCTGCGTCGAGCCAGTCGGTGTCTCCCTCGGGGGCATCTCGGAAGAACTCCTCAACCATGGCATCGTCGGCGAGCGCGAGCATTCTGCCGAAGGCAACACCGCCCTGGTCACGGAAGCCCTTCAACGCTTCCGACACGTCCCCGGCGTCGGCGAGTGCGAGCAATGGGCGATCAGGATCGTTGGCGTCTGGCGGTTCTATCAGCCGCCACGGACCAATTCCAGCTGCGATCCCGACGGCCAGGACCCTGCCCGGGTCGGCAAGTCCCGTGGCCAGGGCGTACGGGCCCCCACCCGAGACGCCCAGTACGCCGAATGCGTCGATGCCAAGCGTCGTCCGTCACTCGCAGTGCGTCGAGACCTACCGACGCGAGGCTGGGCGGGGTGTCGGTCGAACGCCCATAGCCGGGCCGATTGAACGAGACCAGGCGCACGCCCTGCCGATGTGCCGCGTCGGCGCCGAGCACCGCCTGGAGCCGCCCCGAGGGTGTTCCGTGGTGCAACAGGATCGGTACGCCGTCCGGCCTGCCGCCCTCCCAGACGTCGAGCACTCGGTCACCGGGGACGGTCACCAGCCGACTCGCGACCGCACCTGTCATGGGATGGACGATAGGCTCCACCGGCCAACGCAGCCCCGGCGGCCACGACGTACAGCGTCCGTCATCACCGCGCTCGAGCGCGTACCCGCACCACTAGCGGCCATTTGCGATGCTCGGGCGCCGCGGCGCCTCTGACCTCCACCCCGGACCGGAACGTCGGACGCGCGACCTAGAGGCGACCGTGCCCCTGCGGTGCGATGACGAGGGTGACGCCCGCTTCGCCCGCGCCCGCGGGGTACTCGCCGACGGCGATTCGCATGAACCCGTTGTGGTTCGGATACTCCTCGTCGCCGACCCGAACGGACGACGCGCCGAGCATCCCGTACGTGAGCTTCGAGGTCCCGTTCTCTCCTTGCTGCCAGACCCGGATCCGGTCCTCACGGACCTGGATCGTGCCGGGCGTCCGGCCCGTCGTGGGAGAGCACCGGCACCACCCGCCGTACCGGCCCGTCGTAGCCGCGGAGGAGGGTGGTGACCCGGGTGTCGCGCGGCGTCAGGGCGAAGCGCTCCTCGACCGCCGTGACACCGCCGCCGAAGTCGCCGTTGTACCGGACGGAGAACCTGACGTCATCAGCGCGCAACCGAGTCGGGAGCACGATGACCTCCTGGGTCTGACTCGGCTCGAGCTCGCCGAAGTGACGCCACTCGCCGGAGGTGGCCTCCCACGCCACGCCCATGCCGGTCGTGGGCGCCTCGGGACCGTCCGGCACCCGATAGCGCGGCGCCGCCAGCAGCGAGTCGCTCGACCCGAGCTGTGGAGAATGGCCGGAGAAGTGCGCCCTGATGAAGCCGGTCGCGTCGTAGTGGTGGTCGCCGGCGGTATCGATCTCCACGTAGGCGCCTCCGGCGTTCGCGACGACCTTGTGGAGCGGCTCGAGGTGCAGCAGGTAGCCGCCGACGTCCGCCGGAGCGGGCCTTTCCCGGACGCCATCAGTGGCAGCCGCGTGCTCGTAGGCGATGGCGAGCATGGACATCGGCAACAGGTTGTACTGCGAGTGGCCGGAGTAGCTCTCGTATCCGAAGTTCTCCGCCGGATCCATCCAGTTCTTGACGATCTGCATCTCGCCGCTCGGGCGTACCCACCGCAACATGGACCGCAGGGCCAACCGCGCGCCGCGCTTGAAGTACGCCGCCAGCTCGGTGTCTCCGGCGGCTAGCGCGCGGGCCCCGAAGATCTCGTACGTCACGCACTGCTCCGCCTCGTTCCACTGATGATGTGCGGAGCGGCCGCCGGCGGGCAGCTCGCCGATCGGCGACTGCATGAAGAGGCTGGTGATCGCCGCGCGGCGGAGGGACTCGGTCAGCTCCGCCTGGTACGCCCCGGAGTATCCCCTCGCGACGAGATCGCCGAGCCAGAGGCGGGGGAAGTGGTCGTAGGCCATCGGGCCTTCCAGGTACAGCCCGTAGGAGGTGTCGAAGTGCGCGCCCTGGGTGGCGAAGCTCGCCTCGGGATAGCGGTGGGACGCCACGCGCAGCCCCATCATCTGGAACAGCGCCTCGCCACTCGCGGCGACGATGTTCCAGTTGTTGGCGCCGACGGCGGAGCGATAGGTGAGGAACGGTTCGAAGCGCCCGACGTCGGTCTTCCACGCGGTGGATCGCTCGGTGGGGACGTGTGGTTCGAGCAGGCGGATCGCGTGGGCGATCATCGGCGGGAAGAAGTCCTCGTGGGCGCTTGCAGCGGTGCGCTCGGCGAGCGTGCACGCCGACCAGTCCAGCGCGAGCGCTGCGGGTTCCAGCAGGTCGTCGCGTCCGGCGTACGAGACCAAGGTCGCGGCGGCATGGGCGAACGCGGGAGTGCTGTACTGGAACTCGCGGTTGAGGTAGGGGTCGATGATCGCGCCGTCGGCGTCCTGCCTGGTCTTCCAGAAGTCCACCTCGCTCGAGATCAGCCGCAGATAGTCGGCGCGGCGCAGGCCGGTTGGCCGGACCGAGCGATCCGCCGAGCGGGTCCGGTGGCCTCCCAACAGCGGCGCGGTCGGGTCCGGCGAGCCCAGGATCGGACCCCAACGGCTCGGGATCGGTTCGTCGGTGAGGGTGACGCGCACCGGTTCCGGGTCCACCGTCGGCTCGAGGCTCAAGGCGTTGATGACCCAGTTGTTGGTGGGCGCGTCGATCGTGATGTCGATCGTCGCGGCGCCGTCGGGCACGACGAGCGTCGCGGTGAGCTCGGCGAACTGCGCGTAGCTCGGATGCAACACAGGCAGTGGCTCGCCGCCGTCGACGCCCGCCACCTGGAGCCGGGTGAAGTGATCACCGAAGGTCATGTCGCCGGAGAGGACGCTCAGGCGATAGCGGCCCGGGCTCAGGCTCCCGATGCGGAACACGCGCGCTACGGTGCCGAACACGAAGTCGCGCCCCGGGGCCGAGCCGCCCCGATCACGGATGCTCAGTCCGGCCGCCGAGACCCAGCCGTAGCCTCGCGGTTCGGTGTAGGTCTCCGTGCCCACACGCACGAAGCCCGGTGCCGGGGCCGGAGTCGCGCCGCCGAAGTCCAGGCGGAGCCTGCCGGAGGCCTGACCGGATGCCGGCCAGGGATGCGCCACCCCTGCTATCGCCGCTCCCAGCGTTCCCCCGAGAATCGCACGCCGTCCTGTCTTCATTCACCCGTCCTTGCTCGATGGTGTCGGAATGCACCACGTCTGCCGCCTTGGGTCCGCAGGCTGCCGTTGACGCAGCCGACGAAGACGGCCAGCGACGACAAGCGGACCACCTGTGGCCGTCGAGAAGCCCGAGACGTAAGCGCTTACGTAAGCGGTTACGGACCTCACCGTCGTGGCGCGCGACGTGGCAAGGGGGGCATCGCGTCCGCGTCAGGGGTCGGGCGTCAGGGGTCAGAGGTCAGGGGTCAGGGGTCAGCGGAGGCTTGCCAGCTCGGCACGCAGGCGCGCCGCTCGCGGGTCACCCAGCTCGGTCGCCCGGGCCAACGCCCGGCGCCAGGTTTCGCGGGCTCGCCCCGGATGACGGGCGGCGAGGTGTGCGCCGGCGAGGTGGTGCAGGGTGGCGACCTCGAACGGGTGACCGGCCGCGCGGTAGATCTCGAGCGCGTTGTGGAAATGGCCGATCGCGTCGGGGTAGCGACCGAGTCCGACCAGCGCGTTGCCGACCTCGTCCAGGACGTCGGCCTCGGTGAGGACCTCTCCGGCCGCGCGCGCCGCGGCCAGGGCCTGCCTGGCGACATCGACACCCTCGGTGTACCGCTCCGCCGCGACGTACGACGCCGCGAGGTTGCCCAGCACCAACGCCTCGGCGGCCGGATCGTCCAGGTCCCGACATGCGTCGGCGGCAAGCCGGTGGTACTCGAGCGCGGCGTCGACCTGCTCATCCTCGATCAAGGTCGTGCCAAGGTTGGTGAGCATGCCGACCTGACCGTGGTCGTCGCCGATCTCGCGGTAGACCTCCAGCGCCTGCCTGGTGAACGACACCGACTCTGCGTACCGCTGCAGGTAGTGGTGGGAGTCGCCGAGGCAGGCCAGGAGCATGGCCTCGCCGTAGCGGTCCTCGGCGCGACGTGCGCAGGAGAGAGCGCGCTCGAGGACCGGAACCGGTTGGGCCCAGGGACGCTTCGTGAGGAAGTAGGCGGTGAGTGCCGCGGCGAGTTGCCAGGCACAGCGGTCCATGCCGTTCTCGGCGGCGGCCCACACCGCCTCGACCAGATTCGTGCGTTCGTCGTCGAACCACGCGACCGCGGTGGCGCGGTCTGAGAATCCGAGCGGCTCGACGGGAAGCGCCTCCTCGAAGGCGATCGGCTGGTTGGACCGCAACGTCTCTCGGGCCGCAACGGCGCTGCCCTGGTACCAGGTGAGGAGTCGCCGCTGGGCAGCAGCACCGTGTTCGGCGCTGTCCTCGGAGATCGCGAGCTCGGCGGCGTACGCACGGATCAGGTCGTGTTGCTCGAACCGACGGCCCGCCTGCTCCTCCACCAGATGTGCCACGGAGAGCCGGTCGAGCTGTCGACGGACCTGTCCCTCACGGAGGCCGGCCAGCGCAGCGGCGGCGGGGACGGAGATGTCCGGGCCGGGTGCCGAGGCCAGCAGGCGGAACAGCGTTGCGTCCTCGTCGTCCACGGCCCGGTGGGACCACGACAGCACCGCGCGCACGTCGGTGCTGGGGTCGTCGCCGCCCGACAGTGCATCGAGGCGGCCCTGCTCGTCGCGCAGCTCGGTGAGGACCTCCGCAGGTCCGGAGTCGGCGGTCCGTGCCACCCGTTCCGCGGCGACCAAGAGCGCCAGCGGCACGTGCCCGCAGAGATCGGCGAGCTCTCGCGTCGCGCCGGGAGTCGCGTCCGCGGCGACGTTCTCGAGCAGAGCCCGGGACTCTGCCTCGGACAGCTCCGCCAGAGTCAGTCGCCGGGCTCCGTCGCGGCTGACGAGCCCGCGGAGCTGGTTGCGGCTGGTCACCACCACGAAGGCGTCGGAGCCGGGCAGCAGCGGCCGTACCTGGTCGGCGTCGAGGGCGTTGTCCAGCACCACCAGCACTCGCCGGCCCGCGAGCGTGCTGCGCAGCAAGGCCGACCGCGCCTCCGCGCCGCCCGGGATCCGCTCGTCGGCGCAGCCCAGGGCGCTGAGCAACGTGCCGGCCGCCCACGCCGGGTCGACCGGTTCGCCCGGTCCGTAGCCCCTCAGGTTGAGGTGGAGCTGGCCATCGGGGAAGCGGTCTGCTGCGCGGTGTGCCCAGTGCAGGGCGAGTGCCGTCTTGCCCATCCCGCCGGCGCCGTCGACTACCACCACCGTCGTACCCGCTGCCTCGTCGTCACGCCACCCGTCGGCAAGTGTGTCGAGGGCCTTGAGCTGGTCGATGCGTCCGGTGAAACTCGGGGGAGGGGCAGGCATCTGCCGGGGGACCGGCGCCGGCGGAGTCATCGGTGGCTCGACGGTGGCCCGCGGCACGGGCGTGCTGCCTTCGAGCACCGCCGCGTGCGTCGCGGCCAGCTCTGGCCCCGGGTCGACGCCGAGCTGGTCGCGCAGCTGATCGCGGACCTCTTGGTACGCCGCCAGGGCGTCGGCCTGGCGACCGGTCGCCGCGAGAGCACCCATGAGCAGGCACCACAGCGACTCGCGCAGGGGGTGCCGCGCGATCAGCCCGCGCAGCTCCCCCACGACCTCGCCGGCCTCGCCCGCGGTGAGCCGGAGCCCGACCAGCCGCTCGGTGGCGGCGAACCACTCCTCGGTGAGCGGGTAGACGTGCTCCGCGCGGAGAGAGTCGGAGCCGACTCCCTCGAGGGGCTCGCCCCGCCACAGACCGAGCCCCTCGGTCAGCAGGTCGCGCTCCCGGTCGAGGGCTGCGGTCCGTGCCGCCGCTGTCAGCGCCCGAAACCGGTGCACGTCGACCGTCTCCGGCGGCACCTCGAGGGCGTAGCCGCCGCCCCGGGCCACCACTCTGTCGGAGCCGACGAGCTTGCGAACCCGAGCCATCGTGGTGTGCAGGGCCTGGCGCACCTGGGCGGGCGGGTCCTCGGCCCAGAGGTGGTCGACCAGCGTGGTTCCGCTCACGGTTCGGCCGGCGTCCAGCGCCAGCACGGCAAGGGCGACCTGCTGGCGACCGGCCGGCACCTGGACGGCGCGGCCGGACAGGACCAGTGTCGTGGGGCCGAGGAGCCCGAGTTCGATCGCACCCGGCATGCCACTCATTGTCTCCCAGCGTGCGACAGCGGGGTGACAGGGTTCTGTCAGGGCCGAGGGCCACGCTCGTGCGCATGTCTCAAGTGCCAGGTGGCCGTGCCCGGATCCACCTCGATGCGCGTCGACTCCTGAATGCGCACGTACATCTCCGGGGCTGGTTTGTGCCTGCCCAGGACTGACCGAGCGCGGGGCTCACGCATCAAGGAGGAACGGTGACCAGGGAGCTGTACTCGCCAGCGGGCATCGCGGCGATGAAGAAGAAGCTGGCGAACACCGCCATCGAGATGTTCGTGGAGGACGACGCCCACGCGAGAGCGAGGCCGATCGTGAAGCCGTGCTTCGAGGGGAACGCCGAGTGGGGCTTCCGGTTCAGCACCCAGCACGAACCCATCCAGCACGAGCTGGACGACATCCCTCCGGACGACCCTCGGATGTACCACTTCCGCTACCCGCCGGTCGACCGCAGCTACGCCGGGTTCCGGTCGATCGTCGAGGACGAGCACGGGCGGATGCTGCCCGGGCCCGGCAAGGATGTGTGGGCCGAGGTCTATGCGCCGTTCGTGGACGGGCTCGACTCGGCGTTCGACGGCTGGGAGGCGCTGCCCGACGAACGCGACTTCTACCGGGCGGCGGACGCGCTCGAGCAGGCGATCGCGCCCCTCGCCATCGGGCCGGCTGCCGGCACGGCCGGCAACGACGACCTCGCGCACGCCTTGGCGCAGCTGAATGGCGCGATGCTCGACCCGTTTGGCCGCATGGAGGGCTACACCATCCAGCTCTTCCGGAACGCCTACGTGCGGCCACTGGAGACACTCCTGGTCCAGCAGTACTGGATGTGCCGGGTGCTCGCCGGACTGCTGCGTGCTGAAGGTGACACGTGGCACCGGACCCGGATGAGCGTGATGCAGGTCGGCGAGCTTGCGATCGACGAGCTCGGCTACCACCCGGAGCGCTCGTTGAAGGAGCTGGTGACCGCATTGGGAGGGCTCGCGAACTTCCTCTCGCTGCTCCCCATCCCCACGGTGAGCAAGGCCGGTGACGTGCTCGGCCTCTTCGTCGACGCCATCGAGCTGTACTGGATGGCGAACCAACCCCCCGAGCCGCGGCGCACGATCGAGGCAGCGCTGTACGGCGCGACCCCCGAGACGATCGTTGAGAAGGTGCGAGGGGCCCTGGCCGAGCTCAATCGCCAGGTGGTCGAGGAGGAGCTGGCGCTCCAGGGGACCGCCGACGCCGTGGTTGATGCGAGCTACACGCCCTCGCGACTGGTGACGCCGAGCGGGCGGTACGAGGTGTCGGTCAACCTCCCGGCACCCGAGCTGCTCTTGGACACCGACCCCACTCGCATCGCCGATGGCATCCGCGTCTCGCTCGACCAGATGAGGAAAGCGGCCGCCGTCACACCCACGCTGGCCGAGCACCTGGAGCGCACGGCGTCACAGCTCCCCAGCGGCGACCCCGGTGACTCGGCCTGGCAGCGGCCCGGGTTCATCGGGTTCGGCGCCACCGGACCGTCGAAGAACTGGAACGAGATGCTCCAGCGTGCTGGTGCCGTCATCGCGGACACCGCGGGTGAGCTGCGGGCCGCCGGCGAGCACCTCGCCTTGGCCGCCGATGCCCTCGAACGGTCCGACGACGAGTCCCGGGCCGCACTCGAACGGCACTCCCGGGAGGTGGCCTCTGTCGCGGCACCGGATCCCGGGCCGCCCGCCCCGCCCGAGCCGCCCCGTCGTACCGGCCCCGGCCACCCCCTGGAGTAGGCAGATGACCGCTGACCCCCTGTTGCCTGCCCTACGGACCGACGTGCACCCACTTGGCGACCGAGGGGATCCCGCTCGGCGTGAGGACGAACAGCATGTAGTAACCGCGCGGCGCCACGTTCGCGACCGGTGCGGTCGCGCGTGAAGCCTGTCGCGGTCGGGGTCACCCCGAGCTCTACATGCCGGGCGTTCATCTCGACGGCGTGCGTGGTTGCGCCCGGTGCCATCAGGACCGCGCGGGACACCGTTGGGCCGGATGTCGCAATGTTGAAGCCCTGGCCGAGACCGACCTGCGTCGGTGCTGAGGTGATCGTCGGCCGCGGCCCCTTGAACAGGTACGGCGGGGAGTAGTAGTCGATCAGCTGCCGACCTCCTCCGGCTCCATTGTCACCGGCCGACATGATGCGACCGTCCGGCAGCAGCACCGCTGTCGAGTGGTAGCCGCGCCGTGGTGTCTGGACGGCCATGTTGGTCCACGTGTCGGTGTCCGGGTCGTAGGCCATGGTCTGGAACCGACGCCTGCTCGAACGACTTCTGGCCGTTGCCGCCGATGCCGAACGCCGAGCCGTCGGGCGCGAGGACGACGTTCATGTGCGATCGTGTGGTGGGCATCGGGTTGCCCGAGGCGCCAGCCGGCCGCGCGGTTGGCGTAGTCGAAGTCGCGCGGTCCTGTTCACCGCGGTGCCCCCGCCACCGATGACCATCACCTTGGTTGGAACCACTCGGCCCGCCTGGGAGCAGCAGGCCCGCGGATCCTGCGCCGTTGGTTCGGTTGCGGGAGCGGTGGCAGGGTGGTCCACTGCCAGGTGGCCGGGTCGAGAACGTAGGACTTACGGGTGTCCACCTGGAGCAGCTTCCCGTCGGGCATCACCCAGTGGTCGGGATAGAAGTTGGTGGCATGGGCGGGGCCCACCACTCTGCAACGTGCCCATCTGGCGCCGTTCGCAGGAGGGGTGTAAAGCTCGATCGTTCGGGTTCTTGGTCTGTCCGTCGAGCTGCGTACCCGCTGCAATGATCACCGTGCCGTCGGGCAACCGCGTCGACGTCGGGTAGTAGCGGCCGAGTGGCGTATCGGGCTGCCGTGTCCACTGCTCGGTGATGGGGTCGAAGAGCCACAGGTCCTTGAGGCCCTTCGGGATGCTCCCCGCGACTCCGCCAACGGACAGGATCCGGCCATCACTGAGAGGTGTCACGCTGCCGCAGAAGACGGTGGCCGGCGCCGGCACCTCATGTCCGGTCCGCGAGACCGGGTCGTAGAGGTAGGCAGCGGTCTTCTTGTTCGTGGAGCTGTACTGGCCGCCGAACAGCAGCACTTTGCCGGTGTGCAGGACCACCGAGGTGACCCCGATCGTCTTGGTGCCCGGGTTGGTTGCGGTGGACCAGCTGCCGACGTCCGCCGGGGCGGCATTGGCGAGGCTCGCGACCGACGAGGCGTGGGAGTGGGCCGCAAGCGCGGCTCGTGCACTCGTGTTCGTGAACTTCCGGTCCCTGAGGTGCTCGCAGGCATGTGCCACGCCGATGAACGACACCTCGTCGGCGTACTGGGCGTCGGCGGTCAAAGCGCCGCAAACCGTGTTGGCCGCCGACGCCTGGGGGTTCGTCGCCGGCGTCCCGGATGAGGCCCACGCGAGCAGCACCCCGCTGGTGAGTCCTACCAGGAGAAGTCGTACCCCGAGGCCGCCGCCAGCCAGCCGATGTCCACACATCATCAAGGCCTCCCAAGATCTGTGGCCGCGCTACTTCAGGTTGGAGAGGCCCTTGTCGGAAGTCACATCCGGCGCACGCTTCCTCGTGCCAGCCGCGGCCGCGTCTTTGCTTTTCGTTACCTTGAGTACGACACGATGCCTTCGAGCACACATCGCCCAATTCGGGGAAGCAGGGGTCGACGCTCGGCGGGGCGGCGGCTGACTGGGTCGATGTCCTACGTCGCGTACACCGAGACCTCGGTCGCCTTGACGGCGAAGAAGGCCCGCATCCCGGGAGCGAGCCCGAGCTCGGCGGCCGCCTGCGGTGTGACGTCCGCAGCTGAGCTCGTCGGCGCGGACCCGGATCCGGCCGCTCTGCGGCGCGACGTCGGTGATCGTCACCTCGAGGACGTTGCGGGGGCTTCCGCCGGGCGGGGCGAGGAAGATCGAGACCGCGGTCGGCGGGAACACGGCGACCACGGTGCTGCCGGGTTCGGGGGCGGCGCCGCCGACCTGGCCCGCGATCCGCAAGCCTCTCGGAGTGAGTACGGCGTTGTCTCGCCACGTGCCGCCGATCAGGTTGAGGTCAGCGATTCGGGCCGCGAAGCGGCTGCGCGGCCGGGAGAGGACGTCGGCAGACGGGCCTTGGTCGACGATGGACCCGTCCTCGAGTACGACGACCCGGTCGGCGAGGAGCAGGGCGTCGAGAACGTCGTGGGTGACCATGACGATGGTTCGGTCGGCGAGGACTCGCCTCAGTGTCTGGCGCAGGGCAGGGGCGACAGCGACGTCGAGCGCGGCCATCGGCTCGTCCAACAGCAGGAGCTTGGGCTCAGCGGCGAGGGCCCGGGCGACCGCCGCGCGCTGGGCCTGACCGCCGGAGAGCTGGGCGGGGTGACGCTCGGCAAGGGGTTCGATGCCGACCTCGCGAATCCAGTGAGCGGCGGCCTCGCGCGAGGCCCCCTTGCTGCTGCCGGCGCTGCGCGGGCCGAAGGCGACGTTGTCGAGGACCGTCATGTGGGGGAACAGCAGCGGCTCTTGTGCCAGGAGGGCGATGTGCCGGTCGTGCGGTGCGACGTGCACCTCGCCGTTGCCCTCGCGCCTGGTCAGCACCCGATCGTCCAGCACGACCCGCCCTCGGTCCGGTCGGAGCAGGCCGGACGTCACCGCCAACACCGTGGACTTGCCGGCGCCGTTGGGTCCGAGGAGCGCCACCGTCTCGCCCGGTGCGACGTCGAAGGCGATCTCGACCCCGCGCTCGGTGACGGCTGCGTCGTACTCGAAGGTCATACGCTGCTCCGGCCCTGCCGTGCGAACCCGATCACGAGGACGGCTACCACCACGAGCACCAGGGACAGCGCGACGGCGCCCTGCGCGTCGGTCTCCCTGCGCAGGTAGATCTCCAACGGCAGGGTCCGGGTCACTCCCTGCAGGCTGCCGGCGAAGGTGATGGTCGCTCCGAACTCACCGAGCGACCGGGCGAAGGCCAGCACCGCCCCCGAGACGAGCCCGGGCAGCACCAGCGGCAGCGTGACCCGGCGGAACACGGTGGTCGGCCCGGCTCCGAGCGAGGCCGCGACCACCTCGTACTTCTGTCCGGCGGTCCGCAGCGCGCCTTCGAGGCTGACCACGAGGAACGGCATGGCAACGAACGTCTGGGCCATCACGACCGCGGTGGTGGAGAACGCGACCTGGATCCCCAGCACCTCCATGCTCTCGCCGAGCAGGCCCCGGCGGCCGAACGTGTACAGCAGGGCGATGCCACCGACGACCGGGGGCAGCACCAGTGGCAGCAGCACGAGTGACCGCACGATGCCCTGCCCGCGGAAGGTGGTCCGGGCCAGGACGACGGCCAGCGGGACGCCGAACAGGATGCACAGCAGGGTGCTGGTGGCGGATGTGCGAAGGCTGAGCGCGAGGGCTTCGCGTGAGGCCTCGGAGGTGATCAGGTCGAAGAACCGCCCCCACGGTGTGCGCAGGACGATGGCCACCAGCGGGAGCAGCAGGAACGCTGCTCCCGCCACGGCCGGCACGAAGATCCAGGTCGGGATGCCGACCCGGGCGCGGGGGTCGGTCACGTCAGGGCGCAGGGGCGAACCCCGCTTCCTGGAGGATCGACTGTCCGCTCTCTCCGAGCACCAGGTCCACGAACTCCTGAGCCAGGTCGGCGTTCTCACTGTCAGCCACCGGGGCGATGGGGTAGACGTTCACCACGTCTGAGGACTCCGGGGAACTCGATGCCCTCGACGTCGTCTCCGGCAGCGTTCACGTCGGTCACGTAGACCAGCCCGGCGTCGGCCTCGCCCGAGCTGACCTTGGCGATCACATCGGTGACGGACTGCTCCTCGCTGACCGGGTTCAGCTCGACCCCGGCGGACTCCGCGACCGCCTGGGACAGCGGCGCCACAGGGCACCTCTGGTGCGCAGATGACAAGGTTCAGCCCGTCCTCGCCCAGGTCCTGGAAGCTCTCGATGCCGGCCGGGTTCCCAGGGGGTACGGCGATCTCGAGCGTGTTCGAGGCGAAGTTCTGTGGGTCCGCTCCCTGGAGGTCCTCGGTGGCGAGCTTCTCCATGTTTGCCTCGTCGGCCGAGGCGAAGACGTCTGCTGGGGCGCCTTCCTGGATCTGGGCCACCAGGTCCGAGGAGCCGGCGAAGTTGAACTCGACGGTCACGCCGTCGTGGTCGGCCTCGAAGTCCTCGCCCATCTGCTCGAACGCGGAGGTCAGGGAGGATGCGGCGTAGACCGTCAGGGTGGTCTCCTCCGCAGTCGAGTCGTCCGGTTCGTCAGACCCGCAGCCCGCCAACGCTGCAACGATCAGGGCCGCGGTCATGCCGGTGACCAGGGCGCTTCATGACTCTCCTTTGACTGTTTCCACGATCACCGTCGTGGACTTGATGACCGCCACGGCGACAGAACCGAGCTCGAGGTCCAACTCGCGGACCGCTTCGCTGCTCATGAGGGACACGACCCGGAACGGGCCGCACTGGAGCTCCACCTGGGCCATCACGTTGTCGATCTGGATGTCGGTGACCAGCCCGACGAAGCGGTTGCGCGCCGAGCTCACCGTCGAACCAGGGGGACCCGGGCGTGCGGCGTGGCTTCGAGCGACCTTGGCCACGTCGTACCCGTCGACCACCTTGCGACCCGACCCGTCGGTGGAGACGGTCAGCAGGCCTCGGTCGACCCAGCGTCGAACCGTGTCGTCGCTGACACCCAGATAGGCGGCGGCCTCTCGAATCCTCATGTACGGCATTGATAGCATTCTAATCACGAGAATTCGGATTTCGAAACGGCATTGTTCCGGATATGCGGAGAACGAAGGCGAGCCGCGGGTTCCCCAGCTAGCTCGCCGGATCGAGTTCGCGGGCACGGTCCCGGCCGGGCCCGAACCTCAGCGCGCCGCGCGCGAAAATCCCCCATTCAACCGGTGCAGTCTGGAGGGGTGCTCGGCTAGGATTTCGCTCGCCTCCAACCCTCGGGGCGACGGTCCGGCAAAGGGGCTCCAGGTGGAGAACGGCCACGCCGACAGATTCGCCAAGTTGGCATACCAACTGCATGTCCAGGAAGGTTTCGAAGAGACCCTCGAGAAGCTGGTGGAGTCCGCACCTGCCACGGTCGGCTGCCACTCTGCTGGCGTCCTGGTGACGAGCAAGCACATCGAGATGGAGGCAGCGGCCGCCACAGACACCATCGCGGACAAGGCCGCCCGGCTCGAGGTCGAGTACGACCAGGGCCCCGGAGGGGCGGCGATCGGCGAGGCCCGGACCGTGCTGGTCCCCGATGTCCAGGCCGAGACCCGGTGGCCACAATGGGTCGCAGGGGCCAGCGACCTCGGCGTCGGCAGCGTGCTCGCGGTGAGGTTGTGGACCTCGCACACCACCCTCGGGGCCCTCAACCTCTACGCCACGTCCGCACAGTGGTTCGACGCCGACGCCCTGGGTGTGGCCGAGATCGTCGCCCGCCACGCGTCCATCGCCCTGGCCAGCGCCCGCCACGAGGAGTCGCTGTGGCAGGCGATCGACTCGCGGAAGCTGATCGGGCAGGCGCAAGGCATCCTCATGGAACGCTTCGACCTCGATGGTGGTCGGGCCTTCGAGGTGCTGCGCCGTTACTCACAGGACACCAACACCAAGCTCGTCGAGGTGGCACGGCGCCTGGCGCAGACCCGCGAGCTCCCTGGTCTCTGACCACCTGACCCGCAACCTGCGTTTGGGTCGACGTCAGATCGGAGCGCATTCGACTGGAGCGGGCGGGTACCACACCTCAGGGAAGGGATCTCGCCGCGGGGTTATCCCCTTCCAGGTTCCCGGCGTCAAAAGCTCATGGCGTCGGGAACCGCACCATCAGGCCGCTCACAGCACCGCGTCGAGGAACCTGCGGGTCTCGGGGTGCCGGGTCTGGGTGAACACCTCCTCGGGCGTTCCCTGCTCGATGATGACGCCCTCGTGGAAGAACGCCATCCGGTTGGCGACCTCGCGGGCGAAGCCCATCTCGTGGGTGACCACCAGCATCGGCATGTGCATCTCGGTCGCCAGCCGCTTCATCACGGCGAGCACCTCGCCGATCAGCTCGGGGTCGAGGGCCGAGGTCGGCTCGTCGAAGAGCATCACCTCCGGCTGCATGGCGAGCGCGCGGGCGATGGCGACCCGCTGCTGCTGCCCGCCGGACAGCCGGATCGGATGCTGGTCGGCCTTGTCGGACAGTCCGACCTGCTCGAGCAGGTCCCGGGCCCGCCGCTCGACGGAGGCCCGGTCGTTGCGGTCCCTGATGTCCTCCGACCCGTCCACGGGCGCCGCAAGGAGCTGGCGTTCGCCCTTGCCCAGCGCCAGCGGGCCGGCCATGACGTTCTCGAGCGCGGTGAGGTGCGGGAAGAGGTGGAACTGCTGGAACACCATCCCGGCGTGCAGCCGGACCCGACGGATCTGCTGCCGCTTGCGGCGGGTCCGGATCCCGCCGGTGAGCCGCATCCCGGCGATCTCGACGGTGCCCGCGGTGGGGTCCTCGAGGAAGTTGACGCAGCGCAGCAGTGTGGACTTGCCGGACCCGGACCGACCGAAGATCGACGATCACCTCGCCACGGTGCAGCTCGAGGTCGACGTCGCGCAGCACCTCGTGGCTGCCCGTACGCCTTGTGCAGCCCGGACACCCGGACCAGGACGTCGTCGCGTCATCCGACTCCCCCGTGCTAGGAGGTCGCGCCGCCCGGAGGACTCGAGCGGGACTCCCGGACGTAACCGGTCTCCATCCGCGCCTCGAGCCTGCTCTGCAGGAACGTGAAGGCGGCGGTCAGCGCCCAGTAGAACAAGGCCACGAGCACGTAGGCCTCGAGGTTCTTGAAGTCGGCCTTGCCGACCAGCTGGCTCCGGCGGAACATCTCGGCGGTCGCCACGGCCACGCCGAGGAACGAGACCAGCGCGGTGTCCTTCATCATCGCGATGAACTCGTTGCCCGTCGGGGGGATGATCACCCGCATCGCCTGCGGCAGCACCACGCGGCGCATCTTGGCCCGGTACGTCATGCCCAGGGCGTCGGCGGCCTCCCCCTGGCCGTGGCTACCGACTGGATGCCGGCCCGGAAGATCTCCGTCATGTAGGCGCCGTAGTTGAGACCGAGCGCGATCGTCCCGGCCGTCGCGGCCTCGAGGATCAACGCCTCCTGGAAGTTCGTGCCGAGCCCCGGGTAGCGGTCGACGAGATTGCCGCCGATCTGCGGCAGCGCCAGGTAGACGAGGAACATCTGCACGATCAGCGGCGTGCCCCGGAAGAACGACACGTAGAAACCCGAGACGCCGTACAGGATCGGGTTGCTCGACAGCCGGGCCAGCGCGCCGAGCGTCGCGAGCACCGTGGCGATGACGATGCCGCCCGACCGCCATCAGCAGCGTGAACTTCAGCCCGTCGAGGATGAACCTGAAGTTCTCCCGCATCCACTCCGTGTCGTAGTCGGCGAAGTAGAACAGCGCGCCGATCACGCCGAACAGGCCAGGCCCAGACGGCGGCGACCTTCAGCCGGAACGGAACGCGCGCCGACGCGAGGGCGAGCCTCTCCAGGAAGTCGCCCCTGGCCTCGGTCACTGCTGGACCGTGAGGTCGAGCCCGTCGTACCACTGCTCCGACAACTCGGTCAGGGTGCCGTCCTCGTGCATGTCCGCCACGATCTGGTCGGCGGCCTCGACGAGGCTGGCCTGGTCGAGGTCGGAGCTCTTGTCGAACGCGACGCCGAGCGGCTCGTAGAACAGCGGGTCGCCGACGATCTTCACCGGGTTGCCCTCGTCGATGTACCCCTGCGCCGTGGTGGACGACGTCATCGCCGCGTCGAGTCGGGTGCCGTCACCGAGCGCGAGGTCCTGCAGCGCCGTGGTGTCGGTGTCGTAGCCCTTGATGGTGGCGTCGTCCACGACGAAGTCGAACGTGAAGCCGGTGATGTCGAGGCTCTTGTCGAGGAACTGGTCGTAGGTGCAGCCCGCGCAGACGCCGATGGTCGGTGCCGTCGAGGTCGGTCGACGAGGTCGCTGACCGAGGTGTTGTCCTCGTTCACCAGAGCGACGGCCGGCGTGTAGTAGTAGGGCTCGGTGAAGTCGAGCACCTCCTGGCGGTCGTTGGTCATGGTCATCGACCCGACGCTCATGTCCCAGCGTCCGTTCCAGCCGCCGGCGGTGATGACGTCCCAGGACGGCGTCTCCCATGCGATGTCCACGCCGAGCCGGTTGGCGATCTCGGTGGCGACGTCGATGTCGAAGCCGTCGTACTTGTCCTCCTTGGGCACGTACTTCGACTGCGGCGGGTACGCCGCGTCGGTCGAGACCGTGAGCACGCCCTTGTCGCAGATCTCGGCCAGCAGGTCGTCGGTCGCGTCGGTCGTCTCGCACACCGTGCCCGAATCGGCGGATCCTCCACCCGAGCCTCCGGACGAGCCGTTCTCGGCATCGCCGCAGGAAACCAGGAGGAGGGCCAGGGCGGCCAGGATCGGGAGGAGGAGTCTGCGCATGTTGCTCCTTGGTCCGGAGGATCCGAGACGGAGGTCAGATTCGCATGCCGGCCGGGCATTGGGAACCTTTGGCCGGAGCGTAATCCTCTCCAGAACACCGCGCTACGTCCCGCGCCGACGATGGGTCACCAGGGGTCGCCAAGGGTCACCGGGCGAAGCCGACGGTCTGCCAGACCAGGCCGCGGTGCTGGTGACCGGTCCGCAGCCCGCGCCGTCGGGGGACGGATGCCAGCTCCTCGGGCGGATGCAGGTAGGTCCGGAAGGTCATCCGCCGGAGCCGGAACAGCAGGTTCTCGATGCGGACCAGCACCCGGTTGGGCAGGTTGCGGGGCGGGTGGCTGAAGACCAGCAGCCTGGTCGCGTGGTCCGCGGCCGTGGTGAGCAGCCGGTCGTAGTCGGGATAGCAGCACACGACTCGATGCAGGACGACGATGTCGTGCGGCTCCACCTCGTCGGGCGACTCGACGATGTCGAGCCGGCGGCGGGTGACCCGGTCGCCGAGCCCCGCGTCGGCAGCGAGCGCGGCCGCGTCCTCGTCGTAGGAGTCGACCAGCTCGAGGTTGGTCGCGCGACTCGCCCCCCGGCGGAGCAGCTCGAGCTGGATCCCGCCGACCCCGCCGCCGATCTCCAGCACGCTCGCCCCGTCGACCCCCTGGTCGGCCAGCCACGAGACCATCCGGGCCGCGGTCTTGTCGAGGCCGCGTCTGCGGTAGCGCTTGGCCACGTGTCCGGAGAACCTGCTGCCGAACATGTCGTCGTAACCCTCCGGGTCACAGCATCCACCCATGGCGCCAGTATCGCGCCTTCCAGCCTCACGGGCCTTCCGGCACCGAAGGGCCGGCACGGAAAGACCGAGCCGCCTGGCCCCCCCAAGCGGACCAGGCGGCTCGAAACCGGGGCGCTTCGACTCAGTACGTCGACACGCTGAGCAGCCGCTCCTTGGTGTTGTCCGGGTCGTCGGCGTCGTTCCAGTCCGTCGTCCCGGCGCCGATCAGCTGACTCTTGACCTGGGCCGGCGTGGCGGAGGGGTTGTTGGCCGCGATCAGTGCCGCACCGCCGGCGACGTGCGGGCTCGCCATCGAGGTGCCCGAGATCGTGTTGTAGCCGCCGTTCATCCAGGTGCTGTCGATGCAGACACCCGGCGCGATGACGTCCACATCGGCGCCGTAGTTCGAGAACGACGCGAACGTGTCGTCCTCGTCCGCCCGGCAGGTCGACGGGGCACCGCCACCGGGGACGCCGTTGAAGTCGGCGAGCGCACTCACGGTGATCACCTCGTCGTACGCCGCCGGGGTCGACGTCGACGCGTCGGCCGACTCGTTGCCGGCCGCGACGACGAAGGTGACCCCGGCTGCCACGGACGCGCAGATGGCTGCGTGCATCGCGTCGCCGCTGGTCTGACCGCAGTTCCCGTCGTCCTCGCCGCCGCCACCGAGGCTCATGTTGGCCACTTCGATCTCGTCGGCGTGAGCGGTGACGTAGTCGATGCCGCAGATGACGTCGGAGTTGAGGCCGCTGCCCAGGGCGTTGAGGACCTTGACCGGCCAGATCCGGGCGCCGGGGGCGACCCCGACCACGCCCGTGGTGTTGTCGAGGGCGCCGATCGTCCCGGCCACGTGCGAACCGTGGCCGTGGTCGTCGTCGGCGCTGAGGCTGAGCAGTGCGCAGTTCTCGGCCCCGGCCCTGTTGACGTTGAGGTCGGGGTGGTCGAGGTCGACGCCGGTGTCGATCACCGCGACGTCCACATCCACCCGCTGGTCGGCCCCGTCGATCCGGGCGGTCGGGCTGAGGTCTGCGTCGGCCCGGTTGACGCCGGTCGGCGTGGTCTGGGCGGTGGTGTGGACCGGGGTGTCCTTCTGCACCGACGCCACGCCCGGCAGCTTTGCCACGAGAGCGGCCACGTCGGCCGTCATCGTGGTCGAGTAGCCCCTCAGCGCCGAGGAGTAGACGTGGCCGAGATCGAGCCCGAACCGGTCGGCGTGGGCGGCCGCGACCGTGCGTGCCGCGACGGAGTCGTCCAGCACGACGATGTAGCCGGTGGACGAGGCGGCTGGAGCCGGAGGAGCGGCCACGGCTGCGGTCAGGCTCGACCGGCCGAAGGCGAGGACGGCAACCGCGGCGGCTGCTTGGACCAGGGAGGTGCGACGCATGGAGTTCCTTGCTTCCGAGAGGGGCCGCAGCTGGGCGGCTGTACACAAGGTCCAACGGAGCCGGAAGGGGGGAGGTCACGGCCTGCACCCCTGCAGATGCCTGCACTGCACATCTCTGCAGGCAGGTCGTGTGGGCGCGCGGCCCATGGTTGACTCGGCCCTCCAGCGGGTCACGGACGATGGAGGGCGCCGATGCGAAGGATCGGGCTGCTCGGGGGGATGAGCTGGGAGAGCAGCGCCGTCTACTACCGGCTGCTCAACGAGCTGGTGCGCGACCGCTTGGGCGGTCTGCACTCGGCCGACTGCCTGCTGTACTCGGTCGACTTCGCCGCGATCGCTCGCCAGCAAAGCGCCGGTGAGTGGGAAGAGGCCGGGCGGACGCTCGCCGAAGGCGCCCGGGTGCTCGAGACGGGCGGCGCCGAGCTGCTCCTGCTCTGCACCAACACCATGCACCTGGTCGCCGAGCAGGTGAGCTCGGCCGTGTCGATCCCCTTCCTGCACCTGCTCGACGTGACCGCAGACGCGGTGCGAGCCGCCGGCCTCTCCCAGGTGGGGCTCCTGGCGACCGCCTTCACGATGGAGGGCGAGTTCTACCGCGACCGGATGGCGGGCCACGGCATCACGGTGGTTCCTCCCGGGCCCGACGACCGCGCGCTGGTGCATCGCGTCATCTACGACGAGCTGGTCCTCGGGAGCATCCGGCCGGAGTCCCGGTTGGCCTACCGGGAGATCATCGGCCGCCTGGTCGATGAGGGTGCCCAGGGCGTCGTCCTCGGCTGCACCGAGATCGAGCTGCTGATCGGGGCCGAGGACTCCCCGGTCCCGGTGTTCCCGACCACCCGGCTGCACGCGGAGGCCGCCGTCACAGCCGCCCTGGCCGAGCAGTGAACCGTGGTCGGTGTGCGCGACCCTGAGCTACTGCGGTGCCCCGGGAATGGCGAAGCGGGCCTCGTACGCCAGTACGACGAGCTGGGTACGGTCCCGCGCGTCGAGCTTCATCAGGAGATGGCTGACGTGCGTCTTCACCGTGGAGAGACTCATGTGCAGCTCCGAGGTGATCTCCGAGTTCGACAAGCCGCGAGCCACCGCGGCCAGGACGTCCCGCTCGCGTCCCGTGATCTCGGGGATGGCAACGCGGGTACTCGGCTCCGTCGCGGGGCGGGACGTGAAGTCCTCGATCAGCCGTCGGGTCGCGCTCGGGGCCAGGAGCGCTTCGCCCGAGGCGACGACCCGGATCGCGTTGCGCAGCTCGTCGGGCATGGCCGCCTTGAGCAGGAAGCCGCTGGCGCCCACGCGCAGTGCTTCGAAGACGTACTCGTCGAGGTCGAAGGTCGTGAGCATCAGGACCCGGGTGCCGGAGATGTTCGGGTCGGTGGCAAGGCGACGGGTTGCCTCGAGGCCGTCCATCTCGGGCATCCGGATGTCCATCAGGACGACGTCGGGATGGGTCGTGGCGACGACGTCGAGGGCCTGCTTCCCGTTCCCGGCCTCACCCACGACGGTCAGATCGTCGGCAGAGTCGACAAGAGAGACGAGGCCACCACGTAGGAGGGCCTCGTCGTCTGCGACGACGACCCGGATCATGTCGGGGACGAGGCGTCGGTCGGCACGGGGCCGCGCGGGTCGCGCCCGCGCGGAAGGTTGAAGGGCAGGTTGGCGACAACACCGAAACCCCCACCGGGGCCCGGCCCTGCCGTCAGGGTCCCGCCGAACAAGGCCACCCGCTCCCGCATCCCGAGCAGCCCCTGCCCGCTCGGTTGGTGTCCGCTGGCCTGCCCGAACAGCGCGACCCCGTGGCCGTCGTCATGGACGTCGATGCCGACGCTTTCTGGCGACCAGGTGATCGCGACCGAAGCGTCTGCTCCTGGCGCGTGCTTGAGGACGTTCGTCAGGGCTTCCTGCACGATCCGGTAGCCGCACAGGTCGACGCCTGGAGGCACGAACTCCGGGCGGTCCCCCTCGATCGCGAGCGTCGTCGCGATCCCGGCTGCTGTCGACTCCGACACCAGGGCATCGACGAGGTCGAGCCCCGGTGCGGGCGTCAGACTGGCCGAGATCTCGTCGTGGTGCCGCAGCATGCCGAGCATGCGGCGCATCTCCGCGAGCGCCGTACGGCTGCTGGTCTCGATGGTGGCCAAGGCCCGCTCGGCCGCGTCCGGATCCGGGCGCAGCCGGTCCAGTCCCACGCTGGACTGCACGGCGATGGAGGTGACCGAGTGGGCGACGACGTCATGCAGCTCGCGGGCGATCCGGAGCCGTTCGGCGTCGAGAGCTCGGCTGGTGACCGCGGCCCGCTCGGACTCCAGGCGAGCCGCTCGGTCCGCATAGATCTCGGCGTAGGCGCGTCGGGTGCGCGCGAGCTCGGCGATGGCGATGACCATGGCGAAGGTGATCACATCGAAGAACAGATTGCCCAAGGTCGCGTCCGGGCTCATCAGGTTGGCCATCCCGATGAGTCCGTAGCCGGTGACGATCGCCGCGACGCCGGCCGGTCGGGTGTCCTTCGCCAGGATTGTGTACGCCGCCAGGGCGACGCCGACGCCCGTCGACGCGAAATCCATGGCCAGGGCCAGAGCGAAGCAGGCCGCCATGACCGCGAACACGCTCCTTGGCCATCGGCGACGCAGGGGGAGTGGTGCCGTGGCTCCGACCGCCACGAGGTACTCGGCGGCGCGCAACACCGTCAGGTCGTCCGGTGCGCGAGAGACCGACGTGAACCAGAGCGCCATCAGGGCCGCGGCGGCGACGACGTCCAACGCAACGAGGTGGCGCGCAAGTGAGGCGATGATCGGATGACTAGCAGGCGGGCGGAGGAGCAACCTGCTGCGGCGCACCGGTTCGTCGGACCCGGATCCGGCGCGGAGCGTGGTCGCGCTCATGGACGCGATGCTACGCCGGGGTTGCGGTGGCCGAATCGGTCTCGAGGACGAGGTGGGCGCCGCGCAGGGACTAGGCCCGCAGGGGGATCCCGGGATGGGCCGTGGACCGACGCGCCGCGGGGTGTCCAGCGTCGATCGTGATGTGAAGAGCAGGACCGACCAGCGGTCCGCACATCCGAAAGGCCACATCACCATGAGCAGCACCCAACTCTCCGACCCGCCCGGGCACCTCGTTCATCAGCCCGCCGTGCAGGTGGTCGGCATCTCGAAGACCTACGGGCGAGGACAAGGCACCGTCCATGCCCTGCGTGAGGTGACCGCAGCCTTCAACCCGGGAACCTTCACCGCGGTCATGGGACCTTCTGGTTCCGGGAAGAGCACCCTGCTGCAGGTGGCAGCAGGCCTGGACCGGCCGAACAGCGGAGGCGTCCACATCGCGGGCGTCGACCTTGCTGGGAAGAGCGAGACCGCCTTGACGAAGCTGAGACGCGACCGCGTCGGGTTCATCTTCCAGGCCTACAACCTGCTGCCGTCACTCACCGTGGCCCAGAACATCGGCTTGCCCGCCCGCCTCTCCGGCAGCCGCGCCGACCGCGCCTGGTTGAGCGAGGTTGCGGGCCGCGTTGGGCTCACCGAACGACTTCACCACCGGCCAGCAGAGCTGTCGGGCGGCCAGCAACAGCGGGTCGCGATCGCCCGCGCCCTGGTGATGCGTCCCGACGTTCTCTTCGCGGACGAGCCCACCGGCGCACTCGACTCCCGGACGGGAGCCGAGATTCTCGATCTCATGCGTGCGTGCACCGAGAGGGACGGGCTCACGATCGTCATGGTGACGCATGATCCGCTCGCGGCCTCCCGGGCCGACGGCGTGCTGTTCCTCGCCGACGGACGCATCGTCCACCACATGACCGCCCCGTCGGCCGAGGCCGTCGCCGAGCGCATGACCCACCTGGAGGGCTGACCCATGTTGTATCTCGCCATTCCCACGATTCGCGCCCGATGGTCCAGCTTCCTCGGCGTGTTCGTCACCCTCGCAGCCGCCGTCGCGCTCGTCACCGCCACAGCAACCTTGCTGGAGTCGGGCATCCGCGGCGACGTGCCGCCCGAGCGCCTCGCCGGTTCAGACATCGTCGTGGCCGGCGACCAGTCGGTCAGCCGGCAGCTCGGCTCGGGCGAGGACGTCGAAACCGTGACCACCGGAATCACCGAACGGGTTCCTCTCCCGATCAAGACCATGGACCGGATCAAGTCGGTCCCCGGTGTCGAGTCCGTCGTCCCCGACGTCTCCTTCCGTGCCTCGGTGCTGCACCGGGACGGATCGGCGATCGCCGGTCCTTCGGACGGACCCTCCCTGGGCCACACCTGGTCGAGCGCCGCTCTCACACCCTTCGCCCTCACCGAGGGACGCCACCCCAGGACGGCTGGTGAAATCGTGGTCGACACTGCCTTGGCGAAGCGCGCCGGGCTCGAGGTCGACCAGCAGGTGTCGGTGCTCGTCGCCGGTGACCGGGTCGACGCGCGTCTGGTCGGTCTGGCGAGACCCGCGAGCGGTGAGCTCGCGCAGCAGTCGGCCATCTTCTTCTCCGATGCGACCGCCATGGCTTACGCCGGGCACGCCGGATCCGTCGACCTCCTCGGCGTCACTGTTTCGCCGGGCGCGGACGCCGTGGACGTGGCTGCCTCCCTGCAGGAAGAACTCGGTGACGAGGTGTCCGTCCTGACGGGGAACGACCGCGGGAAGGCCGAGTTCCTCGAGACGGTGGACGCCAGCACGACCCTGATCGCGATCAGCGGCTCGCTCGGCGGCATCGGCCTGTTCGTCGCCATCCTGGTGATCGCCGGGATGCTGTCCCTCTTCGTCAACCAGCGACAGCGCGAGATCGGCCTCCTGCGTGCCCTGGGCGCGACTCCCAGGCAGGTTCGACGGATGATCTCCCGCGAGACCCTGATCGTGACCGCCCTGGGAGCAGCCGCGGGCATCTGGCCCGGCCTGGCGCTCGCCTCCAGGCTGGCCAGCGCCATGAAGGACAGGGGAATGCTGCCCGGCACCTTCGAGGTCAAACCCGGGATCATTCCGGTCGCTGCTGCCGTGGCCGCCGCTCTCGTGGTCGCGCAGGCGGCATCGTTTGCCGCCGCACGCCGCGCCGGGCGGGTCCGGCCGATCGAGGCGCTGTCGCAGGCAGCCGGACCGTCCAGCTCCATAGGCTGGTTCAGGGTCGTGCTCGGAATGATGGCGGCTGCTGGCACAGGCGTGCTCGTCATGGTGGCGGCATCGGTGAGCGGTCCCATCGCTCCGGCGGTGACCCTGGCGGTGTTCATGACGGCCGTGCTCACGGTGGGCCTCCTGGCCCCCCTTCTGGTCAGGATCGGCGTCGGCATGCTGGGTCTGGTGCTCGGACGCCTGACGGGACCCAGCGGGTTCCTGGCGAGCGCCAACAGCAAGCACCAGGGCAGCAGGCTGGCCTCCGCGGTCACGCCGCTGGCACTCACGATCGGGATCGCCGGGATGACGCTGTTCCAGCAGGCGACACTCGATCGGGCGGCCGACGACCAGGGCGGAGATCGACTCGTCGCACAGCACGTGGTGGCAGCGGGTCCGACCGGTCTGGAGGCCGAGGCGATCGAGGAACTCGCAAGCTCGGTGTCCGGAACCGTCGTCGGAATGAAGCAGACGACTGTCTACGCCGACGACGACGAGCTCGAGCCGTACTCGGCCCAGGCGGTCACGCCTGGGCGCCTCGACGAGGTCCTCGACCTCGGCGTCACCGACGGAACCGTTCGGGAACTGGCGGCCGGCGAGATCGCCCTCTCGGAGTACGCGGCCGGCGGCATGGACGCGGAGGTCGGAGAGAAGGTCGATCTGAGGGTCGGAGACGGGTCCCAGGTGTCATTGGTCGTCAGCGGGATATACGGCCGATCGCTCGGCTTCGGGGACGCCGTACTGCCCTGGCAGGTGGTCGACGGACACCTGACGGACTCGATGGTCTCCGTCGCGCTCGTCACCAGTGGCGGCGACGGGAACGGCACCGAGACACTGCTCGACGGCTTCCGTGAGAACCATCCAGGAGTGGAGGTCGGTGGTCCCGAGATCGTCGCGGCTGCCGAGGACGCCAACGCCGAGACCCAGGCCTGGGTGAACTACGCACTGCTCGGGATGGTGATCATGTTCTCCGCCTTCGCGCTGCTCAACACGTTGATGCTCGCCATCGCGGGGCGGGTGCGGGAGTTCGGTCTCCTGCGGTTGGTCGGCGGTACCCGGCGCCAGGTGCTGGGGATGATGCGCCTCGAGGCGGTCACGGTGATCCTGCTCGGAGGCACGCTCGGCGTGGCGGTGGCCGCGGTGACGATCATGCCGTTCGCCAAGGCGGTGACGGGCTCGTTCCGGCCGGAGATTCCACTGCTCCAGGCGGTAGCTCTCGCCGGCATCGCCGGACTGCTCGGGCTCGTGGGGACGATGCTGCCGACCCGGATGGCGATGCGGCCGCGGCCGGTGGACGCGATCGGGATTCGCGAGTAGGCAAGGCCTGCACGGGCTCCGCGGACGCCGGGTCGGTACGTCGTACCGACCCGGGTTTCGCGAAGCGTTCGGCCGTCGGACATCGGCGGAGGCACCGCCGACAAGCCCGATCAAGAGAAACAGGTGCCGGGGATGTCTCCAGGGGCCCTTTGCTTGGTAGTGTCACACCAGCAACAGGTGCAAAGTTCCAGCAGGTCTGACGCCCGCGGAGTTTGTGATCCAACGGCGTTTCTTCTCGTGTGTCCAACCAGTCACGCAAGTCGGAGCGACGTGTCACCGCATCTGGTGCGGGTCGTCGAGGTGACGGCTCTCGTTCCGATAACAGGAGTATCGAGCACATGGCTCAAGGCACCGTGAAGTGGTTCAACGCCGAGAAGGGTTTCGGCTTCATCGCACAGGAGGACGGCGGAGACGACGTCTTCGTTCACTACTCGGCAATCCAGTCCCAGGGCTACAAGTCCCTGGATGAGAATCAGAAGGTCGAGTTCGACGTCACGCAGGGTCCCAAGGGCCCCCAGGCGGAGAACGTTCGCGCACTCTGACGGATCAGCCGGACGCACCTGTCCGGACATTCGAACCGGGGCCCTACCCAATTTGGGTGGGGCCCCGGCTCCATTTCGGGACTTCGCCTTGCTCGATGGGGAACACTTTTGGTAACGCCGGTTTAACAACAAGCGGATCTGGGCAGAGTCCCTGCGGGGGACTGTCCACAGCGTCCGAAACAAGGGAGGGGCGAGCGTGCACGATCAATTCGATGTCACGCTGGAGGACTCCGACCTCCTCGGGGAAGTAGAGCTCACCACCAACCTCATCATCGCTGCCAGCGAGTCCGAGGATCGCCTGTCGACCGACGAGATCGACCGCATCCTGGGCGTCGCACCGAAAGCGAGCTAGGCCCCGGCGAGGCCGGTTGCTTCCCCTACCCCCTAGGGGTATGGTGAGGCACATGTCAGACCACCAGCACGGCTACATCCACCGCAAGGACGACTACCTCAAGCGCCTGCGCCGCATCGAGGGCCAGGCCCGCGGGCTGCAGCGAATGGTCGATGAGGAGAAGTACTGCATCGACATCCTCACCCAGATCTCGGCGATGACCAGTGCCCTGCACTCCGTCTCGATCGGGCTCCTCGAGGAGCACATGCAGCACTGCGTCGTCGACGCCGCCCGAGCCGGGGACGACGAGGCCCGCGAGAAGGTCGAGGAGGCGGTCTCCGCCATCTCCCGACTGGTGAAGTCGTGAGCGGGCCTTCGATGAGTGAGACCAGCACCTGGAAGGTCACCGGAATGACCTGCGGCCACTGCGTCGCCTCGGTGACCGAGGAGATCATCGACATCGCCGGGGTCGAGGACGTCGAGGTGGTCCTCGACACCGGCGAGGTCACCGTGACCAGCACCGGACCTCTCGATCGCGCCAGCGTCGCTGCCGCGGTCGGGGAAGCCGGCTACGCCCTGAGGTGAGGCGACGATGAGTACGCCGATCCGGGCGGCCACCTTCGTCCTCGCGCTGGCCGTGGTCTTCGCGGCCGCCCTCGGCATCGGCCGGCTGGCCGGGCCACTGGACACCGCGGTGGCCAGTCACGAGAGCGACCACGCGGACGAGGGCGAGCACGGGGCCGATCACGCGACCGCCGGTTCCGCAACGCAGGCGGCTTCCGCATCCTCCGTTGCCGGACTCCAGACCAGCGAGGGCGGGTACACGCTCGAGCTCGCCGACGACCGCGTCGGCGCCGGACGCCAGCCGATCAGGTTCACGATCACCGGACCGGACGGCGCACCCGTCACGGCGTACGACGAGCAGCACGAGCGCGACCTGCACCTGATCGTCGTACGCCGCGACCTCACCGGCTTCCAGCACGTCCACCCGACCCTCGACGCCGACACCGGGACCTGGTCCGTGGACGGCATCGCGCTGCAGCCCGGCGCCTGGCGGGTCCTCGCCGACTTCCGCCCCACCGGCGCCGAAGCCCACGTGCTCGGCACGCGACCTGCTCGTCGCCGGCGAGTTCGACCCGGTGGCTCCGGGCCCCGACGCGCGGGTCGCAAAGGTCGGCGACTACCAGGTCGTGCTCGACGGCGACCTCGACCACCGGGGAGTCGAAGCTGACCCTCCAGGTGAGCAAGGACGGCAACCCGGTCACCGACCTGCAGCCCTACCTCGGCGCCTACGGCCACCTCGTGGCGATGCGTGCGGGCACCTGGGCTACCTGCACGTCCACCCCGACGGCGAGCCGGGGAGACCCCGGCCGGCCCGGAGATCGTCTTCCACGTCGAGTTCGCCGAGCCCGGCGTGCTACCGGCTGTTCCTCGACTTCCGGCACGAGGGACGGGTCCGGACGGCGGCGTTCACGGTGACGCGTCGGCGGGGCCACGCGGCGAGGCCGGAGACTCCGGTGAGCACTGAGGAGCGCGACCATGACCGACGACGTCGAGCTCGTCATCACCGGCATGACCTGCGCGTCCTGCGCGAACCGGATCGAGCGCAAGCTCAACAAGCTCGACGGCGTCGACCGCGAGCGTCAACTACGCGACCGAGAAGGCCATGGTCAGCCACGCCGAAACGGTGAGCACCACGACCTGCTGTCGACCGTCGAGGCGGCCGGGTACGCCGCGGTCGTACCGCCCCGAGCTCGACCGCCAGCCGGACGAGCCCGGTGCGGCCGACCGCGCCGATCCCGAGCTCGACGGCTCCGGCAGCGGCTGGTCGTGTCGCGCGCTGCTGACCGCTCCCGGTCGTCGCGATGGCGATGGTCCCGGCGTTGCAGTTCGAGTACTGGCAGTGGGCGTCGCTGACCCTGGCCGCCCCGGTCGTCGTCTGGGGCGCGCTGGCCGTTCCACCGCGCCGCCTGGGCCAACCTGCGTCACGGCACGACCACCATGGACACGCTCGTCTCCGCTGGGCGTGCTGGCGGCGTTCGGCTGGTCGCTCGTCGCCCTGTTCCTGGGGTACGGCGGGCACGCCGGGGATGACCCACCCGTTCGACCTCACGGCGCGAGCGGACGGACGGGCTCGGCAACATCTACCTGGAGGCGGCCGCCGGCGTGACCACGTTCCTGCTCGCCGGGCGCTAGTTCGAGAAGCGCGCCAAGCGCCGGGCCGGGGACGCCCTCCGGTCGCTGATGGAGCTGGGCGCCAAGGAGGTCGCCGTGCTGCGCGGGACGCGCGAGGTGCTCGGTGCCGGCCGTCCGACCTGGTCGTCGGCGACACGTTCGTCGTCCGACCGGGCGAGAAGATCGCGACCGACGGCATCGTCGAGAGCGGCACGTCGGCCGTCGACGCCTCGATGCTCACCGGTGAGCCGGTGCCCGGTCGAGGTGGCCCCGGGCTCCGAGGTCGCCGGCGCGACCGTGAACGCCGGTGGCCGCTGGTCGTCGTGCGCGCGACCCGGGTCGGTGCCGACACCCAGCTCGCCCAGATGGCCCGGCTCGTCGAGGACGCCCAGAACGGCAAGGCGCCGGTCCAGCGGCTCGCCGACCGGATCTCCGGCGTCTTCGTGCCGATCGTGATCGCGCTGGCCGTCGGCACCCTCGGCTTCTGGCTGGGCGCCGACGGTCGAGGCGTCCTACCGCGTTCACCGCCGCCGTCTCGGTCCTGATCATCGCCTGCCCGTGTGCGCTCGGCCTGGCCACGCCGACCGCCCTCATGGTCGGCACCGGCCGCGGTGCCCAGCTCGGCATCCTGATCCGCGGGCCCGAGGTGCTGGAGTCGACGCGGCGGGTCGACACCGTCGTGCTCGACAAGACCGGCACGGTCACCCGCGGCGAGATGTCGCTGGTCGACGTGGTCGCCGCGCACCGGGCGAGTCCGCCGACGACGTGCTGCGGCTGGCCGCGGCCGCTCGAGGCCGGCTCGGAGCACCCGGTCGGCCCGGGCCGTCGTCGCGGGCGCACGCCGGGCTGCCCGAGGTCGACCGACTTCGCGACCCTCGGCCGGGCCTCGGTGTCCGCGGGACCGTGGACGGCCGCCAGGTCGTCGTCGGGCCGCCCGGCCCTGCTCGCCGAGCGCGGCCATGGAGCTCCCGGCGGCGCTGGCCACGGCCCGTGGACGCCGCCGAGGCGCAGGGCCGTACGGCGGTCGCGGCCGGCTGGGACGGCCGGGTGCGGGGCCTGCTGGTGGTCGCCGACACCGTCAAGGACGCTCCGCCGAGGCGGTGGCCCGGCTCCGGGCGCTGGGCCTGCGCCCGGTGCTGCTGACCGGCGACAACGAGCGGGCCGCCCGCGCGGTCGCCGCCCAGGTCGGCATCGACGAGGTGGTCGCCGAGGTGCTGCCGGCCGACAAGGTCGCCACCGTGCGTGACGCCTGCAGGCAGCAGGGCCGGGTGGTCGCGATGGTCGGCGACGGCGTCAACGACGCGGCCGCGCTCGCCCAGGCCGACCTCGGGCTCGCGATGGGGACCGGCACCGACGTCGCCATCGAGGCGAGCGACCTCACCCTGGTGCGCGGGGACCTGCGCCTCGCGGCGGACGCGATCCGGTTGTCGCGACGTACCCTCCGCGATCATCCAGGGGAACCTGTTCTGGGCGTTCGCCTACAACGTCGCGGGCCTGCCGCTGGCCGCCGCCGGACTGCTCAACCCGATGCTCGCCGGGGCGGCCATGGCGTCTCGTCGGTGTTCGTCGTCACCAACAGCCTCCGGCTGCGCCGCTTCCGATGAGCGGGTAGTACGTCACGAAAAGCACCCTGACGCCGGCGAGTCGGTTCCGTTCGTGACGACTACCCGGAAAGGCCGCGCGCGCGGTACGCCGCCCATCGGCGCGGCAGGTCGGCCAGGTCGTCGCGGGTGAAGTCGAGGAAGTCCCGCGTCTCCTGCAGGCGCAGCGCGCCGGGGGTGTCCGGGCCGACGAGGGCGATCGCGTCGTCCACCGCCGCGACGAAGTTGTCGATCATCGGCCGCCGGGCGCTCGTGATCGTGCCCCAGATGTCGCCGTCGACGACCCGGAAGACGTCACCGCGCTGCCCGGGCACCCGCTCCTTGATCAGCAGTCGGGTGTCGACGAGGTAGCGCACCGCGCCCGAGACCGCTGCCGGACTGACCTGCAACCCCTCGGCGAGCACGGCGGCCGTGTAGCGGTCGGCGTCGTCCGCCAGGACGTACGCGAACACCCGGGCGGCCATCCGGGGCATGCCCGCGCCCTCGAGCGCCTGGCCGAAGCGCTCGACGGCGCGGAAGAGGTGGTCCTGGCTCATGACGAGAATCATAGCCTTCTGAACATTCAAAATCTTCTGAACCTTGTGTAGTGTCGATGACATGCCCGCCATCCACATCTCGCAGCTGGTGAAGTCCTTCGGTCCGGTCCGGGCGCTCGACGGCCTCGATCTCGAGGTGGAGCCAGGGGAGGTCCACGGCTTCCTGGGGCCCAACGGCGCCGGCAAGTCCACGACCATGCGGGTCCTGCTCGGCCTGCTCCGCACCGACGGCGGCACGGTCTCCATGCTCGGCGGCGACCCATGGTCGGAGGCGGCGACGCTGCACCGCCGGATCGCCTACGTGCCCGGCGACGTGAGCCTCTGGCCCAACCTGACCGGCGGCGAGGTGATCGACCTGCTCGGGCGGATGCGTGGTGGCCTGGACGAGACCCGGCGCGGGCAGCTGCTGGACCGCTTCCAGCTCGACCCGCGCAAGAAGTCCCGGACCTACTCCAAGGGCAACCGGCAGAAGGTCGCCCTGGTCGCCGCGTTCAGCTCCGAGGTGGAGCTCTACCTGCTGGACGAGCCCACCTCCGGTCTGGACCCGATCATGGAGGCGGCCTTCCAGGAGTGCGTGCGCGAGGTGATGGCGCGCGGTGCGACCGTCCTGCTCTCCAGCCACATCCTGGCCGAGGTGGAGGCACTCTGCGACCGGGTCAGCATCATCCGCGACGGCCGCACCGTGCAGTCCGGCACGCTGTCCGACCTGAGGCACCTCACGCGTACGACGGTCATCGCCGAGACGGCGACCCCGGTGCCGGATCTCGGCGGGCTCCCCGGTGTCTACGCTCCCGAGACCCACGACCACCGAGTCACCTTCGACGTCGACACGCACCACCTCGACGCAGCCGTCAAGGCACTCAGCGCCGCCGGCCTGACGTCGCTCCAGGCGCACCCGCCGACCCTGGAGGAGCTGTTCCTGCGGCAGTACGGCGACACCATCGAGGACGAGGACTCCGAGGCGTCCTCATGAACGACTTCACCGGCACCGGCCAGCTGGTCCGGCTGATCCTCCGTCGTGATCGGGTCGCGCTCCCGCTGTGGATCTTCGGCAACGTCGCCATCACGGCCGTGAGCGCCGTCGCCGTCCAGGGGACCTACGACGATCCGGAGGCGATCGCCGGGTACGCGACCATCGCGGACAGCGCCGCCAACCTGATCACCACCGGACGGCAGGTGGCGCTGGACACCGTCGGCGGCATCACGGTCAACGAGATCACGTTCGTGGCCACCGTGATGGTCAGCCTGATGGTGGTGTTCACCGTGGTTCGGCACACCCGCACCGAGGAGGAGACCGGCCGCGCCGAGCTGGTCCGCAGCCTCGTGGTCGGCCGGCACGCCGCGACCTTGGCCGCCGTGCTGGTCGCCGTCGGTGCCTCGGTGCTCGTCGGGGTTCTCGACCACGCTCACCCTGCTCGCCGTCGGCCTCGGGGCGACCGGTGCGATTGCCTTCGGCGCGGCCCTGGCCATGCTGGGCGTCCTGTTCGCCGCGGTCACGGCGACGGCGGCCCAGGTCTCGGCGTCCGCCCGTGGCGCGCTCGGGATCGCCGGCCTGGTCGTCGGAGCCACCTTCGTGGTCCGGGGCATCGGCGCGATGGCTGACAACTGGCTCGTGTGGCTCTCGCCGTTCGGGTGGGCTCAGGAGATCCAGGCGTACGGCGACGAACAGTGGTGGACGCTCGGCATCCTGCTGATCGCGTCGGTCGCGGCGTTCGCCACCGCCGCCTACCTCACCGCCCACCGTGACGCGGGCGCCGGCCTGCTCTACCCGCGACCGGGCGACCCGCGGGCCTCACGCACGCTCGGCACCTCGGCGGGTCTCTCCCTCCGGCTGCAGCGCGGGCTGATCCTGGGGTGGGGGCTCGGGCTCGTGGCGCTCGCAGCGCTCTACGGCTCGGTGGTGGTGGAGGTGCCCGACCTGCTCGAGTCGATCCCCGAGATGGAGGACCTCTTCGGAGCCGGGCAGACTCTCATCGATGGCTTCCTCGCCTACATCTACGCGTTCCTTGCCACCGTGACGTCGGCGTTCGCCATCTCCTCGGTGCTACGGCTCCGAGCCGAAGAGGGCTCGATGCGTGCGGAGATGGTGCTGGCGACCGCGGTCCCGCGGTGGCGCTGGGCCGCCGGCCTCCTGCTGATGACCGCCCTGGCGACCATCGCGCTGGTGCTGGGCATCGGGCTCGCCGTGGGGGCGACGTACGCCGTCACCGACTCTGACTGGAGCCACCTGTGGCCGGCCGTCGGCGCCGCGCTCGCCCAACTGCCCGCCGTCCTGGTGATGCCCGCCTTCGCGTTCGGGGTGTGGGCCTGGACCCGGACGGCGTGGGGCTGGCTGCTCTTCGGCTTCGCCATGCTCCAGACGATGCTCGGCGAGCTGCTGAAGTTCCCGGACTGGCTGAACGGCGTGTCGCCGTTCTGGCACCTGCCGGCGGTCCCGGCCGACTCGTTCGAGCTGACCCCCGTGCTCGCGCTCCTCGCGGTCGCCGCCGCCTTCACCGCCGCCGGGTTCTGGGGGCTGCAGCGTCGCGACATCGTGGCCGGCGCCTGAAAATCTGCCGGCACCGTCGGCTCGAGCAGTTGGCACTGCCCCTCAGCAGGTCGCGAACAAGACCGGGCCACTGCTCAGGTCGGACAGGACGTACTCGCCCTCCCGGGGGTCGAGCTCCATGGTGACCAGGGATCCTTCGGCGGTGACGGTGTCGACGGCGAACCGGTCGCCGAACTCACCGCCCTGGCCCGGGGCCGGACCGCTGGCGAGGACGGCGCGGGTGTCGGCGTTGGTGCGCGCCTGGTCGTCGTTCTCGAAGGACAGCACCACCCGGACCCCGCCCGCTCGGCTGGACGCTCATCGCGAAGCCGGTCACCGGGTTGACCTCACCGGCTGCGCGGATCAGCTCGTCGGCCTGGGCCTGGTCGGCCGGGTCCGCCGCCGACATCGCGAGCGCCTGGCAGGCGACGGGGCCGTCATAGACGGCCGCGGACAGTGGCTCGCCGGACGCCTCGACCACGTCGTCGAAGCGTTCGAGCTCACGGCCCTCACCGGCCACGGCCTCCATTGCCTCCTCGAGGAAGCCTTCGGTGTCGGACGTGACCACCAGGCGCTCGTCGGCGTCAAGGGCGACGTACTGCAGCTCGGGCGTCAGGTCGGGCCCGATCTCGGCGAGCACTGTCGGTCCGCCCTTCCAGACACCGGTGTCCTCGCTGGCGCCGGTTGTAGCCCAGCTCCTCGAGCGTGTCGCCCAGGTCGTCGAAGTCGGCCGACTCCGGCAGGCGCAGCATGATGCTCGCCCCTTCCTCGGACTGGCTGAACAGCTCCCACTCCACGGATGCCGGCGAGACGCCGTACCGCTCGTGCAGCACCGTCGCCGACTGCAGGAGCGCCGACGTGGAGGTGAGGTCGGCCTCGAACCCCTCGTCGAGGAACCCGGTCACGTCCTCGGTGGAGGAGTCGGCCGAGAGGTCGGCGCCCAGCTCGTCGCGCACGGCGCGCCAGTCGGTCCAGGTGAGCCGGTCGGAGTCCGGTGGTGCGAGGGACACGGCCCGTTGGAAGTCCGTCTGCTGTGCGGAGCGCCACCACAGCATTCCGCCGACGATCACGGCAAGCACGATCGCGGCGACGAGAGCCACCGTGATCCACTTCCGCACTTGATCTCCTGCCGGGGGGTGCTGCGAGACTAGCCGCATGCCCCGGAGCGCCCCGTCGCAGCGCCGAGACGTCCTGGCTGCTGGTGCCGTGGTCTGGCGGCGGAGGCAGGAGGTGCTGCTGGTGCACCGTCCGAGGTACGACGACTGGTCGTTCCCCAAGGGCAAGCTCGACCCTGGTGAGACGGCGCCCGCGGCCGCCGTACGGGAGATGGCCGAGGAGACAGGCCTGCACGTCCGCCTCGGCCCGCCGCTCGAGACCCAGCGTTTTCCGACCGGGGACCGGATGAAGGCCGTCGACTACTGGGTCGGCTGGGCGGTCGGCAACGACGACGTGGGCGGCTACCTCGTCAACGACGAGATCGACGAAGTGGTCTGGCTTCCCTGGGAAGGGCGCACGGGAGAAGCTGACGTACCCCCGGGACCGGGACACCCTGCGCGAAGCGCGCAAGCTGCGGCGCAAGAGTCGCCCGCTCGTCGTGCTTCGTCACGGCGACCGCCAGGTCCCGCAAGGCCTGGCGCAAGGACGACCGGCTGCGCCCGCTGTTGAAGCGCGGCCACGACCAGGCGCTGGATCTCATTCCGCTGCTCGCGGCCTTCGACGTCACCCGGGTGGTCTCCTCCAGCAGCGCCCGATGCGTGCAGACGTCGCGCCGTACGCCGACACGACGGGCTGGAAGCTCGAGCAGGACGACCGCCTGAGCGAGGAGGACGCGACAGCGGACGGAGTCGTGGAGATCGTCGACGACCTGCTCCACGCGGGGGAGGGGTCTGTCGTCTGCACCCACCGGCCGGTGCTCCCGGCGGTGTTCGACGCGCTCCGGGTCGACGGGGTCAAGCTCGAGGCCGGGGCGATGCTCGTGGTGCACCACCGCAAGGGCCGGGTCATCGCCACGGAGCTCCACGACACACGCTGAATCGAGCGCAGATCCGGCCCCGTTCATGTGATGGCCGTCTCAGTGCCGCCGGCGCGTGGAGAACTGGGCGGCGTTAGTTCACCCGGCGTTCACCCACGCCGCCGGATCCGGTCACCTGCACTCCCTAACTTCCGAGTGTCAGCCCCGACAAGAAGTTATGGAGATCGAAGTGAAGAGCACTTCCATCCGCCGGGCCATCGTCCCCGGTTTCGTCGTCCTTGCTCTCGCTCTTTCCGCGTGCGGCGGCGACAACGCCGAGGGTGCAGAGGGCGGCGACGGCGCCAGCGGCAGCGTGACCATCGACGGCTCCTCGACCGTCTTCCCCATGACCACCGCAGCCAACGAGCTGCTCCGCGAGGAGAACCCCAACATCGACGCGGCCGTCGGCCAGGCCGGCACCGGCGGTGGCTTCGAGCGCTTCTGCGTCGGCGAGACCGACATCTCCGACGCCTCCCGACCGATCGACGAGGAGGACGAGGTCCCGGTGTGCGAGGAGAACGGTGTCGAGTACACCGAGCTCCAGGTCGCCACCGACGCGCTCACCGTCGTCGTCCACCCCGACCTCGCCGTCGACTGCCTGACCACCGAGCAGCTGATCCAGCTGTGGGAGCCCGGCTCCAAGGTCACCAACTGGTCCGACCTCGACCCGAGCTTCCCCGACCAGGAGATCTCGCTGTTCGGCCCGGGCACCGACTCCGGCACCTACGACTACATGGCCGCCGACGTGATCGGCGACGAGTCCGAGACCACCCGTGACGACTACGAGGCCTCCGAGGACGACAACGTCCTGGTCCAGGGCGTCGCCGGCACCGAGGGCGCGACCGGCTACTTCGGCTACTCCTACTACGAGCAGAACGCCGACACGCTCAAGGCCGTGGCGATCGACGACGGCAACGGTTGCGTCGAGCCGTCGGCCGAGACCGCCCGGAGCGGGGAGTACACCCCGCTGGCCCGTCCGCTGTTCATCTACGTGAACAACGCGAAGTACAACGACAACGACGCGGTCACGGAGTTCACGGACTTCTACATCGAGAACCTCGAGACGATCGCCGAGGCGGCCCTGTTCATCCCGCTCAACGACGAGCAGTACGCCGAGACCCAGTCTGCGCTCGAGGGCATCGCGGGCTGATCGAGAGTTCTGTCCAGTCGAATGAGTAACGCATCTGACGCGAGTGCAGGCCCGCCCCCCGGGGCGGGCCTGCCCGCGGCAACGGTCGACCTGCGGGCGAAGTCCCGGCCGGGCGAGGCGGTCATCAAGGCGCTGCTGGTGCTGTCCGCGCTGCTGTCGATCGCCATCTCGTTCGGGATCGTCATCGCACTCATCCGGCCGGTCATCGACTTCTTCCAGGAGATCCCGTTCGGCGACTTCTTCGCGACCGAGGGCGACTTCGCGGTCCTGCCACTCGTCGCCGGCACTCTGATGGTGACCGTGATCGCACTGATCGTCGCGGTGCCTCTGGGGCTCGGAGCCGCCATGTACCTCAGTGAGTACGCGTCGCCGCGGATCCGGAAGGTGCTCAAGCCCACGGTGGAGCTGCTGGCGGGGGTCCCCTCCGTCGTCTACGGCTTCTTCGCCCTCGCCTTCGTCACCCCGACGCTGCTGCAGGACATCCTCTCCATGGACGTCGGGTTCACCAATGCGCTTGCGGCCGGCCTCGTGCTCGGCGTCATGATCGATCCCCACCATCGCCTCGCTCGCCGAGGACGCGCTGACGGCGGTTCCGCTCGCGATGCGCCAGGGCTCGCTCGCCATGGGTGCCAACCGGATGCAGACGACGCTGAGGGTGGTCTTCCCGGCTGCCCTCTCGGGAATCGCAGCCGCCATCGTGCTCGGCATGTCCCGGGCGATCGGCGAGACCATGATCGTCGCCCTGGCCGCGGGCGCCCAGAAGAACCTCTCGCTCGACCCGCGCGAGGGCATGCAGACGATGACCGGGTTCATGGCGCAGACCGCAGGTGGCGAGAACGCCGTCGGCTCGACGTCGTACAACGCGCTCTTCGCGGTCGGGCCTGCTGCTGTTCGTGATGACCCTGGTCATCAACGTCATCAGCATCGCCTTCGTCCGTCGGTACAGGCAGGTGTACTGATGAGCATCGCGGCGCGTACGGCGCGTGAGGTCACCGCCGGAGGCATTGCCACCGGGAAGAGCCGGGACCAGAACGCACGCTCGCTGGTCTTCCTGTGCGCCCTCTGGTTCTCGCTGTTCTTCGGCGTCATGGTGCTGGTCGTCCTGATCGTCAGCACCGCATTGGAAGGTGCCCCGCGCTTCGACGCCAACCTGATCACCCAGTACGGCTCCATCCTCCATCCCGAGGACACCGGGTTCCGGGCCGGCATCCTCGGCACGCTGTGGCTGATGCTCACCACGGCCGCCCTGGCCATCCCGCTGGGCATCGGAGCCGCGATCTACCTCGAGGAGTTCGCGGACCCGCGGCCCTGGTACAACCGCTTCATCGAGGTCAACATCCAGAACCTCGCCGCCGTGCCGTCGATCGTCTACGGGCTGCTGGCCGTCGCGGCGCTGGCCCTGGTCGGCTTCAACGACACCGGCGTCGTGATCGGAGGCGCAGTGGCGCTTGTCGCTGCTGATCCTTCCGGTCATCATCATCACCACCCGCGAGTCGCTCCGCGCCGTCCCGCGCGAGATCCGCTTCGGCTCGCTGGCGCTCGGCGCCACCGTCTGGCAGACGACCTGGCGCCAGACGCTGCCGTCCGCCGTGCCCGGGCATCGCCACCGGCACCATCCTCGGGCTCTCGCGCGCCATCGGCGAGGCGGCGCCCCTGCTGATCATCGGGATCGCCGGTTCGGTTCTCTTCGACCCCGACGGGCTGGTCAGCCCGGTGACCGCGCTGCCGATCCAGATCTTCGACCTGACGTCGCAGTCGCAGGAGGAGTTCCAGACAGGCCGCCTCGGCTGCCATCATCGTCCTGCTGGTGTTGATCCTCAGCCTCAACGCACTCGCGATCTTCATCCGCAACAAGTTCCAGAGAAGTTGGTGACCATGCCACGCACAACCGCACACCGTCACGATCGCGCAAGGCGGACGAGCCGTCGCCGCATCGGGTCGTTCGCCGACGTCCACGACGAGGCCGAGCGGAGCTGCCCGACCTCCCGCCGGACCCGGTGATGGAGGCGCTGGGCCTGAACGTCTTCTACGGCGACTTCCACGCCGTCCACGACGTCAACCTGTCCTTCGGTCGCAACGAGATCACCGCCCTGATCGGCCCCTCGGGGTGCGGCAAGTCGACCGTGCTGCGCTGCCTGAACCGGATGAACGACCTGGTCCCCGGCGCCCGCGTCGAGGGCGAGGTGACCTACCACGGGCAGAACGTCTACGCGAAGGGCGTCGACCCGATCGCGGTGCGCACCAACGTCGGCATGGTGTTCCAGAAGCCGAACCCGTTCCCCAAGTCGATCTACGACAACATCGCCTACGGCCCGCGGGTCATCGGCATGAAGGTCGACAACATGGACGACCTCGTCGAGGAGGCGCTGCGCGAGTGCCGCCCTCTGGGACGAGGTGAAGGACAAGCTCAAGCAGTCGGCGTACGGCCTCTCGGGCGGTCAGCAGCAGCGGCTCTGCATCGCCCGCACCATCGCCGACCAAGCCCGACGTGATCCTGATGGACGAGCCGTGCTCGGCGCTCGACCCGATCGCCACCTCGCGGATCGAGGACCTGATGCGTCGAGCTGCGCGACGAGTACACGATCATCATCGTCACCCACAACATGCAGCAGGCGGCCCGCGTCTCCGACCGGACCGCGTTCTTCACCGCCCGCCCCGACGAGACCACCGGCAACCGCACCGGCCTGCTGGTCGAGTTCGACCAGACCACGAAGATCTTCGCCAACCCGGTCGACAAGCGCACCGAGGACTACATCTCCGGCCGCTTCGGCTGAGCCGCCTCCCGGCTGCGTCACGGGATGACCTCGATCAAGCAGGTGGCGAGATCCAGTAGCAGATCGCGGCGGCGAGGCCGGCCATGGGGAAGGTGAGGACCCAGGCGATCAGGATCGAGCGGGCCACGCCCCAGCGGACGGCGGAGAGCCGCTTGGTGGCGCCGACACCCATCACCGCCGAGGTGATGGTGTGGGTGGTGGAGATCGGCGCCTCGAAGACGTACGCCGTCGTGTAGAGCACCGACGACGCGACCGACTCGGCGGCGAAGCCGCGCGGCGGGTCGAGGTGGATGATCCGGCGGCCGAGGGTGCGCATGATCCGCCAGCCACCGGACGTAGGTGCCGAGCGAGATCGCGGCGGCGGCCGAGAAGATCACCCAGACGGGCAGCGGGTCACCCTGCGCGACGTACCCGCCCGTGAGCAACGCCAGGAAGATCACGCCCATCGTCTTCTGCGCGTCCTGGAGGCCGTGGCCGAGCGCCATCGCGGCCGCGGAGACGGTCTGGGCGAGCCGGAAGCCGCGGTTGGCCTTGGCCGGGGTTGCGTCCGCCGGAAGACCCACATGATCGCCACCATCAGCAGGAACGCCGCAGCGAGAACGCGAACAGCGGCGACAGGAGCATCGGGATGACGACCTTGGAGAGCGACGACGTCCCAGTTCGCGGTCGCGCCGGCGGCGACCGCCGCGCCGACCAGGCCGCCGATCAGGGCGTGGGAGGACGACGAGGGCAGGCCGTAGTACCAGGTGATGAGGTTCCAGGTGATCGCTCCGAGCAGCCCGGACATCACGATCACCAGCCCGTGCGTCCCGTCGCCGGGGTCGATCGTCTCGGAGACCGTGGTCGCGACCTTCTGGCCGAGGAAGGCGCCGACGAAGTTCATGACCGCGGCCATGGCCAGCGCGACCCGCGGGGTCAGCGCCCGCGTCGAGACCGACGTGGCGATCGCGTTGGCCGCGTCGTGGAAGCCGTTGGTGTAGTCGAAGATCAGCGCGACGACGACGACCGCGACGATGATCGCGAGCTCCACGCGGGTCAGGACTCCTTGACCGCGATCTGCTCCACGGTGTTGGCGACCTTCTCGAAGGCGTCGATCGCGCCCTCGAGGGACTCGACGATGTCCTTGAGCTTGAGCACCTCGATCGCCTTGTACTCGCCGGAGAACAGGTTCGCGAGGGTACGGCGGTAGTTCTTGTCGCCGGCGTTCTCGAGGCGGTTGATCTCGATCCAGTACTCGTCGAGGTCCTTCATCGCCTGCAGCCGGGGCATGGCGTCGCTGGTGATCTCGGCGCAGCGCTGGATGACCTCGACCTGGGTGGACAGCTCGGCCGGCAGCTCGCGCACCTCGTAGAGCAGGACCAGGTCGACGACCTCGTCCATCATGTCCATCACGTCGTCGAGCCCGGACGCCAGGCTGTAGATGTCCTCACGGTCGAACGGCGTCACGAACGTGCTGTTCACCCGGCGCACGATCGCGTGGGTGGTCTCGTCGGCGGCGTGCTCGGCCGTCGCGCATCCGCCGCGCGATGTCCTCACGGTCGTTGCCGGCAGCGAGCATCTCGGCCAGGAGCTCGGCCCCGACGACGAGGTGCTGCGCGGACTCACTGAAGAGGTCGTAGAACGTGCTGTCGACCGGCCGGAACTTCAAACGCACGGGTAACTCCTGGTGAGGAGGACAGAACGGCCGAACATGCTAGGGGGTCGGTCGCCCCGACCACACAAGTCAGGGGCCGCTCCGCCTCCGTCGCTGGCGCTCGATCAGCGTCCGGCCTGGAGGTCCGTCGAGCCGTCGTTGCGGTGCCACTCCCCGTGCGAGTCCGAGCTGCCAGGCCGCCGGTGTCCTCGTCGAACGCGACGTCGAGCAGGTGGTCGATCTCACGCGACGTCTCGCTCGCCGGGAGCCGCACCAGGACCTCCACCCGGCGGTCCAGGTTGCGGTGCATGAGGTCGGCCGAGCCGATCCAGGCGTCCGGCTCCCCGCCGTTCTCGAACCAGAACACCCGGCTGTGCTCGAGGAACCGGCCCAGGACCGAGCGCACCTCGATGGTCTCCGACAGGCCGGGTACGCCGGGTCGAAGCGAGCAGATGCCCCGGATCAGCAGCTCGATCGGCACCCCGTCCTGGGAGGCGAGGTAGAGCGCGTCGATCATCGCCTCGTCGACGACCGAGTTCGCCTTGATCCGGATCCGCGCCGGGCGGCCCGCGCGGTGGTGGGCGATCTCCCGGTGGATCTGGTCCAGCAGCCCGCTGGCGCACCGAGTCGGGCGCGACCAGCAGCTGCGTCGTACGACGGCGTTGCGGCTGTACCCGCTCAGGTTGTTGAAGAGGTGGGCGACGTCCTCGCCGATCCTCTCGTCGGTGGTGATCAGCCCGATGTCCTCGTAGAGGCGCGCGGTCTTGGAGTTGTAGTTGCCGGTGCCGATGTGGATGTAGCGCCGGATCCCCTCCGGCTCGTCGCGCACCACCATCGCCAGCTTGCAGTGCGTCTTCAGCCCGACCAGGCCGTAGACGACGTGGCAGCCGGCCTGCTCCAGCTGCCGCGCCCACCGGATGTTGGCCTGCTCGTCGAACCGGGCCTTGATCTCGACGATCACCAGCACCTGCTTGCCGGCCTCGGCGGCGTCGACGAGGGCGTCGATGATCGGGCGAGTCACCGCGACGTCCGGTAGAGCGTCTGCTTGATCGCCAGCACGTGCGGGTCGGCCGCGGCCTGCTCGATGAACCGCTGCACGCTGGTGGCGAACGAGTCGTAGGGGTGGTGGAGGAGAACGTCGCTGCCGCTGGGTCGCCTTGAACACGTCGACGGGTGCCGCGGACTCGACCTCGCGCGAGGTGCGGTGTGGGTCGCCGGGATGAAGGTCGGGTAGCGCAGGTCCTCGCGGTCGAGGTCGGCGATGTCGTGCAACCCGCTCAGGTCGAGCGGGCCGCCGAGCCGGAACACCTCGTCCGTCGGAGATCCCGAGCTCGGAGACCAGCAGCTCGAGCACGGCGGGTGAGATCGACTCCTCGACCTCGAGCCGGACCGGCGGGCCGAACCGCCGCCGCAGCAGCTCCTTCTCCAGGGCCGCGAGCAGGTTCTCCGCGTCGTCCTCCTCGACGTCGAGGTCCTCGTTGCGGGTGACCCGGAAGGTGTGGACCTCGAGCACCTCCATGCCGGGGAACAGCCGCTTGAGGTGCTCGCCGATCACGTCCTCGAGCGGCACGAAGCGCTGGTTGCCGAGCGGCACGAACCGGCTGAAGATCGGCGGCACCTTCACCCGGGCGAAGTGCTCCTTGTCGGTCTTCGGGTTGCGCACCAGCACCGCGAGGTTGAGCGAGAGCCCGGAGATGTAGGGGAACGGGTGAGCCGGGTCGACGGCCAGCGGCGTCAGCACCGGGAAGACCCGGTCCCGGAACAGCCGCTTGCAGTACTTCTGCTCCTCCTTGTCGAGGTCGGCCCAGCGGACCAGCTCGATGTCCGTGCCTGCTGAGCGCCGGGCACGAGGTCCTCGCGGAACAGGCGGGCGTGCCGCTCCATCAGCTCTCGAGTCGTGCGTCCAGATGGACTCGAGCACCTCCCGCGGGCAGCATCCCGGACGCCGCCCGCACGGCGACGCCGGCGGCGATCCGGCGCTTGAGGCCGGCGACCCGGACCATGAAGAACTCGTCGAGGTTGGTGGCGACGATCGCCGTGAACCGCACCCGCTCCAGCAGCGGCAGGTCCGGGTCCTCGGCCAGCTCGAGCACCCGCTCGTTGAAGCGGAGCCAGGAGAGCTCGCGGTCGAGGAACCGGTCGTCGTACTTCTCCACCGCGGCCAGCGCCGCGTCGTCCGGGGTGTACGGCGGCTCGACGTCGAACGTCTCGTGCACCCCCGTGTCGGTGACCAGCGGCACGCTCTCGGCAGTCATGGAGCCAGTGTGGCACCGGTGGGTGAACAGCGGGTGTCCCGGAGCGAGGGGCCGCCGGGTACCTTGCCACCGCTGAACTCCAGCGAGCGGCTCCGGTGACTCTCCGCACCCCGGCCACCATCGAGCGCCTGTGCGCTCCGCGGGGCGTATGGCCCTGCCCGAGCCCGTCCAGCGGCTGCTCGCGGGGCGCCGGGTCTCCGCGACGGCCAGACGCTCGCCACCGACACTGCAGCTGATGCTGCGGATGCAGAAGCTGGTCCGAGAGCCGGCGCCGGAGACGCTGCCGATGGCCGAGGGTCGTCGCGCGGTGCTCCGCCAGTCCGCGCTGGTCGGCGGCGACCAGCCGATCGGCGCGGTCCGCGACCTCCCGGTGGGCGATCGCCCTGGCCGCCTCTACGTCCCGTCCGTGGTCGACCCCGAGGGGACCGGCTCGACCCCCGGACCGCTGCTCGTCTTCTTCCACGGCGGCGGACTGGATCTACGGCGACCTCGACTCCCACGACGCCGCCTGCCGGTTCCTGGCCGAGCGGGCCGGGGTCCGGGTCCTGTCGGTCGACTACCGGCTGGCTCCCGAGCACCCGTTCCCGGCGGCGTACGACGACTGCCTCGCGGCCTACCGCTGGGTGGTCGACCACGCCGACTCGATCGGCGCCGACCCCGACCAGGCTCGCCGTCGGTGGCGACTCCGCCGGTGGCTGCCTGGCCGCCACCACCGCGATCGCGGCTGCCGCGGAGGGACTGCCGCTCGCGTTCCAGCTGCTCGTCTACCCGGGCATCGACATGCGCGGCGGCGCGGAGAGCCGCGAGATGTTCGGCGAAGGGCTTCTACCTGACCACGACGTTCATCGACCGCGCGCACGGAGGCTACATCCCCGACCGCAGCGCTGCACGACGACCCGCGGGTGTCGCCGCTGCTGGCCAAGATCCCGTCAGGCCTCGCGCCGGCGTACGTCGTCACCGCCGGCTTCGACCCGCTGCGCGACGAGGGCGAGGCCTACGCCCGCAGGCTGGCCGATGCCGGGGTACCGGTCGAGCTCCGCAGGTTCCCGGACCAGATCCACACCTTCCTGCACATCGTCGGTGTCGGCCGGTCGTCGAAGGCCGCGATGGCCGAGATCGCCGCCAAGCTCGGCGCTGCCCTCGCCCCCACCGGTGGTTGAGGCCCTGCCAACGGTGCGCGGGTCAGTACACCAGCGCCTGAACGTCCGGCCGCAGGACCTCCTCGGCAAAGACAGCGGCACCGGCGATCCGGATCCCGTCGATCACGTCGTCCTCGCCGATGTCACGGCGTACGGCGCACTGGGTGCAGAGCGTGACCTGCCCGTCGGCGAGTACGGCGGCCAGCAGGTCGGCCAGGGGAGCGGCGTGCGGGAGCGAGAACTCCTCGGCCCGACCGGGCACCGCGAACCACGCCGCCTCACCGGTGAGCCACAGCGACACCTCGGCCCCCGATGTCAGGGCGGTCGCCGCCACCGTGAAGGCCTGGTTGCAGCGCTCGGGGTCGTTGGCACCACAGGTCACCTTGACGGCCAGAGGACGAGTCATGGCCCCACACTAGACTCGACACGCGTGCCGTTCGAGATCCCCGACAACCTCCACCCCGACTGCGCTCCGGTCGCGTGGATGCTCGGCACCTGGCAGGGCAACGGTCACGGCGACTACCCGACGATCGACAAGTTCGAGTTCGGCCAGGAGCTGATCTTCGCCCACGACGGCCGCCCGTTCTTCCACTACCTGGCTCGGGCCTGGATCGTCGACGAGAACGGAGACAAGGTGCGCGACGCCGCCCTCGAGACCGGCTTCCTGCGCTGCCGCCCGGAGGGCAAGGTCGAGCTGCTGCTCGCACACAACACCGGCTTCGTCGAGATCTGGTACGGCGAGGCAACCGGCGGCAAGCTGGAGCTCGCCACCGACGCGGTCGCCCGCACCGAGTCCGCCAAGGAGGTCGCCGCCGGCACCCGGCTCTACGGCAACGTCGAGGGCGACCTTCTCTACGCCTACGACATGGCCGCGATGGGGCAGGCGTTGCAGCCGCACCTCTGGGCCAGATTGCAGAGAGCCTGACATGACCTCCCCGCTCCTCAACCTCCCCGGCGCGGTGGCCGGTGACGGCATCGACGCCGGTGTCGCGGCCCACTACGGCTCGTTCAACAACGAGCAGCGCACCCTTGAGTCAGGCGAGGGCTTCGTCGACCTCTCGCACCGCGACGTACTCCGGATCGAGGGCACCGACCGGCTGACCTGGCTGCACTCACTCACCACCCAGTACTTCCTCGACCTCGCACCCAAGACCTGGACCACCGCCCTGGTCCTGAGCCCCAACGGCCACGTGGAGCACGCCTTCCACGGATACGACGACGGGGAGGCCTTCGTCGCCCACACCGAGCCGGGAGCCGGCGCGGCGTTGGCGGAGTTCCTCGAGCGGATGAAGTTCATGACCCGCGTCGAGATCAGCGACGTCACGGACGAGATCGCCGTCACCTGGCGGCCGTCCTCCATCGTCGATCGGGCGGAGTCCGCGTCGGGCTACGAGTTCGTCCCCCGCGACCGGCTCGAGGCGTACGCCGAGGCGGCCGGACCGGCCTGCGGCCTCTGGGCGTTCGAGGCGCTCCGGATCGCCCGCGGCGAGCCGCGACTCGGCCTCGACACCGACCACCGCGCGATCCCGAACGAGGTCGGCTGGATCGGCTCAGCGGTGCACATGGACAAGGGGTGCTACCGCGGCCAGGAGACCGTGGCCCGGGTGCACACCCTCGGCCGGCCGCCGCGCCGGCTGACCCTGCTCCACCTCGACGGCAGCGTGAACCGACTGCCCGCCCAGGGCGCGGAGCTCAAGCTCGGCGACAAGGTGGTCGGGATCGTGGGCTCCTCCGCGCGACATCACGAGCTGGGCCCGATCGCCCTCGGCCTGGTCAAGCGCAACGTCGCGATCGACGCGCAGCTGGACGCCGACGGCGTCCCGGCCGGTCAGGAGATCCTGGTCGACCCCGAGGTCGGCCTGCACGTGCGGCCCAAGCTCCGCTGACCCCGCCCGTAGGTGCCCAGACGAGCGGCTCGAAGGACCTAGCGCCGGTACATGACGTGCGTGTCCGGGTCCGCGTGGGTGAAGCCCAGCCCGGAGTAGAGCGAGATCGCCGGAGCGTTGTCCGACTCGACGTACAGCAGCACTTCGCTCACCCCTCCGTCGGCCAGGTGGTGCAGCCCGGCCAGGGTCAGCACCTTCCCGAGCCCCATGCCCTGTGCCTCGGGCGCGATCCCCACGACGTACACCTCGCCGAGGTCCGCGGAGTGCCGCTTGGTCCAGTGGAAGCCGAGCATCTGGTCGTCGCGGACGGCCACCAGCAGTCCCGCCGGGTCGAACCACGGCTCGGCCATCCGCTCCGCGAGGTTCGCCGCGTCCATGCCCGCCTGCTCGGGGTGAGCGGCGAAGGCGGCGGCGTTGACCCGGATCAGCTCGTCCTCGTCGCCGGGTCGGAAGCCCCGGACCAGCACCCCTTCGGGTGATGTCGGCTCGGACTGGGTGTCGGCTAGAGCCTCAGCGGTCGGTCTCCGCATGACCCACAGCTCGCGCACCCGCTCCAGGTGGAACTGCGCGGCCAGCTCGGCGGCCGCCGGATGGTCACCGTGCGACCAGGCGCTCACCGGAGCGCCGTCGGCGAGCGCGGTGATCGCGAGCGCCTGTCCCCGTCCCCGGCCGCGGGCATCGGGGGCGACGGCGAGGTCGAGCAGGCCGTCGTGCAGCAGCGCGAACCCAACGTCACCGCTGATCCAGAGTCGCGACCCGGCCAGCCCGTGGTGCTTGAGGTGCAGCTCGGCCGCCTCGTTGAGCGGATCGTTGTGGTCGACCTCCACGCACGCCTCGCGGATCCGCTCGACGAATCGCGGCCGGACCCTCGGCGGCCCACGTGAACTCGGCGGGATCCACGGCGACCGGCATGGCCACACCCTAGGGCCGGATCGCGGATCCTGGGGCGCGCCGGGTGCGCCCGCGACTCCGGGTGCGGTCCGTCCACAGGTCGCCACGACGAGGGTGAGGACGATCGACGGCCGGGAAGGCTGCCGGCATGGATCTCGAGGCGTTGCGCCGGTTGCTCAACGTGCAGAACGGGGTGGTCTCGCGCGGTCAGCTGCGGGCCGTCGGCGCCACCAAGAACGACGTGGACCGGATGGTCCGACGCAGGGAGCTGACTCGCGTCACGAAGGGTGTGTACGTCGACCACACCGGACCCCTGAGCTGGCTCCAGCGCTCCTGGGCTGCCGTGCTGTACGCCGAGCCAGCCGCGCTCTGTCTGTCGTCAGCCTTGCCTCGCCCGAACCCCGACGGTCCCATCCATGTGGCGATCGACGCCGACCGCCGGGTGGCGGACCGGCCGGGCGTCAGGATCCATCGCATCGGGAGCCTCGACGCCAAGGTGCAGTGGAACCTCGCGCCGCCGAGGATGCGACCCGAGCACAACATCCTCGAGCTGGTCCATCGCGCGAAGTCCGAGCACGACGTGATCCGATTCCTCACCGATGCCGTCAACAGCCGGCGGACGACCGTCGCCCGGCTCCGCACCGCACTTGCCTCGAGAAGTCGCCTGTGCCGACGACGCTGGATCACCCGCCTGCTGGACGACCTCGAGACAGGGGTGTGCTCGGTGCTGGAGCACGGCTATCTCACCCGCGTCGAACGCGCCCACGGGCTGCCGCGGTCGAGGCGGCAGGCGGCCCCGGCGGGACGAAGGCGGAAGCGAGTACCGGGACGCCCTCTACGAGAAGTACGGCCTGGTCGTCGAGCTCGACGGAGCCGCGTGGCATGACGACCCCGACGCACGCGACCGCGATGCCGACCGTGACCTCGACGACCATGCGGATGGGCGGGAGACGGTCCGGCTCAGGTGGCGGCAGGTGTTCGGGCGTTCGTGTCGCACCGCAGACCGCATTGCCAGGATCCTGCACCGGCGAGGGTGGACCGGCGCACCACACGTGTGCGGCCCCGGATGCGTACTGGCTGATGTGTGATCGAGGAGTGGCAGGCGCATGTCGTGCGCCCCACACTCCGCGATCACGCCGGGGCCGTCCACGCGGCGGGTGCCAGACTGGACCGGGCACGCGACGAGGGGGCCGAGATGGGACTGGAGACCGAGGACCGGGCGTCGGACTCGCCGTACGTCGCGCGCGTGTGGCGCAGCCACAGCTCCGGCGTCGACCGGATGACCTCGGTGGCGACCTCGCACTGGGAGCTCGTCGTCTGGGAGCACCGCGGCGACATGCACGTCGCGGTCCGTGGCCCGGAGACCACGGCCACAGCCTCCGAGGTGCCCGACGACTCGGCGTCGTTCGGGATCACCTTCACCCACGGCACGTCGATGCCGCACCTGCCGATGTCGCGGCTCGTCGACGCTGACCTCGAGAGCCCGCACGCGACCAGGAAGGGCTTCCTGCTCCGGGGCGACGAGTGGGCGCTCCCCGACTTCGACAGCGCCGAGGACTTCGTCACGAGGCTGGTGCGCGAGGGCGTGCTCGTCCGCGACCCGCTGGTCGGCGACGTCGTCCAGGGTGAGCAGCCGCTGGTCGGTACCCGCTCGGTGCAGCGCCGGGTGGCCGCCTCGACCGGACTCACCCAGGGCGCCATCCGGCAGATCGAGCGCGCCCGCGAGGCGGCGATCCTGCTCGGCGACGGGCTCGCCGCCCTCGATGTCGTGCACCGGCTCGGCTACTACGACCAGCCGCACCTGGCCAGGTCGCTCTCACGCTTCGTCGGCCGCACGGCCACCCAGCTTCGCCGTCCGGAGGCTCCCGAGCCCCTGTCGCTTCTGTACAAGACCGGGCCCTGACCCTGCTCCTAGCGTGAGCGCTCGACGCGGCAGTCCCGCCGGGGCAGCCAGAGACAACAGTCAGACACAGAGGTCAGACACCGAGGAGAGCAGTCATGGGCAGGATCATCGCGAACTTCTTCATCGCCCTCGACGGGACCGTCGAATCCCCAGACCAGTGGCACATGCCGTACTTCAACGACGAGATGGGCGCGATGGTCGGCGCCGGCATGGAGACCAACAAGGCGTTCCTCATGGGTCGCAAGATGTACGACGAGTGGGCGGCGTACTGGCCCGAGAGCACCGACGAACCCTTCGCGTCCTACTTCAACGACATCCCCAAGTACGTCATTTCGAGCTCGCTGAAGGACCCGAGCTGGAAGAACACGACGGTGCTTCCCGGGGACGTCGAGGCGGTCCGCAAGCTCAAGGAGAGCGTCGACGGCGACATCGGCATGTCAGGCAGCGCGGTGACGGTGCGCTGGCTCCTCGCCAACGGGCTGCTCGACGAGCTCCGCCTCCTCGTCCACCCGATCGCGGTCGGCAGCGGCCAGCGCCTGTTCGAGGACACTCCGACCTTCAAGCTCGAGCTCGTCAACAGCGAGACGTTCTCGACCGGCGTACTCAACCTGACCTATGCGCCGGCCTCCTAGGACGCCGGCCGGCGTTCCGGGTCAGGCGTCCTGGGACTGCTCCTCGCGGGAAGGCTCCTTGGCCGGCAGCACGAACCGGTAGCCGACGTTGCGGACGGTGCCGATCAGGGTCTCGTTCTCGGGGCCGAGCTTGGCGCGCAGGCGTCGGACGTGCACGTCGACGGTGCGGGTGCCGCCGAAGTAGTCGTAGCCCCACACCTCCTGGAGGAGCTGGTCGCGGCTGAAGACCCGGCCCGGGTGCTGGGCGAGGTACTTGAGGAGCTCGAACTCCTTGAACGTCAGGTCCAGCACCCGGCCCCCGACCTTCGCGGTGTACGTCGCGTCGTCGACGACCACCTCGCCGGAGCGGATCACGTGGGCCTCGGGGTCATCGGCGTCCCGCTGCGCCTGAAGCCGGCCGATGGCCAGCTTGATCCGCGCCTCGAGCTCGGCCGGGCCGCAGGTGTGCAGGACCACGTCGTCCATGCCCCAGTCGTGGGCGACGACGGAGAGGCCGCCCTCGGTGACGACGAGCAGGACCGGTACGTCGGCCCCGGTCGTCCGGATCAGCCGGCACAGGTCGCGCGCCTGGGCGAGGTCCTGGCGGCCGTCGACGAGCAGCAGGTCGGCGTCCGGGGCCTCGAGCAGGGCGCTGCCCACCGACGGGAGGATCCTGACCTGGTGGCCGAGGAGGGCCAGGCCGGGGAGTACCTCGGCCGACGGCTGGAGGGCGGAGGTCAGCAGCAGCAGCGTGCTCATTTCCCGACCTCCTCCGCCTTGGAGCGATAGGGAAGGATATCGAAGCATGAGCGTCGGAAGTGGGCACTCCAACGGAGGTGAGACGGGCCGGATCACGGTCCGGTACTGGGCCTCGGCCCGCTCCGCTGCCGGGACCGCGGGCGACGAGATCGACGTCACCGGCCCGATCTCGCTCACCGAGGTGGTGCAACGCGCGGTGGCCCTGCACCCCGATACCCGCCTCGCCGATGTGCTCAAGGCCTGCTCGGCGCTCGTCGGCGATCGACCGGTGAGCAGCGAGGACCCCGACCAGGTCGCGGTGTCGCCGGGCTCGTCCGTGGAGTTCCTGCCGCCCTTCGCCGGTGGTTGACCGCGCCGCAGGTTGAGGTGCGAGGTCGCCCGGGCGACCGAGCCTCGAAACCCGGTGAGGTGGGCGAGACGCTGCTCCGGCATGAAGCGAGGGCCGCCCCGCGTGGGGGACGGCCCTCGTTTCGGCGTACGCCCGGCCGGGTTGCCGGGCGCACCGGCCGCGGGGTCAGGCCTCGATTGCAGTGCGGTCGCTGCGCGCGCCGCCGACCTCGATCCTGCGCGGCTTCGCCTGCTCCGCGACGGGAACGGTCAGCCGGAGCACGCCGCCGTCGTAGTTGGCCTCGATCCGCTGCAGATCCAGGTTGTCGCCGAGCACGAGCTGACGGCTGAAGACGCCGCGCGGACGCTCGGAGGCGAGCATCTCCCAGTCGCCGTTGCGGGCCACTCGCTCGGCGCGCACGGTCAGGACGTTGCGCTCGACGTCGAGGTCGATGCTCTCCTTGGCGACGCCCGGGAGGTCGAACTCGATCACGAAATCGTCGCCCTCGCGCCAGGCATCCATCGGCATGACGGCCGGTCGGTTGGTCGTGCCGAACACCTGCTGGGCGAGTCGGTCGATGTCACGGAACGGGTCGGTGGTACGAAGCAACATCACGGTTCCTCCTCGTGTGTCTTGTTGATGCTGTCCGTGTCGGATAACCTGTATCCGTTGTTGCATATTCCTTATATCCCAAGAGTCACTTGTTGGCAAGAGGGGCGACGAGATGGCGAACCGCGGCCAGGGCGTCTATGCGATCTCGGTGGCGGCCGACATGGTCTCCATGGAGATCCAGAACCTCCGCGTCTACGAGCGTCGTGGTCTGCTCGAGCCTGCCCGCACCGCTGGCGGCACCCGTCTGTACAGCAGCGACGACATCGATCGCCTGCACCAGATCCGGGAGTTGCTGGCCGACGGGCTCAACCTGGCCGGCATCGCCCGGGTGCTGCGGCTGGAGGAAGAGGTACGCCGCCTCCGCGCCGCCAACGCGCGCCTGCGCGCGGACTGCCCGGGAATGACGTGACAGTCCCGTCCGTTCCCTCGGTATGACCTCGGGCCTCGTCGTCCTCGCCGTCGCCGTGCTCGCAGCCCTGGTGTACGGCGGCTACCGGGCACTCACCGACGGCCGGTTCCGCGGCACGCACCGCGTGCGGGGAGTGGTCTCGACAGGCTCTGCCACTGAAACGTCGGCGGTTGAGGACGAAGCGCCTCCAAACCCGGCTCCCGACCACGGCATCGCCGACCACGACCTCGGCGAGCGGGCCACGCTTGCTCCAGTTCTCCTCGGCGTTCTGCGCTCCGTGCCGCGCCACCCGGCGCACGCTGGCGGACGTCGCGGCGATCGTCCCGGGCGTGGTCCACGTGGAGATCGACGCGGAGCAGCATCTCGACCTGGTCCGCCGGCTCGGGATCCTGCGCACCCCCACGACGCTGATCCTCGACGGCGGAGGCCACGAGCTCACCCGGGCGACCGGGGCGCCGCGCAAGGAACAGGTGCTGTCCGCCCTGGCCGGGGTGAGTCCATGATTTGGACACCAGTATCAGAGAGTGAGACGAGCGTTTCCGGGCGCGCACAGCCACCCCTCTACTGTTCTGGCCATGTCCTCGACCTGGCTGACCAAGCGGCGCGCAGTCGATCACTGCCGCGTGCGCTCGGCGCTGTGTCGAATGTCCTGACGGGACCGTTCCCCAATATTCCTAAGTCTAGTCGAATAGTCGACTATGATGACAGCGGTCCACCTCCTCGACGCGCAGATCGGCCCATCCAGAGGTCGAGCGTGTCGGGACCAGCCCACCGATCAGGACTCAGGAGCCTCATGCCGAAGATCGATCCGCGCGGACAGCAGTTCGCCGCCGCTCTCACCTCCCTGGTGCTGGCGACCGTGCTGCTGGTCGCGCCGCATCCCCTCGGCGTAGCCCTCCTTGCCCTCCAGGCGGTCCTGTTCGCGGTCGGGGCCGGGCTGGGCGTCCAGCGCACCCCTCACGCATGGGTGTACCGGACCCTGGTCCGGCCCCGGCTCGCACCACCACGCGAGCTCGAGGACGCCGCTCCGCCGCGGTTCGCACAGGCCGTCGGCCTGGCGTTCTCGCTGGTCGGACTCGTCGGCTTCCTGTCCGGCGCCACCCTTCTCGGCTTCGTCGCCACCGGCATGGCCCTCGTGGCTGCGCTGCTCAACGCGGTCTTCGGCCTCTGCCTCGGCTGCGAGCTGTACCTGCTCCTCCTCCGTTGGCGGAGGAGCGCGGCGCGAAGAGCCTTGCCCCTCGGTGGCCGAGGAGTGCCGACGGGCTCGACCGCCGACGTCTCGAGACCAGTCCTCCTTCACGCACATCCGCAACCAACTGAAAGGCACCACCCATGAGTCGCGAGAACACACTCGTCACCGCCCAGTGGGTCGAGGACAACCTCGACAACGACCGGGTCGTCCTGATCGAGGTCGACGAGGACACCACGTCGTACGACAAGGGCCACATCAAGGGCGCCATCAAGCTCGACTGGACCACCGACCTGCAGGACCAGGTCCGACGCGACTTCGTCACCAAGGAGCAGTTCGAGGCGTTGCTGTCCGGGCGCGGCGTCGCGAACGACGACACGGTGGTGCTCTACGGCGGCAACAACAACTGGTTCGCGGCCTACGCCTACTGGTACTTCAAGCTCTACGGCCACGAGGACGTCCGGCTCCTGGACGGCGGCCGCAAGAAGTGGGAGCTCGACTCCCGCGAGCTGACCGACGAGCTGCCGACGCGGAAGGCGACGTCGTACACCGCGCAGGAGCAGGACACGTCCATCCGCGCCTACCGCGACGAGACCGTCGAGGCGATCGGCGTGAAGAACCTGGTCGACGTGCGCAGCCCCGACGAGTACGCCGGCCGGCTGCTGGCGCCGGCCCACCTGCCGCAGGAGCAGGCACAGCGGGCCGGGCACATCCCGACCGCGGCCAACGTGCCGTGGAGCAAGGCGGCCAACGACGACGGCACCTTCCGCTCCGACGACGAGCTGAAGGAGATCTACACCGAGGCCGGTGTCGACTGGGGCAAGGACACCATCGCGTACTGCCGGATCGGCGAGCGCTCCTCGCACACGTGGTTCGTGCTCAAGGAGCTGCTCGGCCAGGAGAACGTGAAGAACTACGACGGCTCGTGGACCGAGTACGGCTCCCTCGTCGGCGTCCCCGTCGCCCTCGGCGACGAGGCTGGTGAAGCCTGATGTGCGGAGCCACCAAGGGCGGGCTGTCGCTCGACGGCGTGAACGTGGAGAAGGAGGCCGTCGTCCAGGGTCAGGTGACCCGGGACGGCGAGCCGGTCGGCAACGCCTACGTGCGACTGCTCGACCGGACCGGTGAGTTCACCGCCGAGGTGCCGACGTCGGCGACCGGCCACTTCCGGTTCTTCGCCGCCGAGGGGGAGTGGACCCTGCGCACCCTCGCCCCCAAGGCCGAGGTCGTTGACCAGAAGGTCGAGGCGCACATCGGCTCGATCGCCGAGGTCACCATCCCGATCTAGATCTCCCGCGGACTCACCGCTCCAGCAGCACGGTGACCGGGCCGTCGTTCGTGGACTCCACGCGCATGTCGGCGCCGAACACCCCGCGGGCCACGGCGGCGCCGAGCCGTTCGAGCTCGGCACAGAACGCCTCGTAGACCGGCTCGCTCACCTCACCAGGCGCCGCGGCCTGCCACGTGGGTCGGCGCCCCTTGCGCGCGTCGCCGTACAACGTGAACTGGCTGACCACCAGCACCGGCGCCCCGACGTCGGAGGCGGACTGCTCCTCGCGCAGGACCCGCAGGTCCCAGACCTTCCGCGCCAGCCAGGCGACCTCCGGCGGGCCGTCGCCATGTGTGACGCCGAGGTAGACGAGGAGCCCCGGTCCACCCAGATCGCCGACCACCTCGCCGTCGACGACGACTCGTGCGTCCAGGACCCGCTGCAGCACCGCCCGCATGGCACGACACTCTGACACGGCGGGCCAGCGGCGCCCCGCAGGAGACTATTGCAAGAACTCTTTCGAAAGACTACTTTCGATTCATGCCCGAGCCGCACCGCCGCCTGCACGACCCGCGCGAGCTGACCGCCCTGGCGCACCCGGTGCGGATGGGGATCATCGAGCTCCTCTCGGTCGCCGGCCCGCTGACCGCCACCGACCTGGCCGACCGCCTGGACGAGTCGCCGGCCAACTGCTCGTGGCACCTGCGCAAGCTCGCCGAGCACGGCTTCGTCGAGGAGACCGGCGACGGCAAGGGGCGACGCCGACCGTGGCGGGTGCCGGGCATCGGGCTGACCTGGTCCGACGCCGAGGCGCCGCCCGAGGTGCGGCGGGCTGCCGACGCCCTGAGCGAGGTGATGCTGGACCGTACGCTCGCGCGACTCCGCGAGTCGGAGGCGCGCGCGGCTGGGGAGCCTGCTGACTGGCAGCGTGCCTCGGGCAGCAGTGAGTACGCCACCTGGCTCACCGCGGAGGAGCTGGAGGCCCTCAACGACGAGATCAGGGAGGTGCACGCGCGGTACGCCGACCGGCTCACCGACCCCTCGCTGCGGCCGCCGGGCTCGCGGATGTGCGAGTTCGTGGCGTGGGGCGTGCCGGCGTACTTCCCGGGCGTCGAGCCGACCCCCGACGACGCACCCGACTACACCGAGGGCACGTCGTGAGGGCGGCCTTCGCGCGGCCCGGGTTCCCGCGCCTGTACGCCGGACTCACGGCGTCGATGTTCGGCGACTCGATCATGCTGCTGGTGCTCAGCATGTGGGTGAAGACCCTCACCGGCTCCAACGCCCAGGCCGGCCTCACCTTCTTCTTCATGGTCATCCCGGCCCTGTTCGCCCCGCTGCTCGGGGTGTGGATCGACCGGGTCCGCCGCCGGCCGCTGCTGGTGTGGGGCAACCTCGCCTCGGCGATCGCCGTACTCCCGCTCGTGCTCGTCCGCGACGCCGGGGACGTCTGGCTGATCTGGCTGGTCGCCTTCCTGTACGGCGTCAGCTTCGTCGTCCTGCCCGCCGCGCTGAACGGCCTGATCAAGGAGCTGATGCCCGACGACCTGCTGGTCGAGGCGAACTCCTCCCTGCAGACAACGAAGGAGGCCTTCCGGCTGTTCGGGCCCCTGATCGGAGCCGCGCTGTTCGCGTGGACGGGCGGTTGGCTGGTCGCCCTGCTCGACGCCGCGAGCTTCGTCGTCGCGGCCGCGGTGATCGCCACGATCGGGGTCCGCGAGGCGGCTCCCGTCCGCGAGACGGAACCCCTGCGCCAGCAGATGACCGCCGGCCTCCGGCACCTCGCCGGGGACCGGATCCTCAAGCACGTGCTGGTCGGCTTCGGCCTCACCATGCTGGTGATCGGCTTCTTCGAGGCCTCCATCTACGCGTTGCTGGACGCCTTCGACAAGGAGCCGACGTACGCCGGCGTGATCGTCACCGTCCAGGGGGTCGGCGCCGTCGTCGGTGGGCTGACGTCCACGCGTCTGATCCGACGGGTCGGTGAGGTGGGCGCGACGGCGATCGGGATGATCCTGCTCGCGGTCTCCGTCGCAGGTGTTGCCGCAGCGACCTCGATGTCGGTCGTGCTCGCGTTCGCGGGCTTGTGCGGAGTATCGCTCCCCGTGCTGTTCATCTCGTTCACCACGCTCATCCAGCGACGCAGCCCGCAGGCCATCATCGGCCGGGTCACGACCGCGGCGGAGGTGGTCATGGCGACGCCGCAGGCCGTCTCTCTGGCCGTCGGGTCGATGCTGGTGCTGCTGCTGTCGTACCGCGACATCTTCTGGATCATCGCGGTCTTCATCGCGGCCGGCGCCGCGCACATCCTCTTCTGGCTGCGCCGCGACCTCGGACCCATGCCGCCGCTTCCCTCGGCCGTCGAGCCACCCCCTCTCGGTGGTCGAGCCTGTCGAGACCACGCCCGCCACCCGTCTGACACCATGACCCCATGCCCGACGTACCACCCGACCGCCTGCTGATCACCGTCGCGCCGACCGGCGCGGAGACCAGCAAGGAGGACTGCCCGCAGCTCCCCACGACCCTCGACGAGCTGGTCAAGACGGCGCAGGAGTGCGAGGCCGCCGGGCGCGGCGATGATCCACATCCACATCCGCGACGACGAGCACCGCCCGACGCTCGACCTGGGTCGGCTCAAGGACACCGTGGCCGCGATCCGCGAGCACACCGACCTGGTGGTCCAGCTGTCGACCGGCGGGTCGGTCCACGACCCGCTCGAGGACCGGCTCAACGTGCTCGACGCGGAGCCGGACTCCTGCAGCCTCACCATGGGGACGACGAACTTCGGCAACGACGTGTTCTCCAACCCCTGGCCGTTCGTGTGCGAGCTCTACCAGCTCAGCCAGGAGCGCAAGGTGGTGCCGGAGTTCGAGCTGTTCGACCTCGGCCAGGTGCACGCCCTGCACCGGCTGCTGGACAAGTACGGCGCGCCGTACGGCGGCAAGGTGCACTGCGACCTGGTGATGGGCGTCCCGGGCGGCATGAACGGCACCGCCGACGCGCTGGTCGCCGCGGTCGCAGCGATGCCGGCCTCGGTCACGAGCTGGTCGGCCACCGGCATCGGCCGCTCGACCCTCGCGGTGGCGCTCGCCGCCCTGTCGAAGGGCGGCCACCTGCGGGTCGGCATGGAGGACGTGCTCACCATCAGCAGGGGCGTCCCGGTCGAGAGCAACGCCCAGCTCGTGGAGCGGGCCGCGGCGATCGGTGGTCTAGTCCAGCGCACGCCGATGACGCCGTCCGAAGCGCGCACGTTGCTGGGGCTCTCGTCCTGAGCGGTCGGTCGCCCGGGCCGCGACCCCGCCGTGGGCTCGACTCCGCAGCGCGTCCAGCAGGCGTGCGGAGCACCGAGAGTGTGGTCCGTGCGGGTGTCGGAGTTCGGCTGTAACGCGCTTCATCAATTTTGGGGATGTCAAGCCGCCACGCAGGGTGTTTGCGAACTTCCCGGTTCTCCCACGGAGGCTCCGTGGTCGTGGATACGGTCGCGCCCGGACCAACCACCCCCCAAAGGAGAACCCCCCAATGAACCGCAGTCTCAAGTCCGGTGCCATCGTCATTGCTGCCGGCGCACTGTTCGCCGTGGGCGGAGTGAGCACTGCCGTCGCGGCCAAGCTCGTCACCGGCGACCAGATCGCCAGCCAGACGATCACCTCGCGCAACCTCGCGAACGACAGCGTCGGCCGCTCCGAGCTGAGGTCGGGCATCGTCCAGGACGGCAAGGACGGCAGGGACGGCAAGGACGGCAAGAACGGCAAGAACGGCGCCGACGGTCTCGCCGGAGCGGTCTACCGGGTCGCCAACTACACCAACGGCGGAGGCGGTCGCGCGACTGTCGCGTGCGCCGACACCGAGCAGGCCTCGCAGAACTTCACCGCCATCGCCGGCGGTGCTCGCGTCGAGGTTCCCGGTGCTGGAACCGCTACCGAGCCGGTGACCTCCTCGTTCCCGGGCCGCATGAACTGGGACACCAACCTCCCGAAGCCGGACCGGCTCGACGGCTGGGTGGTCTACTTCGGTGAAGGCGCCGCTCCGTCCGCTGGCAACGGTGTTCTGGAGGTGTGGGCGCTCTGCGTCCCGAACGACGACATCTCCACTCAGGTCACGAACTACTGACCGACTGACCTAGACCACCAAGATCCCCGTCAAGAGGCCCCTCTCCCGACCGGGCAGAGGGGCCTGTGTGTCTTCCGTGTGCCGGGGCGACGAGCGCGCGATCAGCTGCCGGTGTTGATCATGCCGGCGCCGACGGTGACGCCGGTGGCCTCGTCGATCAGGATGAACGAGCCGGTGGTGCGGTTCTTCGAGTACGGGTCGCACAGCAGCGGCACGGTGGTGCGCAGCTGGATGCGGCCGATCTCGTTGAGGCCGAGCTCCTTGGTGTCCTGGTCGCGGTGCAGGGTGTTGACGTCGAGCCGGTACTGCACGTCCTTGACCAGGGCCCGCGCGAGTGCGGGTCGTGTGCTTGATGGCCAGCTTCTGGCGCGGGCGCAGCGGCGTGTTGGTCATCCAGCAGACCATCGCGTCGATGTCCTGGCTGGGCTGCGGGGCGTTCTTGACGCGGGCGATCATGTCGCCGCGGGAGACGTCGACGTCGTCCTCGAGCCGGACCGTCACCGACATCGGCGGGTAGGCCTCCTCGAGCTCGGTCTCGAACAGGTCGATGCCCTGGATCGTGGAGGTCATGCCGCTGGGGAGGACGACGACCTCGTCGCCCTTCTTCATCACGCCGCCGGCGACCTGGCCGCCGTACCCGCGGTAGTCGTGGTGCTCGTCGGACTTGGGGCGGACGACGTACTGCACCGGGAACCGGACGTCGACGAGGTCGCGGTCGGAGGCCACGTGCACGTGCTCGAGGTGGTGCATCAGGGACGGGCCCTGGTACCAGTCCATGTTCTCCGAGCGGTTGACGACGTTGTCGCCCTGCAGCGCCGAGATCGGGATGACCTCGAGGTCGGGGATGTTCAGCTTGGTCGCGAACGCCGTGAACTCGGCGTGGATCCGGTCGTAGATCTCCTGGTAGTAGTCGACGAGGTCCATCTTGTTGACCGCGAGCACCAGGTGCGGGACCCGCAGCAGCGACAGGATCACCGCGTGCCGGCGGGACTGCTCGGTCAGGCCCTGGCGGGCGTCGACCAGCACCAGGCCGAGGTCGGCGGTCGAGGCGCCGGTGACCATGTTGCGGGTGTACTGCACGTGGCCAGGGGTGTCGGCGATGATGAACTTGCGGCTCGGGGTCGCGAAGTAGCGGTAGGCGACGTCGATCGTGATGCCCTGCTCGCGCTCGGAGCGGAGCCCGTCGGTGAGCAGCGCGAGGTCGGTGTAGTCGTAGCCCCTTCGACTTGCTGGTCGACTCCACTGCCTCGAGCTGGTCCTCGAAGATCGCCTTCGAGTCGAGCAGCAGCCGCCCGATCAGGGTCGACTTGCCGTCGTCGACGGAGCCGGCCGTGGCGAACCGGAGCAGGTCCATCTGGGGCAGGCCCGCTCGGCCTCCTGTGGTGGCCTCAGTCGAGCTGGTCATCAGAAGTAGCCTTCCTTCTTCCGGTCCTCCATGGCGGCCTCGGAGAACCGGTCGTCGCCGCGGGTCGCGCCGCGCTCGGTGACGCGGGCGATGGCGATCTCGTCGATGATCTTGGGGATGGTGTCGGCCTCGGACTCGACGCACCCGGTCAGGGTCAGGTCGCCGACGGTGCGGAAGCGAACGGTGCGCTCCTCGACCTGCTCGCCGCTGCGGAGGGGGTTGAAGTCACTCTCGCTGAGCAGCATCCCGTCGCGCTTGAAGACCTTGCGCTGGTGGGAGAAGTAGATCTCGGGGATCTCGATGCCCTCGCGGCCGATGTAGTGCCAGATGTCGAGCTCGGTCCAGTTGGAGAGCGGGAAGATCCGCATGTGCTCGCCCTCGTGGATCCGGCCGTTGTAGAGGCTCCACAGCTCCGGACGCTGCATCTTCGGGTCCCACTGGCCGAACTCGTCGCGGTGGGAGTAGACGCGCTCCTTGGCGCGGGCCTTCTCCTCGTCGCGGCGGCCACCACCGAAGGCGGCGGTGAAGCCCTCCTCCTCCAGCGTGTGGAGCAGGGTGCCGATCTGGAGCCGGTTGCGGCTGGTCTTGCCGTCGTCGACCACGACGCCGTTCTTGATGGCCTCCTCGACGCTGGCCACCACGAGGCGTACGCCGAGCCGGTTCACCCAGGAGTCGCGGCAGGCCAGGACCTCGGGGAAGTCGTACCCGGTGTCGACCTGGAGCACGGGGAACGGGATCTTCGCCGGGTAGAACGCCTTCTCCGCCAGCCGGAGCATGCAGATCGAGTCCTTGCCGCCGGAGAACATCAGCACGGGCTTCTCGAACTCGGCGGCGACCTCGCGGAAGATGTGGATCGACTCCGCCTCCAGCTGGTCGAGCTGGCTCAGCTGGTAGTCGACGTGGGTCGGGGGTGCAGACATCAGGGAAGAAACCTCTCCTACGGGACAGCGCGGCCCCATGCTAGCCGCGATGAGCGGTCCGGGTTAATCGAACTGAGAACGTCGTGGGCTGGCTCACGATCACGGATCGTCCGCGCTCGGCGTGCTGATCTTCTTCATGCCGACCAGCCCCGGCTTGTACGCCGGATCCTCCAGCTGGGCGATCGTCGGCTTCCCGAACATCGGGAGCCCGTGGTACCTCCGCAGCAGGCCCCAGACCAGCGGCACGAGGACCACCATCGCCAGGCCGACCGCCCCGATCAGCATCGGGTAGGTCTCGTCCTCGCCGGCTCCGAGCGGCGCCCAGCCGGCCTTGTCCAGGAGCGCGACGCCGGACATGGTCAGCACCACCACGATGCCGCGCCGGATGATCGACTGCGGCACCCGCGGTGCGATCTTGGAGCCGAGGATGGTGCCCGGCACCGACCCGATGAGCAGCGGGATCAGGATCACCGACCAGTCGAGGCCGTGCAGCGCGATGTTGGAGATCGCGGCCGCCAGCACGAGCGGAACCGCCTGCACCAGGTCGGTGCCGACCAGCTTCACCGCGGACAACCCGGGGTAGAGCATCAGCAGCGCGATCATGATGACCGAGCCCGACCCGACGCTGGTGATCCCGACCAGCAGGCCGCCCAGCGCTCCGACCAGCAAGGTGGGCAGCGGCCGGATGGCGGGTTCTCCGGGGCCGCTGCGCTGGCTCCGCGCACTTCCATCCGCAGGCCGATGTAGAGGCGTAGTGCGTACGTGCTCGCCGCGACCAGCAGGGCGAAGCCGATGCACAGCTTCAGCAGGTGGTCCAGCTCGTCGGGGCTGTCGGTGACGCCGGCGACGAGGTACGGCCCCAGAAGTGCCATCGGGACCGACCCGACGATCAACCACTTGGCCAGGGTCAGGTTGGGGGAGCCCTCGCGGTGGTGGACGATCGCGCCGCCGGACTTGTAGACCGCGGCGGCGGTCAGGTCCGCGGTGACCACGGTGGCCGCCTCGCCCACGCCGAGGAAGATCAGTGCCGGCGTCATCAGGGCGCCCCCGCCCATGCCGGTCAGGCCAACCACGACGCCGACGAAGAAGCCGGCCGCGAGGATGGCGAAGAAGGTGATGGTGATCAGGTCGTTCATGAAGCGGCCATCCTAGGTTCGCCGGTGAGGGCGGGTAGCACAATCCGCAGTAGATACTCAATCGTGGTGGCGGCTTGGGTCGCGGCCTCGGGCCCGCGGCGGTACGGATCGGGGATGTCGAGTGCCGGGTCGGCGGTCTCCCGCCGCTCTCCGATCCGCTCGAGGAGGTCCCGCCGGGTCGCTCCCGAATCGTCGGCCTGGACCGCCGCGGCGAACTGACCCAGCGTGAACACCTTGCGGAACTCCGCCGGGTGGTCGTCGAGGATGAGAGTGCGGTGCGTCGACTCGGCGGTGAGCACGAGGTCGACGTCGGCGATCAGGTCGCTGGTGAGCGGGCGGCTCCGGAATTCAGCGTGCTCGACGTCGCCGTCGAGGGTGACCGCCATGTCCTCGTTCATGGGCTCGCGGTCCAGGCCGTGGGTGCCGGCGCTGGAGAACTCGATCGCGGCCTCCGCTCCGGCGAGGTGGCGTGCCACCACCTCCATGAACGCCGACCGGCAGATGTTGGCCGTGCACACGAACAGCACCTTGAGTGGAGCGTCGTTCCCGTTGGTTGAGGAAGCGGCTTCCTTACCGGGTTTCGAGGCTCGCTCCGCTCGCACCTCAACCACCGGAAGGTCGAGGTACCCCTCCTCGCGGAGGACGACGAGGACGTCGTCGAGCGCGTCCTCGATCGTGCGGCCGGTCGTGTCCACCCGGACCGCGGCGTCCTCGGGCTCCTCGTAGGGCGAGGAGATGCCTGTGAAATCGGGGATCTCCCCGCGCCGCGCCTTGGCATAGAGGCCCTTGCGGTCCCGGCGCTCGCACTCCTCCAACGGGGTGGCGACATGGACCAGGAAGAACGCCCCGCCGGCCTCGTCGACCATCGACCGCACCTGCTGCCGGGTCTCGTCGAACGGCGCGATCGGGCTGCACACCGCGATGCCGCCGTGCCGGGCGATCTCGGCGGCCACCCAGCCGATCCGGCGGATGTTGGTCTCCCGGTCCTCCCGGGCGAACGTCAGGCCGGCGGAGAGGTTCCGGCGTACGACGTCGCCGTCGAGGCTGGTGACGGTGCGCCGACCCTGCTCCAGGATCCGGTCCATCAGCGCCCGGGCCAGGGTGGACTTGCCACTCCCGGAGAGCCCGGTGAAGAACAGCACCAGGCCCTGCTCGTCAACCGGCGGCCGCTCGAAGTCGACGATGTCGGCGATCTCGTCCGGGTACGCGGCCTCGACCGCCTCGACCGCGTCCGACGGCAGCGCCAGCACCGGATCCGGCCCGGCGTAGTTGCCGACGACCCGCACGCCCAGCTCATGGTCGACCTCTGGGTCGTCGTGGGACGCGAGCGGGACGGCCACGACCGCGGCATCGAGCCGGCGGGCGGCGGCCAGGGTGGCGCGGATCAGGCCGACCGGGGCGAGCGACGGGGTCCCGGTGCCGACCAGGGCGACCAGGACGGCGGGGGTGCCGGCGTCGGCGATCTGCTTCAGCTGCTGGTTGGTGAGCGGGTCCGCGACCGGGACGAAGGTGCGGCCGGCGTACTGCTCCCGCACCTGCGCCGGGGTGAGGTAGAGGTCGCGGAACGGGCCGAACTGGGCGTGGGTGAGTGGCTCGATCGTCCAGCCACCGGTCGAGCCTGTCGAGACCACGGCGAGGGGGAGGCCCTCGGGGTCGACCAGCTCGACGGTCTCCGCGTCCGCCAGCTCGGGCGGCAGGGTCAGCGTGACCGGGCTGCCGGGCTCGTTGAAGGACCGGGTCGGCTCCAGCGCACCGCTCACCAGCAGCTCGAGGTCGTCGAGCTCCCGCGGGGTCGGGCAGTGCTGGCGCGCGGGGGAGGTCGACACGGGGGCAATCCTGCCATTGTCGGATCGGTACTCTGCGCCGCATGCCTCCTGCCGTCGTGGTTGCCGAGATCGTCCGGTCCGGATTCGTCGAGGGCCACCATTACGGGTCGATCGTGGCGCTGGATCGGGACGGGGCAGTGGACTGGTCGGCCGGCTCCGTCGACGAGGAGATCCTGCCCCGGTCCTGCAACAAGCCGATCCAGGCGCTCGCCATGGTGCGCCTGGGCCTGGACCTGCCCGCCGACCTCCTGGCGCTCGCCTGTGCCTCCCACTCCGGCGAGGCGTTCCATGTGGACGGGGTGCGCCGGATCCTCGACTCGGCCGGGCTTGGCGAGTCCGACCTGCAGACCCCGGCTGGCTACCCGCTCGATGACGACGTGCGCGAAGAGCTGATCCGCGACGGAGGCAAGTCGGCACCGATCCTGATGAACTGCTCGGGCAAGCACGCAGCGATGCTGGCCACCTGCGTCGTCAACGGCTGGGACACCGCGACCTACCGCGATCCCGGCCATCCTCTGCAGCAGGCGATCGGCGAGACCTTCAGCGAGTACACGGGTGACCCCGTGTCCGGTGTCGCGGTCGACGGCTGCGGTGCCCCCTTGCTGCCGGCGACCCTGACCGGCCTGGCCCGGGCATTCCGGCGGATCGCCCTGGGCGCGGAGCCCGCCGAGCGGCGGGTCGCCGACGCCATCCGGGAGCACCCGGCGTACGTCTCCGGTACCAAGCGCGACGAGCTAGCGCTGCTGGAGGCGATCCCCGACGCGATCGCGAAGGCGGGGGCCGAGTCCTGCTATGCGCTGGCGCTCCCCGACGGCCGGGCGTTCGCGCTCAAGACCGACGACGGCGCCGCACGGGTGCGGCCGGTGCTGATGGCGGCGGCGTTGCGACGCAGTGGAGTCGACACCGAGCCGGGGGTGGACACCGACGCGGTACGTCGTACCGGTGAGGTGCCGTTGCTCGGTGGCGGGGAGCCGGTCGGCGAGATCCGCGCAGTCTTCTGAGCACCAGAACTTCACCGTTGTGTTGCTTGTCACGCTAGCTGAGTTTGCATTTTGCTAGCTGTAGCAAGCAGGGTCGAGACATGGCCAAGGGCAAGGTGGGGAAGACCGTCGAGTCGCTCGGCGACTACCTCAAGGAGCAGCGCACCGCATCGCGGCTCTCCCTGAGGCAGCTCGCCGAACAGGCAGGCGTCTCGAACCCCTATCTCAGCCAGATCGAACGTGGTCTGCGCAAGCCCTCGGCCGACGTGCTGCAGCAGATCGCCAAGGCGCTGCGGATCTCCGCGGAGCAGCTCTACATCCGCGCGGGGATCGTCAGCCCCGAGGACGGAGTCGGTGGGTCGGTCGAGCTGGCCGTGCTCAGCGACATCGGACTCTCCGAGCGACAGAAGCAGTCACTGCTGGACGTCTACTCGTCGTTCCTCGCCCTCAACGCCGCCGGTGAGGCGGCCAACGGGGCAGCGACGAGAGCAGAACCTCAACCGGTCCGGCCCAACGCCGGATCGCCAACCCTGAAGGAGTGAACATGGCGAAGGCCAAGTTCGACATCAAGTCCGAGGCGACTCGCGGCCTCTACGCGGGTGCCGGCGTCGCCGACCTCGCTGTCGAGGCGGTGCGCGAGTACGTCGCCGACGTGCAGACCAAGTTCGCCGACCTGCAGAAGGACGTCTCCGCCCGCGCGTCCGATGTGCAGAAGAACGTGAGCACCCTCGAGTACAAGCCGCAGGTGCTCCGCGAGCAGGTCGAGTCCCGCGTGGCCGAGCTGCAGGCCGAGGCCCTTACCTACCCGGCCAAGGTGCAGAAGCTGGTCGACGAGAACGCCGCGGCGGCGTACGACGTCTACGGCGACCTGGTCAAGCGCGGCGAGAGCCTCGTGGGCCGAATCCGTCGCCAGGAGTCCACCAAGGCGACCGCGAAGTCCGCCCAGACCACTGTGACCAAGGCCAAGACCACCAAGACCCAGGCCACCACGGCGACCAAGGCAACGGCCAAGAAGGCCTCCACCACCGCCAAGAAGAAGTCGCCTGCGGCCAAGAGCAGCGCCAAGGCGACAGGCACCGCAGCCAAGAAGACCGCCGCCAACGCGGCGCAGGCGACCAGCGACGCCGCGTCGAAGGTCGGCGACTGATCAAACACGTGAGCAGCCCGAGCTGCTCTGACGCGTGATGCGAAGCCCCCGGAGGTGTGAGCCCGGGGGCTTCGCCATGCCCGCTGGTTGTGGCCAACCACGCCCAGGAGGTGTCAGCGTGATGATGATGCTGCAATGGCGGACGACAGCGGCGTGACAGGGTTCTGTGAGGGCCGAGGGCCAGGCTCGTGCGCAACGGAGACGGCATCGATGTTGGCGGCACGCTGACACGACACACCACATTTCCGTCAGGGAGACGTGCGGAGGCGAACGGTCGATGAACCCATTCTCCATTTCTGCCGGTTGGGGCCACACCCCATCGGCTCGCCGGTGGTCACACGCCAGCCGAGTCAGGTCGGAGTCCGCCGACGGGACTGGCGCACCCGCGTCGCAGGACGCCTTGCCGCCGGATCAGGCACAGCCAGGCACCATTGGGAACGATGCTCAGTGGGCGGAATCGCTCACCGTTTGGCAAGCCCTCGACCTCACGTTGGCGTTGCGGAACGCTCGTCCGTCGCTGAGCGCCTGGAAGTGTCGGACCAAACCCCCGTCGTTCTGACCTCGGTCAACTGTGGCGACCGACTGCTGAGCGTGGGAGTTGCACGATCCACTGAGACAGGCGAGGTCCAGGTGCACATCGGTCACGGACCCGCCGAAGCAGGTTGAGCGTCGGCCATCCCGGTGGTTGTGGTGCGCCCTTCGAGGGTCGTCGCTGGCGCTCCCCGCACCTCAACCACCGGCGGCGGTTAGGCTGGTGGGGTGCCAAACGTGTTCGAGATCGAGAGCCTGCTCATGCTCGGGGTGCTCTTCATCCTGTTGGCGGTGAAGATCTTCGCGTTCGTGAGCGCGCTGCTGTACTCCACGGAGTCCTATCGTGCGGCCAACAAGCTGACGAAGCCGGCGTGGTGCGCGATCCTCGGGCTGGGGACGGCCTGTCAGCTGCTCTTCCCGGGACCGCTCAACCTGATCAACCTGGCGTTCACGATCGCCGCTTTCGTCTATCTGGCCGACGTACGACCTGCCCTGGCGTCGCTGACTCGTCGGTGAGGCCAGAATCACTCGACGCCGCCCTCAAACAGCGGGTCACTCGTCGCTAGGCTGACCGCTCGGATGACCGCCCCTGTTCGGGGTCAAGGGGGACGAATGCCACTCGAGCACCAGGCTCGGCCATGGGGCAACTGGCGCGTGCTCGACCAGGGAGACGGGTACAAGGTCAAGCGGATCGAGGTTGCGCCGAACTGCCGGCTGTCGTACCAGACCCACGCCCGGCGATCCGAGTTGTGGATCGTCGTCTCAGGCGTCGCCACGTGTGTCATCGAGGGCCGAATCATGCTCGCCCGTGCCGGCGAATGCGTGGAGGTCGAGATCGGCCAGGCCCACCGACTCTGCAACGACCACCGCGAACAGCTGGTGATCATCGAGATCCAGCGGGGCGCGTACACCGGTGAGGACGACATCGTCCGCCTGGAGGACGACTACGGGAGGGAATCGTCCAGAAGCGGCACGTGACGCAGCCATGCCCCGGGTCGGGTCACAGCACCTTCGTGCCGTACATCTCGCCCAGCGGGTCGGCGATCAGCTCGAGCCGGGCGCCGTTCGGGTCGCGAAAGTAGATCGAGGTCTCGCTCTCGCTCTGGTACTCGACGCCGGCCCGGTCGAGATTCCCCTTGAGCCGCACCCAGAGGTCGGGCTGGACCGAGATCGCGATGTGATGCAGCCCGCCCAGCACCTCGGCGTACGGCCCGACGTCGAGCCCGGGGAAGTCGAAGAACGCGAGCAGGTTGTCGTGGCCGATGTCGAAGAAGAAGTGGTTCGACCCCGGGTAGTCGCGGTTCTCGAAGATCTCCGTCAGCGGGAACTCGAGCACCTCCTGGTAGAAGCGGACAGTCTCCTCGACGTCGCGACAGACCAGCGCGAAGTGGTGCAGGCCGCGGGCGGTCGACGCCGGTCGGCTGGCCTCGGGCTTCAGGTACGTCGCGCGGATCCGCTCCCGCTCGCTGTCGATCGATGCGAGGTCACGCTCGGCCATGGGGCTCCTCTAGATGCGGAAGAACAGGTTGAGATAGCGGTCGGCAAGCGCGCGCTCGCCCCGGATCGTCCCGGCATTGCTACGGCCGAAGGCGGTCAGCACGAAGCTGCCGGGATCGAACTCCAGCACCGTCACGTCGTCGACCGTGCCGGCGGCGTACTGCATGCCCTCGTCGCCGATCGTCACCCGGGTGTCGCCGGCGTGCGGTCCGGACGTGATCCGGATGCCGATCTCGCATGAGTCATCAGGTGTGGCCGACGTCGTGGCCTGCCACAGCACGAACATGAACGGCGTCAACAGGTCGGCGGCGTCGCCGGAGAGGCCGTGCGCCCGGCCCGTGCCCTGGCGCACGTCCCAGGAGTGCACGCCGTAGTCCATGAGCTGGAAGGCCGGGTAGAAGAACGCCGGCAGCGGGCCCATGTAGAAGTGGGGGACCAGCAGGTTGGTCCAGTCGTCGGAGGTCAACCCGTCGAACGTCTCCATGATCTTGTCGAAGTCCACGCGGAGCCGTTCGACCAGCTCCTCGCGAGGCGTCGACCGGCTGATGGCCTGGGCCTGGGAGTCGACCCGCGCGGCCATGCCGGGCAGGCCGTACGCCGGATCCACCTCGGTCTGGCCGCGAGCCGCGTCGAAGGAGACGAAGTACGCCTCGGTGGTGTCGGCGATGTGGCCGACGATGTCGCGCACCTGCCAGTGGCCGGCGCCCGTGGGGGACTCCCATGCGTCGTCGCTGTCGACCATGGAGAAGAACTGCTCGGCTTCGTTGCGCACGACCCGCAGGATCGTGTCCTTGCCGTCGGGGGACATGGCATTCCACTCGCTCATGTCCGACCTCCCGTCCGTGGAGAGGGTGAATCGGTTCGAGCCGGTTGGGGCCGGCGCAGGCTGCGTCCGAGCTGCCCTGGCCCACTGTTCAGGGCAGCCGGGATCTCGGCGAGTCGTAGTTCACGATTAAACTAACCAGCGCGGTCGGCGATGGCAAGGGTCGGTGGCCCGCCTCTTCTACTGGCCCTTCGCGGCGTAGGTCGCCTCGGTCCTCTGCTTGTGCGGGCGCCACCAGTCCTCGTTGGCCTGGTACCACTCGACCGTCTGGGCCAGCCCCGCCGCGAAGTCGGCGTGCGCCGGCGTCCAGCCGAGCTCCTCACGCAGCTTGCTCGCATCGATGGCGTAGCGAAGGTCATGGCCGGCGCGGTCGGTCACCCACTCGAAGTCGGCGGCGGGACGGCCGAAGTGCTCGAGCAGCATCGCGACCACCTGGGTGTTGCTGTGCTCGCCGTCGGCGCCGATCAGGTAGGTGTCGCCGATCCGTCCGTGGTTGAGGATCGTCCACACGGCCGATGAGTGGTCGTCGACGTGGATCCAGTCGCGGACGTTCTGCCCGGTGCCGTAGACCTTGGGCCGGCCGCCGTCGATCAGGTTGGTGATCTGCCGGGGGATGAACTTCTCGATGTGTTGCCAGGGCCCGTAGTTGTTCGAGCAGTTGGAGATCGTCGCCTTCACGCCGAAGCTGCGCACCCAGGCCCGGACCAGGTGGTCGGACCCGGCCTTGGCCGCGGAGTACGGGCTGCTCGGGTTGTAGGCGGTCGCCTCGGTGAACCGCTGCGGGTCGTCGAGCTCGAGGTCGCCGTACACCTCGTCGGTGGAGATGTGGTGCAGCCGGGTGCCGTGCCTTCTCGCTGCCTCGAGGATCTGGAAGGTGCCGACCAGGTTGGTCTGGATGAACGGTCCCGGCTCGGTCAGGGAGTTGTCGTTGTGGGACTCGGCTGCGAAGTGGACCACCGCGTCATGCGCCGCAACCAGCCGGTCGACCCGCGCGCCGTCGGCGACATCCCCGACCTCCAGGGTCACCCGGTCCGGCGGTGTGCCCTCGAGGGACTCGCGGGACGCGGCGTAGGTCAGCTTGTCGAGGACGGTCACCGTGGCCGCGGTGTGCGCCATCAGGTGATGGACGAAGTTGGAGCCGATGAAGCCGGCGCCGCCGGTGACGAGAATCCGATCCACGGGGGGAGAGTCTAGGTCTGCCTGCGGTCCGGGGGTTTCGAGGCTCGCTTCGCTCGCATCTCAACCACCGCGACGGTCGGCTCCGTCTAGGGTGCCCCCATGCGCGGCATCATCCTGGCCGGGGGGACTGGCACCCGGCTGCACCCGATCACGAAGGCGATCAGCAAGCAGCTGGTGCCGGTCTACGACAAGCCGATGATCTACTACCCGCTGACCACGCTGATGCTGGCCGGGATCACCGACATCCTGGTGATCACGACTCCGCACGAGGCAGATCAGTTCCGCGGCCTGCTCGGCGACGGGTCGGCGTGGGGGATCGACATCGACTACGCGGTGCAGCCGAGCCCAGACGGTCTGGCGCAGGCATTCCTGATCGGCGAGAAGCACATCGGTGAGGAGTCGGTGGCCCTGATCCTCGGAGACAACATCTTCTACGGCGGCGGGCTGGGCCGGATGCTCCGCAGCTACACCGACATCGACGGCGCAGTCGTCTTCGGCTACCGCGTGGCCGACCCGTCGGCGTACGGCGTGGTCGACTTCGACGAGAACGGGAAGGCGCTGTCGCTGGAGGAGAAGCCGGCGCGCCCCAAGAGTGCCTATGCCGTGCCCGGCCTCTACTTCTACGACAACGAGGTGGTCGGCATGGCCCGGTCCCTGACGCCGTCGGCCCGGGGCGAGCTGGAGATCACCGACCTGAACCAGCTCTACCTCGACGCCGGTCGGCTGCGGGTGGTGAAGCTCCCGCGCGGGTCGGCCTGGCTCGACACCGGGACCTTCGAGGACCTCAACGACGCCAGCAACTACGTGCGCACCCTCGAAGCGCGGCAGGGCTTCAAGATCGCGTCCCCCGAGGAAGTGGCCTGGCGGATGGGCTTCATCTCCGACGAGCAGCTGGCCGAGCTGGCCGACGGGCTGGTCAAGAGCGGGTACGGCGCCTATCTGAAGGACCTGCTCAAGGAACCCTGATCGCTGGTCTGGGCCTCGCTCCCCGGCGAGCGGAAAACACTGACTGTCAATTCTTGGTCAAAGTTCTCTCAAGTATCGAACGGCGCATTGCAACTACCGAACATTGGGCATATCTTCCTCGCGCTAGACCAGCAACCGGCGAGAGAGACTGGTCACTACTCGGGGTACATGGGGTCGCTCGCCGGAACCTTCACTCAGAAATGGACAACGTTCCTATGCGATCAACCCTGCTCAAAATTGCTCCTGTCCTGGGTCTCTCGCTCGCCGCCAGTGTCATTGCCGCGACGCCTGCCCAGGCAGCCACCGAGACCCTTCGCGATGGCGACTTCTCGCCAGCAGAGCAACGCCGCTGGCCACTTCGAGTTCCTTCGGGACGGCCTGCACGTCTACACCGATGACAACACTGGCAAGGCTGCCGGCTACTTCGCGATGTCTGGAGGACTGCCGGATTCCGCCTCGATGAACTGGATTGGCACCCAGCCGCAGCCCGGGCAACAGATCCGGTTCGACATCGACTCCGACCGGACCAACGGCAACGAATTCAACGCCATCGTGGGCGAGCCCATTTACGGTGACGACTGGTGGATGACGGGCGGAACGACACGAGCGGCCGCGCGTGGTATCACCTGCCCGGACACCAGCGGTGGCCACGGCTCAGACTGCCACGGCACACTGGCCGAGTGGCAGGCTGCGGTTCCGAACGCTGAGGTTTATGCAGGTGGGTTCTCCCTCGGCTCCGGCATCGAGGGCGACGGCGTGATTCAGTCGATCACCTATGACGACACGAGCTACCGGTTCACCTCTGACCCGGAGACCACCGAGGCCGACGTGACTGGCGACTTCGTGGCCACGAAGCACGACCGGACGGTCCGGATCATCCTGGCGTCCCACGACCAGCCTGCCAACACCACCGAGGGCGAGAAGCTCCGCTGGGTGATCAAGGTCGACGGCCGGGTCGTGGCTCGCATCACCCAGGGGTTCGACGACCGCGACTCGTGGAGGCGGACGTTCACCAAGCGCACCGGCATGCACAACGTCACCTTGCTGAAGAACGGCGAGCAGGTCTACTCCAAGAACGTGTGGACCGGCAAGCGTCGCTGATCTGACACAAGCACAGAGCGGCCCATCCATGCGGTTGGGCCGCTCTTGTGTGTGTGTGTGGGTCGCGTGCACTAGCCCAGGTCAGCGGCGACCATCCGGGCGACGAGCTCTTCGAAGCCGACGGTCGGGGCCCAGCCGAGCAGTCGGTGCGCGCGGCTGGCGTCTCCGGTCAGGTCGGTCGGGTCGGTGGGTCGGACCAGGCTCGGATCGCTCGTGACGAGGTCCTCCCAGTCGTCGATCCCGGCACTCCGGAACGCGGCGGCCACGAAGTCGCGCACGGAATGGCCGACGCCGGTGGCGATCACGAAGTCGGTCGGGTGCTCGGACCGGGCGGCGCGGACCATCGCGTCGACGTAGTCCGGCGCCCAGCCCCAGTCGCGACGGGCGTCCAGGTTGCCGAGGGTGAGCCGGTCGGCGCGGCCCCGGGCGATCGCGGCGACGGTCGAGGTGATCCTGCGGGTCACGAAGTGCGGTGGTCGGCGCGGCGACTCGTGGTTGTAGAGGATCGCGCTGACTGCGTGCAGGTCGCGCCGGCGATAGACGTCGGCCGCGAGGTGGGCGTAGGCCTTCGCGGCGCCGTACGGATTGACCGGCCGGATCGGGGTCGACTCGTCCTGCGGGCTGGCCGGCGGCTCGCCGAATATCTCCGCGCTGGAGGCCTGCACGAACCGAACGGTGCGGGACCGCTTCTCCTGCACCTGCAGCGCAGACTCCATCAGTGCGACCGCGGCCTGGCCGTTGACCCGCGCAGTGAGGTCGGCGTCGGCCCACGACTGGGCGACCGAGCTGATCGCCGCGAGGTTGTAGACCTCGTCGGGGGCGAGGTCGAGCAGCAGCGCGCGGACCTCGTCGGTGCGGGTGAGGTCTCCGGTGTGGAGTACGACGCCAGGTGCGTCGGGCGCAGGCTCGTGCTCGTGGGCCAGCGCGTGGACCTCGACCCCGTCGGCCAGGAGCCGCTCGGCGAGGTAGCCGCCGTCCTGTCCGTTGATCCCGGTGACGAACGCGCGGGTCACCAGCCGGCCTTCTGGGCCGCGATGTCGGCGTCGACCATCATCTGTACGAGCTCCTCGAAGCCCACCTTCGGCTCCCAGCCGAGCACCTGTCGGGCCTTGGTGGCGTCGCCGACCAGCCGGTCGACCTCGGCCGGCCGCATGAACCGCTTGTCCTGACGGACGTACGGCGTCCAGTCCTCGATGCCGACGTACCGGAACGCGACCTCGACCAGCTCCCGGATCGAGTGGGTCTCACCCGTGGCGACCACGTAGTCGTCGCCGACCTGCTGCTGCAGCATCAGCCACATCGCCTCGACGTAGTCGCCGGCGAAGCCCCAGTCGCGCTCGGCGTCCAGGTTGCCGAGGACGAGCTCCTCCTGCATGCCGAGGGTGATCCGGGCGACCGCCTGGCTGACCTTGCGGGTCACGAACTCCTGCCCGCGTCGCGGCGACTCGTGGTTGAACAGGATGCCCGACGACGCGTGCATGCCGTAGGACTCGCGGTAGTTGATCGTCATGTGGTGGCCGAAGACCTTGCTCACGCCGTACGGCGACCGCGGCCACAGCAGGGTGCGCTCGTGCTGAGGGCTCTCCTGCACCTTGCCGAACATCTCCGAGCTGGACGCCTGGTAGAAGCGGACCCCGCTCGGGTCGTCGCCGGTGTGCAGCCGGATCGCCTCGAGCATGTTGAGCACGCCCTTGCCGGTGACGTCGGTGGTGAGGTGGGCGTTCTCCCACGAGTAGGCGACGAACGAGACCGCGCCCAGGTTGTAGACCTCGTCGGGGTCGGAGTCCCGCAGCGCCCGGAGCAGGCTGGACATGTCGGTCAGGTCGCCGTTGTGCAGCGTCACGTCGGGCAGCAGGTTGTGGACCAGCTCGCGCTTGGGGTTGTTCTGCCCGCGGATCACGCCGTGCACGTCGTACCCCTTGGCCAGCAGCAGCTCGGACAGGTACAGCCCGTCCTGTCCAGTGATGCCGGTGATCAGCGCGGTGGGCATGCAGGGATCATGCCAGCGCCCGGGAGCTCGAGGGATCCCCGGCTAGCCGGGGATCCCTGCACATGTTGGCCATTGCAACGCCCGAGAAGCGCAGGGACTGCCCGACCGGTGTGGTGGATGGGGCATCCACCCTTTCTTCAACCGAGTGGTTGACAAGGCCGCAGAGTTGGCCTAGCGTTGTTGTCAACCAAATGGTTGAGGAGGATGGCATGACCGAGGACCGGCTCTCCCGGGTGTTCGCCGCACTGGCGGATCCGACCCGGCGCGACATGGTGGCCCGGCTCTCGGTCGTCGATGCCACGGTCGGCGAGCTCGCGGCGCCGTACGACGTGACCGTGCAGGCGGTCTCCAAGCACCTCAAGGTGCTCGAGGACGCCGGCCTGGTCAGTCGCAGTCGTGATGCACAGCGCCGGCCGGTCCATCTGGAGGCGGAGGTCTTCGAGCTCATGACCAAGTGGATCGAGCGATACCAACGGCAGGCGGAGGAGCGTTTCCAACGTCTCGACGCCCTGCTCGCACGGATGGACGAGTCCGCCACCGAATCAGCCGACGAAGCGGAACCCGACACGGAAAGAGGAGCGTCATGAGCACGACGAAGAACCGAGAGGCCCAGATCGTGGCCGACCCGAACATCCCCGTCGTCACCATCACCCGCGAGTTCGACGCCCCGCCGGAGCGCGTCTTCAAGGCGTGGGCCGACCCCGACCTGGTGCGCCAGTGGATGGGACCGCGCTCGGTGGAGATGGACATCCAGGAGTGGGACTGCACGACCGGCGGCAAGTACCGCTACGCCGCGAAGCACGACGGCGAGGAAGTGGCCCGGTTCTACGGTTCCTTCCATGAGGCGCGGCCCGGCGAGCGGCTCGTGCAGACGTTCACCTATGAAGGCATGCCGGACGGAGTCTCCCTGGAGACGATGACCTTCGAGCCGCTCGACGGTGGCCGCTGCCGGATCGTCTCCACGTCCGTGGTCGACTCGATGGAGGCCCAGGCAGCCATGATGGCCAGCGGCATGGAGGTCGGCATCAACGAGGGCTACGAGAAGCTCGACGAGCTCCTGGCGGCCGGCGCGGTATGAGCGCCGCAGCCGAGGAGCACCGCCGGATCGCGGGTGTCTTCACCGACCGGGTCCGGGGTGCGACGGACTGGGATGCCCCGGCCCCGGTCGAGGGCTGGACCGCGCGCGACGTCGTCCGCCATCTCGTGGAGTGGTTCCCGCCGTTCCTGGCGGACGGCGCGGGAGAGAAGCTCGAGTCGGGCCCCTCGGTCGACGAGGACCCGGTGGCGGCCTGGCAGGTGCACAGCGACTCCGTGCAGGCGCTGCTGGACGACCCGGCGACGTCCACGAAGGTGCTGCAGAACCGGCACCTCGGCGAGCTGCCTCTGGACGCGGCGGTCGACCAGTTCTATACCGCCGACGTGTTCATGCACACCTGGGACCTGTCGCGGGCGACCGGCCAGGACGAGACCCTCGATCCGGAGAAGTGTGCGGTGATGCTGGCGGGCATGGAGCCCTACGAGGAGGCCATGCGCTCCAGTGGTCAGTACGGTCCGCGGGTCGAGGTGCCCGAGGACTCCGACGTGCAGACCAGAATGCTGGCCTTCATCGGCCGCGACCCGCTCTGAGCCTGGCGTCCACCTGCTCGGCGGTAGGGATCGACGGCACCGCGCCGATCGTCTCGACCGAGATCGCGCCGGCCACGACCGCCCGCGCGACTGCGTCATCGAGCGAGTCACCCCTCGCCAGCGAAGCGGCGAGGTAGCCGGTGAAGGCGTCGCCCGCGGCCGTCGTGTCGATGGCGTCTGCGGGTAAGCCGTCGGCGCGGCGTGACCCGGAGCCGTCCACGACCAGTGCGCCATCGGCGCCGAGCGTCACGACCACCGAGCCTGCCGCGGCCAGGAGTACGCCGGCTGCCTGCACCGGGTCGGCTGCACCAGACAGGCGTCGGGCCTCGTGTTCGTTGACGACGAGCACTTCGACTGTCGACAGCAGCTCGTCGGGCAACGTCTGGGCCGGAGCGGCGTTGAGCACGAACCGGCCGCCGGCCGCACGGGTGAGCGCAGCGGCCTCGGCCACCGCGGTCAGCGGAGTCTCCAGCTGAGCGACGACGACCTTCGACCGGGCCACTGCATCCTTCTCTGCCTGCTCGAGCGAACGCAGCGTGGTGTTGGCCGCGCCGTGCACCACGATCGCGTTCTCGCCGTCGTTGCGGACCATGATCCAGGCGGTGCCGCTCGCCCCGTCAACGACACGGACAAGCGACGTGTCGATCCCGGCGGCCGTCGCCTCGCCGAGGAGTACGCCGGCCGCGTCGTCGGTGCCGACGGCGGCCAGCAGAACCGTCGAGGCGCCGGCTCGTGCGGCGGCGACTGCCTGGTTGAGACCCTTGCCGCCGGCCCGCGACTCCAGGGCGGCGGCGACGTGGGTCTCGCCTGGAGACGGGATCTCTGACAGCGTGGCAATCAGGTCGAGGTTGGCGCTGCCCAGCACCACCACCTCATCGGTGTTCACGGCGTCGATCATCCCGGAGTGGCGCCTCCTTGGCGCACAGCCGGACCGGTCGGTCGCGTTTTCGTGCGCTTCACGGCAACCCCTAGGGTGGGACGCCATGAAGGTTCTCGTCACCGGCGGCGCCGGCTACATCGGCTCGATCACGGCCAAGGCACTGGAGCAGGCCGGGCACACTCCGGTGATCCTCGACTCGCTGCTCACCGGGCCGCAGGTCTTCGTCAGGGACCGGATCTTCTACGAGGGCGACATCGCCGACCGCGCGCTGCTCCGCCGGATCGTCGACGAGCATCCCGATCTCGACGCCACCATTCACATGGCTGCCCGGATCATCGTGCCCGAGTCGGTCGAGCAGCCCTACGAGTACTACCGCGACAACGTGGCCAAGTCGTTGGAGATGTTCGACGAGCTCGAGGCCCTGGGCAAGCACCGCGTCCTGTTCTCGTCCTCGGCGTCGCTGTACGCACTGAAGCCCGAGTTCGAAGTGCTGGAGTCAGACCGCCTCGAGCCCGCGTCGCCGTACGCCCGGACCAAGCGGATGATGGAAGAAGTCCTGCAGGACATCGCCGGGGCCACGGAGCTGCGGGCGATCATCCTGCGGTACTTCAACCCCATCGGCTCCGACCCGGACCTGGAGTCCGGGATCTACGCCAAGGAGCCGTCGCACGTCCTGGGTCAGCTGGTGATGGCCGCGCGTGGATTGAAGGACTCGTTCACGATCACCGGCACCGACCACCCCACGCGGGACGGCACCGGCATCCGCGACTACGTCCACGTGTGGGACCTTGCCCAGGCGCACGTGCGCGCGGTGGAGAAGTTCGACGAGGTGCTCGCCGCCGTCGGTTCGCCGAGCGTAATCATCAACGTCGGGACCGGATCGGGTGTCACGGTGCGCGAGCTGGTCGGTTCGTTCGAGACCGTCTTCGGCCAGAAGGTGCCGGTCAGCGAGGCCCCGCCGCGGCCAGGGGACGCAGTCGGCGCCTACGCCAACGTCGACCGCTCGGCCGAGCTGCTCGACTGGAAGGCAGCGCTGACCCTCGACGCCGCGATCGCGTCGGCGCTCGCCTGGGGCGAGAAGCGCCAGGAGATCCTGGGCTACGAATGATCGTCTTCCGTCGCCTGGTCGTCACGGGTGTCGCGGCCGTTCTGGTCGTGACACTCGACATGACGGTTCCCGTTGCCACGGGCCAGACCGCCGAGTCCGGGCGTGGCACGGGTGACGCACGCGGCGCAGGTGACTCGCGCCTGGCACTCTCGGGCAGGACCATCGTGATCGACCCTGGTCACCAGCTCGGCAACCACAACTTCCCACGGAAGATCAACCGCATGGTCCCGGCCGGCGGCTTCAAGAAGCCGTGCAACACGACCGGGACCGCAACTCGTCGCGGACATCCGGAGGCGACGTTCGTGTGGCGGGTCGCCCGGCTGCTGCAGAAGCGGCTCGAGAACCGGGGCGCTCGGGTGATCCTGACCCGGCACACCAACCGGCAGGACCGGTGGGGCCCCTGCGTCGACCATCGAGGACGCCGCGGCAACAACGCAGGCGCCGACCTGAAGCTCAGCATCCACGCCGACGGCAGCTACAGCCGCGGCGCCCGGGGCTTCCACGTCATCGCGCCGATCGATCGCAAGCGGTGGACGCACGACATCTACAAGCCGTCGCGGCGGCTGGCCCGCGAGACCAGGGCGGCGCTGCGGCACGCCGGAGTCCCGGTCGCCAACTACACCGCTGGTGGCGACGGGATCGACTTCCGATCCGACCTCGGCACCCTCAACCTTGCCGACATCCCCAGCGTCATGGTCGAGCTCGGCAACATGCTGAATCGTCGCGACGCCCACCAGATGACCACCCTGAAGGGCCGGACGACGTACGCCCGGGCCCTGTACCGCGCCATCCGCCTCTACCTCGACTGACGCCGTCGGAAGTCGAGCTCGGCCGGTGGTCTGGCTCGCTTCGTCCGCACCTCAACCACCGGGCGGCATCAGCCCGCAGATAGTTTGTTCGCATGGACTCGGGGTCGACGGCGTTCGCGCCTCTTCGGATCCCGAACTTCCGGTGGTACTACCTCGCCGGGCTCGTCAACCTCATGGGCTCGACCATGGCGCTGGTGGCGCTGACGTTCGCCGTGCTCGAGGTGAGCGACTCGGCGAGCGCCTTGGGCATCGTGCTCGCGGCCAACTCGATTCCGCTGGTGGTCTTCCTGCTCTTCGGCGGGATAATTGCCGACCGCCTGCCGCGGGTCCTGATCCTGCGCGCCGGGAACCTGGTCCTCGCGGCGACCCAGGGCGCGGTGGCCGCGCTGGTCATCACCGGCGCCGCAGAGCTGTGGATGCTAGTCGTTCTCGAGGTGATCCACGGCCTCACGATGGCGGTGGTCCACCCGGCACTTGCAGCGCTCACGCCGCAGCTCGTGCCGCGCGAGATGCTCCAGCAGGCCAACGTGCTGCAGTCGATGTACCGCGGTGCCCTGCGGGTGCTGGGGCCGACCGTCGCGGCGCTGCTCGTGGTGACGGTGGGACCCGGTTGGGCGCTCGCCGTCGACGCCGTCACCTGGCTGGTGGCATCTCTGATCCTGGTTGGGGTGAAGCTCCCCGCGCGCGTGCGCGACGCGGAGAGCACGTCGACGCTCACCGAGCTCAGGGAGGGGTGGTCGCTCTTCGTGGGTACGACGTGGCTGTGGGTGGTCGTGCTGGCGTTCGGGGTCCTGAACGCCATCCACATGGGCGCCTTGATGACCCTGGGACCGGCGCTGGCCAAGGACACCATCGGCGAGCAGGGCTGGGGCTACGTCCTCTCGGCCGAGTCTGTCGGGTTGCTGCTGATGACCGTGATCATGCTGCGCCGCCGCCTCGAGCGACCACTGCTGGTGGGGATGCTCGGGATGGCATTCCTCGGCGTGCCGATGGTGGTCTTCGGCACCGCGCCAAGCCTGCTTCCCCTTCTCATCGCCATGTTCTTGGCCGGCGCCGGGATCGAGCTGTTCTCGCTCGGCTGGAACCTTGCGATGCAGGAGAACATCGAGGAGCGGATGCTCTCGCGCGCCTACTCCTACGACATGCTCGGCTCGTTCGTCGCCATTCCCGTGGGTCAGATCGCCTACGGCCCGCTGGGCGAGGCCTTCGGGTACCGCGACGTGCTCTTCATCAGTGGCATCGTGTACGCCGGCGTGGCCCTGCTCGCGCTGACCTCCGCGTCGGTGCGCAACCTGACCAGGGCGCCGGTCCCCGTGGCGGGCTGAACCCGAGGAAGGTGACGAGATGGCCGACATCGCCACCCATCACTGGGACGACTGGTCCCTGGCGACTCTGCTCGCCGCCAAGGAGGCGACGCGGGTGAGCCTCGTCGTACCGGCGCGCAACGAGGCCGCCACCGTCGGTGACGTCGTCGGCCGGGTCCGCGAGGCACTCGTCGAGACCGTGCAGCTGCTCGACGAGATCGTGGTGATCGACTCCGACTCCACCGACGCGACGTACGACGTGGCCGTCGACGCCGGTGCCGTCGTGCACCGCTCGGCCGAGATCCGTCCGGACCTGGGCTCGGTCCCGGGCAAGGGCGAGGCGATGTGGAAGTCGCTGTTCGTGACGAGCGGGGACGTGCTCGTGTTCATGGACGCCGACCTGCTCGACTGGGACACCCACTTCGTCCCCGGCCTGCTCGGCCCGCTGCTCACGGACCCGACGGTCGAGCTGGTGAAGGGCTTCTACGAGCGCCCCGGCGCCGAGGGCGCTCTCGACGGCGGTCGGGTCACCGAGCTGGTCGCGCGCCCGCTGATCGCGCTGCAGTTCCCCGAGCTGTCCGGGCTGGTGCAGCCGCTCGCCGGAGAGTGGGCGGTGCGGCGGTCACTGTTCGAGACGCTGTCGGTGCCCACGGGGTACGCCGTGGAGCTGGCATCCCTGATCGACACCGCTTCCACGCGCGGGACCGACGCGATCGCCCAGGTCGACCTGGGGACCCGCGCGCACCGGCACCAGTCGCTGCACGACCTGGGCGGGATGGCCGTGCAGCTCCTGGCCGCGGCCGGTCGTCGGAGCGACCACCACCGAGCCGGCGAACCACGGGCGCGAGAGGATGCGTTCGTGCACCTGCGTCAGTTCCTGCCCGGCATCGAGCCCAGCGACCGCCGCATCGACACGACGGAGCGGCCCCCGGCGAGGGACCAGTGACCCTCAAGCTCGGCCGGCGCGAGTTCGCCGACGACGCGACCCTGATGATGGCGATCGTCAACCGCACCCCCGACTCCTTCTACGACCGGGGCGCGACATGGGCCGAGGACAAGGCCTTCGAACGCGTCGCGCGGGTCGTCGAGCAAGGGGCCGAGATCGTGGACGTCGGCGGCATCAAGGCGGCCCCCGGCATCGAGATCGACGCCGCCGAAGAGATGCGCCGGGTCGTCGACTTCGTGGCCCGCGTGCGGTCGGCGTACCCGGAGCTCGTGATCTCCGTCGACACCTGGCGCGCCGAGGTCGGGCGCGCGGTGTGCGAAGCCGGCGCAGACGTCCTCAACGACGCGTGGGGTGGCGCCGATCCGGAACTGGTCGATGCGGCGGCCGACGGCGGAGCCGCGCTCGTCTGCACCCACACCGGCGGGGTGAGCCCGCGAACCCGCCCCTTCCGGATCGAGTACGACGACGTGGTGGCCGCCGCGATCGCCGACACGGTCGCCTACGCCGAGCGCGCCGTCGCGGCGGGAGTCCACCGGCGCAGCGTGGTCATCGACCCGGCGCACGACTTCGGCAAGAACACCTTCCACTCCCTCGAGCTGACCCGACGTCTCGACGAGATGGTCGACACCGGCTGGCCGGTGCTGGTGTCGCTGTCCAACAAGGACTTCGTGGGCGAGACCCTCGACCTCCCGGTCGGTGAACGGCTGACCGGCACCCTCGCCGCCACCGCGGTGTGCGCGCTTGCAGGGGCGCGGATCTACCGCGTGCACGAGGTGGTCGAGACCCGGCAGGTGGTCGACATGGTGTCGTCGATCGCCGGCCGGCGGCCGCCGAAGCGAGCGATCCGGGGGCTGCAGTGACCTCGACCGGCTCGACCACCGGGAGGGTAGTGCTGGTCCCCGGGGTGCTGGCGCTGCTGCCGGAGTATGCCGGCCTCGAGGATCCGGTGGCCGAGCTCCGGGCCGCGTGCCTGGCCGCGGTGTCGTGGCTGACCGGCGACGTCGAGATCCTCGCCGACGCGCAGGGCCGGCGGGTTGCCGAGCATCTGCTCGCCGAGACCGGCACCCAGCGCGGGCCGGCCGCGGCCACGTCGTACCTCGTCGTCGGCAACGGGAGCGCCTGCCGCACGGAGAAGGCCCCCGGCCACCTCGACGAGCGGGCCCAGGGCTTCGACGAGGCGCTGGGGCGGGCACTGCGCACCACCGACGCCACCGCGCTGACTGCCGTCGACCAGGCGCTCGCCCAGGAGTTGTCTGCGAGCACCGACGCAATCACACGTCTGGGCGAGATCCTGACACCGCAGCACGAGGCGACGGTCGACTACGACGACGACCCGTTCGGGGTGCAGTACTGGGTTCTGCGTTGGGAGCCCGCCGGCCAGACTGCGTGACGGCGTCCGTCGGCTCCTTGGGCTCCCACCGGAGCAGATCGCCGGGCTGGCACTCGAGCACCTCGCAGAGTGCGGCGAGCGTCGTGAAGCGCACCGCCTTGGCGCGTCCGTTCTTCAGCACCGCCAGGTTGGCGGGTGTGATCCCGACGCGCTCCGCAAGTGTTCCAACCGGCATCTTCCGCCTGGCCAGCATCACGTCGACGTCGACGACGATCGGCATCAGATCACCTCGTCGAGCTCGGCCTTCAGGTGCTGAGCCTCGACGTCGCGGTCGACCGCCTGGGCAAGCAGCATCCGTAGCACCAGAACGACCAGGGCGACGCCGGCCACGACCAGGGAGATGCCACAGATCAGCCCGACGACGCCGGGGGCCACCGCCTCGCCGGGCGCGAGGGTGACGGCGAGCGCGAACGTCAGGACGGACGCCGCAGCGATCGCACCGATCACGATGTCGACGTACCGGAATGCGGCGTGGGAGAAGACCGTGCCTCGCCGGACCATCGTCAACAGGCGCCACACGCACACGGCAGTGACCTGCATGGTCGCGATGCCCAGGAGCACGATGACGACGAGCGGGACGCGCACCCCGGCTGGTGCGTCGTCGAGGTCCACCCAGAAGAGCGGCACCATCACCGCTTGGACGAACAGCGAGCCGGCAAGCGCGATCGCGAGGACGATGCGCAAACCAAGGACGGCCAGATTTCCCATGCTGCCTCCATCGATCGAGTAACGGCGACTATATATCGATAAACGACAGATCAGGCAAGCAACCTCTTCCTTTGGTCCAGTCGAGCCCTGCGCCCGGGCACCACCAGGGAGGCTGGGCACCCGTGGCTACCGTTGTCGCGTGAGCACACAGCACGCGGACGACCGCACCATGCAGGTCTGGGCGCGGTCTGCTGCGCTGGTCGGTGCCTTCGTGGTGCTGCTGTGGGTCATCGAGATCGTCGACATCGTGCTGGACAACGGGCTGGACGACGAGGGTGTGCAGCCGCGCGAGGGCGACGGCCTGCTGGGCATCCTGTTCGCACCGGTGCTGCACGCCGGATGGGACCACCTGGCCGCCAACACGATCCCGGTGCTCGTTCTCTTCTTCCTCGTGCTCGTGTCCGGGATCGGTCGCGGACTGGCCGCCACGGCGGTGGTCTGGGTGGTCGGAGGCGTCGGTACCTGGCTGGTGGCCCCGGACAACACCGTGCACATCGGGGCCTCCGTGCTGGTCTTCGGATGGCTGACCTACGTCATCCTCCGCGGCTTCTTCGCTCGCAACTCCGTCCAGATCCTGGTGGGACTGGTCGTGCTGTTCGTGTACGGCGGCGCGCTGTGGGGTGTCCTTCCGGGCCAGCCGGGAATCTCGTGGCAAGGTCACCTGTTCGGGGCGATCGGCGGCGCGCTGGCCGCATGGTGGCTCCGCCCGCCGCGCGCGGGTGCTCCGCGATAGGTCCCCTGCACGAGACGAGGCCGGGTTCCGGAAGGTGAGGTGTCGATGAGGGTCTTGATCGGAGCCGATGGCGTGTCGGACCCGGTGTCCGACGACGACCTGCGCAGAGCTGTACGCCGCGCCGTCGCTGCCGTGGCTGCGCGTCAACATGGTCTCCACGCTCGACGGCGCCGTCACCGGTGAGACCGGCCGGAGCGCATCGATCAACAACGAGGTCGACGGGCGGGTCTTCGCCCTGCTGCGGGACCTGGCGGACGCGATCGTGGTCGGTGCAGGCACCGCGCGGATCGAGGGCTACCGGCCGGCCGACCGGCCGCTGGTGGTGGTCAGCCGGTCGGGCCGGGTTCCGGAGCGGTTGCGCGGGGCCGAACCGGGTCAGGTGCTGCTCGCGGGGTGCCGGTCCGCCGAGGCCGCGCTCGAGGAGGCGCGCGAGATCCTGGGTGCCGACAACGTGCTGGTCCTGGGCTCGCATCGGGTCGACCTGGCCGAGCTGAAGCGCCAGCTGGTGGAGCGCGGGTTCGACCACCTGCTCTGCGAGGGCGGCCCACATCTGTTGCGCGACCTGCTCGACCAGGGGACGGTCGACGAGCTCGACGCGACCGTCGTACCCCGCCTGGTCGCCGGCTTCCATCCCCGCCTCACCGACGGTCCGCCCATCGACGTCCCGCTCCGCCTGCAGACACTTCTGGAGGAGGACGGCACCCTTCTAGTCCAGTGGCACGTTTGAGCAACTGTTTTGACTCAGAGGAGGCGCGAGTCCCCGAAAGCCCTCTAGAATGCGCCCGATCTCGACAACAGAAACGGGCATCGGAGAGCCATGAGAATCGACTGGGTGCCCTACTCAGCGTCAGCACTCGTGGCCGGTGCGACCGCGTTGTCGGTCGGCGCCCTGCTGCTGCCCACGGGCCAGGAAACGTCGGAGACCCTGCGGATCGCTGACGAGAAGGGCGCCCTGTGGTTCGCGGTCTCGCTGCTGTTCTTCCTCGCCTCGGTCGCGCTCACCGTCGGGGTGCCGGCGATCCTGACCCTCTTCGACGGACGCGGCAGCCGGCTGGGCCTGATCGCGGTCAGCATGTTCACCGTCGGCGCCATCGGAACGGCCGGCTACGCGATGCTGCTCGCCTTCATCCGGGCACTGGTCAAGGAGGATGCGATCTCAGGGCATTCCCTGGACACCATTACCCAGGACACCGGGCTCGCCATCTTCCTGTACGGCTGGATCGCCTTCTTCGTGATCGGTGAGCTGCTCCTCGCGATCGCCCTGCTCGTCGCCCGCTCGACGCCACGGTGGATCCCGTTGCTGCTGATCGCCCACGTCGCGACGGTGGCACTCGGCTCCTTCCTCCCGGAGGATCTCGAGTCCATGTCCGCGCTGCTGCTGACCGTCGGCCTGTCCGGGATCGGCATCAACGCGGTCTCCCAGCGGGAGGCCCGCCAGGGCAATTGGGTGGGAGCACTGCCCCCGTTGACCCACTGAGCGAGGGGCCAGCCTTCAGGCGCTCTCGCGCGACACGACCGACGGCGGGAAGATCACCCGCATGGCTCGCGCCGCACGGTCCCCGTCGACCTGTTGCAGCAGCAGTCGGGTCGCCTGCTCGGCCATCTCCACGATGGGTTGGACGACGGTGGTGAGCGGTGGGGTGGTGCGCTCGGCCACGCCGAGGTCGTCGTACCCCACCACGGCGACGTCGTCGGGCACCCGGCGCCCGGTGGCCGCGAGCACCCGCAGCGTGCCCGACCCCATCAGGTCGGAGGCCACGAAGATGCCGTCGAGACGTGGATGCCGCTCGAGCAGGGCCCGGGCCGCGAGCTCGCCACCGGCCTCGGTGAAGTCGCCGTGTTCGACCGCCTTGTCGGCGAGGCCGCCCTCGCGCATGGCCGACTTCCACCCCTGCAGGCGATCCTGGCCGGCGGTCATGTCGGCCGGGCCGGCGATGGTGCCGATCCTGGTGCAGCCGCGCTCGATCAGGACCTCGGTCGCCATCCGGCCGCCCGCCACGTTGTCGGTGTCGACGTAGGCGACCTTGTCGGCGCTGGTCCACGGTCGGCCCACGAATGCGCAGGGCAGGTCGATGGCGGCCAGGTGGTCGGCGAGGCTGTCGGCCTTGTGGTGCGAGACGACGAGGGCGCCGTCGATGTGCCGGTTGCGGAGATAGCGCAGCATGCGTGCCTCCTCCTCACCGGGCTGGGCGAGCAGCAGCACCAGCTGCAGGCCACGCTCGTTCAGCACATGGGTGACCCCGCGCAGCGTGCGGGCGAAGAACGGGTCGGAGAACAGCCGCTCGTCGGGCTCCGGTACGACGAGCGCCACCGAGTCGGTGCGCCGGGTGACCAGGCTGCGCGCCGCCGGGTTCGGGGTGTACCCGAGGCTCCGCACGGCTGCATCGACCGCGGCCTGCGACCGGGCGCTGACCCGGTTGCCACCGTTGATCGCCCGGGACGCCGTGGCCCGGGAGACGCCGGCCAACCGCGCCACCTCGTCGAGGGTCGGTGAGCCGCCGGGGCCGAAGCCGTTGCGGGGACCGTCCATTCGCGCCACGCTACCGACCTCACGCCTCGCTCGGACCGAGTCGACCCGTTGCGGCGACGTTGGCGAAGTGGAGGGCGCTGGTCTTCGGAGTGCGGACCAGGGTGTCGTAGTCGACGTGCACGATGCCGAACCGCTTGGCGTACCCGTAGGCCCACTCGTAGTTGTCGAGCAGAGACCACTGGAAGAACCCGCGAACGTCGACCCCGGTCTCCATCGCCGCGTGCACGGCTCGCAAGTGGCTGTCGATGTACGCGACCCGTTCCGGGTCGTGGACCAGCCCATCCTGGTCGACCACGTCGTCGTACGCCGCGCCGTTCTCCGTGACGTAGAGCGGCGGGATGTCGTAGTCGGCGTCGAGGCGACGCAGCAATCGGGTCAGGCCTTCGGGCTGGACCTCCCATCCCATGTCGGTGACCGGCAGGCCGCGGCTGGGGAACGTCACGTCCTCGCACCCGACGAACGGGGTGCGGGTGGCGCGGTCGGCGTGGCTGCCGTCGAAGCCGGTCACGTGCGCGTGCGGCCGCCCGGACACGGAGTCGCCCTTGTAGTAGTTGACCCCGAGCACGTCGATCGGCGCGCTGATGAGCTCGAGGTCGCCGTCGCGGACGACGGACGGCCACGGCTGCCCCTGCCAGGCCAGGTGCCCTGTGTCGGCGAGCAGGTCGGGCGGGTAGCTGCCGCGCAGGATCGGGTCGAGGAAGACCCGGTTGTGCAGGCCATCGACGCGACGGGCCGCGTCGCGGTCGAGCTCGTCGCCGGGGTCGTGGGGATCGGCAACGGTCATGTTCAACGTGATGCCGAGCTCGGCGTCGGTCCCTCGTCGGCGCAGCTCGTCGACCACGAGGCCGTGGCCGAGCATCAGGTGGTGTGCCGCCACCAGGCCCGCGACACCCTCCTGGCGGCCGGGGGCGTGCTGGCCGCCGGTGTAGCCGAGGAACGCCGAGCACCAGGGCTCGTTGTGAGTGGTCCACACGGGCACCCGATCGCCGATGGCGTCGTACAGGCTGAGCGCGTAGTCGGCGAAGCGGTACGCCGTGTCCCGGTTGGTCCAGCCGCCGGCGTCCTCGAGGGCCTGCGGGAGATCCCAGTGGTAGAGCGTCACCCAGGGCCGGATGTCGCTGGCCAGGAGCTCGTCGACGAGCCGCTGGTAGAAGTCGACGCCCTGCTGGTTGACGACCCCCCCGTCCGGGCGCACCCGCGGCCAGGAGGCCGAGAACCGGTAGGACCGCAGGTTCAGGGACCGCATCAGGGCGACGTCTTGGGGCATCCGGTGGTAGTGGTCGCAGGCCACCTCGCCGGTGTCGCCGTTGGCGACGGCTCCCGGGATCCGGGCGAAGGTGTCCCAGATGGAGGGTGTCCGGCCGTCCTCGGCGACGGCTCCCTCGATCTGGTACGCCGCGGTGGCGGCGCCCCAGACGAAGCCGGGCGGGAAGCTGACCTCCCCGGGTGCGGGCGCGGGAGCGGTGGCCGCGCGGCTCTCGACGTGGGTCATCCCTTGACAGCTCCTTGCATGATGCCGGCCACGAGCTGGCGGCCGGTGAGGACGAAGAGGACCAGCAGGGGAATCGTCGCCAGCGTGGTGCCCGCGAGCACCAGGCTGTAGTCCTTGAAGAATCCGCTCTGCAGTTGGTTGAGGGCGACCTGGATGGTCGGGTTGTCGTGCGGCAGCGCGATCAGCGGCCAGAAGAAGTCGGTCCAGACCTGCATGAAGGTGAACAGCCACAGGATCGCGGCCGCCGGCCGGGCGGCCGGTACCGCGACGTGCCAGAACACGCGGATCTGCGAGCAGCCGTCGATGCGGGCCGCCTCGATCAGCTCGTCAGGGACGGCGTCGACGAGGTACTGCCGCATGAAGAACACGCCGAACGCAGTCACGAGCCACGGGATGATCACCGCCCACACCGATCCGGCCCATCCGAACTTCGCCATCAGCACGAACAGCGGGACCACGCCGAGCTGGGTCGGGACCGCCATCGTGGCGACGACGAAGACGAGCAGCGGGCCGCGGCCGCGGAACCGCAGCTTCGCGAAGGCGTAGCCCGCGAGCGTGCAGAAGAACACGACCGACAACGCGGTGACCGACGAGACCAGGAGGCTGTTGCCCAGTGCCTTCCAGAACGGCACGGTGTCGAGCGCCCGCTGGGCGTTGTCGAAGAAGTGGCCGCCGGGGATCAGCGGCGGCACGCCCTGCGCCGCCACCTGCGCGGTGTGGGAGCCGAGCAGGAAGGACCAGTACAGCGGCGCGGCGGATCCGAGCGCGAACGCCAGCAGCAGGCCGTAGACGAGGAACCCTGGGCGCCGGGTCACCGGTCCTCACCCCCCAGCAGGCCGAGTCGTTTGATGACGAGGTAGTTGACGAGTGCGAACACGCAGATCAGCAGGAACAGCATCCAGGCGGTGGCCGAGGCCCGGCCGAGGTCGCGCAGCTGCCAGCCGAAGTCGTAGATGAGCATCGTGATCGTGCCGAACTGCCGGTCGCTGCCGCCGTTGCGGGCGTTGGTCTCGTCGAACAGCCGGGGCTCGGCGAAGATCTGGAGCCCGCCGATGGTGGAGGTGATGATGACGAACACCATCGCCGGCCGGATCATCGGCAGTGTGACCGCGAAGAACTGTCGCACCCGGCCGGCACCGTCGAGTGCCGCCGACTCGTAGAGGTCCCGCGGGACGACGTGCATCGCCGCCAGGAAGATCAGCGCGTTGTAGCCGGTCCACCGCCAGTTCACCATCGTGGCGATCGCGACGTGGCTCGCGAATCGGTCGGTGTGCCAGGAGATCGCGTCGATGCCGATGGCGCCGAGCAGCTCGTTGACGAGGCCGTAGCGGTCGCCGAAGACGCTGCCGAAGATGATGGCTACGGCCACCGGGGAGACGACAAAAGGCAGCAGCACGCTCATTCGCCACCAGACAGCCCCGCGGAGCTGGGAGTCGAGGAGTGCGGCGACGGTGACCGCGATCAGAACCTGTGGCACCGAGGAGAGCAGGAAGATGCTGATCGTGTTGACCGTCTGCTTGACGAAGTACGGGTTCTCGAGCACCGCCCGGTAGTTCTCCAGCCCGACGAAGTCGCCCTTGCCCGAGAGCAGGCTCCAGTCGTGCAGTGAGACCCAGGCGGTGTAGGCGAGCGGGAAGAGCCCCACCAGGCCGAACAGGATGAAGAACGGTGAGATGTAGAGGTACGGCGCGTACCGGACATCCCACCTGGCCAGCCGCTGGCGAAGTGTCAGATGGCCAGCGGACGGGCGGGAGACCGGCGACGGGGACACCAAGGGGGTGTCGGTGTCCCCGTCGCGGACCTTCGTGAGTCGGGTCATTCCTGCAGTGTGCTCAGGCCATCGCCTCGACGTCGGCCAGGAACTGCTCCCACGCCTCGTCAGGGGTCTGCGATCCGTCGTCGACGCGCAGGATCGCGGCCTGGAACGCCTGGAGGATGTCGGAGTACTTCGGACCCTTGTAGGGCTGAACCGTCACCGCCAGGGCACGGTTGGCGAGGATCTCGCCGACCGGGGCGTCGTTGAAGAACTCGTTCTTGGTGCTGGTGACCGACGACATGTCGAGCGCCTCGACCTGACTCGGGAACGCGCCGATTGCTTCGAACGCCTTTGCCTGCTGCTCCGGAGCGGTCAGCCACGCTGCCACCTCCGTCGCCTCCTCGATGTTGTCCCCCTGTGCCGGGACCGTGAGGAACGAGCCGCCCCAGTTGCCACCGCCGCCGGGGAAGGCGTCAGCGAAGTCCCAGCCCTTGACCCCCTCGGCGTTGCCCTGGACGACACCCAGCATCCAGCCGGGGCAGGCCATGGTGGCGAAGCCGTCGTTCTGGAACGACGCCACCCAGTCGTCGCCCCACTGGGCGAGCTTTGTCGACAGGCCAGTCTCGATGTTGCCGGTCACGGAGTCGTAGACGGCCTTGAGGTCGGGGTTCTCGACGTCCACGGTGTTGTCGTCGGTCTCGAAGGGGTTCTCGACCTGGTTGAGCATCGCCTGTGCGACACCGGCGGAGGAGTCGTACCACGCCGTGTCCGGCACCTTCGCCACGAACTCCTTGCCCGTCTCGAAGTAGCTGTCCCAGGACTCGAAGAGCGGAGCCACCTCCTCACGGTCGGTCGGAAGCCCGGCCTTCTTGAACAGGTCGGCGCGGTAGCAGATGCCCTCAGGGCCGATGTCGGTCCCGTAGCCGATCAGGCGGCCCTCGTCGTCGGTCCCGGCCTCGGCCTTCCAGTCCAGCCAGCGACCGTCGAGATCGGAGTCAGACAGGTCGGCGAAGGCGTCGGACTCGGCGAGGATCGCCGGCATCGCGTCGCCCTCGATGGCCTCGATGTCGGACAGCCCCGACCCCGGCGGCGAGCTTGGTGTAGAGGTTGGCCTTGGCGTCGTCCCACGTACCGACCTTCACCTGCTTGATCTTGATGTCGTCGTGTTCGGCGTTCCACTCCTTGATGAGTTCCTCGTAGCCGAACTCGTTGAACGTGGCGACGGTCAGCGTGACCTGCCCGTCGGCGGCCTCGGAGTCATCGCCACAGGCGGAAATCAGGCCGAGGGCGAGCACGCCGATGGCGCCGAGGGCGAGACCCCGGCGCAGTTGCCGCGCCTGGCTGCGGGGCCGCTTTGGCCGGCCCGGTGAGTGAGTTGTGCACGGTCGATCGCTCCTGCCGTCATACGGGATGTGAGTGCTTTCAGGTGTGAGAGCGCTTCCACTGAAACAGTTTCATCAACATGGCACGCGTCACATGAAGTGTCAAGAAGGCCCGTCAAATTAGGCAGAACTCGTGACCAGGCTGTGACCAGGTGTGTGAGAGCGCTTCCACTGGACGCGGCAACGTCTCGCCCCGTAGGGTTCCGGGGAACCCCTCCACTACGGACCGTCCGGCACGTACCTGCCGGTGAAGGGAACTATCTGTCATGGCCTCTGTCAGCTATCAGGACGCCCAGTGCATCTATCCAGGGGCCTCCAGCCCCGCCGTGGATGACCTCAACCTCGACATCGGGGACGGGGAGTTCATGGTCCTGGTCGGCCCCTCGGGATGTGGGAAGTCCACGTCGTTGCGGATGCTGGCCGGTCTGGAGGAGGTCTCCTCCGGCACCATCCGGATCGGGGACCGCGACGTCACCGCGGTCCCGCCCAAGGACCGCGACATCGCGATGGTCTTCCAGAACTACGCCCTCTACCCGCACATGAGCGTGTCCGACAACATGGCCTTCGCCCTGAAGATGGCCGGGGTCTCCAAGGACGAACGCGCCACGCGGGTCGCCGAAGCCGCCAAGCTGCTGGACCTCGCGGAGTTCCTCGACCGCAAGCCCAAGGCGCTCTCCGGCGGACAGCGGCAGCGGGTCGCGATGGGTCGGGCGATCGTGCGCCAGCCCCAGGTGTTCTGCATGGACGAGCCGCTGTCCAACCTCGACGCCAAGCTCCGGGTCTCCACCCGCACCCAGATCGCCGCCCTGCAGCGGCGGCTCGGCGTCACCACCGTCTACGTCACCCACGACCAGGTCGAGGCGATGACCATGGGCGACCGGGTCGCGGTGATGAAGGACGGCCTCCTGCAACAGGTCGACACCCCGCTGGCCCTCTACGACCAGCCCGCCAACCTCTTCGTCGCCGGCTTCATCGGATCACCCTCCATGAACCTGCTGCCCGGCCAAGACCGCGGGCGACGGCGTGGCGGTGGTCGACGGCTACGAGCTGTCGATCGACCGCGCGGCGGCGGCCAAGGCCACCGGTGACGTGACGGTCGGCATCCGGCCGGAGTCGTGGCGCATCGCCGGGGCGGGCGAGGACGGCTACCCGGCCACCGTCGCTGTCGTCGAGGAGCTCGGCGCGGACGCCTTCCTCTACGCGACGCCGGACGTCGACGCGCGCGACGGGCTGCTCCGCCAGGTCGTGGCCCGGATCGATGCCCGACTGGAGCTGACCACGGGACAGACGGTCAAGCCTCACCGCCGATCCGGCAGGGTGCACGTCTTCGACACCGCGACGGGAGCGCGTCTCGCGGACTGCGCGCGGACAGCGGCGCTAGCGCGCCTTGCGGGCGCGGGAGGCGATCTTGGCGCGCTCGTTCTGGTCCAGCACGACCTTGCGGATCCGCACCGTCTCCGGCGTGACCTCGACGCACTCGTCCTCGCGGCAGAACTCCAGGCACTGCTCCAGGGACAGCCTCTTCGGCGGGATGAGCTTCTCGAAGTTGTCGGCGGTGGAGGAGCGGATGTTGGTCTGCTGCTTCTCCTTGGTGATGTTGACGTCCATGTCGTCGGCCCGCGAGTTCTCGCCCACGATCATGCCCTCGTAGACCTCGGTCGTCGGCTCCACGAACAGCACGCCCCGCTCCTGCAGGTTGGTCATGGCGTACGACGTCGCGGCGCCGGCGCGGTCGGCGACCAGCGAGCCCTGGGAACGGGAACGGATCTCGCCGGCCCATGGCTCGTAGCCCTCGAACACGTGGTGGGCGATACCGGTGCCCCGGGTCTCGGTGAGGAACTCGGTGCGGAAGCCGATCAGGCCGCGGGCCGGGACCAGGAAGTCCATCCGCACCCAGCCGGTGCCGTGGTTGGTCATCTGCTCCATCCGGCCCTTGCGGCTCGCGAGCAGCTCGGTGATGGTGCCCAGGTGCTCCTCGGGGGCGTCGATGGTCAGCCGCTCCACCGGCTCGTGGACCTTGCCGTCGACCTCGCGGGTCACCACCTGCGGCTTGCCGACGTTCAGCTCGTAGCCCTCGCGGCGCATCTGCTCGACCAGGATCGCCAGCGCCAGCTCGCCGCGGCCCTGGACCTCCCATGCGTCCGGGCGATCGGTCGGCAGGATGCGCAGGGACACGTTGCCGACGAGCTCCTTGTCGAGCCGGTCCTTGACCAGGCGCGCGGTCACCTTCGAACCCTTGACCCGGCCGACCAGGGGCGAGGTGTTGGTCCCGATGGTCATCGAGATCGCGGGCTCGTCGACCGAGATCAGCGGCAGCGCGATCGGGTTCTCCGGGTCGGCGAGGGTCTCGCCGATCATGATGTCGGGGATGCCGGCGATGGCGGCGATGTCGCCCGGGCCCGGCCTGGTCGGCGGGCAACCCGCTCCAGCCCCTCGGTCATCAGCAGCTCGGTCACCCGGACGTTCTTCGTCGAGCCGTCGCGCTTCATCCAGGCCACGTTCTGACCCTTGCGCAGCGTCCCCTCGTGCACCCGGACCAGGGCGATCCGGCCGAGGAACGGGCTCGCGTCGAGGTTGGTCACGTGGGCCTGCAGCGGCGCGCCCTCGTCGTACGTCGGGGCCGGGATGTTCTCGAGGATGGTGCGGAACAGGGGCTCGAGATCGGGGGAGTCGGGAAGCGAGCCGTTCTCCGGCTGCTCGAGGCCGGCCCGGCCGGCCCTGGCGCTGGCGTAGACGACGGGGAAGTCGAGCGCGTCCTGGCTGTGGTGCTCGTCGAGCAGGTCCAGGAACAGCTCGTAGGTCTCGTCGACCACTTCGGCGATGCGCGCGTCGGAGCGGTCCACCTTGTTGACGACGAGCACCACGGGCATGTCGGCGTTCAGCGCCTTGCGGAGCACGAAGCGGGTCTGCGGGAGCGGCCCCTCGGAGGCATCGACCAGGAGCACGATCCCGTCGACCATCGACAACCCGCGCTCGACCTCGCCTCCGAAGTCGGCGTGGCCGGGGGTGTCGACGATGTTCAGGGTTACGTGCGCCGGGTCACCAGTGTGGTCGGCAGGCGTCTGGTCTCCGGTGCCTCGCGGGTACGTACCGGATCGCCGTGTTCTTCGCGAGGATCGTGATGCCCTTCTCGCGCTCCAGGTCGCCGGAGTCCATCACCCGATCGGCGACGCCCTCGGCCTCGTGCGCGGTGAAGGCGCCGGCCTGGTGCAGCATCGCGTCGACCAGGGTGGTCTTGCCGTGGTCGACGTGCGCGACGATCGCGACGTTGCGCAGATCGCTGCGGGTCAGGGAAGCAGACATGGCGGAGCCGGGCTCGCTTTCGCGGTGGGGGATTCGCTCCACCCTATCGGCGGGGCCCGGGTTTCCTGAATCGCTGATCCGCCCGAAAATGCCGCCTGGCGGGCTGGTGCGGTGGAATATCTGACCCACGCGGGGTACAGGTGGAACATGACCTGCCAGTTCATCCCGCCGTACCTGCTGGACCGGATTGCCGCCTCCGTCCCCGACGACCCGTGCTATCCCGACTCCCTCGTGCTGGACCGGGAGTTTCGGAGCCGGCGGCGGGTTCGGCAGGAGCGCTCGGGCGACGGCCCGGTCCCCGGTGCTGCGGCGGCCTGGGTCGTCCACACCGCCGGCAACGAGACCACCCTCCCGGGCACGCCGGTGCGCTCTGCCGGCCAGCCGGATTCCGGTGACGTCGCCGTCGACGAGGCGGCCTACGGGGTGGCCGGCTCGCTGGCCCTCTTCGCCGACATCTACGACCGGTCGTCGTACGACGGCGCCGGGGCGACGGTGCGCGCGACCGTGCACTACGGCCACGACTACGTCAACGCGTTCTGGGACGGCGAGCAGCTGGTGTTCGGGGACGGCGACGACCGGATCTTCGACCGCTTCACCAAGCCGGTGGACGTGCTGGGCCACGAGTTCACGCACGCGGTCGTGGAGCACACCGCCGGGCTGGTCTACGAGGGGCAGCCGGGCGCGCTCAACGAGTCGGTCGCCGACGCCTTCGCCGCCTGCCTCAAGCAACGACTGCTCGCGCAGACCCCGGACCAGGCGGACTGGCTGATCGGAGCCGAGCTCTTCCGGGCCGGCATCGACGCCCGCGCCCTGCGGGACATGGCGCGACCCGGGACGGCGTACGACGACCCGGCGCTCGGCGCCGACCCCCAGGTGGGGCACATGGACGACTACGTGGAGACGACCGACGACAACGGCGGCGTGCACATCAACTCGGGCATCCCGAACCGCGCCTTCCACCTCGCCGCGAAGGCGATCGGCGGCAACACCTGGGCGGGGGCCGGTGGGATCTGGTACGCCGCCCTCGCGGGTGACGACGTGGGCCCCGAGACCGACTTCGCCGGGTTCGCCGCGGCGACGATCGCGGCCGCCGGAGACCACGCCGACCCGGTGACGCAGGCGTGGGCAGACGTCGGGGTGACGATCGGGGGTCGTCACCGTCGCCCCGGTCCGGCCGAGAGCCCGGAGTCCGGGCGGGCGGTGGTGGCGGTGCGCAGGAGCGGTGGCTTCATCGGTACGACGGTCACCGGTGAGGTCGACCTCGACCGTCCCGATGACGACCGGGTCGGGGAGCTGCGCTCGCTGGTGGACCAGATCGACCTGACCGCCCTGGCGGGCGGCCGGCCCTACCCGGACATGTACTCCTACGAGTTCGACCTGCGCGGGTCACACGTCACCGTGCCCGAGCACGAGCTCACCCCCGAGCTGCGCCGGCTCGCGGAGCTGGTGCTCGCCGATGTGTCGCGGTAGTACGTCACGAAAAGCACCACTTCGCCTGCCCGAACGGTGCCCTTCTTGACGTACTACCCGGAAATCAGGCCAGCGCCCGGTCGAGGGCGGCGGTGACGTGCAGGGTGGTGCAAGGGAAGACCGGTGTCTCGACGTCGCTCTGGGTGACGAGGAGCTCGAGCTCGGTGCACCCGAGGAGTACGCCGCCCGCCCCGGCGTCCCAGAGCTCCTCGATGAGCTCCACGACGCGCCGTCGGGTCCGGGGCAACGCGTGGCCGTGGACCAGTTCGTCGTAGATGGCCGAGTTGAGCCAGTCGTGGTGCTCCGTCCCGGGGACCAGGACCTCCAGTCCGTGCCGGGCGAGCCGGTCCCGGAAGAAGTCGTCCGCCATCGCCACCTTGGTGCCGATCAGGGCCACGGTCTTCGTGTCCCGCGCCACGCAGGCTTCGGCCACGACGTCGCCGAGATGGAGGATCGGGATGTCGACGGCCGCCTCGATCTCGTCGGCGACCTTGTGGAACGTCGTCGTGCACAGCAGCAGGAAGTCGGCGCCGGCCCGCTCGACTCCCTGGGCGGCCTCGGCGAGCAGCTGACCGATCAGGTCCCAGCGCTCGTCGTCCTCGAGGTGCGTGACCTCGGCGAAGTCGACGGTGCTGAGCACCAGCTTGGGCGAGGAGAGTCCACCCAGCCGCTCCTGGACCCCCAGGTTGAGGTCGCGGTAGTAGACCGCACTGCTCTCCCAGCTCATCCCGCCGACGAGTCCGATGGTCTGCACGCGGGCAGTCTGCCACCGCTGTGCGGGAGTGCGCAGGATCGTCCAGCGCTAGTGGGAGCCCGAGCCCTCGAGGTCCTGCTTGAGTCGGGCCAGGGTGCGGGCGATGTTGCCCTGCTGGAACTCCGCGAACGTGCGCCCACCGGTCGCAAGTCTGTCGAACCGTTCGGCCACGGCGTTCGGCCAGGCGCGACGACGGTCGGTCCAGATCTCGGTGACCCGCGTCCCGTCACCGTGCGGCTCGAACCGGTAGTCCCAGGTCGCGATGGCACCGGGCAGCAGCGGCACCCGCAGCCCGATCGCGTGCACCCGGAACGCGAACCGCTCGCCAGGGTCGGCCGCGGTCACGGTGCACCGTGTCGACCAACGGAGCAGGCCACGCTTGTTCTGGCCCACGAACGACATCCCGACGTACGCCGCCCGGTCGGCGCCGGGAACGTCGGCCCCGAGGTTCTCCGGGCTCCACCGGCCCATCCGCGAGGGATCGCTGACCAGGTCGTAGACGCGCTCGGGTGAGACGCCCTCGATCACGACGCTGTCCCGCACCGTCAGTTCACGACCCATCGCCGTCTCCGTCCTCGACCCGGTGCACCTTGTGCTGGGCGGCCTGGGCGCGCGGCCGGATGACGAGCTCGTCGATGTTGACGTGGCTGGGCCGGGTCGCGATCCAGGCGACGGCATCGGCCACGTCCTCGGCGACCAGAGGGTCGGGTACGCCGGCGTACACGGCGTCCGCCCGTTCCCGGTCACCGTCGAAGCGGTTCAGTGTGAACTCGTCGGTGCGCACCATGCCGGGCGCGATCTCGGAGACCCGGATCGGCTCGCCGACCAGCTCGAGGCGCAGGGTCTCGGTGACCACCTGGGTGCCGTGCTTGGCGGCCGTGTAGCCGCCGCCGCCCTCGTAGGCGATCCGGCCGGCCGTCGAGCCGACGTTGACGATGAGGCCGTCCCCGCTGGCCCGCAGCGCCGGCAGCAGGGCCTGGGTGACGCGCAGGAGACCGAGCACGTTCACGTCGTACATCGCGCGCCAGTCCTCCGGGTCGGCCGACTCCACCGGGTCGGCGCCGAACGCGCCGCCGGCGTTGTTCACGAGCACGTGCAGCACCCCGCCGACCCGTTCGGCGAGCCCGGCCACCGACGACGCCGACGTGACGTCGCAGGCGACCGGGATTCCTCCGATCTCCTCGGCCAGGGCCGCCACCCGATCGGCCCGCCGCGCGGCGCAGACCACGTGATAGCCGGCCCCGGAGAGGGCTCGGGCGGTCGCGGCGCCGATGCCGCTGCTGGCTCCGGTCACGACGGCAACCCGTGCGGTGTCCCCAGAGGTGTCCCCATGCCGGTGTCCATGCGGGCGATTGTGCCGGGTGTGTGGAAGGTAAAGGCGGGGCGGTGGCACACTGTCCTGTCGTCGGAACGTCAACAACGAGGTCCTCAACGCGATGAGTCTGCGTGCCGTGATGGTTTTCTGCGGTGCCGTGGGTGGCCTGGCCTGGGCCGCGCGCTACGGGCTCGACCTCGCCGGGACCACCCAGGGCACCCTCGTCGACGCCCTCTACTGGGGTGGCCTCGCGCTGCTCGCGATCGCCCTGGTCGGCTTCGGGATGGGACTGGTCAGCAAGAGCGCGATGTGGCTGCGTCTCATCGTCGGCGTGGCGTTTCCGGCGCTGGTCTGGTCGGTCCTCGAAGTGCTGCGCACCGGCGACGAAGCGCTCGTGGACGGCGCGTTCGGCGCCGTGGTCGCGGTGATCGCCGTCATCGAGGCCACCCGGACCCGGGCCGAGGAGCCGCGCCGGCACGCCGGCGCCCACGCGCGCTGACCGCACCCGCTGGCCGCACCCGCCTCGATCACCGCTGGCGGGCCGCCCGCCCAGCACGTGAGATCCGCCACGGAATGCGGGAGCACCCCGCACGGTTTGGGTAGGTGAATCGTGACGGAAGGCAGGACGTGGACCGCTCCATCGATCGGCTGGCCTTGATCAGCCTGCACACCTCACCACTGGACCAGCCGGGGACCGGCGATGCGGGTGGCATGAACGTCTACGTCATCGAGCTGTCGCGTCGCCTGGCCGCCCGCGGCATCGAGGTCGACATCTTCACGAGGGCCACCTCGTCCTCCCTGGCGCCGATCGTCGAGGCCGGAGACGGGATCACCGTCCGGCACATCCACGCCGGCCCGTTCGAAGGACTGACGAAGGGGGAGCTCCCCGGGCAGCTGTGCGTCTTCGCACGCGAGGTGCTCCGGGCCGAGGCCGGTCAGCCGGTGGGCCACTACGACGCGGTCCATTCCCACTACTGGCTCTCAGGCCAGGTGGGGGCTCTGGCCCGGGATCGTTGGGGCGTGCCGCTGGTGCACACGATGCACACGATGGCCAAGGTCAAGAACGATGCCCTGGCCGACGGGGACACCCCCGAGCCCCTCGCCCGGATCATCGGCGAGGAGCAGGTGGTCGAGGCGGCAGACATGCTGATCGCCAACACCGACATCGAGGCCAAGCAGCTGATCAACCTGTACAACGCCGACCCCGGCCGGGTCGAGGTCGTGCACCCGGGCGTGGACCTGTCGGTCTTCCACCCCGAGGACAAGGCCTCGGCGCGGTCCGCGCTCGACATCCCGGCCGACGCGCACGTCCTGCTCTTCGCCGGCCGGATCCAGCCGCTGAAGGCACCGGACGTGCTGCTGCGGGCTGTTGCCGTGCTGCTCGAGGAGACGCCGGAGCTGCGCTCGCGGCTGGTCGTCCCGATCGTGGGCGGGCCGTCCGGCACCGGCCTCGAGCACCCGGAATCGCTGGCCCAGCTGGCCGCGGAGCTCGGCCTCGACGACGTGGTGCGGTTCGTCCCGCCGGTGGCACAGGAGGACCTGGCCCGCTGGTGCTCGGCCGCGACCCTGGTCGCCGTACCGTCCTACAACGAGTCGTTCGGCCTGGTCGCCGTCGAGGCCCAGGCGACCGGCACCCCGGTCGTGGCCGCCGCTGTCGGTGGCCTGACCACCGTGGTCCGCGACGGTCACAGCGGCCTGCTCGTCGACAACCATGAGCCGCGGGCCTGGGCGGCCGCGATGCGGCGCGTGCTGGAGGACGAGGTGCTGCGGACGACGCTGGAGGCGGGCGCCCTCGAGCAGGCACGGAGCTTCGCCTGGGAGCACACGGCAGAGCGCACCCTTGAGGTCTATCGTCGGGCGCGGATGTCGATGCTCCAGGAGGTTTCTTGACCGCCGATGTGGTCCGCGCCTATCTGACCGACAACGAGATCGAGCACGAGGAGATCGCCGACGGCGTCTTCACGCTCACCCTGCCCGGCGAGAAGAAGCTGCAGACACCGGTCCGGCTCGACGTCGGGCCGCACGCGCTCGGCGTGCACGCGTTCGTCTGCCGCAAGCCCGACGAGAACCAGGAGCAGGTCTACCGCTGGCTGCTGGCACGCAACCTCAAGATGTACGCCGTGTCGTTCGCGGTCGACGCGCTCGGCGACATCTACCTCGACGCCCGCCTCCCCCTGATCGCGATCACCCCCGACGAGCTGGACCGTCTGTTGGGTTCGGTGCTGTCCAATGCCGACGAGTCCTTCAACTCCATCCTCGAGCTCGGCTTCGCCTCCTCGATCCGCAAGGAGTGGGAGTGGCGCAAGCTGCGTGGTGAGTCGACCCGCAACCTCGAGGCCTTCCGCGGCTGGCTCGATCGCTGAGTCGCGCCCGGAGGCCTCTCAGCGGGCGGCGAAGACGGCGAGGAACGCGAGGAATCCGGGCAGGGCCTGGACGAGCAGGATCCGCCGGTTCACCGTGACCGCGCCGTAGGCGCCGGCGACGATGACACAGGCGAGGAAGAACAGCTGCACGTCGGTGCTGTCGTCCACGAGACCCCACACCAGGCCGGTGGCGAGGAAGCCGTTGTAGAGGCCCTGGTTGGCGGCGAGGGCCTTGCTGCGCTCGGCGAACTCCGGATCCAGGCCGAACACCCGGCGCCCGGTCGGGGTGGTCCACAGGAACATCTCCAGGGCCAGGAACCCGAGGTGGAGTGCGGCGACGATGCCGACGAGGATGTTGGCGAGCAGATTCACCTGTTCAGCATGGCAGCCTCGGGCGGGCCGGGGGTCTCCTTCGGGGCGCGCGGCTTGCGGCGCGCCACGGCGACGCCGACCAGCGCGAGCGCGCCCCCGGCGTACGCCATCGTCGGCGGCACCTCGCCGAGGAAGACCAGCCCCATGACGATGGTGATCGGCGGCACCAGATAGGTGGTGATGCCGAGGTTGCTGGCCGTCATGTGTCGCAGCGCGAAGGCGTACGTCGTGAACGCGAGGGCCGTCGGGAACACGCCCAGGTAGACCAGCCACCACACCGACGACGCGGATGCGTCTGCAGTCTCCTGCACGAGCGCGCCGGCGAACGGGAGACAGGCGATGGCGCCCACGGTGCAGGCCAGCCAGGTGACGTGCACCGCGGGGAGCCGGCCCACGAGGGGCTTCTGCAGGATCAGGCTGATCGAGTAGACGACCGCGGCCAACAGGCACAGTGCTACGCCGAGCACGTCGCGGTCGCCGCCGGGGCTGGTCGAGAAGGCAATGATGGCCACGCCTGCGAACGCCAGTGCCAGCCCGAGCCCAAGGTAGAGCGTGAACCGCTCGTGCAGGAACATGGCGGCAAGCAGGGCGATCAGGACAGGCGAGATCTGGATCAGCATCGCGGCGGTCCCCGCGTCGACGCGTTGCTCGCCCTCGTTGAGAGCGACGTTGTAGACGCCGAACCACAGGACCCCGATCACGACGATCGTCAACAGGTCGCTGCGGTTGGGCTTCGGGAATCCGCGGCTCAGGGCGACGATGCCGAGGCAGATCGAGCCGATGACGAGCCGGCCGAGGGCCAACGGGCCGGGGGAGAACTCGTGGCCAAGGTGGCGGATGGCGACGAACGCCGAGGCCCAGAACACCAGCGTGCACGACACGGCGGCCAGCGGAAGCCAAGCGCGCACCGGCGCCACAGTCGTCGTCACGCCGTCAGCCTAGGGACCGACGGCGCCTCCCGACACGCGGTTTTCGGACTGCGTTGCGCGACATCCGGCCAGCGCGCCGTGGCGACTGGGATCGGGGCAGACTCGGGGTATGGAGACCGACCTGCTCGACGAGCTGTGGACCCTCGAGACCACAGCGGTCGAGGCGTTGCCGGACACCGAGTTCGGACGCCCGACCCGCGCCGAAGCGTGGACCGTCCGCGACCTGCTCTTCCACCAGCTGCTCGACGCCCAGCGGTCACTCACGGCGTTCGCGAGCCCGACCGACGCGGAGCCGGACGTCGACGAGGTGTCGTACTGGAATCGGTACCGCCCTTCGGAGGGCGACGGCGGGGCAGCGCACGCGAAGTTCGTGCGGGCCGCCGCCGCTGCCTACCCCGGTTCCGAAGACCTGGTCGACCACTGGCGAACGACGAGTGGTGCCGCGATCCGGGCCGCCCGCGCCGCCGATCCCGCGGGCCACGTAGAGACCCAAGGGCACGTCATCGCAGTGCCGGGCTTCGTCTCGACCCTGGTCCTCGAGGCCACCGTGCACCTGATGGACCTGACCCTGGAGATCCCCGGCGGCCCACCGCCGCAGACCGCGCTGGCGTTGACCCGCCGGGTCCTCGAGGGGCTGTACGGCGAGCCGCTCCCGACGGCGTGGGACGACACCGCCACCCGTGCTCAAGGGCACCGGGCGAGCGCCGCTGGACGCGTCGGACGACGTCGACCACGGCCGATTCCCGCTGCTGGGCTGATCGTGCTGGGTTGATCGTGTTGGGCTGATCGTTCTGGGCTGATCCTGCTGGGCTGATCGCTCAGACGTCGAACTTGTAGCCGAGCCCGCGGACGGTGACGAGGTACTTCGGGGTGGACGGGTCCGGCTCGAGCTTGGCCCGCAGCCGCTTGACGTGGACGTCGAGGGTCTTGGTGTCGCCGACGTAGTCCGAGCCCCAGACCCGGTCGATGAGCTGCCCGCGGGTGAGCACCCGGCCGGGGTTGCGCAGGAACATCTCCAGCAGCTCGAACTCCTTCAGCGGCAGCCGCTGCTCGGAGCCGTCCACCGTGACGACGTGCCGCTCCACGTCCATCCGCACCGGTCCCGCCTCCAGCGCCGCCGGCGCCAGGTCCGGGTCGACGCCGCGTCGGAGCACCGCGCGGATCCGGGCCACGAGCTCGCGAGGGGAGTACGGCTTGGTGACGTAGTCGTCGGCGCCCAGCTCCAGCCCGACGACCTTGTCGACCTCGTCGTCCTTGGCGCTGACCATGATCACCGGGACGTTGGAGGTCTGCCGGATCTGCCGGCACACCTCGGTGCCGGGAAGGCCGGGCAGCATCAGGTCGAGGAGCACGACGTCCGCCCCGTTGCGGTCGAACTCGGTGAGCGCATCGGGGCCGGTGGCCGCGATCGCGACCTCGTAGCCCTCTTTGCGCAGCATGTAGGCGAGGGCGTCGCTGTAGCTTTCTTCGTCCTCGACGACGAGTACCCGTGTCACGCGTATGTCTCCTGATGGTTGGCGGAACCGTGGCGGGGCAGGATCAGGGTGAAGGTTGACCCCTGACCCTCGACCGACCACACCCGGACGTCGCCACCGTGGGTGGCG
>CAVZAZ010000024.1:0-68594 GCA_963773355.1 uncultured Actinomycetota bacterium | reverse complement strand
TGGTGGCCCCGGCAGCGCGCAGGGCCATGGCCGCGCGGGCGTGGCCGAGCAGGAGGTGGTGGGCCACCCACAGCGAGTCGAACATCAGCCGCTTCCCCGGCGCGTGCATGCCGGTCGCGTAACCGAGGTGGGTCACCGCGTTGGGCTCGTTGACGGGGATCCAGTGCTCAACCCGATCGGCGAACGCGTCGCCGACGATGGCGGCGTAGTCGGCGAACCGGGAGACGTTGTCGGGGTTGAGCCAGCCACCGTCGTCCTCGAGTCCCTGCGGCAGGTCCCAGTGGTAGAGGGTGGCCATCGGCTGCACGCCGGCCTCGAGCAGCTTGTCGATCAGGCGGTCGTAGAAGGCGAGGCCGCGCGCGTTGGCGGGCCCGGAGCCGGACGGCTGGATGCGCGGCCAGGAGATCGAGAACCGGTAGCCACCCGCGCCCAGCTGCTTCAGCAGGTCGACGTCCTCCTGCCACCGGTGGTAGTGGTCGCTCGCCACAGCGCCGCTGGACCCGTCGGCGATCCGGCCGGGCTTTGCGGCAAAGGTGTCCCAGATGCTCGGACCCTTGCCGTCCTCGGAGGCTGCGCCCTCGATCTGGTACGAGGAGGTGGCAGTGCCGAAGCGGAAGCCAGGGGGAAGTTGCGGGAACACGGGATCATTGTGCCCATGACGGTCGAGGTCCGCCGGGGAACAACCAGGTTCGTCACCCGCCGTGAGGGATATCGCACCTGGCACTCGTTCTCCTTCGGAGAGCACTACGACGCCGGCAACCTGGCGTTCGGGCCGATGGTCTGCCACGACGACCACCTGCTGCGTTCGGGCGTCGGCTTCGACGAGCACCGGCACGAGGACCTGGAGATCGTCACCTGGGTGCTGTCTGGCGCGGTGCGGCACGCGGCCTCGGTCGGTCCCGCCACTGTCGTGGCTGCCGGCCAGGTGCAGGTGCTGTCGGCGGGTTCGGGCGTGCAGCACAGCGAAGTGGCGGAAGAGGCTGCCGGGCCGACCAGGTTCGTCCAGACGTGGCTGCGGCCGGACGCGACCGGCGCCGAACCGGCGTACGTGACCGCCGATGCGACCGAGGTGAGGAGTCCTGGAGTCCTGGTGCCGGTGGTCTCCGGGCACGACCCCGCCGCGCTCCTCTCCGTCAGTACGGCGTCCGCGACGCTCCACGCGGCCACCCTCGAGGCGGGTCAGTCGGTCACGTTGCCCGACGATCCGCTTCAGCACGTGTTCGTGGCCGTCGGGTCGCTGGCCCGTTCCAGTCTGGCCGAGCCGCTGTCGGCCGGTGACGCGTTCCGGATCACCGACCGACCCGGGTTGTCCGTGACCGCCGCCTCTCTGACCGAGCTGCTGGTCTGGACGTTCCGCTAGCGGCTGACCAGTCTCGACCGTGGTGGACGTCAGCAGACGATCGACAGCGCGCCCGGCTGGATCTCGACGACCGCCGGCTCGTCGTCGAGCCCGGGGAGCACGCCGAGGGGCTCGCCGTCCGCCCCGACCGGGATCGGGGTGCGGGACCGCCCGCACAGCTCGACCCGCTTGCCGGTGAGCACGGTGACCTCGTCGCGGGAGACATGCGCACCGTCGTAGACCGTCGGCAGCGCCCGCATCAGGGCGACCCGGGACGCCGCCTCGATCGCCACGACGTCGAGCAGGCCGTCGTCGACGGTGGCGGCCGGTGCGATCCTCATCCCCTTGCCGTAGTACGCGGAGTTGGCGACGACGATCGTCGCAGCGGCGTACTCCCGTTCGACGCCGTCGACCGAGAGCCGGTAGCGGCCTGGCCGGTAGGTCGCGAGCGCACGCACGGCGGCGTAGGGGTACTGCAGCGACTTCGGCAGCCACTGCGCCCGGTCGACGATCTCCGAGGCGCGGGCGTCGACGCCCGCGTAGACCGAGCCGGCGACCAGGCGCGATGCGCCACCGACGCTCCACGACAGCAGGTCGACCCGGCGCACCTCGCCCGACAGGAGCACCCGCGCCTGTCCGGCCGGGTCGTCGGGAAGGCCGAGCATCCGGGCGAAGTCGTTGCCGCGACCGGCAGGCACCACCGCGAGCGTCCCCTCGGCGCGCGACACCGCACCGGCCAGCGACGAGAGCATCCCGTCGCCGCCGACGGAGACGACCACCTCACCGCGGTCGACGGCGCTCGACAGGAGGTCCCGCGTCGCGTGGGGTCCGGGTGAGTAGGTGACCTCGACATCGGCCCCGGCATCCCGAAGCAGCCGCGCCAGCGGCACCACGGCCTCGGGCGCCGCGCCGCCTCCCGAGGCCGGGTTGACCAGGAACGTGAACCGCCGGGTCATGGGATCAGCACACCTGGATTGAGGACACCCGTCGGGTCCAGCTCGGCCTTGACCGCGCGCAGGATCGACACGCCCACCTCGCCGATCTCCTGCGCGTACCACGGCTTGTGGTCGGTGCCGACGGCGTGATGGTGGGTAATCGTGGCGCCGGCCGCGATCATCGCGTCACTCGCTGCGGCCTTCGCCGACCGCCACTGGCCGATCGGCTCCTCGGCCTCCCTTGCGGCGACGGTGAAGTAGAGCGAGCACCCGGTCTCGTAGACATGGGAGATGTGGCAGAGCACGAGCGACCCCTCGCCGAGGGACTCCTGGAGAGCGGCCTTCACGGACGCGTAGAGGTGGTCGATCCTCGACCAGAACGTCGCGGTCTCGAGGGTCTCGACGAGGACGCCGACGTCGAGCATCGAGTCGCGGAGGTACGGCGCCTGGAACCGGCCGTGTGCCCAGGCCCGGCCCGGTTCCTCGCCGAGGTCGACGCCGCCCAGGTCGGTGAGCGCTGAGGTGACTGCCGCACGCTTGGCCTCGACCACGGCCGGGGTCCCTTCGTAGCCGGCGATCATCAGGCACCCGCCCGCGCCACCATCACCATCACCATCACCATCACCACCGCCACCACCGGCGCCGCCGATCGCGTCGGGCCTGGCCAGGTTGATCGCGGACTCGGCCTCGTCAGAGAGGCGGACGACGGTCGGCAGCAGCCCGGCCTGGGCGAGTGCCCGAAGCCCAGCGGCGCCCTCGGCGAACGATGGCCACTGCCACTCGTCGTACACGGTGGCTTCGGGCTTCGGGCGGACCCTGACAGTGACCGACGTGATGACCCCGAAGGCGCCCTCGGAGCCGAGCACCAGCTGGCGCAGGTCGGGGCCGGCAGCGTTCGCCGGCGCCGAACCGAGGTCGAGTCGTCCGGCGGGGGTCGCGACGGTGAGGCCGACGACGAGCGCGTCGAAGCGGCCGTACCCGGCGCTGGACTGGCCGCTGGAGCGGGTGGCGGCGAATCCGCCGATGGAGGCGTACTCGAAGGATTGCGGGTAGTGCCCCAGGGTCATTCCGTGCTCGGCCAGCAGGGCCTCGGCTTCGGGACCACGCAGCCCGGGCTGGAGGGTGGCCGTCATGGAGATCGGATCGACGGCGACCAGCCGGGACATCCGGATCAGGTCGAGCGAGACCACGCCGCCGTACCCCTGACGGCGGGCGGCCAGGCCGCCGGTGACACATGTGCCACCGCCGAACGGCACCACGGCGAGATGGTGCCGGACGGCGTACTCGAGGACCGCGGCGACGTCGTCGTGGTCACCGGGACGAACCACAGCGTCCGGAGCATCGGCCAGGTCTCCGGCCCTTGCGCGGAGCAGGTCCGGCGTCGACTTTCCCCGGGTCCGCAGCCGACGGGTGTCGTCGTCGGTCAGCACCTGCGCACTCCCGAGCAGCTCGCGAAGGCCGTCCAGGACGGCGGGGGCGATCACAGGGACCGGAAGGTCAGGGTGCTCGACGGCCGGTCGCTCGGCGATGCCGAAGACCGCCTCGACGAGTCCGCGCGCGGTCTCCGGGAGCGGCGAGGCGGCGGCGGGGTCGCCCCACCTGGTCGGATGCATCTCGGGAGTCATGAGTTACAGTGTGACATATGTCGTCACTTCGTCACATTGTTGGGCTCGACCAGCGAGATGCCGCGGACGGTTACCTGGACGCCGCCCGGGCCTGCATCCTGGACGTCGGCTGGCGGCGCACGACCCTTACCGAGGTCGCCCGCCGGGCCGGCGTCTCGCGGATGACGATCTACCGTCGGTGGTCCGACATGCAGCAACTGCTGGGCGACCTGATGACCCGCGAGTGGGGCGCGGTCGTGGCCGACTCCGTCGCTGCCGGAGACGACGAGCCCGGTCCCGTGACCCGACTCGCGGACGGGATCGTCGGGACCGTCCGGGCGCTCCGCGACAACGAGCTGTTCCTGCGCATCGTCGAGCTGGACCCCGAGCTGCTGCTCCCCTACCTGCTGTCTCGTCGTGGCCGGTCGCAGGACGCGATCCTGGCCCTCACCGAGGAGCAGATCCGCACCGGGCAAGGTGCCGGCGCGATCCGCGCCGGCAACCCCACGGCGATCGCCCGCGGGCTCCTGCTGGCCGCCCACGGCTTCGTCCTGTCCGCCCACACGATGGTCGACGACGAGGCCACCGAGGCCGAGCTCGACGAGCAGCTCCACACCCTCCTCGCCCGGGCGCTCACGCCATGACGGCCCGCCGGATCACCCCCGGTCTGGCCGGCGTACCCGACCACGTCGACGTGGTGGTCATCGGCCTGGGGATCACCGGCGCCGGTGTGGCTCTCGACGCCGCCACCCGCGGCCTCTCCGTGCTCGCGGTCGACGCCCACGACCTCGCCTTCGGTACGTCGCGCTGGTCCTCGAAGCTCGTCCACGGCGGGCTGCGCTACCTCGCCCAGGGCCAGGTGCGGATCGCCCACGAGAGTGCCGTCGAGCGCGGCATCCTGATGGAGGTCACCGCGCCTCACCTCACCCACGCGATGCCGATGCTGCTTCCGCTGACCTCCGGCGTCACCGGACTGCAGGCCGGGTTCGCGCGCGCGGGCATGCGCGCCGGCGACGTGTTGCGCCGGGCCGCCGGCACCGACCGCGAGACCCTGCCTCGCCCGCGGCGGGTCTCGGCCACAGAGACCCTCAGGCTCGCTCCCGGCCTGCGCCGCGACGGGCTGCGCGGCGGGCTGCTCTCATGGGACGGCCAGCTCGTGGACGACGCCCGCCTGGTCACCACCGTCGCCCGTACGGCCGCGGGCGCCGGGGCGCACCTGCGCACGAGGGCGCGGGTGCTGTCGGCCACCGGGACCGCGGTGCGGCTCCGCGACGGGCTGACCGGCGCCACCTCCACCGTCACGGCGGCCGGAGTGGTCAACGCGACCGGCGTGTGGGCCGGCGACCTGGTCGACGAAGTCACCCTGCGTCCGTCCCGGGGCACGCACCTGGTGCTGCGCGGCAGCACCCTGCCGGGCCTGGAGGTCGCAGTGTTCGCGCCCGTGCCCGGCGAGTCCAACCGCTACGTGTTCGTCCTCCCCCAACCGGACCGGACCATCTACGTCGGCCTCACCGACGAACCGGTCCACGGCGACGTTCCGGACGTCCCGCAGCCGACGGAGCCGGAGATCGGCTTCCTGCTGGACGTCGTCTCGGCGACGTTCGCGAAGGACCTGCGGCGCTCCGACGTGGCGGGCGCGTACGCCGGACTCCGACCGCTGCTCGACACCGGCGGTGGCGCGACGGCTGACCTGTCACGCAGGCACGCGGTCCTCACGTCCCGCTCCGGAGTGGTGACGATCGTTGGCGGCAAGCTCACGACGTACCGACGAATGGCCGAGGACGCCGTGGACGGGGTGCTCACCCGCACCCTGCTCGATGCAGGGCCGTGCCGGACCCGCAGCCTGCCGCTCGCCGGCGCGGCGTCGCGTGCACAGCTGTCCAGGCTGGAGCTGCCCGCCCGGCTGGTCCGACGGTACGGCGCGGACGCCGGGCTGGTGCTGGCCAGCGCCCGTGAGGTCACGAGGCTCGGTGACGACGAGCTGCTCCGCCCGATCGCCGAGCACGTGCCCGCCACGCTGGCCGAGCTCGTCTTCGGGGTCACCCATGAGGGGGCCGCCGACGTCGACGACCTGCTCGACCGGCGCACCCGGACCGGGCTGATCCCCGAGGACCGGGACCTCGCCCGCCCGGCTGCCGAGCGTGCCCTCGCGCTCGTGGCCGAACGCGTGTGAGGCGCGGAGCGGAAAACTCGGTGGTCCGGCACCGATGAATCGGGCCGTCGACGCCGGTCCATACCTCAGGGCAGACTGGCCCGCGACGAGGAGCTACCCATGAGGACGGCCGACGTGACGACGCGAACTCGAAGACTTCGAGGGATTGACCCAACGCTACGAGCGCGAGCTCCTGGCTCACTGCTACCGGATGAGCGGCTCATTCCACGAGGCCGAGGACCTCGTGCAGGAGACCTTCCTGCGTGCGTGGAAGGCATCCGCCGACTTCCAGGGCCGCTCGTCGGTCCGCACGTGGCTCTACCGGATCGCCACCAACGTGTGCCTGACCAACCTCGAAGGTCGGCCGCGACGCCCGATGCCAGCCGGCCTCGGCACGCCGGACCAGCTGGCCGGCGACGCACTCGAGAGCGACCCCGAGATCCCGTGGCTGGAGCCGGTCCCCGACGCCGCCGTCGTCGTGGCCGAGCGGGACTCGATCCGCCTCGCGTTCGTCGCTGCGCTGCAGCACCTCCCGGCCCGGCAACGAGCAGTCCTGATCCTGCGCGACGTGCTGCGCTGGTCGGCGGCCGAGGTCGCCGAGGCCCTGGAGACGACCCCCGCGGCGGTCAACTCCGCCCTTCAGCGGGCGCACGCGCAGATGGCCGAGAAGCAGTTCACCGAGGAAAGCGTGGAGCCCGACCTGACGCCCGAGCAGAACCAGATGCTCGAGCAGTACGTCGAGGCCTTCTGGCGCAAGGACATCAACGCCATCGTCAAGCTCCTGAAGGCCGACGCGGTCTGGGAGATGCCGCCGTTCAAGGGTTGGTACTCCGGCGCGAGGAACATCGGCGAGCTGATCGACATCAACTGCCCCGGCGGCTTCCACGACATGCCGATGGTGGCCACCACCGCCAACGGGCAGCCCGCCTACGGCCTGTACATGCGCACCGACGACGGGGACTTCGAGCCGTTCCACCTCCAGGTGCTCGACATCGACGGCGACCGGGTGCGCCACGTCGCCGCGTTCTTCGACCACCGTCTGTTCCGGCGGTTCGGCCTTCCCGACCGCCTACCGGCCGACTACGCACCGGCGGCTCAGTGACCACCGCCCTCGCGGGCGCCGTGGAGCTGCTGGACCGGTCACTGAGCTACACCCGGGTGGCCCTGGCCGGAGTGGACGAGGCCCACCTCGACCGTCGGACCCCGTGTCGGGGGTGGACTCTCCGTGCGCTGCTCGCCCACATGGACGACGGGCTGGACGCCTTCACCGAGGCGGCCGGCGGCAGCGTGCCGATCGAGCGCCCCCCGGGCGAGCTCCGGGTGGAGAGCCTCCAACGGAAGGCGTGTGCCCTGCTCGGCATCTGGAGCACTCCGACGACGCACCCGGACGTGCGTGTCGGCGACGCCGATCTGGCCACCGACCTCCTGATCTCCACCGCCGCGCTGGAGATCACCGTGCACGGGTGGGACGTCGGGCAGGCGACCGGGAAGGGCGGCCCGATCCCCGAGGGCCTGGCCCGTGCCCTCCTGCCGGTGGCCCACCAGGTGGTCGACGACGCGGACCGCGGGATCCGCTTCGGCTCGCCGGGCCCGGTGTCCGACGCCGCGTCGTACGACGAGCGGCTGCGAGCCTTTCTCGGCCGTCCGGACTGACCCGATGGCCTGAACGACCCGGGTCCAGCCACCCGCCCTGACCACGTGGACTGAACCACCCTCGGCCATTCCCCGCGATCGGGGGACGACCGGGCGGCAGCGCCCTAACCTTCGGCCATGCCCGTCGACGCTCCCACGACGGCACCGGATCAGCTCTCTCTCGGCTGTGCCCTGGCTCGCGCCGGACAGATCACCGGTGCCCTCCGAACCCTGACCGCGCTGCCCGAGAACGAAGCGCCGGCCGACGCTGTCGTGCGCCTGGCCACGCTGCTGGACTGCCGACTGGCCCGCGGTGAGCTGGCCGACGCGGACGGGCTCGGCGACCGGATCCTGGGGCTCGGGTCCCTGGAGGGAACGGGAGCGGCGCTGGCCGCCCACGCGCTCGGAGAGCTCGCATCAGCCCAGGGCCTGGCCGAGCAGGCAGCCGCCAACCATGCCCGGGCCGGAGCACTGCTCGGCGACGATGACGACCTGCTCACGGTGCCGTGGCGATCCGGTGCGGCTCTGGCCCTGACCCGGCTCGGCGACCGTCAGGAGGGCAACCGGCTCGCACACGAGCACCTCGCGCTGGCCCGCGGAACCGGCTCGCCCTACGCCATCGCCCAGGCGTTGCGGACCGCTGCCGCGACCAATGCCAACGGAGGTGCGGCGCCCCTGCTGCGCGAGGCCCGGACGACCCTCCGGGATGTCCCGGCGGAGCGCCTGGCTGCCCAGATCGATGTCGACCTCGCGCTGCTGCTGAGCTTCCAGTGCGAGCCCGACTCCGACAGCGCGGCAGTGGTGATGCTGCGCGCGGCCGAGCGCTACGCCTGCCGCGAGGACCTCTTCCCCCTCCAGAATCGGGTCCGCAGCATCCTCGAGCGACTCGGTGAGGAGCCGCACCGGATCCGCAGCGAGACCCTGGCGACGCTGACGCCCACCGAGCAGGCCGCGGCCCGACTGGCGGCAGATGGGCTCACGAACCGCAGGATCGCCGGCGAGCTGGACGTCAGCATCAAGGCTGTCGAGTGGCACCTCTCGAACGTCTACCGCAAGCTCGGCGTCCCTGGGCGCACCCGCCTCGCCGACATCCTCGGCGTCCCCGCCTGACCCACGCGGTAGGTCAGAGCCAGGTCATCGACCGGCCGTGGCCGTGCGTCCACCCGACGACCCGCCCGTCGACGCCGAGCACGAAGCCGGCCAGGTCGGCCGGCACCTCCGGTCCGGTTGTCGTCACCTCCGGCAGCACCCGCTTGCCCTCGTTGCTGACCCAGTGGCAGCGACCTGAGGACACCAGGTCGGCCATCATCTGGGCGAAGCGACGCCGGTCCGGGTCCTCGAGGTAGGCGACCACAGCACTGTGGAAGACCACGACCGGTCCGTGTCGACTCGCCTCGTCGACGAGACCCGGCAGGTCCTCGAGGATGTCGCCGCGGGTCACGACGGGGGGCTCCGCTCGTGCCACCTCGATCGCGCTGGCGAGCCGCTCCCGACGATCGTCCTGCTCCGGCCAGACCAGGTTGGCGAGCCAGGCCATCTCGTCGTCGTCGGCCACGTCGAGCGGGTTCAGGTCGATCCCGCCCCGCCAGGCGACCTCGGGGACCACGACCTGGCCGGTGAACGACCCCGTGACCTCGCAGTCGAGCCGGGGGCCGGTGCCGGCCTCGACGATCCCCGCGCTGGTCGACCAGGCGTAGGAGAACCGGTCCGGGAAGAGGCACAACCCGGCGCTGGCCCCGGCCTCCAGCAGGGCCACGGGCCGCCCGTCGGCCAACTCGGCGAAGGCAGGCGTGAGCGTGGCCAGTCGCCCGACCTCGTTGGTCTGCGTGGACCGGCGCAGGATCATGGCCCGGATGGTGCCCTCATCCCGGAGCAGGGCTTCGCGCAGTCCGTCGTACGGCCCGGGCGCCGGGACGCCGTGCCACCTGGCGGCCGCGAACACCAGGTTCGGTTGCTGCTTGATCGGCGGCAGGTCCGCCAGCCAGGCCTGGACCTCGGGATCCGCGGCCACTCCCTCCGCCCAGGCGACGAAGCACGGTGAGTCCCCCGCGTCCCTGGCGAATTCGGTGTACTGCTGGACGACGGGTGCGTGCGGCTCCACCAGCGTGTGCCCGGGTCAGCTGCCGGGGAGCGCGACGTAGGTGGTGTCGAGGTACTCCTCGATCCCCTCGAAGCCGCCCTCGCGACCGAACCCGCTGGCCTTAACGCCGCCGAACGGCGCCGCTGGGTTGGAGACCAGGCCGGTGTTGATGCCGACCATGCCGAAGTCGAGCGCCTCGGCCAGGCGGATCGTGCGGTCGAGGTCGCGTGTGTAGGCGTAGGAGACGAGGCCGTACTCCGTCGAGTTGGCGCGCTCGATCGCCTCCGCCTCGTCGGCGAAGGTCGTGATCGGAGCAACCGGGCCGAAGATCTCCACGTCGTTGATCCGCGCCTCGGCCGGTACGCCGAGCAGGACGGTGGGCGTGTAGAAGTACCCGGGTCCGTCGGGCGGTGTACCACCGGTCACGAGCGTGGCTCCGTCGTGGACGGCGTCGGTGACCAGCTCGCCGACCGACTCCACGGCGTCCGCGTTGATCAGGGGACCGACGTCGACACCCTTGTCCTGCCCGCGGCCGACCACGAGCGCCGACATGCGCTTGCCGAGCGCAGCCCCGAACTCCTCGGCGACGGACTCGTGGACGAGGAACCGGTTGGCCGAGGTGCACGCCTCGCCCATGTTGCGCATCTTCGCGATCATGGCGCCTTCCACTGCGGCATCCACGTCCGCGTCGTCGAACACGAGGAACGGTGCGTTGCCACCGAGCTCCATCGAGACCCGCTGGAGCTCGTCGGCCGCCTGGCGGACCAGGACCTTCCCGACCTCCGTGGATCCGGTGAAGCTCACCTTCCGCAGCCGGTCGTCGGCCATCAGGGCGGCGCCCAGCTCCGAGGAGTTGCTCGTCGTGACCACGTTGAGGACGCCGGGTGGCACCCCTGCCTCCTCCAGCAACCCGGCCAGCGCGAGCATGGTCAGGGGCGTCTCCGCTGCCGGCTTCACGATCATCGTGCAGCCGGCCGCGATGGCCGGACCGATCTTCCGGGTGCCCATCGCGAGCGGGAAGTTCCACGGCGTGATGAACAGGCAGGGTCCCACCGGCTTCTTGATCGTGAGCAGGCGGCTCCCGCCGGCGGGCGCCCGCATCCACCGACCGTGGATCCGGACCGCCTCCTCGGCGAACCACCGGAAGAACTCCGAGCCGTAGGCGACCTCCCCCTTCGCCTCGGCGACGGTCTTGCCCATCTCAAGGCTCATCAGGTGCGCCAGGTCGCCGGCGTGGGCGGTGATCAGGTCGAAGGCGCGGCGCAGGATCTCGCCCCGCTCCCGCGGTGCGGTCGCGGCCCACCCGGGCTTCGCCGAGGCCGCCGCGTCGAGGGCGTCCAGCGCGTCGATCGCCGATCCGTCGGCCACGTCGGTGATGACAGACCCGTCCGCGGGGTCGTGGACGTCGAACCGCTCACCGCCGTTCGACTCTCGCCAGGTGCCGTCGATGTAGAGGCTGCGCTGCTGCTTCCCCAGGAGGTCTAATCCGTTCATGGAATCACCTTGACACCCGCCGGTGCGGGAGGAAACAGGAGACAACGACTTGGCTGGAGTGGAATCATGGTCCCGTCGACTTCGGAGGGAGCATGACGAATGTCGACAGGAGCCCCTCGCTGACCCCATGCGGCGGGGGGCTTCCTCATGCCCGGCCGAGTGACCTGGTACTCCTCGTCCACGCTTTGTCTGCCTGGTTCGAACGTCTCTGGCTAGACCTCCCAGACGATGCCGGCGGCCTCGAGCTCGGACTCGACCCGCAACCGCTCGGACTCGTGCTCTATCCCCTCAGGCAGGGTGTCCAGGGTGGTGGAGACACCGAGTGCCCGGCACGCGTCGAGCAACGCGTCGTCGTACGCCGCCACGATGCCTCGGTGCTTGGCGAGCGGCATCCAGGGACGGTGGCGGCGGGCCTCGACGCGTAGCCGCCGAAGGTCCCGCGCGATCTGCTCCAGGGGGTAGCCGAGCGGGGTCGGTGGCGGAGGGGGCACCAGATGCAGACGGCGACCGAGCCGCACCGACAGCGCGGCGAGCTCGCGGCCATACAGCACCAGGCCGAGGACGACGGCCGCGACCGTGATGAAGCCGACGATCCAGAGCGCGCCTTCGACCGGCCCGTCGACCATGCCTCGACGGTAAGCCGACCACGACGCCCCAGCAAGCAAGGACAGGCGCGCGCCCCTTGATGGCCTGCCTGCCTGCGTCACCTCGTGAGCTAGACGACCGGCAGGCGAGGACCAAGCGCCAGGGGGAAGTCATCGGCGCGGCGAAACTCCAGCCTGGCGATGACCTGATCGTTCGTGACGTTGGCGACCATGGAACTGGTCGGACCCAGCATCGTCCGGCAGTGCTTGCACTTGACGGCTTCGGGGTGGATCTCCTCCTTGCAGAAGGGGCACATGCCCTCATGACCCGGTGTCGACTGGGGCAGCGCACTGCCGCAGTGCTTGCACTTGACGGCCTCGGCCTTGACCTCCTCGCGGCAGAACGGGCACTCGACGGATTCGTCCGAGGCTGCATGCGTCATGGCGATCTCCATCTCTGGGTGGTTTTCGCCCGAGACGGTGAAATCCAACTTCCCACTCGCACCAACGACCGCACATCCCCAATACGGGAAGGGCCCGGGTAGGACGAAGGGCACCGGCCGGTGGCCGATGCCCTTCGTCGCAGATTCCTGTCGGTCAGGGCACGTCGTACTTCAGCGTGAACGAGCCGGAGCCGGAGTACGCGTAGACGTCCCAGCGGTAGCTGCCGGCCGTGGCGGTGTAGGTGATCGTCTCGGTCGACGTCGCGCCCTCACTGGCCGCGACGTCCACCCACGAGCTGCCGTTCCAGCGCTGCAGGTAGAGGTCCAGGTCGACGCCCGACGGGCCCGGTCAGGCAGCCCTTGATCGTGCCGGCCGCGGCCGAGAAGCCCGACGAGGACGGCTTGTACGTCGAGTAGCCCTGCGTGGCGGAGCCGGTCGAGGTCACCTCCGTGCAGGTGCTCGGCGTCACCGCCGCCACCACACGTCGGCCTCACCGGACTGCGCCGGCACCGAGATCGCGTTCCAGGCCGCCTTGACGGTGTTGAAGTTGGTGCAGTTGCGTGGTGCCGTAGAGGTTGACCGCGGCCTGTCAGCGTGGCGACCTTGCGGGCGGCGGCGTGCGTCCAGCTCGAGGTCTTCAGCAGCAGCCCGTTGTAGAAGATCTTGCCCGCGGTCTGGATGCCGAGCCCGGTGACCGTCGACCCGTTGCAGGTCGGCGACTGGCCGGCGAGCCGTTCGAGCCCTGCGACAGCAGGTAGAACCAGTGGTTCAGCGGACCGGCGGCGGCGTGCACCTCGGTGTTCTTGATGCGACGTGACCAGCAGTTCGGGTCGCCGAGGGCGCTCGGGTTGTACATGTTGCGGATCGGGCCGTTGCCGGTGAGGTTGGCCTCCTCGCCGACCAGGAAGTCGCCCGGGTCGTTGGGGTTCGCGGCGTACGCACTCGGTCATCGCGCCGAAGATGTCGCCGGTGGACTCGTTCATGCCGCCGGTCTCGTTGTCACCGTTGGAGCCGCCGGGCGTCGTGTAGAAGATGCCGTGGCCGTTCTCGTGGGCGACGATGTCGATCGCGGTCAGCTGGCGGGCGTTGTCCGTGGAGTGCCCGTAGTTGGTGATCGAGCCGTCCCAGTAGGCGTTGACGTCGTTGAGGCCGACCCGCGCCGGGTAGCCGGTGCCGTTGCCCTTGATGCCGCTGCGGCCGAGCCAGGACGCGAGCATGTCCCATTCCTTGTTCATCGCGTACATCGCGTCGACGCAGCGCGGTCTCCAGGCTGGTGCCGGTGCCGTTGCCCCAGACGTTGTCGGTGCCGGTGTACGCCGCGCCGTTCTGGCCGCCGCACTTCTGGCCCGAGCGCGAGGTGTCGGTCATCGAGTACGACGTCCCGGAGCCGGAGGTGCCGAAGGTGACCGAGCCGTTGTAGTAGCCGGTGCCGGTGCCGGCGACGACCTCGTCCCAGCTGCTGATGGTCTCGCCGGACGTCGCGTCGGTGTAGACGTGCAGCTTGGTCGGGGATGCCGGCCTTGGTGCCGGAGACGACCGTCTCGTAGGCCAGGCGCGGGGCGCCCTCGGCGTACACGACCAGCTCGGCGAGCGCGGTGGAGCCTTGGCCGTCCTGAGCTCCGCGGGCCGTCGGTGCGGGCCGCGGTGGCGCCGACCGTCGGGCTGGACGGAGGCGAGGTTGATCGTCCGCTCCTGGCCGCTGGTGCGGCCGGTGACCTTGCCGTCCTTGTTGACGGCGACCACGAAGTCGCCCCCGACGACCGGCAGGCCGCGGTAGGTGCGCTCGTAGGCGACGTACCAGGTGCCGGCGGTGCCCTGCTGGACGCCGGCGCGGACGAACGCGTCCTGCGTGCTCTTCTTGAACGCGGAGCCGCGGTCGGCGACGTAGTCGCTCGCGGCAGCGACGGCGTCGGAGCGGCCCTGCGCGTCCGTGGCGACGGCGGGCGGCTGGGTGCTCTCGGTGCCGGCCTGGGTGAACGACGGGGACCTGGACGCTGACGCGCGAGCGCGCCGGCGACGGTGGTCGCCAGCGCCGCTCCGAGCAGCGTTCTGGGGGACTTCACGATGTGCTCCTTCCGGCGCCCGGCGGGGTGCGAGCGACGGACGAGTCAACGGCCAGAGCCTCTCGCCGGAACGGGGAAAACCCTTGACTGGGCCGAGCCTCAGGCTGCACCGCCGATGGTCAGAACTGCATGCCGGGCGCTGGTTGCGTTGGACCAAACCGCTTGCGTCAGGGGACGCGTCAGCACCCGCGGCGAGCTGGGTCCGCGACCGGACCTCCAGCTTGCGGTAGATCCGGGTCAGCGTCGCCTCGACGGTCTTCACGGAGAGGTAGAGCCGCTCGGCGATCTCCCGGTTGCTCGCGCCCTCGGCGACCTCGCGCGGCCACCCGCGCCTCGGTGTCGGTGAGCAGCGCCGCCGGCCGTCCGGAGCCGGCCGGTTCCGTGCGCGCCGGATCGAGCGCGCCTGCGCCTGCGCAGCCACGGCACCGGCTGATCTCCTGGAAGAGGTCGTACGCCGCGACGAGGGCCGCGCGGGAGGCGGCCAGCCGGCGGCGGCGCCGCTCGACGTACCCGCGGCCGAGCAGGCTGCGCCCGAGGTCCACCTGCATGCCGAGCCGCCCGAACGTCTCGCGGCTCGGTCGAGCAGGAGCGATCGCCCGGTCGTGGTCACCGAGCGCGGTATGCAGCGAGGCCTCGGCCCGCTGGAGCTGGGCGCGGGCACCCGCGGCTCCCGCCCGACCCTCGAGCGCGGCCCAGGACTCGGCCACCACGTCCGCCGCCGCGGTCGAGGTCACCGGTGGCCACCAGCGCGGTGACCAGCTCGGCCTGCCAGCGGTTGACGGTCGGGTCGCTGATGCCGTTCTCGCGCTCGATGCGTCGCGGACCCGTCTCGAGCGCGGCGGCACCCTGCCGGCCTCGCCGAGCCGCAGCGACGCCTGGCCCAGCACCAGCAGATGCCGTTGCAGGTAGCGGATGTCGCCGCGTTCCTCGCAGCCGCCACCCCCTGCTCGGCGAGCGTCCGGGCCCGGTCCAGGTCGCCCCCGGCCAGCTCCGCGACGCCGCTGATGAACCAGCTGGCGTGCGGCGTCGAGGTCGAAGCGCTCGGCCACCCGCGACCGCCCGGGCGGCGTACTCCATCGCCTCGCGGCACCGGCCCCGGCGTACGCCGACCTCGACCAGGCAGCGGAGCACGTGCACGGTGTCCTGCCCGGCCCCGGCTCGACCTGGGACAGCAGGCCGAGGAAGGCCGTCCACGCCTCGTCGAGACGGTCGTCGTAGAACGCGAACCGGGCGGCCATGTAGCGCGGCGTCGTGTGCACCATGCCCGGTCGGTCCGGCTCGGGCAGCGAGAGCGCCCCGGCCAGCACCTCGTCGTGGTCTGCCGGCGCCGGTCCAGCGCCGGGTCACCGCGAGCAGCGGCAGCGCCATCGCCTCGGCCTGCCTCGTCGCCCAGCGCGGCGCAGGATCCGCGCAGCGCGTACGGCGCGGCTGGCCTGCCGGCACGCGAGCGGTCGCGAGGCCATCAGATGCATCCGGGCCCGCTGCAGCAGGACGTCGCGACCAGCGCGGCGTCGTCGCCGGCGTCGGTGAAGGCCGCGGTGAGGACCTCCTCGATGGCCGAGCGCCGGTGCCGGCCAGCTCGACCAGTGCGAGCCGGACCCGGACCCGCTGCGCGGGTTCGCCGGGCGACGTCGCAGTCGTCGAGCGCACGGTAGGCGAGGTCGGCGTGGTTGCCCGGGGCCGCGGTCTCGACGGCCGAGGCCAGCCAGGCCACCCGCTCCTCGGTGAGGCCGGCCGGCGCTCGGTCGGCCGCGAGCACGAAGCAGCTCGGCCGCGAGCTCGCGGGCTCCCGCGGCGGCCGCGTCGGCAGCCGCGGCGGCCAGCGCGCGGGCGAGCTCGCCGTCCGGGCCGGAGTCGGCCAGAGCCTCGTGTCGAAGCCGCTCGGCTTCGCGTCGACGCCGCCTCGCCGAGGTCTCGGTGCAGCTCGGCCCGCGCAGCCGGCAGCGGTCGACTCGGCGATCCCCGGCTGCAGCGCGGGACGGCGTGAACCGGACCTCGGTCTCGCGGTCGTCGTTGGCGTCGTGGCCCCGGCGACCAGGCCGCCTCGGCGCAGGTGCTCGGGCTCGGCGTCGGCGACCGGCGCGCTCGAGCTGGCGCACGGTCGGGCGGAGCAGGAGCGCGGCGAGCACCAGGGTGCGGCGTACCTCGTCGGGCTGGGCCAGCAGCCGGTCGCGGAGCATCCGCGCGATGCTGGGCGGCAGCGGGCTCGGCCGGCCCTGGACCGACGGGCGGGCTCCCGATCGCACCGGCCAGCGCGAGCGCCAGCGACGGCACCCCGCCGGACTCGACGTGGAGCCGGTGCGCGATGTGCGCGGGCAGGCCGTGGGTGCCGAGCAGCTCGATCGTGTCCTCGGCACCGAGGGGCGGTACGTCGATGCGGTGCAGGTCCGGCAGCACGTCGTCCCGACCGGCTCCGGGGCCGACGGTCGCCACCAGGGCGACGCGGTCGGGGAGGCGTCGCCGGGCGTAGCCGATGACCAGCGCCGAGTCCCTGTCCAGCCACTGGGCGTCGTCCAGGAGCAGAAGGACCCGGGTATCGGTGGCCATGGTCTCGAGCAGCGCCAGGAAGGCGCGGCTGATCGCACAACGCAGCTCGTCGTCGCCCGCGGTTCCGACCAGCCCGGGCGCGAGCTGCTTGCGGATCAGGTCCGGCAGGCGGGCCAGCGTCTCGTCGGGGACGTGGTCGAGCAGGTCCTGGAGCGCGGCGTACGGCATGGTCTGCTCGACGGCGGCACCGGTGGCCCGCAGCACGCTGGCCGGGAACTCCGCCTCGACGGCATCGAGGAGGGCGCTCTTGCCGATACCGGTCGGTCCATGCAGGGCAAGCGGACGGCCCCGCCGCAGGAGGTCGGTCACCTCCGCGAGCAGGGTGCGACGACCCACGACCCGAGACATGGACCCCACAGCGTAGTCACGCGTTCACTTCGCGGATACCCCTTGTGTCCGGACGCGAAGAGGAGTTGCCTCTGATCTGGAGGTGATGGGTATGGCGGACAAGGGCACTTCCCGGAGACCGGCCGGGCAAGATCTCGAGGCGAGCAGCCCGGACGGGATCAGGAATGTCGTCCTGGTCGGACCCGGTGGCTCCGGCAAGACCACTCTGGTCGAGACGCTGCTCGCCTCCGCAGGAGCAATCCCGCGCGCCGGCTCGGTGCGCGAAGGGACCACCGTGTGCGACTTCGAGGAGTCCGAACAGTCCCACGATCGGTCCATCTCGCTGGCCCTTGCCCCGGTGGTCCATACGGGGATCAAGATCAACCTCATCGACACCCCCGGCTACGCCGACTTCGTCGGCGAGCTGCGCGCGGGGTTGCGGGCCGCGGACTGTGCCCTGTTCGTGATCGCCGCCAATGAGGGTGTCGACGACGGCACCCGGTCCCTGTGGCGGGAGTGCACCGACGTGGGCATGCCGCGCGCGGTGATCATCACCAAGCTGGACCAGGCGCGCGCCGACTACGACGGCGTACTCGCCCAGGCGCAGGCAGCCTTCGGCGACAAGGTGATGCCGCTCTACCTGCCGGTGAGCGAGGACGGCGAGGTCGTCTCCCTCACCGGCCTGCTCGCGCCCGGTGACCACGACCTGCGCGGCGAGCTGATCGAGGGGGTCATCGAGGAGTCCGAGGACGAGACCCTCATGGATCGCTACCTCGAAGGTGAGGAGATCGACGAGAAGGTCCTCATCGCCGACCTCGAGCGCGCGGTCGCGCATGCGACGTTCTTCCCGGTGGTGCCGGTCTGCTCGGTCACCGGCGTGGGCTGTGCCGAGCTGCTCGACCTGGCGGCGCAGGCCTTCCCGTCGCCCTCCGAGCACCCCTCCCCGTCGGTGTTCACCCCGGCCGGTGCGGCGAGCGACCCCATCACGTGCGACCCCGCGGGACCCCTCGTGGCCGAGATCATCAAGACGACGAGCGACCCGTACGTCGGCCGGCTCAGTCTGGTCCGGGTGTTCTCGGGCACACTCCGCCCCGACGAGCCGGTGCACGTCTCGGGCCACTTCGCCTCGTTCTTCGGGCCGGAAGCCGGCCACGACGACCACGACGAGGACGAGAAGGTCGGCGGGCTGACCCATCCCTTCGGCAAGCAGCAGGTGCAGGCGAACCAGATCGTGGCCGGAGACATCGGTGCCATCGGACGGCTGACCCGTGCGGAGACCGGCGACACCCTGTCCCCGGTCGACGACCCTCGCGTGCTGATGCCGTGGTCCATGCCCGAGCCTTTGCTGCCGGTCGCGATCGTGGCTCGCAGCAAGGCCGACGACGACAAGCTGTCCCAGGCACTTGGGCGGCTCGCGGCGGAGGACCCGTCGATCCGTGTCGAGAACAACGCTGAGACGCACCAGCTCGTCCTGTGGTGCATGGGCGAGGCGCACGCAGACGTCGTCCTCGAGCGCCTGGACAGCCGGTACGCGGTGCATGTCGACCAGACGCCGTTCGTGGTCTCGCTCCGGGAGACGTTCGCCGCACCCGGCAAGGGGCTCGGCAGGCACGTGAAGCAGTCCGGCGGGCACGGACAGTTCGCCGTGTGCCACGTCGAGGTGGAGCCGCTGCCCGAGGGCTCCGGGTTCGAGTTCGTCGACAAGGTGGTGGGTGGCTCGGTGCCGCGTCAGTTCATCCCCAGCGTCGAGAAGGGCATCCAGTCCCAGATGGCGCGCGGCGTACGCAATGGCTACCCGGTCGTCGACCTGCGGGTCACGCTGACCGAAGGCAAGGCGCACAGCGTCGACTCCTCCGACATGGCCTTCCAGATGGCCGGTTCTCTGGCTCTGCGCGAGGCCGCCGCCGCGTCCTCGATCACCATGCTCGAGCCCTACGACACCGTGGACGTGCTGATTCCCGACGACCACGTCGGCACGATCATGAGCGACCTGGCCTCACGACGGGCCCGGGTGCTGGGCACCGACAAGGTCGGTGACGACCGCACGCTGGTGAAGGCCGAGATCCCGCAGACCGAGCTGATCCGCTACTCGATCGACCTACGCTCCTCTACGCACGGATCCGGCACCTTCACCCGCTCCTTCGCGCACTACGAGGCGATGCCGGCGGACGTCGCGAACAAGGTCACCCCGCGCGAGCGCTGACACCCGGCCCGCCGACCCGGCGTGAGTTGCCACCAAATAGTCACCGACCCGGCGTGAGTTGCCGCCAATTAGTGACCGAGCCGGCGTGAGTTGCCAGGCGCACCCGCCCGGCCTGCGGTCAACTGGCGCCGGGTCGACGGGTTCTCCAGGTCAACTGGCGCCGGCTCGACGGGTCAGCGGGAATCGCGGAGGAAGGACTCGAGGATCGGGCCGGCAGTCCCCGAGCCGGAGTCGCCGACCTCGACGAAGACCGCCACGGCCAGGTCGCCCTGGGCGGCGATCATCCAGGCGTGGGTCAGCAAGTCGCCGTTCCTCACGAACTCGGCGGTACCGGTCTTGGCGATCACGGGCGGGCCGGGCACGTCGGCGAGGGTGGAGCCGCTGCCCGACGTGACGACGGCGCGGAGCATCCCGCGGAGCGCGGCCACCTCGTCCCGGGTGGGCGGCTCGACCCCGTCGGGAGGGGCCACGTCGACGGATGTCACCATCCGGGGGACGACCAGGTCGCCGGACTGGATCGACGCGATCACGGTCGCCATCGTCATCGGCGAAGCGAGTACCTTCCCCTGGCCGATCAGGTTCGCAGCGGCCTCGGTCTCGGAGGCGGGTGGCGTGACGCTGCCGAAGTACGCCGGGAAGCCGACGTCGTGGTCCACGCCCATGCCCAGGGAGGCCGCCGCATCCACCAGCGAGTCGCGGGTCAGCTTCCCCGCCTGGGAGATGATCGCGGTGTTGCAGGAGTTCGCGACGGCCGTGCGCAGCGGGATCCGGCCCAGCCCACCGGCGGGGTAGTCGTCGTAGTTCTCGAACTGCTTGCCGTCCACCACGATCTGGGACGTGCACGGGACCACCGAGTCGGGGGTGAGTCCGGCCCGCAGCAGCGCCAGTGAGCTCACGCTCTTGAACGTCGAGCCCGGTGCGAACTGCCCGAAGGTCGCCATGTTGTAGCCGTCGGCGCCAGGCCCGTTGGCCGCCACGAGGATGTTGCCGTTCGAGGGTCGCATCGCCACCAGCGCGCTGGCTGGACCGACGTCGGCGAGCAGCCGTTCCGCGGTCAGCTGGAGGTCGACGTCGATGGTCAGGGCCAGTGGCTGCCCGGCGACCGGCTCCTCCCGGAACAGCTCGCGCTCCTTGTCGTTCGGCCGCACGGCGTCGACGACGACACCGCGGGTGCCGCCCAGCTGGTCGTCGTACCTCGCCTGCAGGCCCGAGAGCCCCGCCTGGTCGCCGGCGGCGTACCGGTCGGGGTCCTCCTCGATCATCTCGGCGGTCACCTCACCGACGCTGCCGAGGATGGGAGCGGCGAACTCGCGGGTCGGCGCCAGCGGCAGCTCCCCGGCGAGGGCGAGGACTCCGTCGATGTCGTGGTACCCCTGCGCGACCTGCGGCGGAACGTCGTCGCGCCGATAGACGATGCCCTCGATGAACGCTTCGTCGCCGGCGGCCTCCACCTGTTTGACGTACGACGCGACGTCGATGTCCAGCAGCTCGGCCAGCCGACGGGCGGACTCGCCCGCCCGCTGGTCCTCGACCATGGTGCGGTCGATGCCGAACCGGACCACCGGTCGCTCGGCCACGAGGGCGAGCCCGCCTGCTCCGGTGATGCCGGCCCGCTCGGGCGCGATCGGGTCGCTCTCGAGGACCTCCTTGCCGGTCAATGACGGCTCGACCACCGTCGGGGTCCACACCACCTGCCACTCGTCGTCGACCAGCCGCAACGCCGCGTCGGTCTGGTAGGACCACTCCTGCTCGCCCAGGGGCCAGGCCCACGCCAGGGCGGCCGTGGCGACGTCGTCGGACTCCTCGACGTCGCCGACCTCGACCGCGGGCTCGACATCGCCCATGCCCTCGACCAGTTCCGCGTACGCCGCCGAGACGGCCTCGGTGCTCTCGTCGGTGAACGAGACTCCGGCGAAATCGCCGGTGGTCAGCGCGGAGGCAAGGGCAGCGGCCGCCTTGTCGGGATCGGGACCGTCGTCGCCGCCGGCCGCGTCGCAGGCCGGGAGCAGCCCGACCACCACCAGACCGGCGAACAGGGTGCCGGCGATCCGAGGTACCCCCATGGGTCCTCTTCTATCACCTGCCCCTCAGCCGCACGGTCAGCGGTGCTGGCGGGTGAGCCACCTGTCGAAGTCGATGCCGGCCTTGCGGGCGGCGAGGCGCAGGGTGCCGAGGTCCGGCTCGCGGAACTCGGCGGGCCGGATCGACGCGTCGACGGCGGCGTAACCGCGCTGCCGTGCGGCCAGCTCGCCACCTGACGCGCGGGCCGCCCGCAGGATCGCCGGCGTCACGCGCACCGCGGCCCCGGTCAGCAGCGGGCTCACGGTGGGGGTGTAGCCGGAGGCCTGGCCGTCCCGGTTCGGGTGGTAGCTCTCGCTGATCGGGTAGGACAACCCGTTGATCCACTCCGGGTTGTCGCACACGGCGTGCCCGATGAAGCGGCTGGTCGGGTTCGCGAACGAGAAGCCCCGGCTCGTGGCGGCTGTGCGCGTCCGGTCGTTCAGGAGGTCGGCGGTCTGGTTGAGCCTGGCCTGCTCCTCCGGAGAGAACCAGGTGCCGGCGTTGCAGTCCTCGCCCATGAAGATCCGGGGGTACCCGACCACCACGACCGTCGCACCGGGCGCACGCGAGCTGATCGAGCCGTAGAGCGTCGACAGCCGTCCCGGCAGGGTGCCGTTGATGAAGGCCTGCGCGGCGTCGATCGCGCCGTCACAGTCACCCGCCCACCAGGGCGTGGCGCACTCAGTGAGGACGTCGGCGAACCCGGCGTCGTTGCCGCCGACGGAGATCGTCACGTAGTTCGTCGCGGCGCTCAGGGCGCTCAGCTGGGTGTTGGTGACCTCGCTGACCGTCGCCCCCGAGCACGCCCGGAAGTTCAGGGAGTAGCCGCGCGCCGCCGCGACCAGGCTCGGGTAGGCGAGCGTCGACCGCTGGCAGGACGTGCCGTCGTCGATGTAGCTGCGGGTTCCAGTGCCCGACGAGTAGGAGTCACCGAGGGCGACGTACGACGTGGCCGCGGCGTGTGCGGCGGACTGTCCGGCAAGGGCCGGCGCGAGCGGAGCGACGAGCGCGGCAACCGCCAGCAGTGCGCGCCCGAGAGCGCGGCGAGGGTGGGACATGCGAGCCTCCGAGATCCGAGACGGCCACCCGAGTGTGGCCCTCGATCACTCAAGCACTGCCGGAGCCGCATGAGTAGAGGGGAAACCCTCGGCGACGCCGCGCCGCCGCGCAGCAGACCGTCGAGAGGTCACTCGACGGTGACGGACTTCGCGAGGTTCCGAGGCTTGTCGATGTCGTGCCCGAGGTGGAGTGCGGCGTGGTACGCGAGGACCTGAAGCGGGAGGGTGAGCAGGATGGGGTCGAGCTCTCGCTCGTTGCGCGGGACGTCGATGCGGACGGCGTCGACCCCGCCCAGGTCGACCCCGGCGTGACCGACCACGACCAGGGGTCCGCCGCGGGCGGCGATCTCGTGCAGCGCGCCGACGTTCCGGTCGGTGAGCTCGTCGTCGGGGACCACTGCGATGGTCGGGACATCGGGGGAGATCAGCGCCAGCGGGCCGTGCTTGAGCTCTGAGGTCTGGTAGGCCTCCGCGTGTCGATAGCTGATCTCCTTGAACTTCTGTGCCCCCTCGCGCGCCACCGGGAAGCCACGCACCCGACCGACGAAGAACAGGCTTTTGGCCTCCGCCAGCCCGGTCGCGATCGAGGCCAGCTCTTTCTCCCGCGCCAGGATCTCGGCGACCTGGTCGGGCAGCGCGGTCAGCCCCGCGATCAGCCGCTTGCCGTCGGCGATCGACAGGTCCCGGACCCGGCCCAGCTGCAGCGCGAGCAGGGCGAAGCCGAGGAACATGTTGGTCAGCGCCTTGGTGGAGGCGACCGCCACCTCGGGGCCCGCGTGCAGGTAGATCCCGCCGTCGCACTCGCGGGCGATGGCGCTGCCCACGACGTTCACGAGGCCGATCACCCGCCCGCCCTTGCGCCTGATCTCCTGGACCGCGAGGAGGGTGTCGATCGTCTCCCCGGACTGGCTGACCGCGACGTAGAGCGTGTCCGGCTCGATGATCGGGTTGCGGTAGCGGAACTCACTCGCGGCCTCCGCGCCCGCCGGGATCCGGGCCAGCTCCTCCACCAGGGCGGCCCCCATCTGGCCGACGTAGTACGCCGACCCGCAGCCCAGGACCTTCACCCGCCGGATCCCTCGGGTCTCCCGAGGATCCATGTTCAGCCCACCCAGGTGCGCCGTACCGAACCGCTCGTCGAGGCGTCCGCGCAGCACCCGCTCGGCCGCTTCGGGCTGCTCGCTGATCTCCTTGTGCATGTACGACGCGTGCTCCCCGGCGTCGTAGTCATCCGGGTCGATCTCCACCGGGGCGGCCGACTTCCGGGTCGGACTCAGGTCCTGCTTGAACGTCGTGAACCCCGTCGCGGTCACCGTTGCCAGCTCGCCGTCGTCGAGATGGGCGACCGTGGTCGTGTATCGCACCAGCGCCGCCAGGTCGGAGGCGACGTGCATCTCCTTCTCCCCGACGCCGATGATCAGCGGGCTGCCGTTCCTGGCCACCACGATCCGGTCCGGGTGGTCGGCGTGCATGACCGCGATGCCGTAGGTGCCCTGGACGACCGCGAGCGCGTCGCGGACGCGGCCCTCGAGACTGTCGGCGTCGGAGCCCGCAACGAGGTGGGCGATGACCTCGGTGTCGGTGTCGGAGGCGAGCTCCACGCCGTCGTCGGTGAGCTGCTGCCGGAGCGCCGCTGCGTTGTCGATGATCCCGTTGTGCACGACGGCGACCGCGCCGGCGGCATCGGTGTGCGGGTGGGCGTTGACGTCGTTGGCCGGCCCGTGGGTCGCCCACCGGGTGTGCCCGATGCCGACCTTGCCGGAGAACCTCTTGGGCAGAGCATCGGCGAGGTCACGCACCCGGCCGGCTCGCTTGGCAACCTTGATCCCGCTCCCGCCGAGCACCGCCAGGCCCGCCGAGTCGTAGCCGCGGTGCTCCAGGCGGGTCAACCCCTCCACGAGCAGCGGCGCGGCCTGCTGGCCGCCGACGTACCCCACGATTCCGCACATGTTTGCGCTTCCCTTCTTCGCTGCGGGGCCTCGAGGCTCGGCCGCGGGCGGCCTCGCACCTCAACCACCGACTATCCGTAGACGATGCGGCGAAGCTGCCGCTCGGTCAGGGTGGGCGCGGCGACCACTCGCTCGCCCAGCTCATCGGCGATCCGGGCGAAGATGTCCGGGTTCCTGGCGCCGTAGGTCTTCAGGTGTGCATGCCGCCGACGGACGTACTCCTCCACGGGCTCGGAGTGGAAGGCGACGACGTCCTCGACCACCCGAGCCGCCTCGTCAGCGGTGAGACCGGTGCTCGCGACGATCCGCTCGACAAGCTCCGATTCGATGCGCACAAGGACAAAGACTCAGGGACCGTGACCCCAATTGCAACTTTCTGCCCGATTTCGGGCAGATCAGGCTGATTCCTCCCGATCTGCTTGCCGCCTGGTCCGAATGAGCCAGGCCAGGCCGAGGAACGGCAGCACCGCCGGCACCCAGCCGTAGCCGCGGCCGAACCCGGACCACACGGTGTCGTCAGGGAACCAGTCCGGCTCCAGGAGGCTGAGGGCACCCACGACCAGCACGCCCGACAGCTCGGTGATGACCGCGGCCCAGGCGAGTGGCGTGGTGCGTGGGCCCGGGCGGGCGAGGCAGTACGTCGCGACGGCGTACACCACGGCCGCGAACGCCGACAGCGCATAGGCGAGCGGCGCCTCGTCGCCCTTCTGCACCAGCTGGGTGGACGAGCGACCCAGCGCGGAGAACGCGAAGACGCCGTACACCAGAATCAGCGCCCGGCCCCAGCCGGTGTTGGTGCGCGCCGTCCGGGTCGGCGCCTCAGCCACTCGACGCCGTCCAGACCTGCTGGGTGCGCACAATGAGGACCGGTACGACGAGGGCGGCCACGAGCAGGACCGCCGTCCCGGCCCGGCTTCGCTCACCGAGCGCCCACACGGTGGCGATCGGGAGGAAGAGCAGGGTGCCGAGCAGGTAGCCCACGTAGACCAGGCCGTTCACGTCGCGATCCTGGCTGACCAGCTGCCCGATGCCGATGCCGGCCTGGGCCAGCAGGCCGAGCTCCATCAGGGTCACGATCCACAGCAGCACCGGCCCGATGGGCCGGCCTCGCAAGACCTGGAACGCCGTGGCGGCCGCGAGGACGAGCGACAAGGCGATCAGCGTGGTCTGCAGGAGGTCGAGCATCGCTGAGGATCCTACGGCGACCGACGTGGGTGACCCGCGCCACACCCGGTCTCGGGAATGACCCTGTCAGCCGTCCGGTTAGGTCTATTGAAAGTTCAACCACACCCACGAACTGGAGCAGCGATGAACTTCTTCAACCGCAAGGGCGACACCGCCGTCGCCGAGCCTGTGTTCGACGCAGGCACCTCCGCCGTCGAGGACATCTCCGGCGACTACACGCTCGACGTGGCGCACTCTCGTCTCGGCTTCTCGGCCAGGCACGCGATGGTGACCACAGTCCGCGGCGCCTTCAAGGACTTCGAAGGCACAGCGACGATCGACACCGCCAACCCGAGCGCGTCCAAGGTCGACCTCCGCATCGACGTCGCCAGCATCGACACCGGCGTCGCCGACCGCGACAGCCACCTGCGTTCCGGTGACTTCTTCGACGCCGACGCCAACCCCACGATCACCTTCGTCTCGACCGAGGTCGAGCGCGACGGCGACGAGTGGGCGATCACCGGCGACCTGACCATCAAGGACGTCACCAGGCCGGTCACCGTGCTCTTCGAGGAGACCGGCTCGGCCCGCGACCCCTTCGGGAACCTCCGGGTCGGCTTCGAGGGCAGCACCAGCATCAACCGCAAGGACTGGGGGCTGACCTGGAACGCCGCGCTCGAGACCGGCGGCGTCCTCGTCTCCGAGAAGGTCAAGCTCGAGTTCGACGTCTCGGCGATCCGCAACGCCTGACGCATCACCGACACCACAACGCCAGAAATGGCTCCGCAAGGGGCCCCTCCGGACGGTCCATCGTGGCGCCTACCCCTTGGGCGGTCCACGATCGACACCATCCCGTGAGAGGCCCCTTGTGTGGTGAAGCGACGTGTCCCCGCTGCCCGGTCGCCGGCGATTCCGCCGCCCTCACGCCTAGGCGCTCGTGCTCGACAAGACCGCCCCGAGTATCTCGACGCCGCGCAGGATCCGTTCCTCGTTGACGTTCCCGAAACCGAGTACCAGGGCCGGAGGCAGGTCCGCCTCCCCTGCCCGCGGGGCATCGACCCGGTAGCGCGACAGCCCGTAGACGCGGACGGCGCGGCGCAGTGCCGATTTGCACGACCTCGTCCTCCGCCACGCCCGCCGGCAGTTCGAGGAGTGCATGGCACCCGGCCGGTGTCGGCGTTCGCACGACCCGACGTGCTGGTCGAGCTCGATGCGCTCGCCGTCGTGCCCTGACCCGGTCACTCGCAAAGCACGCTGACCCGGCAGAAGTTTCTGCCGGGTCAGCGTGATTTTCGGTTGGTCAGGGCAAGCTGGGCAGTCCGGGACGGAGCGGGCCGTCCCCGCCGTACATCGGGTCGTCCCTGACGTCGGGATCGTCCTCGGGTCCCCAGCCGCAGGTGGGCTGCGGACCGTCGAGCGCCTCGTTCCACACCGCTCGCACCATGAAGCACGGGCTGTTGCCCGGGCGGTACGTGATGCCTGGCACGGTAGGCGTGGATCCCCCCCGGGTGGTGTCGACCGGGATCGCGTTCCCCGTTGCCGGCAGAACGACGATCAGGCCGACCACCGCGGTGGCGAGGGTGCCAGCAGCCGCAGATGGGATCCACCAGCGGCGGGAGTCTGACTCCAGTGAGTAGCGGTTCATGATGAGCTCCTTGATTCGGAAGGCCGGGGCCGGGTGCCCCGTGCTGCTTCCGTTGTGACACCGCCCGGTATCGCCGCCGCTCCTGATCGGTATCTCCTCGGTATCCGCCCGGTTCCCGCGACCTCACCGAGAGACCTGCCCGGACGACCACAAATCGGTGGCCGGGTCGGCGTCTGGGCAGACACCATGACCGCATGGACCTTCCGGACGGCCTGACGACGCGCCCGCTCGTCCCCAGCGACGCCGCCGCGGTCACCGACCTCGTCGCCGCCCAGGAGGTCGCCGATGTCGGCGAGGTCGTGATCGAAGAGGCCGACATCGTCGCCGACTGGCGGCGGCCGGGATACGACATCGGCACGGGCACGCTCGGTGTGTTCGAAGGCGAGGTGCTCGTGGCGTACGCCGATGTCGGGTACCGGAACCGCTGCACCGCCGCAGTGCACCCGGACCACCGCGGACGCGGGATCGGGACCCAGATCGCACTGTGGATGCAGGAGAGGGCGCGCGAGCAAGGCTGGGACGTCGTGGCCACGCCGGTACCACAAGGTTCGCCCGGCGACGTCCTGTTGGAGTCATTGGGCTACCACGTCCGCTGGACCAGCTGGATCCTCCAGCTACCGGAGAGCGCCACGATTCCCGAACGCCCGCTGCCGGAGGGGTACCTCGTCCGCGCGGCCACCGAAGACGAGTACCACGCGGTGTACGCCGTGGAGGAGGACGCCTTCCTCGAGTGGGCGGTGCGCGAGCGCGAGACCTTCGAGGAGTGGAAGTCCCAAACCGTGCAGCGCCCCGGCTTCGAGCCGTGGAACCTCCGCGTCGTGACCGACCAGTCGGGTGAGGTGGTCGCGACCGCCCTGCTCCAGCTCAACGGCGACTGCGGCTACATCGCCTTCCTGGCGACCCGACAGGACCTGCGCGGCCGGGGCCTGGCGCAGGCCCTGCTCGTCGACGCGTTCGCGGTCGCCGCCGAGCACGGGGCCGTGAGGTCGGAGCTGTCCACCGACTCCCGCACGGGCGCGCTCGGCCTGTACGAGAAGGTCGGCATGGAGGTCACCTCCGTCTGGGTAAACCGCGCGATCGACGTGGGGTCGGCGACATGACAGCCGCGATCGTGCTGCCGGACGGCTTCACCAGCCGGAGCCTGACCATGGACGACGCACAGTCGGTGTACGACGTCATCGCGGCCGAGGAGGTCGTCGACCTCGGCGAGGCCGAGGAGGCCCTCGAGGACCTCACCAGCGACTGGCAGCGCCCCAGCTACGACATCGCGTCGAGCACGGTCGGCGTCTTCGACGGGGAGCGGCTGGTCGGGTACGGCGACGCGGCCGGCGGCGACGTCGTCTATGCCGCAGTCCACCCGGCGTACCAGGGCAGGGGTATCGGGACGGCCATCGCCAATTGGCTCCAGGCGACCGCCCGCGCCCGCGGGGCGACTCATGTCGGCGGTCAGGTCCCAGAGGGCAGCGCTGCCGACCGGTTGATGTCGGACCTGGGCTACCAGGTGCGCTGGACCGCCTGGGACCTCGAGCTGCCCGAGGGGCGGGAGATCCAGGCCCAGCCGCTGCCGGCCGGGTTCACGGTGCGCGATGCCGCCGCGGCTGACCACGAGGCCGCCTGGACCCTGCTCGAGGACGCCTTCCTCGAGTGGTCGGACCGCGACCGGATCCCGTTCGACGACTTCGGGTCCCGGATCTGGGGACGTGCGGGCTACGAGCCGTGGAACCTCCGGCTGGTGGAGAACTCCGCCGGCGAGCTCGTCGGGGCGACCCACGTGTTCCTCGCCGGCGAGGGCGGGTACGTCGCCAAGGTCGCCGTACGTCCCGACCACCGCGGGCGCGGGTTCGCCGGCGCCATGCTGGTCGACGCGTTCGGGTTGGCGCGGGAGCACGGGGCGAGACGCTGCTACCTCTCCACGGACACCCGGGCCGGCGCCCGCGGGCTCTACGAGAAGGTCGGCATGGTGGTCGCGTCGACCTGGGTTAACCGGGCGATCGAGCTCTGAACGTCGGCTTCTCCCACCCAGTGGGTCATGTCCGTCCTTTCGTCGCGGACTCGCGACGCTAGGACTTCAAGTCGACTCGAGGTCAACCGTCGTTGCCCGCTCCGTTCGGGTTCGCGGAAACGGACACGGACACCGAGACACTCACGCTGGGTCCGCCCGACCCGGTGGGTCCCTGTCCCCCGGGGCCAGCGGATCCGGTGGTCGTGGGCGCGGACGACGGGCCCGATGACGGGTCGGAGGGGGATGTCGCGCCGGTCGCTCCTGAGCCCGACCCCGGAGTCGGCTCGCCCGGACCCTGGGTGTCACCCGACTCCGTCTCGCCCGGGGAGGACGTAGGACTCGGCGTCGCCGACTCGTCCGGCGCCCAGGGCGGCCGGGCGGTTCCGGACGCCCACACGACTCCCACGGCTGCCACCACCAGGGCCAGGCACGCCCCGACGGCGACCAGGGCAGCCCGTGCACCTCGCCTCGCGGGAGAGGCGGCTCGGTCGGTTCGGACGTGGCTGCCACCTGGGCCAGGTTGGTCGGTGAACTCCTTGTCGGCCATGGGCTGGGAGGTGTCGGCGCGCAACCCGCGCGCCATCCGACGGCGGGACCGGAAGAGACCCATGGCACGCCCATGCTAGTGCCGAAGATCGTGGTTGCTGGGATGACGGGTGGTTGGCCGGGCATCCAACGGGTACGGAGAGGCCTCGGGAACCCCGCCGGGAGGGCGAGGGACGGCCGGAACCCCGTCGGGAGGGGCGCCGGGATGAAGCGAGGCGAGTCGAACAACGTCGTCTCTCGGGCCAGGCAGGGCGACGAGTCCGCATGGGCAGAGCTCTACGCTGCCCACGGCCGCCGCCTGCTCGTCTGGCTCCAGACGATTCCGTCCGCCGACGCGGCCATCGACCCCGAGGACCTCGCCGCCGAGGCGTGGCTGACCGCGGCGAGCAAGATCGCGGACTTCTCCGGAAGCAGCGGCGACTTCGCCGGCTGGCTGTTCACGATCGGTCGGAACATCAGCAGCAGCCGCCGGCGCACCTCTGCCCGACGGCGTACGACCCCAGTGCCTGCCGACGACAGGTCCGGCGTCCTCTGGACCGCGGTCGACGACCCCGCCCGGGAAGTGGGCTCCACCGACAGCACTCGCCGGCTGCTCGCCCACCTCTCCGAGCGAGAAGCCCAGGTCGTGGCCTGCATCGACGTGGTCGGATTGGACGTCGCCACCACCGCCGTCGCCCTCGACATGAGCGCTACCGCGGTCCGGGTCGCTCATCATCGGGCCATGCGGCGGCTTCGCCGACTCCTGGCTGCCGGGATCGAGGAACCCGGGCGCAAGGAGCGAGTGGCCCGCGTGCTCCCCCGCGGCCGCCCGCAGGAGTGAACCAGGAATTCTCTGCACATGTAACGAAACGCCGTGCTCACGCCATGTGGACGTATGGCGCCCGCCGGGCGCTGGCGGGTCCGGATGCTCCAAGCGATGCGGGTCCGAAGCTGACAACTCGGTAAGGGAATCCATCCATGAGAAGAGTCACGGCATCACCGCTGAAGATCCTCGCCATCCTGCTCCTCGTCATGTCGCTGGGACTGACATCGGCAGTGGCGGCAAACGTCTCCCCGACCGCATCCTCGAAGGGAACACCAGCCGCCAAGGCCGCACCGGCGGAGCGAACGGTCGCTGCCACTCCGCAGGGCCGGATGAACTCGCGCATCGTGGGCGAGACGGCCAACGGCCACCGGGTCACCGGGAGCTTCGTGCCGGTGACGTTCGTCAAGAAGCCGGGGCGGATCAAGGTTCGTGGAATGCTCCTCGGAGTCGTCCACAGGCCCGCCGCCCGTGACATCCGGTTCTCCGGGCTCCGCACCATGACGGTCAAGACGATCGAGGGCGTGGCGCCCCGGGCCGGCGCCTCGACGACGGCGGCTCGCGCTCGCTGCGACATCCTGAACCTGGTGCTCGGTCCGCTCGACCTGGACCTGCTGGGGCTGGAGGTCCACCTGAACCGGGTCGTCCTGGACATCATCGCGCGCAGCGGCGCCGGCAACCTGCTCGGCAACCTGCTGTGCGCGGTAGCGGGACTGCTCGACGGCCCGGGTGGCCTGGGCCAGATCACCAGGCTGCTCAACCGGATCCTCGGACTGCTGCGCCTGGGCGTCTGACGCGGGAAGACGCGGTGAGGCTCGCGGTGGCCGACGAGGGACCGGTCACCGCGAGCCCGCCTGACCGCGATTGCCCGCCTGATGTGACTGTCAGTGCCTCGTGAACGGCAGGGGTGGCTGGCTCATCGGGTTGGCGGCGGCCACCTCGTCCATCGCGTCGAGAACGTTGCGCAGGTTGACCAGGAGCCCGCCGTACACAGGCCACATACGCGGCGTCGTCTCGTCTTCGTCCACGAGGGCGACCAGGTCGTCGAGCCGTTCCCGACACCGACGGATCGGGCCCTGGTCGGCCTGGACGATGGCCCGGCCCGCCTCCTGCAGCGGCGTCGGCAAGCGCCGTGCGGAATCCGGACTGCCACGTCCCCAGGTGCGCCTGCGCGTGCGACAGCGTCCGAGCCATGCTCCGGGTGTCGGCGAGTGCCTGCTCGACATGTTCCAGCAGCGACACCCACTCCCGCGGGTCACGGAGCTCGGTGGCGGATCGCCGCGGATTCATCCGGGCACTCTGGCTTGCCTGACGGACCAGAGCCCAGGCTCTGTCGAGCTCCTCGTCGAGCTCGCGGGTCCGGTCCAGCCATTCGTCGACGTCGTCGCGCGAGTACCCACGCTCCAGGCCCTCGCCGACGTCGATCAGCAGCTCCCCGATCCGGTCGTCCAGCGCGCCCATCGCCGCGATGGCACTCCGTCGCCGCAGTGGCGGCCAGACGAGCACGTTGACGAACAGCCCGACCGCGATCCCGATCCCCGTGTCCGCCAGTCGAAGCAGCAGGATGTTGTCCTGGTCGGAGACGCCGGTGGTGAGGACGATCAGCGCCGTGGCTGCCACCGTCGTGGCCTCGTCCCCGAACCACGGGGCCGAGCCCAGGGCAAGTCCGAGAAGCAGCACGATGGCGACCGCAGTCGGGTCGATGCCGAGGGCACTCCCCACCGCCCAGGCCAGGACCACGCCCAGCACCGCCGCCGCCACCTGGCGGACACCTTGCGAGAAGGTTCGGTAGACCGTCGAGTGCACCACCAGCAGCGCCGCCCATGGGGCGAGGAAGGACTGCGGCAGGTCCAGCAGCTCCGTGACGATCACCCACGCGATCACCGCGGCCAGCGCCGTCTTCACGATCTGGGTGACGCCACTCCAGAAGACGGGGTCCCGCCACCGCTCGCGCATCCAGTCGCGCACGTCCGTGCCGGTCATGGCCCCACCTCCCGTCGGGCACCCGGACGATCACCGGGTGCGCCGGAAAGGTACCCACTCAGCGGATGGGTGCGCCGGAAATGGCGCGCGCGATCACGAGTCGCTGGATCTCCGAGGTGCCCTCGAAGATCGTGTAGATCTTGGCGTCGCGCGCCATCCGCTCGACCGGGTACTCCCGCGTGAAGCCGTTGCCCCCGAGGATCTGCATCGCCCGTTCGGTGACCCGGACGGCGGTCTCGCCGGCGACGAGCTTCGACATCGAGCCCTCCGCCTGGTCGAACGTCTTGCCCTGCCGCGCCATCCACGCGGCCCGCCACACGAGCAGCCGGGAGGCTTCGATGGACGTGGCCATGTCGGCGAGCATGAACGCGATCGCCTGGTTCTCGATGATCGGCTTGCCGAACTGCTCACGCGTCTTCGCGTAGTCCAGCGCGATCTCGTACGCCGCCCGGGCGATGCCGATCGCCTGGGCGCCGACCCCGGGCCGGGTGCGCTCGAAGGTCGCCATCGACGGCTGGCCGCGCCCCGAGCTCCCCTGGCGGGCGGCTGCCAGCCGCTCGTCGAGCCGCTCCTTGCCGCCGAGCAGGCAGCGACCCGGGATCCGCACCTGGTCGAGCACCACCTCGGCGGTGTGCGAGGCCCGGATGCCGTGCTTGAGGAACTTCTGGCCCTGGCTGAGCCCCTTCGTGCCCGGCGGGACCACGAAGCTGGCCTGCCCGCGGGTCCGCAGCTCCGGGTCGACCACGGCGATGACGACGTGCACGTCGGCCAACCCGCCGTTGGTTGCCCAGGTCTTGGTGCCCTGGAGCACCCACTCGTCCGTCGCCTCGTCGTACGTCGCGCGGGTGCGCATCGCGCCGACGTCGGAGCCCGCGTCCGGCTCGGAGGAGCAGAAGGCTGCGAGCTTCAGGTCACCCGGGCTGCCGAACATCTGCGGGGCCCACTCGCCGACCTGCTCGTCGGTGCCATTGGCCCGGACGGCTGCCGCCGCGAGCGTCGTACCGACGATGGACAGCCCGATCCCGGCATCGCCCCAGAACAGCTCTTCCATGGCGATCGGGATCCCGAGCCCGGTCTCCTCGAATGCCTGGGTCGCCCAGAAGTCCAGGGAGTAGATCCCGATCTTGGCGGCCTCCTCCAGGACCGGCCACGGGAACTCCTCCTTCTCGTCCCACTCGGCCGCCGCCGGCCTGATCACGTCCGCGGCGAAGTCGTGCACCCAGGCGCGCAAGTCGATGTGGTCCTGGCCCAGCTCGAAGGAGGTCGTCACGGAGCGACCCTAGCCGGGTAGCACGTCACGAACGGCACCGAATTCCGGCCGCCGATGGTGCCATTCGTGACGGACTGTCCCGTTTCTACGCGTGGGCGGGCTGCTCCGGGTGGATGTCCGGGTCGACGCCGGCATCGCCGATGTCCGCGCCGTAGTCCTCGGGCCGGGTCTGGTCCACCCCGTCGGCGAGCTTCATCGCCCGGAACAGCAGGGTCAGCACGACCGTGACGAGCACGTTGATCCCGAACGCCGTGAACCCGATGTAGACGTTGGTCTCGGTGAACGGGAAGGCGTAGACCGGGCTGCCGAAGTGGCTGCCGGGGTCCCCGATCTTCTCCACGCCGTACGCCGTCCAGGTGCCGTAGGCCATGCCGGCCGCCCAGCCCGCGACCAGTGCCCAGCGGTGACACCACGCGGTGTACAGCCCCACCACGATCGCCGGGAAGGTCTGCAGGATCCAGACGCCGCCGAGCAGCTGCAGGTCGATGGCGTACGTCGTCGGCACGGCCAGCACGAACACCAGCGCTCCGAACTTCACCAGCAACGACGCGACCTTGCTCTGCTGGGCCTCCTGTCCCTGGCTGGCGCCCCGGTTGATGAACGCCTTGTAGATGTTGCGGGTCCACAGGTTCGCGGCGGCGATCGACATGATCGCGGCCGGCACCAGCGCACCGATCACGATGGCGGCGAAGGCGACGCCGGCGAACCAGCTCGGGAACTCGTTCTCGAACAGCTGGGGGACCGCCTGCTGCGGGTTGTCCACCGCGACGCCGGCCGCGATCGCGACGAAGCCGAGCAGGGCGAGCAGCCCGAGCAGGAAGGAGTACGCCGGCAGCAGCGCGGCGTTGCGGCGGATCACCGAGCGGCTGCGCGTGGACAGCACGGCCGTCACCGAGTGCGGGTACATGAACAGCGCCAGGGCCGACCCCAGAGCCAGCGAGGCGTAGGCCCACTGGGCGGCCGCCGGTGGGATCGCACCCTTGGGCGCGGCGTCGCCCGCGGCGATGGCGTCGGCGTTCTCGGTGTTGAAGGTGTCGAAGGAGTCGGTCGCGGCCGAGAAGATGTTGTCCCAGCCACCCAGCTGCGAGGGCAGGTAGAGGATCGCGACCACGATCACCGTGTAGATCAGGAGGTCCTTGACGAACGCGATGAGAGCCGGCGCCCGCAAGCCGGACGAATACGTGTAGGCCGCGAGCACCGCGAACGCGATGAACAGGGGCAGGTCCTTGATGATCCAGCTGTCGCTGCCGGTGCCGATGCCCATCACCTGCAGCACGACCTCGATGCCGACCAGCTGGAGCGCGATGTAGGGCATCGTCGCCAGGATTCCGGTCAGGGCGACGACGGTCGCGAGAGGCTTGCTGTCGTAGCGGCCGTGCACGAAGTCGGCCGGAGTCACGTACCCGTGCCGGTGCGAGACCGACCAGAGCCTCGGCAGGAACAGGAAGATCAGCGGATAGACCACGATCGTGTACGGCACCGCGAAGAAGCCGATCGAGCTGCCGGCGTACAGAAGCGCCGGCACCGCGACGAACGTGTACGCCGTGTAGAGGTCGCCGCCGATGAGGAACCAGGCGATGAACGTGCCGAAGCTGCGGCCGCCGAGCCCCCACTCGTCGAGGTTGTTGAGCTCCTGCGCGCGCCGCCAGCGTGCGGCCGCGAAGCCGAGGACGGTGACCAGCAGGAAGAAGAAGATGAAGATGCCGAAGGCGATTCCGTCAACGTTGTCGATCATCGGTCGTCGCCTCCCCGCTGCGCGTTCCGGTCGCGCCGGTCAGCGGCCTTCGCGATGTAGTAGGCCGCGACGGTGAGAGCCACCGCGCCCGGGATCATCGCCAGCTGGGCCCAGTAGAAGAACGGGAACCCGGCCAGCGTGGGGTCGGCCCGGTCGTAGAGCGGGACCAGGAGCGGCACCACGATGGCGGGAGCCAGGATCAGACAGATGAGGAGCCAGTGCCCACGCGATGAGGCGGCAGGTCGTGGGGGACGAGGGTCGGTCATCAGTACTACCTCCGAGAGTGTCGACCGCCCGCGACCGTAGCGCCTTCGCCCCCGCATCCATTCGGGGCGGCACCTACGTCTTACCCACTGGACCGGATGGCATGCTGCCGCCATGGCGATTGGTCCCGACCTCTCCCGCTACGACGACTGGATGGACTGGCTCCGGGCCCGCGCGGACGAGGACCGCGACATCCGCGTGGTGTGGATCGGCGGGTCGGCCGCGACCGGCGGGTACGACGAGTGGTCCGACCTGGACGTCGACCTGCTGTGCGCGCCGGGTGAGCACGACGCGACGTACCGTCGGCTGCTGGAACGGGCTCTCGAGGACTTCGAGATCGACCATGTCTGGGAGCTGCCGGAGCAGACCTGGCCGGACGGACGGCAGTGCTTCATCAACCCGCAGCACCGCCCCGGGCTGCTGGACGAGCCCACCCGGATCATCGACCTGCACCTCTCGTCGCTGTCCGAGGAGCACCTCCGGCTCGACGTGCGCAGGCACGGCACCCCGATCGTCCTGCACGACCCGGACGACCTTCTCGTTCTCCGGCACGACGACGAGGAGCGTCAGAACGCTGATATCGCTGAGGCGGTGGCGCAGGTCCGGCAGCGACGCGGCACCGGCGAGTGGCTGGTGAACCGTGCCATCGTCCGCGGGCACCTGGCCGAGGCGACCGACTTCTACCTGCGCTTCGCTCTCGGTCCGCTGGTGCGGCTGCTCCGGGTGCGGCACTGCCCGTGGCGGCATGACTACGGGCTGCGGTATCTCGACGAGGACCTACCCGCTGACGTGGCCTCCCGGCTGGCTGCGCTGGTGCCCGGCGCCGATCTGCGCGAGCTGTCCGCGGCCTGCTTCGCCTGGCAGGACGAGCTGCTGGCCGAGTCCGCGGCAGGCTGACGCAACACGTCACGCTGACTCGGTAGCGTGCAACACATGCCCATCAAGCTCGAGAACGTCGGCATCGCCGTCCGCGACCTCGAAGAGACGATCGCCTTCTTCACCGATCTCGGGCTCACCGTCCTCGGCCGTGACACCGTCAGTGGAGAGTGGACCGACACTGCGGTTGGCCTCGACGGCAATCACGCCAAGATCGCCATGCTCCAAACGCCGGACGGCAACGGTCACCTCGAGCTCTTCGAGTACATCCACCCCGACGCGATCGAGACGGAGCCCACCCTGCCCAACGAGATCGGCATGCACCGCGTGGCCTTCTCAGTCGACGACATCGACGAGGCCCTCGAGATCGCCGCGAGGCACGGCTGCCATCCGCTGCGCGGCGTGGCGACCTACGGGGACGTGTACAAGCTCACCTACGTCCGCGGCCCCAGCGGCATCCTCGTAATGCTCGCCGAGGCGCTGCAGAACAGCTGATCTTGGGTTGATCCGCTTCGAGCGCCCGGGAGGGCACCTCAGCCATCTGGAACCGCGTGGCGAGAGTGCGTCCTTCCGCCGCGTGTGACTGTCAAAGGCGAGATGCGAGGGCCCAGGCGATCCGGTGCGTTCGTCCCGCATGCGCAACGTCAATCGGCGTCTCGCTCGGTGAGGTGTGCAACGGCGTTCTGGCGGCCCTGTTCTCTCGCCCAGTAGATGGCCGGGTGGCCGTCGGCTTCGGCGTTGACCGGCGTGCCTGCGGCGAGCAGCCGATCGATGACATCGAGGCGCCCGTTCACAGCCGCGGCTCGCAGGCCGCATGCTCGCTGGTGTTCCGAGAGAGCACCAAGGTCCCATTGGGATACGTCTCCAGAGGCTGCCGCTTCGATGATGGATCGCGGTTCTGCGCCTGCTGCGACCAACATGTCCACGATCATTGGCCAGCCGTATGCGGCGGCCAATCGCAGCGCGGTGTCGGGCGGGCTGTCCGAGAAGTCGACGTCGGCACCGGCGTCGAGCAGGGAACGCACGACGTCGGCATCTCCGGGGCTTGCCGCCAGATCAGCGGGCTGCCGTTCTTCGTCTCGTCATCGGCGTCCGCACCCGCCTCCAGAAGCACTCGCGCGAGATCGCCGGTCCGGTCGTGCGTGGCGTATCCGTAGAAGCGGGCCATTCCGACGTAGGTAAGCGGTGAGGTCGGCTCGATTTCTGGCGCGTCAACCAGAGCGGTCACCAGCGAGGGATCGTCGCGCAACAGGTTGCGCAGGGCGTCGACATCACCGGCGTCAACCGCCTCGCGCACACCGTTCGCGCTCATTCGCAGAACCTATCGGGGAGCCGATTGGGAGCGACTTCGACAGGCATCCCGTGGCCGAGGCCCGTTCGGGCTGCAGCGCTGGCAGCAACGACCGTTCAGTCGGCCGCGCGTAGTGCGAACGCGACTGCCGTCCGTGAGTGACATGGCGGCGCCACGGGCGCGCGCGGCGGTGAGCACTTCTGGTGGGAGGCCGGCGGTCACCGTGGCCAGCGTCTCCTCATACTGCTCGCGCTCGTCGGGTGGCCATTCACCACCGGCCCGGTCCAGCATGGCGGCTGCCATGCCGCTCAGGGTGGCAGCGCGTTCGTACTCGCCCTTGGCGGCGGTCACCGCGGCGACGCCGTTGATGGTCCAGGCGATCGACATCTCGTCACCGCGAGCGGCGTCGATCACCAGAGCCTGCAGGGCGAGCTCCTCGGCCCGCTCCAGGTTGCCGAGCCGACGCTCGACCATGCTGAGGTTCGCCGACTCCACCCAGACGACGAACTCGTCACCGGTGGAGCGGCCCATCGACAGGCGAGCCGACATCACCTCGCGTGCGGCTTCGAGGTCACCTGACATCTGGAGCGCCACCCCGAGCACGTGAAGGGCGCTCGACCGCCCCGGGTCGCTGTCCGCGAGACCCTCGGTGAGGCCGACAGCCTGTCGCAGCAGACGCACGGCCTCGTCCACGTCGGTGTTCAGTGCCACCCGGGCCAAGCCGGCGAGGGCCCGCGCCTGGATCGACGCATCACCCAGCTTCTCCGCCAACGCCAGGGATTCGGCGAACCGACGCTTCGCCAGGTCGTACCGACCCGCCCAGAAGACGAGATAGCCATGGTCGTGCAACGCGGTTGCCCGGGATGCGTCGCTGCCGCCGACCGTTGCCAAGACCGCGCTCGAACCATGCGTCACCCTCGTCGATCTTCTTGGTCGAGATCCAGAACGGCACCAGCGCCGATGCCAAGCGGTACGCCGACTCCGGCTGCCGTGAATCGAGATACCAGTCGAGCGCTTCCAGCATCTCGGGGTAACGGCTCTCGACGGTTCGTTGAGCCCCAGGATCCGGCTGTCGCGCACCGTCGCGCGCTTCCTCGGCCATCTCGACGAGAGCATCGGCGGTGGCGGCATCCACCGTCGAAGCATAGGAGCGCGACAGCGGCGCGCAAGGCCCCGGACGCTGGTCCGTATGCCGCCGACAAGAAACTCAAGTGCGGGAGGTCTGGCCGGCCCAGTACGTTCGCGGTCATGACCTCAGATGAGTTCGTGCCGGTCGGCTTCGAGCCGCCGACCTCGCTCGCCACCGACCAGTTCCACCTCGAACCGCTGGGGCCGCAGCACAACGAGGCGGATCACGCCGCCTGGATGTCGAGCATCGAGCACATCCGCTCCACTCCCGGCTATCCAGACGGCAACTGGCCACCACCCAGCGGCATGACGCTCGAGAAGAACCTCGCCGACCTGAGCCGCCACGCCGACGACTTCACGCGGAGGGTCGGCTTCACCTTCACCGTCCTCGACCCGGGCGACAACGACGTCATCGGTTGCGTCTACCTGTACCCCTCGCGCTCCGAGGAGTGGGACGTCACGGTGCAGTCGTGGGTGCGAGCCGACAGATCGGACCTCGACGTACCACTCGCCGATGCCGTCGCACGCTGGCTCGCCACCGACTGGCCGTGGGAGCGGGTGGACCGCCGCGGTCGCTGAGTCGTGACGGCTCGCTCATGCCGGAAGAGTGTGACCCAAGCCCTTGACCCGGTCCGCCACCGCCGCAGGCAGCGTCACCCAGCACGGTCGAGGGGCTCCGTGCTCACTCGGCCTCGACACACGTGGGACTATCCGGACACCGCAGCCGCGACGGCTGGCAACTGCGGACGCGGTCGCCCTCCAGCTCACTCCTCGAGCGCGTCGATGACGTCCTTGCTGTGGGTCACCGGGATCCGGTTGCCCTCGAGCTCGATCCGGGATCCCGTGGTCGAGTCGATGAGCTCAAGGATCCGGACGTTGACCCGCTGGTGCACCTTCACCTGCAGGGTCGCCCTCGGCACGCGGAAGACGATCGGGCCGGCCGCGCTTCGGCGGGACGCGGAGTCGAAGCCGCAGACATGTGTGGGCGTCACACCGACCAGCATCTTGCCGGGCAGGCCGGTGGACGCGTCGTGAATGCGGGCGCCGGCGATTGACCCGCCGACCGTCCCGATCGAGTCGGCCAGGCCGCCCAACGAGCCGGTCAGGCTGTCGCCGACCATGCCCCCGGCGAACATGCTGCCGGTGTGCCCGCGCGGCATGAACTGTCCTGCCGCGGTCACCTCCTCGGGTACGCCGAGCTCGCGCAGGGCCACCTCGACGATCTCGATCATCTGCTCCTCGGCCATGCCATCTTCCCTCCCGTAGGCGACGTGCGACTACGGCCATCGTGAACCTGAACCGCCAGAACCGCCATCGGTCGACCATGCTCGTGGTCAGTGCAGGACGAGGGCCTGGATCTTCCAGTAGACGCCTTGGTCGTTGCTGAAGGTGAGGTCGGCGATGCGTCCGTCAGAACCACCGTCGAGGTGGAAGGCCTCCCACCAGTACTCCCCCGCGCCAACAGCGGAGCCGGTGGAGACGACGCGCTGGCCGTCGACGTCGATCACGATCCCAGTGGTCGAGAAGTCCTGGTCACCGCGCAGCACCGAGACGGCATGGGTTCCGGCCGGCACGGCGAGCCGCAGCACGGCCGGCGTCCTCTTGGTGATCATGTCGCGCCGCAGCGGGTCGGGCTCGGCCCGGTCCCGCGCCTCCGGCTGCGCGCCGACCCAGCCGAACCCTCGGCTGGCGTCCCAGGCGGTGCTCGGCGCCAGCGTCGAGTAGGAGTTGAACACCGGGCTGGTGGCGGTGCCGGCGTCGAGCGCGAGTGCGCTGCGATCCGCGGCGGGGACCACGACGGCTCGAGCCTGCGGGGCGCCGCTGACCGGAGTCCGCCCGGCGGTGAGGGCCGCGGTCAGCCGGTGCTCGGCAAGGCGACCGAGCTGTGGTTGCTCGTCCGGCGGGATCACCGGAACCTCGAACGTCACGCTGGCGCCCTCCTCGACCGTGCGGGTGACCGATTCGGCCGTCCAGCCTGACGGCACCCGGACGCTGGCCGTCACCTCGGCCGGGCCCGGATAGGCGCGATCCGCGACGTGCTCGACTGTCACCCTCACCGGCGTCGCCGTGCCGGCGACCAACGGTGCGTCGACGGCGATGCTCTTGAGCCGCAGCGGCCCGGTGGCTCCCTCGCCGCGGACGTCCGCCTCGTGCGCGGCGATGAGCGCCTGCAAGCGACGGACGACATCAGGACGCCCCGCCGTCAGGTTGTTCGACTCGCCACGGTCGCGCCGGAGGTCGTACAACTCAGGCAGGTTCTCCTGGTTCGAACCTCGCCGGCGTACGACGAGCTTCCAGTCGCCGTCGCGGACCGCGGCCACCTGGGCACCCAGGTAGTACCAGATCGGCGGCCGCTTCCGATCCGCGCGACGACCGCGCAGGACCGCACTGATGTCCGTGCCGTCGAGGGTGACGTCAGGATCCGGCGAGACCCCGGCGAGCGTGCAGACGGTCGGCAGCAAGTCCATCACCGAGACCACGTCGGCCGACTGCCGGTTCGCGCGCACCCACCCCGGCCGACGCACGATGAACGGCACACCCAGCCCGCCCTCGTAGGCATCCCACTTGCCACCGCGCAGCGGGCCGGCGGAGCCCTTGTCCGGACCGTTGTCGCTTGCCACGACGACGAGAGTGTCCTTGTCCAGGCCACGCCGACGCAGCGCGGTGAAGAGCCGGCCGAGGTGGTGGTCGAGGGCCTCGATCATGTCGCCGTACGGCCCGGCTTCGGACCTGCCCTCGAACCCCGGCTCGACCACGATCGGGATGTGCGGGCTGGTCTCGGCCAGGAAGATGAAGAACGGCCGGTCACCGGCGGCGTCCACCGCTGCGATCGCCTCGTCGGTGAGCCGCCCGGTCAGCAATGCAAGCTCGGCATCGTCCCGCACGCTGTCGACGACCGCGCCGTCGCGGCGAATGTCCATCGGGTAGCGGTTGGCGGAGTACACGGCGTCGATCCCGAAGGAGTACTCGAACCCGTGGTTGTTCGGCCCGTGGTCCTCTGGCCGGCCGAGGTGCCACTTGCCGATGGCGGCGGTGAAGTACCCGGCCTGCTGCAGATACTCGGGGACCGTACGTTCCTCCGCCGGGAGGCCCTCGGCGTCCTCGGGTAGAGCACCTCGGTCAGCCCCGACCGTGCGGGAACCCGACCGGTCAGCAGTGCCGCCCGAGACGGTGTGCACACCGGCGCACCTGAATAGCCCTGGGTGAACCTGGTGCCCTCCGGGCCAGTCGATCGAGGTTGGGGGTGCGGATCGTCTGCGACCCGTAGCAGCCGAGGTCGCCGTAGCCGAGGTCGTCGAGATAGATCACCAACACGTTCGGCGATCGTCGGCCGTGCTGCGGCCCGGCTGCAGACCACCCTGGCTGGCCGAGTGCGACGGGCCCTACGGCGGCACCACCGGCGAGAAGGCTGCGCCGACTGATCGTGTTGGGCATGAAACCTCCAGCATGTTTGGCAGCAGCCACGAGTCGGGCTCAAACAGGCGGTACCGTACTGGATTACTTGAGAATCCCCTTGGGCCGGGTCACTTTGCGGATTCTCCACAGGTTCTCGATCACCCCTTGCGTCTTCGAACATGTGTTCGAGAGAATGTCGGTATGACGGTTCGGCAGCTCCGATCCCCGGCGGTGGCCGGAGCGGTGGCTGCTGCCCGCGGCTCGCGTCGAGGCCGCGGCCGCGGTCCCGGCCGGGTCGGTGAGCACCAGTGAGCTGGCCGAGGCGATCGCGGACCTGACCGCGCTGGAGTCCCAGGCCGCGGCGTTGCGGCTCGCGCTCTCCGCCGAGGCCGACGCCCGCCGGGTCGCGGAGGACACTGCGGACACCGGCACCGACGCCTGGCTGGCGACACTGACCGGCGACACCCGCGAGGTGATGCGCGGAGGTCTGATCCTGGCCGAAGCCCTCCAGGAGCGGTACCACGCCACTCGCGAGGCGTTCGCGGCCGGTCGGCTCCGGCTGGCCCAGGTCCGGGTGATCGTCAACGCCGCCGACCAGGCCCCGGCCGAGGCCACCCCCGCCCAAATCACCGCGGCCGAGGAGTGGTTGGTGGCCAAGGCCACCGGAGAGGGCACCCGGACCGGCCGGCCGACGAACGCCCGGCGGCTGCGGCAGACCGCGCGTCGCATGTTCGCGCTGATCGACCGGGAGCTGGCCGACCGGCACCAGGCGATCCTGCTCGGCCGGGAGTCCCGCTTCGCGGACACCGAGACCTATCTGGCGTTGCACGACAACGGCAACGGCACCTTCTCCGGGAAGTTCACCATCCCCGAGCTGCACGGCCATCTGCTCCGCGACGCCCTGGACCGGCTCACCTCCCCGCGACGCCTGGCCCGGGACCGGGCCGGCAACCTGGTGGTCGACGAGACCGTCGACCACGGCACCGAGTGCCTGTCTCGATACGAACACCACGGCGTCGGGTTCTGCGAGCTCCTCGAGCACCTCCCCACCGTCGGCCACGGCCCGAGCGGCACGACGCTGCTGGTCACCATCTCCCTGGACGCCCTGATCTCCGGGATCGGCGTCGCCGGCCTGGACACCGGCACCCAGATCACCGCCGGCCAGGCCCGCCGACTGGCCTGTGAGGCCGGCCTGGTCCCCGCCGTCCTTGGTGGCGCCTCCGAACCACTCGACCTGGGCCGCGAACGCCGCCTGCACAACCTGGCCCAACGTCGGGCCCTCGCCCTGAACCACCACACCTGCGGCGTCGCCGGATGCGAACGCCCCTTCGCCTGGTGCGAGATCCACCACCACAAGCTCGCCTGGAGCCAAGGGCGGCCCCACCGACCTCGACAACGGCCTCCCACTGTGCGGCTACCACCACCAACGAGCACACGACCCACGATGGGACCTGCGCGACCACACCAGCGGCGAGTACCGATTCCACCGACGCAGATAGGAGCGTAGGGCCTGGTGGTGGTGACGTCGGGCGCCTTGTCGCGCCCGCTAGCGCCAGCGTTGGTGGGCCCGGGCGCCGCAGACGCCTCGCGCGAGCACGAACCAGATGGCGAGGCCGATCAGGATCCAGGGCAGGTTGGTCACCACCGTGACCGCGATCAGGATCCCGAGCAACACCAGGAACGGGAACGGGATCCCGCGGAACCGCGGCCGCGGGCGCGCCGATCCGGGGCCGGCGGTCCTCGGCGAGGGTGCGCCGGTCGGCAGGTCACTGAAGATCGGCCCCAGCTCGCCGCGAGTCCTGGCCGCCCAGATCCGGTCGAGCCGCTCGCTGTGCTCCTCGGTCGTGAGCCGTCCCTGCGCGTAGTGCTCGGCCAGATCGGTCGCCGCCTGCTCGCGCTCGGCGTCGCTCATCCGCAGCTGCTGGTCGTCACTACCCCGATCGAATAGGCCCCGGTCGAACCGCGGTCGGTCGAAGGGCGGGCGGTCGTAGCCGCTTCTGTCGTACCTGGTCATTCCGCATCCCCTTCCGCGAGCAGTCCATAGAGCTTGCGCCGGGTCTCGACCAGGATGTCGATCGCCTCCCGGCGCTGTTGGTCGGTGCCGGTGGTGATGATCTGCCACACCGCGTTCATCAGCTGGCCGAGCTCGGGCTTGAGGTTCGAGTAGTCCGAGCCTTCGCCCTCCTGCGACTCCTCGAAGGGCGCCCACACGGCGGCGAGCTCGTCGGCGTTCTCGGCAACGTACGCACGTCCCTCGTCGGTGAGCCGCAGGGTGCGTCGGCCGTGTTGGTCGTCGCTCTCGACGAGGCCTTCGTCCTCGAGCTGGGAAATCGTGGGGTAGACCGAGCCCGGGCTGGGCTTCCAGGCGCCGCGGGTCCGCTCGGCGATCCCGGAGATGATCTGGTATCCGTTCATCGGCTCGCCACTGAGGACGTCCAGGATCGCGGCCCGGACGTCGCCGCGGCGGACCCGGGGACCGCGCTGCTGCTGGTCTCCCTGGGCCAGCCCGAAGAGGCCGGCCACCCATGGCGGCGGTCCTGGCCGCCCCCGGCCTCGCGCCGGCGGACCCCAGGGCCCACCCCACTGGCCTCCCCATTGCCCGCCCCATTGCTGGCCCCAATGCTGGCTTCCGTGATGACCCATGTGGGCTCCCCTCCTTCACGACCTGGTCTCGACAGGCTCGACCACCGAACTTGACGACCGATCGGTCAGCGACCGGTCACGATATATCGCGATCGTACGTCGACTGTCGTGCACGCGCAAGGGCGAACAGGAGGAAACCGATCGCGACCGTGGCCGCCAGGAAGCCGACGACGGTGGCCTGGTAGTCCGGGGCATAGGGGTCGAGGAAGTCGTAGAGGAGGACGTCGCCGTACACGTAGTAGACGAGATAGGCCAGAGGGAGGGCGGTCCAGGTCGCCGGCCACCACCACCGCCCACGCGTGCGCCCGACGACCAGGTAGTCGGCTACCACGAGGATCGGCACGAGGACGTGCTCCAGCAAGGACCAGGGCTCCGTGAGGTCGCCGCTCATGAGAGCGAGGTAGGCCCCGCCGACCAGGACGAGCAGCGTCGCCATCGCACCACGCAGCCAGGCCCACTCCGTCGCCGGGCGAAGCAGCCCGGCCCCGGCGAGGGCGAAGTAGACCAGGGCCGTGAGCACACTCGCCTGCTGGCTGAGGCCTTCCCACCACAGGTCGAGGTCCGTGGCCGCGAAGCCGACGCCGAGCACGGCGCAGGTCGCGACGAACAGGCGCCAGCTGGCCAGAGGCAGGCGGGCGATCACCCCAGCTGTCCCGCCCTTGGTCGCCCCTTCGATCATGGCGCCAGCGTGCCACGCCGCCTGTTCAGGTAGGCCCGCTCGGCCTCGTTCGCGGTCGACGCGATCGCTGCGTCGTACGCCGCCCGCGCCTCGGCGGTCCGACCTAGCCGGCGCAGGAGGTCGGCCCGGGTGGCGTGCCAGGCGTGGTAGGTGCCCATGCTGGGTGCCTGCTCCGGGAGCCGGTCGACCTCAGCGAGCGCCACCTCGGGCCCGTCGAGCTCGGCGACCGCGACCGCCCGGTTGAGAGCGACCACCGGGGTCGGTGTCACGGCGTACAACTGTGAGTAGAGGGTGGCGATCTGGGACCAGTCGGTGTCTGCGGAGCTGCGTGCATCGGTGTGGACTGCGTTGATCGCCGCGAGGAGCTGGTACTGACCCGGCCGGTTCCGAGCGAGGCAGTCGCGCACCAGCGCGTGCCCTTCGGCGATCAGCTCGGGATCCCAGCCGGCGCGGTCCTGCTCGTGGAGCGGTACCAGCTCGCCGCCGGCCATCCGCACCCGGTGCCGGGCCTCGGTGAGCAACATGAGGGCGAGCAGACCGGCGACCTCGGGGACCTCGGGCAGCAGCTCGCGGAGCACCCGGCCGAGCCGGATCGCCTCCGCCGTCAGGTCGGCCCGGGTCAGGGTCTCGCCCGACGTGGCCAGGTAACCCTCGTTGAAGACCAGGTAGACGACCGCGAGCACCGTCCCGAGGCGTTGGTTCAGGTCGTCGCCCTCGGGCACCCGGTACGGGATCTTCGCGTCCTTGATCTTGCGCTTGGCGCGGGTGATCCGCTGCCCCATGGTGGTCTCGGGGACGAAGAACGCCTCGGCGATCTCGCCGACCGTGAGGCCGCCGAGCAGGCGCAGGGTGAGGGCCACCCGCGCCTCGGGGGCGAGTGCCGGGTGGCAACAGGTGAAGATCAGCCGCAGCCGGTCGTCGGTGACGGGGCCGGTCGGCTCAGGAGGTTCGTCGTCGTACAGCATGGCTGCCTGCCGGTGCTTGACGTCGCTCTTGGACTCGCGCCGGATCCGGTCGATCGCACGGTTGCCGGCCGTGGTCGTGAGCCAGCCGCCCGGGTTGGGCGGCATGCCATCGATCGGCCACTTCTCGATTGCGACGATCAGTGCCTCACTGGCCGCCTCTTCGGCGACGTCGATGTCGCCGAAGCGGCGGACCAGCGAGGCGACGACCCGGCCGTACTCCTCGCGGAAGATCCGCTCGATCTCGTGCGTGGGGTCGGCCGAGCCTGTCGAGTCCATGGGCGACGTTCAGGCCGGCGCCGCGTCGAACGGTCGGACCTCGATCTTCCCGCGGCAGGCCGCCGAGCCCTCCTTGGCCCAGGCGAGAGCCGCGTCGAGGTCGGCGGCCTCGATGATCCAGAAGCCGCCGAGGTACTCCTTCGACTCGGCATACGGGCCGTCGACGACCAACGCCTCGCCGCCGGTGGCGTCGACGGTGGTGCTGGCCTCGATCGGATGCAGGCCGCCGGCGAATACCCAGGCACCCTCGCGACTTGAGCCTCTCGTTGACGCGGTCGACGTCCCCGGTGATCTTCTCCATATCCTCGGGGGTGACCGACTCGTCGGGGTCGGCGCCGTACACGGAGAGCATGTACTGAGTCATGGTTCTTCCTCTCGTTGCGGGGTCCCTGGTGGACCCTTCTTCACCCTGTCCACGAACGGCAACCGCCGGAGACGACACCATTGCCGGTTCCATTTCTATCCTGTCGCCATGACCGACCTTCGCTTGCGCCTCTCCTCCACGGTTCTCGGCACGCCGGATCCCCGCGGCCTGGGCGCGTTCTACCGCGCCCTCCTCCATTGGGACTTGCGTGAGGAGCACGACGAGTGGGTGGTGCTGAAGCCGCCGGGCGGCACTACAGGCCTCGCCTTCCAGCTCGAGACGGAGCTCACCGGCCGCCGACGTGGCCGTCGGGTCCCGGGGACCAGCAGATGCAGGCGCATCTCGACATCGGGGCGCCCGATCTCGACGCCGGGGTCGCCCTGGCCCTGGAGCTGGGCGCGGTCGAGGCGGAGTTCCAGCCGCAGGACGACGTCCGCGTGATGCTGGACCCCGCCGGTCACCCCTTCTGCGTGTTCCAGGACCGGGCGAGCTCTTGAGGAGATGTTGAGAAACGCCACGGGGCTGGCCGCCGACACCTAGAGTTGTCGGATGCACTCGGGCCGTCTCTCACTCTGGTTCCGGCCGGCACTGGCCGCGCTGGTTGCTGCCCTGCTCTGGAGCTACCTCGGCGCCTCGACCCCGAGCACCAACGGCAGCGGTGACTGCGCGTACGCCGCGTGCCAGGACTAGACGCACGTCCTGAGATCTCGCCCACGGATGGCGCTGCACCCCTGGGCGCAGCACAGTGGGTGGATGACATCCAGAATCATCCGAGCCGGGGAGGGAGAGATCCTCGGGTCGCCTCTCGGGTGCCGGGACCGCTTCCTCGTCGACTCCAGCGACTATGGCGGCCGAATGGCCGTCGTGGAGCACCTCCTGGCTCCGCACTCCATCGCGGCGCCGATGCACCGGCACTCGAAGGAGGACGAGTTCAGCTTCATCCTCGAAGGCCGCGTCTGGGCCCGGCTCGGCGAGGACGAGCACGTGGCCGAGGTCGGGGACCTGGTCTTCAAGCCGCGCGGTGAGTGGCACACGTTCTGGAACGCGTCGGACCAACCCGCGCGGCTGCTCGAGCTGATCACGCCGGGCGGCCTCGAGGAGCTGTTCCGCCTCGTCGACACCGCCCCTGACGACGCCGATCTGGGTGAACAGATCGCGCCGTACGCCGTTGACGCTGACATGGACGCCACCGTGCCCATCATGGAGCGGTACGACCTGACCTTCGGCTGACCGACGATACGAGTCAGCACCCTCCTAGGCTGTGCCACATGCCAGCCACCGGGACCGACCGACCACATGTGGTCGTCATCGGCGGCGCCAATGTAGACGTCAAGGCCCGGAGCACGGCGCGAGCCGTGGCGGCGACCAGCAATCCCGGGACGACCTCGCTGTCGGCCGGCGGGGTCGGGCGCAACGTCGCCGAGAACCTCGCCCGCCTGGGAACCCCGGTCCACCTCGTGGCGGCCGTCGGGCGGGACCAGCTGGGCGACCAGCTGCTCGCCGACACCGACGCCGCCGGGGTCGAGGTCGGCGCCGTCGTGCGGACGGATCGGCCGACCGGCACGTACACCGCCGTCCTCGACTCGGACGGCGAGCTGGTCGCCGCGGTCGCCGACATGGGCGCGACGGACGTACTCGGCGCCGAGGACGTACGCCGCGTCTCGCCACTCGTGGCGGCCGCGGACTTGCTGGTGCTCGATGGAAACCTCAGCGTTGCCACCCTCCAGGCAGCGCTCGAGCTCGCAGCGGACGCCCACGTGCCGGTCGCCCTGGACCCGGTCAGTGTGCCCAAGGCGCAACGGCTCCGGGGGCTGCTCGAGCAGGCCCTCCCGCTGTTCCTTGTCACCCCGAATGCGGCCGAGCTGGACGCGTTCGGGCGGCGGGGTCGACCAGTTACATGCGCAGGGAGTGGAGCACGTGTGGGTGCGGCTGGGCATCGATGGCTCGATGTTGAGCACCCGGAACGCCGGAGCCCAGCCTCTGTCGCCCGTCCCTGCCCCGGTCGCGGACGTCACGGGTGCCGGGGACGCGATGCTGGCAGCTTTCTGTCACGGCGTACTCGCTGGTCGGACGCCGCTCGAGGCGGCCAGACTCGGCCATGCCGCCGCGGCCCTCACCGTTGCCAGTCCGCACACCGTCAGGCCCGACCTGAGTCTCGACCTGGTCGAGCAGGCGTCCTCGGCGAGGACCACGACATGACTGGACCGCACCCGACTCTCGAGCTCACCGACGATGTGGCCCGGGCTCTCCGCGACGGAGATCCCGTGGTCGCCCTCGAGAGCACGATCATCAGCCACGGCATGCCGTACCCGCAGAACGTCGAGATGGCTCGGGAGGTGGAGGGGATCATCCGCGACCTCGGCGCCACACCGGCCACCATCGCGGTCCTGGACGGCCGGGCCCGGGTCGGGCTGGGCGACGCCGATCTCGAACTTCTTGGCAGCAGTCCGGCGGTGGACAAGGTGAGCCTCCGCGACCTTCCGTACGTGATGGCCCGCGGTGGGCACGGGGCCACCACCGTCGCCTCCACCATGCGGCTCGCCGCCCTGGCGGGCGTGCGGGTCTTCGTCACCGGAGGGCTCGGCGGCGTCCACCGCGGTGCGCAACAGACGTTCGACGTCAGTGCCGATCTGACCGAGCTTTCGACCACTGACGTGGCCGTGGTGTCGGCCGGGGTGAAGAGCATCCTCGACATCGGGCTCACCCTCGAACGCCTGGAGACGCTCGGGGTTCCGGTGCTCGCGGTCGGCACCGACGAGTTCCCGTCGTTCTACTCACGCAGCAGCGGGCACTTCGCCCCGATGCGGGTCGACTCGGCGTCCGAGGTGGCCGCGGTGATGCGGCACAAGTGGGATCTCGGGCTGGCCGGTGGGGTGGTCGTGGCCAACCCGATCCCCGAAGCCGACGAGATCCCGGCCGAGGAGATAGGCGCCATCATCGACCGGGCGCTCACCGACATGGCCGCCCTCGGGATCCGCGGCAAGGAGGCGACGCCGTACCTGCTCGGCCGGATCGTGGAGATCACCGGCGGCGCCAGCCTGGCCGCCAACATCGCGCTGGTGAAGAACAACGCGCGCTTCGGCGCGGCCGTCGCGACCGAGTACGCGTCCTTGTGACTCCGGCTTGTGACTCCGGCCTGTGATTGCGGCCTGTGAATCCGGCTTGTGACTCCGGCGCTCGTGACTACCGTGTCCGCATGAGGATCGCGGGGGCCGTTGTCGCGCTGACCGTGCTGGCGGCGCTCGGCGGGTGCGGGGACGATGCCGCCTCCGACAGCGCGGCCCCGTCGCCCGAGAGTCCGTCGATCTCGACCCTGTCGCCGCTGCCGATCCCCGACATGGGCCCACCGGAGGGCGAGCTGGTCGCCGATCTGCGCCAGGCATCCCGGGACTCGGCGCTGGGCCGGTTCCAGGTGTGGATCGGCAACGGGTTGGCACAGGAGATCGACCCGACCCGGATCAGCTACGTCGACCCGCGGTTCCGGGCGCCGATCCTGGGCGAGCGGCTGCGCCCGGACCCCGCGGACTCCGAGCGCGGGTACCCCTTGGCGTTGCCCTCGCACCCGGCGTGCGGCGAGACCGGACGAGGTCGGGTGGTCGTTGCCTACGACGGCAGGCAGGCGACCATTCCGGTGGAGGACGAAGCGGACATCGTGGCGCGATACGTCGCCTCCCGGTGCCTCCAGCTCGACGTCGAGAAGGTGGCACATCTCTCCTTCGAGGACGAGGTCGCGGTCGACCGCGAAGGGAAGGGCAGCATCGGGGCCCTCGTGCTGGTCGCCCGGCCGACCGGACGGTCGGGGCCACCGCTCACGATCGCCTCGGTGGGCGGCACCCCGGTGCTGACCGCGCAGGGGCTGCGCCCCGTGTGGCGCCCCGACTTCACGGTCCGCGGGGACGGCCCGATCCGGCGGATCGAGCTGCCCGTCCGGCCGGCCAGGTGCGACGGGCACGCGTTCCTCGAGTCGGGCAGCGCCACGGCGTTCCTCGTCCAGCTTCGTCTGGGTGATCGCTCGGGCGAGCTCATCGTCCGGATGTCCGACGCGGGCGCCCGCAACGCGATCCGGTTCGCCCGCGACTCATGCGGGCTCGGCTGACGGTCTCGGTAGCCGGTAGCGCACGAAGGCGGGTACGGCGAGCGCGGCCACGACGGTGCCGATCACCACGAGGATTCCGCCGCCTGCCGCCGCGGCCGCCGTACCGACGAGGGCGGCGGCGCTGCCGTGGGCGACGTCCGCGACCCGGGGACCACCGGCGACGACCACGATGAAGATGCCCTGCAGCCGCCCCCGCACCGCGTCGGATGCGGCGGTCTGCAGCATGCTCATCCGGAACGCCGCGGAGACCATGTCGGCCGCTCCGCCGATGACCAGCATCACGACCGCGAACGCGAGCATCACGCCGGCCGCGCCGTCGGCCAGGCCGGACGCGATCCCGAAGCCGGTGATGGCCAGGCCCCAGACGATGATCGCCCAGATCACGGCGATGCCCTGCCGCTCGATCCGGGACACCCATCCGGAGAAGATCCCGCCAAGGACCGCGCCGGCCGGGATCGCGGCGAAGAGGAGGGCGAAGGCCAGCCCGCCGCCCTCGGGCCCGCCGAAGCTGGTGTGCGCGATCTCCGGGAAGAGGGCACGCGGCATGCCGAAGACCATGGCGATGATGTCGACGACGAAGGACATCATCAGCACCGGATGGCCGCGCAGGTAGGTGAACCCGTCGATCACCGAGCGCAGCCCCGGCGTGTTCCTCACGCCTTCGACCGGGAGCCGCGGGAGGCCGAGCACCGCTCCCAGGGTTGCGAAGAGCGTGACCGTGTCGACGAGGTAGAGCCACGAGAACCCGAGCACCGGGATCAGCGCCCCGGCCACCAGCGGGCCGGCGATCGCACCGGCCTGGAACACCGTCATGTTCAGGGCGTTCGCGGCCGGCATCAGTTGCGCGGGCAGCAGCTTCGGCAGCACGGCGCTCCGCGTGGGTTGGTTGACCGCGAAGAACGCCTGCTGGACAGAGAAGAGGCCGAGCAGCAGCCACACGTTGGTGTTGCCCATGGCCGCCTGGGCCCAGAACAGCGCGCTGGTGCCGATCAGCCCGACGGTGGTGACGACGAGCAGGGTGCGGCGGTCCATGGCATCGGCGAGGGCCCCGCCCCACAGCCCGAAGACGACGAGCGGGACCAGGCCGAAGACGCCGGTCAGACCGACGTACGCCGAGGAGCCGGTGATCGTGTAGATCTGGGCCGGTACGGCGACCACGGTGAGCTGGGCACCGACGACGGTGACGATGTTGGCCAGCCAGAGCCGCCGGAAGTGCGGGTCGGCGAGTGGCCGGGTGTCGGCCATCAGGCCCCGGAACGCTGCGGCCACGAAGTGTGACGCTACCCGGGAGGTTCATCGGGGGCGCCGGAGGTTCGTCACCCGCTGCAGAGCGCGGACATCTCCCGCAGGTACGACGCATACGGGGGCAGGCCGGCCTCCGCGCGGCGTTCCGCCAACCCCGCCCGGGCGCGGATCGGGGTCCGCGGGACCGGCCCCGCCGCCGTGCACTGCACCTGGGTGCCGTAGGCCTGCGGCTGCCCGTCCGCGACCGCGACCCGGTCCTCGAGGTAGGCCAGGTTCCCGGGCGAGGCCTGGCCGGTCGCCGCGGCCTCGCGCAGCAGGACGAGCGCCGCGCGCTGGAACTCCGGGTCCAGGTCCGCGTGCTGGGCGATCAACCACGCCGCATCGGCACCGCGCCGGCCAACGAGGTCGTAGGTCGGCCAGCCGTGCTCCTCGATGATCTCCTTCAGCCTGGCGACGCGGGCGCCGTCCGCGATCATGCCGCCGCCGGTGCGCTCGGCCTGGTCCTCCTCCATCATCGCGACCAGCTCGTTGCGGAGCTCGGAGTCGCGCTGCACGTCCTCCATCCGGGTCGCTGACGGTGACGGACGAGGCTCCTCGGGGTCGGCTCGGGGCTCCGAGCAAGCCGCCAGCGCCACCATGAGCACGCCGACTGCGACCCGATTCATGGCTCAGGTCTACACCCGTCCGGGCCGCGGCGGGGCGCCGAAAATCGTCATCCGCCGTTCACCCGCAGCGAGCGGATCGGGCGTACGGTCGTGCCATGTCTGCTCGGAGAACCGCGGCCCTGATCGCCGCCAGCGCCACTGTTGCCACTCTCGCCCTGGTCCCGCCGGGCACGGCCACCGCCGACCGCGGCGGTCATCCGGGTCATGGACACGGGGACCGCGACGTCCGGTTCGCGACGTACAACGCGTCCCTGAACCGGAGCAACGCCGGCGACCTGCTGAACGACCTGCGATCCGGCACGAACGCCCAGGCCGGTCAGGTGGCCGAGATCATCCAGCGCACCCGGCCGGACGTGCTGCTGATCAACGAGTTCGACTTCTATGAGGACGGCGAGGCCGCCGAGCTGTTCCGCGACAACTACCTCAAGGTCTCGCAAGGCGACGCGCGTCCGGTCGACTATCCCTACTATTTCGTCGCTCCGTCCAACACCGGGATTCCCAGCGGGAAGGACCTCGACAACAGCTGTGACCCCGACAACAGCTGCCCTGCCACCGGCCCGGGCGACGCGTTCGGCTTCGGCTTCTTCCCCGGCCAGTTCGGGATGGTCGTCTACTCGAAGTACCCGATCGACCAGCGCCGTGTCCGGACCTTCCAGAACTTCTTGTGGAAGGACATGCCGGGCGCGATGCTTCCGGACTATCCACAGACCTCTGACCCCGACGACGGCTGGTACTCCGAGGACGAGCTCGACGTCTTCCGGCTCTCCAGCAAGTCGCACTGGGACATCCCGATCCGGATCGACCGGAAGAAGACCGTCCACTTCCTGGTGTCACACCCGACGCCGCCGGTGTTCGACGGTCCCGAGGACCGCAACGGCACCCGCAACTTCGACGAGATCCGGCTCTGGGCCGACTACGTGAGCGGCAAGCACCGGTCGTCGTACATCTACGACGACGAGGGCCGGTACGGCGGGCTGCACCCCGGCGCGTCGTTCGTCATCGCCGGGGACCAGAACTCCGATCCCCTCGACGGCGACTCCATCGCTGGGTCGATCCAGCAACTGCTCGACAACCCGCGCATCAACACCAGCAGGACTCCGTCCAGCCGCGGGGCCGTCGAGGCCTCCCGGCTGCAACCGGGCAACGAGTCCCACCGCAGTCCCCCGCGGTTCGACACCGCCGACTTCGGCGAGCCGCCGGGCAACCTGCGGGCCGACTACGTGCTCCCCAGCCGTGACCTGAAGATCGAGGACTCCGCCGTCTTCTGGCCAGTCCTGGCCGACCCCCGCTCGGCCTTGATCACCGCCAGCGACCATCGGCCGGTGTGGGTGGACATCAAGCTGGGACGTCGTCACTGACCCGATCGACGGCGGCTTGATCTCAAGTGCACTTGAAGTTGTCTGATTGGACCATGCACGCCATCAGACTTCATGAGTTCGGCCCTGCGGAGAACCTCGTCCTCGACGACCTGCCGGACCTCCGACCCGGGGCCGGAGAAGTTCGCATCGCCGTCGAGGCGGCCGGTATCCACCTGCTGGACACCACGATCCGCCAGGGTGCGGACGGTGGGCCGATGCCCTTGCCCGACCTGCCCACGATCCCGGGCCGCGAGGTCGCCGGCACCGTGGACCTGGTCGGCGACGGCGTCGAGCACACCTGGGTCGGCAGTCGGGTCGTGGCACACCTCGGCCTGGTCCCCGGCGGCTACGCCGAGCAGGCGGTGACCTCCTCGACCACGCTGTTCCGGGTCCCCGACCACGTCGGGTTCCCTGATGCCGTGGCCGCCGTCGGAACCGGCCGGACCGCGCTGGGCGTCGTCGAGCTCGAGCCGCCGCTCGCGGACGATGTCGTCCTCGTGCCGTCGGCCGCCGGCGGACTGGGCTGGCTGCTCGTCCAGTCCGCCAGGGAGGCCGGCGCTACGGTCGTGGCCGCGGCCCGCGGTCCGGAACGAACCGCCCGGCTCGCGGAGCTGCAGGCGGACCTGGTCGTCGACTACGCGCAGGCCGGCTGGGACGCGGAGATCCGTCAGGCCCTCGGCGGGGTGAGCCTCGTGTACGACGGGGTCGGCGGCGAGGTGGGCCGCACTAGTCTCGAGCTGCTCCGGCCAGGTGGCCGACTGGTGATGTTCGGGTTCTCGTCCGGGACGCCCACCCGGCTCGACACCGACGACCTGCTCTCCCGGGGGATCAGCGCCGGCTGGAGCCTGGGTCCCCGGATGGCGGCGCTTCCCGGAGGCATCCCCGGTCTCGCGGCCCGTTCACTGGATCGCGTCGCCGCGGGCGCGTGGCGGCCACTCGTCACGACGTACCCCCTCGCCGACGCGGCCCGGGCGCACGCCGATCTCGAGGGCCGACGCGCACCCGGCAAGGTCGTGCTCACGACCGAACGGGCGCACGTGGCCGCATGAGTGGCCGCATGAGTGGCCGCATGAGGGAGAGTCGGTGCGCGGCTCTACGGTGGATCCATGGACGGTGCCCAACAGGTCGTGACGGTCATGGCCGTGGTCGGATGCGGCCTCGTGGGCGGCGCGTTCTTCACGTTCTCCACGTTCGTCATGCACGCGCTCCGGAGCCTGCCACCGGCGCGCGGTGCCCAGGCGATGCAGGCCGTCAACGTCTCAGCGGTCCGGCCGCCGTTCATGATCCTGCTCTTCGGCACCGCGCTCGTGTGCGTGATCGACATAGTGCTGGCCGCGACGTCGTGGAGCGATCCGGGTTCGCCGCTCGTCGTGGCCGGCGCCGCGACGTACCTGCTCGGCAACATCGTGGTCACGATGGCGGGCAACGTGCCCCTCAACAACGCGCTCGCCGGAGGCGAGCCCGATGACGCGGCGATCCTCGAGGTATGGCAGCGGTACCAGCGCGAATGGGTCGCGTGGAACCATGTCCGCACCGTCACGGCGACCGCGGCCGCCTTCCTGCTCGTCGTCGGGTTGCTGCAGTGACCGCGGAGCTGGAGGAGCTCGTCGTTCCCGACGCACCGGCGTGGCGCACCTGGTTGGCCGAGCACCACGGATCCTCACCCGGGGTGTGGCTGGTGCTGCACAAGTTGGGCGGCCACACGACGGAGCTGACCTACGACGCCGCCCTCGACGAGGCGCTGTGCTTCGGCTGGATCGATGGCCAGGCGCGGCGGCGCGACGACTCCAGCTATCTGCAGCGGATGACCCCACGAGGGCCGCGAAGCATGTGGTCGGTTCGCAACGTCGGCATCGTCGGGCGACTGGAGAAGGAGGGCCGGATGCAGGCACCGGGCCGAGCAGCGGTCCAGGCAGCCAAGGACGACGGGCGATGGGAGCGGGCCTACGAAGGCCAGGCCCGCGCCGAGCTGCCCGCGGACCTGGCCGAGGCGATCGCCGCGGACCCGGCTGCGCAGGAGATGTTCGACGTGCTCACGGCGACGAACAGGTTCGCGATCATCCACCGGGTCAACTCCGTGAAGCGAGCGGAGACCCGAGCCCGCAAGATCGCCGGATTCGTGGAGATGCTCGCCCGGCACGAGACGCCGCATCCGCAGAAGCGGATGCCCCGGTAAGCCGGGTCGGCTTCACCGATGACTTTGTCGACGGCAGCGGGTCTGCACTGTTCCGGGCGCGAGCGTGCCCGGACACCGATAGATCGGAGTACGCAATGACGACCACCCTGGGAAGCATCATGCTGGCCAGCACCGATCCCGATCGCCTGCACTCCTGGTACACCGCAGTGCTGCCGCCCGATTCCGACGACAAGCAGGACCCGTACCACATCCTCGGGTACGGCGGGTTCTACCTGTTCCTCGACAGTCGTGACGACGTCGGCGAGAAGACCGCCGAGCCGGGCCGGGTGCTGCTCAACTTCGACGTCGACGACGTCCGCGCCGTCGCCGGCCGGGTCGACGAAGCAGGTGGCCAGTGGCTCGCACCGCTGGAGGACCGAGACGGCAGTCTGTTCGCGACCGCCATCGACCCGGACGGCAACTACGTCCAGATGATCCAGCTCAGCGAGGAACACCGCGCCCAGATGGCGCAACAGACGAGCCAGCAGACCGGATCCTGAGGAGGATGACGATGTTCAAGGACAGCCAGGCATTCAGCGGGTTCTCCGTCGACGACACCGATGCGGCCCGCGCGTTCTACGGCGACACACTCGGTCTCGAGGTGTCGGTCGTCGACGAGGAGATGGGACTGTTGTCCATCGGCCTCGGCACCGGTGGTTCGGTGCTGGTCTACGGCAAGCCCGACCACCGACCGGCGTCTTTCACGATCCTCAACTTCCCGGTCGCCGACGTCGAAGCCGCGGTCGACGAACTGGTCGGGAGGGGCGTCGCCTTCGAGAAGTACGACGGCTTCGACCAGGACGAAAAGGGAATCGCGCGCGGGCCGGGTCCCCTGATTGCCTGGTTCCGCGACCCGGCCGGCAACATCCTGTCGGTCCTCGAGAGCCAGTGACCGGCTGACACAGCCACCAAGACGGAGGGAGTCCCATGGCAGACGCGATCCTCGCCGAGGGTCTGGTGAAGCGCTACAAGGAGGTCACGGCACTCGCCGGGATCGATCTACGGGTGCCCGAGGGCAGCGTGCTCGCGCTGCTCGGCCCCAACGGTGCGGGCAAGACCACGGCCGTGAAGATCCTGACCACCCTGATCGCCGCAGACGAGGGGCGGGCCGAGGTGGCCGGGATCGACGTCGAGCGCGACCCGCGCGGCGTCCGCCGGATGATCGGGGTCTCCGGGCAGTACGCCGCCGTGGACGAGTACCTCACCGGGTTCGAGAACCTCGAGATGATCGGCCGGCTCTACCACCTCGGCCGTCGCGAGAGCGCCGCGCGGGCACGCGAGCTGCTCGCCCAGTTCCGACTGGAGGACGCCGCCGATCGCCCGTCCAAGACCTACTCCGGCGGCATGCAGCGCCGGCTCGACCTGGCCGGGGCGCTGGTCGCGCGACCGCCCGTGCTCTTCCTCGACGAGCCGACGACCGGCCTCGACCCGCGCAGCCGCACCGAGATGTGGACCCTGCTCCAGGAGCTCGTGTCGGGCGGCACCACCCTGCTGCTCACCACGCAGTACCTCGAGGAGGCCGACCTCCTCGCCGACAACATCGTCGTGATCGACCACGGCAAGGTGATCGCCGAGGGCACGGCCGACCACCTGAAGTCACAGGTCGGCGGCGAGCGCCTCGAGATCACGGTCTCCGACGAGGCGCACGTGGCGTCGGCGACGGGCGCTCCTGGCGCCGCTCGCGGCTGGTGACATCACCATGGACGAAGGCCGCCGGTCCCTCGTGGTGCCGGTGACCGGTGGGGCCGCGCTCCTGGCAGACGCCCTCCGCCGGCTGGACGGCGACGGAGTCTCCATCGACGACGTCGGCCTGCGACGCCCCACCCTGGACGACGTGTTCCTGTCCCTGACCGGCCACGCGGCCGAGGTCGTGCCCGACCCCCAGCCCGAGGAGGCGAACAGATGAGCGCCACCACCACCGTGAGCGACGCCTTCGTGGTCGCGAAGCGCAACGTCATCAAGATCAAGCGGGTGCCCGACCTGCTGGTCTTCACGACCATGTCGCCGATCATGTTCATCCTGCTCTTCGCCTACGTCTTCGGCGGGGCGATCGACCAGGAGGGCGGTGGCGCGGGTTATCGGGAGTTCCTGATCGCGGGCATCTTCGCGCAGACGGTCATCTTCGGCGCCACCATCACCGGCTACGGCCTGGCCGAGGACGTCAAGAAGGGGATCATCGACCGGTTCCGGTCCCTGCCGATGTCGCCATCGGCCGTGCTGGCGGGGCGGACCGTCTCCGACGTGGTGAACAACGTGATCACCCTGGTGGTGATGAGCCTGACCGGGCTGATCGTCGGCTGGCGGATTCGTGACGGCGTGCTCGAGGCGCTGTGGGCCTACGCTCTGCTGCTCCTCTTCTCCTACGCGATCTCCTGGATCATGGCCTGGATCGGCATGCTGGTGCCCTCGCCCGAGGTGGTCAACAACGCGTCGTTCATGGTGATCTTCCCGCTCACCTTCATCGCCAACACCTTCGTGCCCCTGGAGACGATGCCGGAGCCCCTCCGCACCTTCGCCGAGTGGAATCCCGTCTCGGCGGTCACCGAAGCGGCCCGGAACCTGTTCGGCAACACGAATCCGGTTTCCGGACCGGAGCCGACCGCCTGGCCGCTCCAGCATCCTGAGCTCTACACGGTGCTCTGGTCCCTGGCGATCATGCTGGTCTTCATCCCGCTCGCCAACCGGCAGTACCGCAAGGCGACCAGCAGGTAGGCCGGCCGGCGCGGCCGCGCCGGGTGCTGCCCGGTCACCCGGCGCGGGTCGCGATGCCGGGGTAGTCCACCACCAGCCCCGACTCGTCGTACGTCAGCTCGCAGGTGAAGTCGAACGCGGGCGCGGCGTAGTCGAAGCGCTGCCCGCTGCCTTCGTCATCGAGCCTGACGTAGGTCTGCTCGAGGTGCTCCACGGCGAGGTCCTCTGCCCGGACGTATGCCGCCGGTGCGTCTGCGGCCTCGCCCACGTCGAGCTTCAGCCGGTGCACCGGGAACGCGTTGGTGAGCGAGGAGGACTCGAGGTCCACGTCCAGGCAGCCGTCGAGGTACGGCGCCGGGCGTCCGTCGAGGGTCCAGTGCCCGGCCCCGTCGGTCTCGAGCACGACCCGGCAGGCGCCCGCGCGTGACCGGCTCCGCACGTCCACGCGCCTGGTCGCCCAGGTCTCATCCAGCACGATCCGGTACCCGACCGTCCACGGTTGGCCGTCCTCGACGGCCGTCGTGGAGCCCTCGATCCGGCGCTCCGCTTCGTGCGCGGCGAAGAACGCCACCTCGAAGCCGGTCCGTGCCCGGTGGTGTCGCCAAGCCGCCCAGGCCGGCGGCGAACGGAAGGGCATGAGGGGCATGCTGCCACTCCCGTCTCGGCTCGTGGGGTGGATCCGCCAACGAGCTGGCCCTGGATCCGCCGGTCAGGTGCCTGTGACCGGCTGCGCGCGCACGGCCAGCCAGAACGGCAGCCCGCAGCTGGGACCGACGAGCAGGGTCGCGATGACGACCGGCGCCCGGTGGCGGGCGAGTGGATCGAGGCACACGGCGACGATGACCACCGCGGCGCAGACCACGACGTCGAGCGCGAAGAACGTCGACCCAGGAGACGCGAACACCTGCTCGGCGAGCAGCCCGACGTCGAGGCCGTGCCGAGCGAGGAACACGGCCAACGCCGAGTAGGGCACCACCGCACCCGCGATGGCCAGGCCGAGGAACACTCGACGGTCGGGCATGGCTGGAGGCTAGACGACGTCGGTGAGTGCAGACCGGTCAGCGGTGCTGTTCGTCGTAGTGCTCGCGGAGCGCGTCACCACCCCAGTCGTCGCGCAGGTGCCGCCAGACGGAGTGCGCGTGGTTGGCGTCGTCCTGGGTGTTGTCGTACTCGATGAGCAAGGTCTGACCGCGAAGGCAGTAGTAGTGGCCCTCACCCTGCGCCAACGGGCCGAGCCAGGCGAACTCCAGCTCGTCGAGCCCGGCCGTCTCGAGCTCCCGCCAACACGCCGCTGCGTAGTCGGCCGGCGCCCTGCCGAGGTAGCGGCGGAGCAGTCGGTCGAAGATCGCGCACTGTCCGTCGGCCAGGTCGCCGCGCGTGATGCCGGACGGAAGGACCGAGGGGTCGGCCACCGGGTCGAACCTGGTCAGGATGTCGTCTGGAGCAACGTCGCCTGGTACGGCGACCGCACGCTGGTCGGGGTCCATGGCCGCCAACAGAGCACGGGCGAGGTCTTCCTCGGGCGCCAGGAGCCGGTGGTCGACGGGCAGCCCGGCTGCGGCAGCGGGCAGCCGCGCCGGCTCGGCGCCGATGAAGTGGGGGGTGACGGTGTAGCGCCCGTCCCGGACCTCGACGTGCTCGGCCAGGTGGTGTCCGTTGATCCGCCAGGACCATCGCGCGTCGCCCGGGGACCCGCCGATCCGGACCCAGTACTTGTCGGTGTCGGGCTCGGCGCCGAGAACGAGGGTCCGCCGGGCGCGCTCGACCCCGATCGCGCCCAGCGCCACCTGCTCCTCCCCGCTGCCGGCCCGGACCAGCTCGTCGAGCAGGCCGCGCTGCTCGGCGGAGAGCTCCTCGACCGGGAGCCCGGGCCGGGCTCCCGGGAGATAGGTCCACTCGTGCCGGTCCGGATCGTCGTCGGGCATCGACACTGCGGCCCGCTGTTCCGGTCGCAGGGATGCCAGGAACTCCGACGCCGCCTTGGCCATTGCCTCCATGCCGACCATCATGTCGGCCCGGGCAAGGTCGGTCAGTGCGGGCGATGTCGGTCAGTGCCGGGCGATGTCGAACAGGTTGCCCTCGGGGTCGGCGAGCGTCGTCCAGACGAAGCCGGCCTCGTCGAAGTCCCCCATCCGCTTGGCGCCCAGGCCGATGGCGCGGTCGACCTCAGCCGACAGGTCGGCGGCAAACAGGTCGAGGTGCACGGTGTTCTTGCCCAGATTCTTGTCCGGGACCTTCATGAACATCAGGGTTCCCCCCGCCGCCTCGCGGCCCACGGTGGCGAGGTCCTCGGTCGCTCCGGGGTCGACCTCCGTCTCCAGTAGAGCGGACCAGAAGCCCGCAAGGGCAGCTGCGTCGTGGGAGTCGAAGGTCACGGCGGCGATGTCGAGGGTCATGCACTTCTCCTGTCGGTTGGTGTTGCTGTGGGTGTGTCGGTTCGAATCGGCCACCACACCTCTGTGAGATAGGCGGCCGGGTCATCGGTGTCGTCCGGCCCGACGACGTACAGCTCGCGGATCGGTTCGTCGGTGGCGTCGGTCCGGGCCAGGCCGCGCTCGGCCACGTAGCTGCCGAGTGCTCCGTAAGTGCGGTCGAAATCGTCGTAGGAACCGGCGTGGACGGCGATGGCGAATCGCCCCCCACCCAGCACCCGGGACTCGAGGCCGGGCACCGTCTCTGCGCCTTCGGGCACCGGGACGAACGCCACCACATCTCCGGCGGCGTCCTCGAAGAACGCCCGCGTGTACGTCGCCCCCGCATGGCCCTCCGGCTCGATCCCGTGTCCCGCGGTCTCGGCGCACAAGCGGTCGAAGGCAGCGGCGCACCACTCGTAGACGGCGTCGCGCGTGAGGAGGTCAGAAAGCGTGAACACGCGCTGTGCCGGACTGCTCCTGATCTCCACGTCGAGCGGTGAGACCGGCTCCAGGAGCTCGCGCAGCGAGGTGACCACTCCGCGGGTGCGGGTCAGCTCGGCCTCCATCTGTGCGAGGTGGCCGCGGAGGACGGCATCGCGAGCCGCCGGGTCGGGCGCGGTCACTACCGCCTGCACCTCCGCCACCGGCATGTCGAGCTCGCGCAAGCGGCGGATGAGGTGGGCGCGCGGCACCTGGTCGAGGGAGTACCGCCGGTACCCGGTGACTGCGTCCACCCTGGAGGGCTCCAGCAGCCCCACGTCGTGGTAGTGGTGCAGCGTCTTGACGCTGAGGTGGGTGAGCCGGGAGAACTCACCGATCGCGACGTCTGTGGTCATGCCGACCAGCCAACACCCTCCGGTGACCGGAGGGTCAAGGAGCCGCTGGCTGTTGGTACTACGGGATGCCGACGAGCGGGGGCTCACAGGCCCCGGCCGTGTCGGTCCCGTCGCCACCGTCGCAGAAATCGGTGTCCGTCCCACCGTTGAGCCTGTCATTTCCGCCCTGGCCGAAGAGCGTGTCGTCTCCGGCGTTGCCGCGCAGGACGTCGTTCCCTGCTCCGCTGACGGCGCTCGGTCCGCTCGGTCCGCTGAAGAAGTTGTCACCGAAGAGCACCTCGTCGGCTGTTCCACCGATGATCAGGTCGTTGCCGTCGCCGGCGTTGCTGACGTCGCCGCTCACGGCGAAGTTGTCTCCCCCGGCGAACAGGGCGCCGTCCCTGCCCAGGTGGATCCAGTCGTCGCCACCGCTGCCAGATGCGACGCACTCTTCCTCGCTGGATCTGCATGCGCTGTCACCTACCACGATTTCGCCCCCGACATCGGACTCCAGTCCCGGTCCGGCCTTGATCGTGTCGTCGCCGGCGCCGGTGGCGTCACCGCCGTCGGCGAAGGAGTCTCCGATGATCGCGTCGACGTCGGGTCCGCCGAAGATGAGGTCGTCGCCGCCGCCGACGGCGTCCGCCCCGCTGCCGAGACCCAGAGCGCTGTCCCCCACGATGTCGTCGACTCCCGCGCCGCCGCGGATGAGGTCGTCTCCCCCTCCGACGGCATCTGCCTCGAAGTCGTCCACGTCGCCGCGGAGGAAGTCGTCTCCCTGCCCACCGCCGATCCTGTCGTCACCGAGCCCACCCTCGATGGTGTCCGCCTCGCCGAGCCCACAGATGCGGTCGTCGCCGTCGTCACCGTCGATGACGTCGATGCCGGCGGAGCCGACGATGACATCGGGTCCCGGCGTTCCGCTGATGGTCCCGGACCCGGTGATGGTGGCGGACCTGCCGAAGCACGTGGTGGCCGCGGTGGCCGCACCATAGCCCACGTACATGGTCAGCGGTGCGGCGAGCAGAATGCCGGCGGCGAGAAACCGGGGTGTGTGCATGCGTCTCCTCCATCGTGCCGGGATGGCCGAGACCCGCGGTCATCCTGAAGGCACTCGGCCCCCGTCGGCAATCCGTCGATTCGACTAGACCCCCGCGGACGTGTGGTCGTGCCCACCGACCCTGGGGTGTGGGTTCGCAACGATTCGGTGTAGGCCGATGGCGTCGTGGCCACCCAGGTCATCCTGCGCACGATCACGCTGGGCACCGTCGATGAGCGTTCCACCCCGGCGGTGAGCTACTCCGTCGACTGGGCGCCGCTCCTGCTGCAGGCCGCCGTCGCGCTCCTGGTGCTCGCGGGGTTCGCGATCGCAAGCGGCATCCTGACGGTGCGCGGCGCCCGTGGCTCGACCCTGCGAGAGAGCGCTCGATGAGCGCCGCTTCCGTGCCCAGCAGACCAGCGACCCGCGGGACTTGGCCATCGAACGCCCCGAACGTCCCGGTAGGTTGGTGACGTGGGGGTCATCGAAACGGTCGCGCTGACCAAGCGGTACCCGCGGGTCACAGCGCTCGACCAGCTCGACGTCAACGTGGGCGGGGGAGTCACCGGCCTGGTCGGGGCCAACGGCGCCGGCAAGTCCACCCTGATCAAGATCCTGCTCGGGCTGACCGACGCGACGAGCGGCACCGCCCGGGTCCTCGACCACGACGTCGCCACCGACGGCGCGGCCATCCGGGCCCTCGTGGGCTACATGCCGGAGCACGACTGCCTGCCCGCCGACGTATCGGCGAGCGACCTGGTGGTGCACATGGGCCAGATGTCCGGCCTCCCGTACGCCGCGGCGCGCGAGCGAGCCTCCGACGTTCTCCGTCACGTGGGCCTGGCCGAGGAGCGGTACCGGCCCATCGGTGGCTACTCCACGGGGATGAAACAACGCGCGAAGCTCGCCCAGGCCCTGGTGCACGATCCCCGCCTGGTGCTGCTGGACGAGCCGACGAACGGGCTGGACCCGTCCTCGCGGGACGACATGCTGGCGCTGGTTCGCCGGATCGGCACCGAGTTCGGGATCGCCGTCCTGGTCACCTCTCACCTGCTCGGCGAGCTCGAGCGGATCAGCGACCACGTGGTCGTCCTGGACACCGGCCGGCTGCTGCGCTCGCAGGCCACCACCGACTTCATGCACGCCACGGGCGTCCTGCTGGTCGAGGTACAGGGGCCGTCCGACGCCGACCAGCGGCTGGGCCAGGCCCTGGTCAAGGCGGGCCTGCGCGCCACCCCGTCGGGACGCTTGATCGAGGTGGAGGTCAAGGACGAGGGCACGTACGACGTGGTGCGCGACCTGGCCGTCGACCTCGGGCTCGGTCTGGTCCGGATGCAGGAAGGACACCACCGGATCGAGGACGTCTTCAGGGAAGGAGGTGCCGGCAGTGTCCAGCCCGTCTGAGAGGGCCAGCCCGTCCGGCGTCATCCACGACATCGGCTACCGGCCGTATTCGGGTCCGCGCCTCGGCGAGGGGGCGGTTGCGTGGTCGTTCTTCGTCACCGGGCTGCGCAACTGCTACGGACTCGGGCGCTCGGGGCGGTCGAAGATCCTGCCGATGGCGCTGCTCGCCCTCATGCTGCTGCCCGCCCTGATCCTCGTGGGCGTGCTGGTGCAGGCTCGCAACATCCTCGACCTCGACGAGCACATCGTCCCCTACTCGATCTACCCGATCACGACGCAGCTGCTGATCTCGGTCTTCGTCGCGGCTCAGGCTCCCGCACTGATCTCGAGGGACCTGCGGTTCCGCACGATCACCCTCTACCTCGCCCGCCCGGCCCGGCGCACGACGTACGTGCTGGTGCGCCTCGCGTCACTCACCGTCGCCACCTTCGTGCTGATCGCCGCTCCCCTGCTCCTGTTGTACGTCGGCGGGCTGCTCGCGGACCTCCCCCTCGGCCGCGAGACCGAGCGGTTCCTCGCCGCCGTCGTCGGGGCGCTGCTGCTGGCCGGGTGCCTGTCCGGCCTTGCGGCCCTGGTCTCGGCGCTCACCATCCGGCGCGGGCTCGCGGTGGCGGCGGTCATCGTCGTGCTCCTGGTCACCTACACGGTGGTGTCGACGATCCAGGGGATTGCGCTCGACACCGGCAACGAGACCGTCGGCGAGGTCGCCGGCCTGTTCTCGCCGTACACGCTGGTCGACGGCGTGCAGGTGTACCTGTTCGACTCGCCGGAGGCGACCCCGACCCCGCCCGTGGGTGACGCCATGGGTGCGATCTACCTGGCCACCACCGCGGTGACCATCGTCGGCGCCGTGGGCGGCATGCTGCTCCGGTACCGGAAGGTCACGGCATGATCACCCCATTCGAATGCTCACTTCGTTCCGCTTCGAACAGGGACCCCGGATGACGACCATCCATCTCGACCACGTATCCAGGTGGTACCGCAACGTCGTCGCGGTCAACGACGTCTCGATGACCATCGGACCGGGGGTCACCGGACTGCTCGGTCCCAACGGTGCCGGCAAGTCCACGCTGATCGCCCTGATGTCCGGCTTCCTGGCGCCGTCGACCGGGACGGTGACGCTGGACGGCGACCCCCTGTGGCGCAACGAGCAGGTCTACCGCCGGATCGGGCTGGTGCCGGAGCGCGAGGCGTTGTTCGACTATCTCACCGGTCGCCAGTTCGTCGTCGCCAACGCCGAGCTGCACGGACTGTCGGACCCGGATGCCGCGGCCCAGTCGTCGATCGCCCTCGTGGAGATGACCGATGCCCAGGACCGCACGATCTCGACGTACTCCAAGGGCATGCGGCAGCGGATCAAGATGGCCTCCTCGCTGGTCCACGACCCGGCCGTCCTGCTGCTCGACGAGCCGTTCAACGGCATGGACCCGCGCCAGCGGATGCACTTGATGGACCTCCTGCGCCGGATGGGCGCCGACGGTCGCACCGTGCTGTTCAGCTCCCACATCCTGGAGGAGGTCGAGCAGGTGGCGCGCCAGATCGAGGTCGTGGTCGCGGGACGGCACGCGGCGTCGGGAGACTTCGGCGCCATCCGACGGCTGATGACCGACCGGCCCAACCGGTTCGTGCTGCGGACCGCTGACGACCGGGCGATGGCGTCTGCCCTGCTCGCCGACCCGTCAGTTCGGGGCGCCCGGCTCCGCTCCGAGGGCGGCATCGAGCTCGAGGCCTCCGACTTCGGCCGGTTCAGCGAGATGCTGCCGCGCCTGGCCCGCGACCACGGCATCCGGTTGCTCGAGGTCACTCCGACCGACGAGTCGCTGGAGAGCGTCTTCTCCTACCTGGTGTCGGCATGACGACCCCCACCTCGTCGCCGACCTCACCGAGGACATCGTCGTTGGGAGCCCCGGTCTCGCGCACGATCGTCCGGCTCGGGGTGCGCAGCGTCTTCGGCCGCCGACGCGGCATCCTGCTCTTCGTCCTGCCGTTCGTGCTGATCGGGCTGGCAGTTCTCGTCCGGGTGCTGGTGGGCGAGGACGCCGAAGCCGCGCAGGACACGCTCTACGGACTCGGGCTGGCGGTCATCGTGCCCCTGGTCGCCCTGATCGGGACGACCGGAGTCCTGGCCCCGGAGATCGACGACGGATCGATCTCCTACCTGCTGGCCAAGCCGATCTCCCGGCACACGATCGTGGCCAGCAAGCTGGTGGTGGCCCTGACCTGTGTGCTCGTGTTCGCGGCCACCCCGATGCTTGTGGCGGGGCTGATCCTGCTGCCCGAAGACCCGCGCCTCGCCGTGGGCTTCGCGCTCGGCTCCCTGGTCGGCGGTGCGGCCTACAGCGCCGTCTTCGCGCTGCTGTCGGTGATGACCCGGCACGCGGTCGTGGTCGGCCTGATCTACCTGCTCATCTGGGAGGGCCTCCTCGGCGGGCTGCTCGACGGCGTGCGATGGCTGAGCATCACCCGGTGGGCGGGCGCGATCACCGAGCAGGTCGCCGACGGGTTCGGCATCTCCGAGGACCTGGGGCTCGGGTACGCCGTCACCGCGACCGTCGTGGTCATCGTGCTGGGAACCTGGCTCACCGGCCGCCGACTCCGCGCCTTCAACCTGACCGGCGACGAGTAGGCCCGGCCGCTCCGGTTCAGGCGTCGACCAACTTCGCCAGCCGCGCGCGCAGCGCCGGCTCCCGATGGGCATTGCCCTTGAGTCCGACGTACCGCTCCCCGAACGCGGCGAGCAGCGAGTCGTCGAGGCGCCGGACCGCGCCGGGTGGATACCGGTAGCCCATCCGCTCGGTCAGGGCGGTCGCGTCGACCGGGCGCAACAGCTCGCCCAGCTCGGCGAGCGACGTCACGCCGAGCTCGAGCAGCAGGCCCGACATCCACTCGTAGTGGTCGCTTCGCGACCAGCCGGCGTCGGCGTACTGGCCGGCCAGGAACGCCGCGAGCTCACGCGGGCTGATCCTGGGGTCGTCGTCCTCGGCCTCGGGGGCGCGGCCGGCCAGACCCGCCTGCAGCCGGTCGCGGATCGTGGAGAACTCGCGGTCGGCCAGCTCCAACAGACCGGCCGCGAGGGTGAAGCGCCGGTCGAAGTCGGGAACATGCTCGTCGGGGATGGTCCCCTTGTAGCGGATGTCGTGCTCGAACTCCGCCCACGCGTGCTGCAGCACCGTGCGGATCTGGACCTGCG
>CAVZAZ010000023.1:0-117631 GCA_963773355.1 uncultured Actinomycetota bacterium | reverse complement strand
TTGGCGGCCTGGACGCGGAAGCGGTAGAGCCCCTTGGGCAGCCGAACAATCACCGCGCGGGTGCTTGCCCGCAGCGCCCGGGTGATCTGGGTGCTCCGAATGCGGTTGTTCCCGTCGACCCGGATGACCTGGATCCGGTAGGAGGTCACCGGGGTCCCGCCGGTGTTGCTCGGCGCGTACCAGCGCACGGTGACCGTCCTGGGTCCACGGGGCCGACCGGGCGTGACCCAGCCGACCTTCGGCGCCGACGGCGCCCGCACCTGCTGCGGCGTGGGGGTCGGCGTCGGCGTCGGGGTAGGCGTCGGCGTGGGAGTGGGGGTGGGCGTGGGCGGCGGGCTGGTGAGCCGCCCGAGCAGCCGGTCGCGGTGAGCGTGTACTGACCGAGGCTGCCGTAGTCCGACCAAGCCGCCCAGGCGGGGTTGCCGTGGCCGACCCCGTCGACGCGGAGCACGTAGTCGCCGGTCGCGTCGGGGATGGTCACCGAGGTGTTCATGCCGCCCGAGACCGGCGGGCTCCCGCTGCGGGTCGCTGCGGGTGCGTTCGAGGCAACGGCGGTGCCGGAACCGTCGAGCACGGTGAGGGACAGGTCGAGCGCGGTCTGGGCGCCGATCCCCTGCGCGCTCACTGTCAACGACGTGGTGCACGGCAGCGAGATCGCGAAGCTGTCGGTATCGGCGCGGGTGCTGACGACACCGCTGGTGGAGTACGACGCCTGGGAACCGAGGTTCGTCGTACCCGCGTGGTCGTCGGATCGCAGTGGGAGCCCGTTGGACGCCATCACGGCGAAGTCGTCCTGGACGTTGCTCGCCCCGGTGTACTCGCCCTTGCTGAACTGGCTGACGGCGCGGTGCATCGAGGAACCCATGACCGGACCCCATGCCGACGTGCCGCCGTAGTACGGGGCGCTCGACGTGCCGTCGTGGGAGAGGCCGAGGTTGTGGCCGGTCTCGTGGGAGGCGGCCTGCGCGATGATCATCGGGTCGAAACTGGCGTTGTAGTGGAACACCCAGGCCGGCTGGTAGTAGCCGCCCGGGTCGACGTTGTCGAAGGTGCCGACCCAGGCCACGCCGAGGCAGCCGTCGCACAGCGCCTCGTAGGGGTCGCGGTCGCTGGTGATCAGCACGTGGCTGCCGTACGACGTGTCGGAGGCCGACGAGCGGGTGATGCCCGCGGCGCCGGGGTCCTGGGTGGTGACGTCGACGTCGAAGGGGGCGTAGGTCTCGGAGACCTGGCGCCACACCTCCTGCATGTAGCCGTGCTCAGCGCTGGTGAACGAGCCCGGCGTCGCGTCGAGGCTGAGGCCGGTGTGGGTGCCGTTGGGGACGTCGCCCTGGCCGCTGCCGTTCCAGCCGGTGTTGCTGACGGTGGCCCCGTCGAAGTCGAGGAAGATCTTGCGCGTCGCACCCGAGCGGCTGTGCAGCGAGAAGGTCTGGCTCGTGGGAAACGCCGGTGCGACCGCCTCGGCGCGCTCCGGTGGGGTGGCCGGCGCTTCCTCGCGGTAGAAGACGCGTCCCTCGGGGGCGACGTGGGCCGAGTCGTCGTGGGCGAGCACGTGCTGTAGCTGCTTCGTCGTCCAGCCGGTGTTCCTTGCCACGGCCTGGAGCCGCCGGCCGAGCTGCTTCGCCTTGGGGGACTGCTTGCGCGTGGTGGCGGCGTGGTCGTCCTCGGTCCCCTTCGCCCTCTTCATCGGCGTGGGGACGCCGGCCTGGCTGGGCGCGGGCTGGGGTCGCGTCGATGCCTCGGTCAGCACCTGGGTGCTGGCGCGCGGAACCTCGGCCGCCACGCCGGTCGCCCCGTCGCCGAGCGCGGGCACGGTCGCGACGACCGCGACGCAGATCGCCGCGGCGACGACCGCGCGCGTGGCACGGGGGTGGGCAGGGCTCGGCACACCATGATGGTGAAGCCTTGAACGGGCCTATAGGGGCAAAACAGACAAATGGTCCAGATGTTGAACGGTTACATCCGGCGCAGCACCGCGGTGACCTTGCCCAGGATCGTGGCGTAGGCGCCGTCGATCGGGTCGTAGGCCTCGTTGTGCGGCAGCAGCCAGACGTGGCCGTCCTTCTTCTGGAAGGTCTTGACGGTCGCTTCGCCGTCCAGCATGGCGGCCACGATCTCGCCGTTCTCAGCGGTCGGCTGCTGGCGTACGACGACGTAGTCGCCGTGGCAGATCGCCGCGGTGCCTCACCATCGAGTCACCCGAGACCTCGAGCAGGAACAGGGTGCCGTCGCCGACCAGGGTCTTGGGCAGCGGGAAGATCTCCTCGACCCGCTCCTCGGCCAGGATCGGGCCTCCGGCCGCGATCCGGCCGACCATGGACACCATCGTGGCCTGGGGGACGGCGTCACCGATGCCGGTCGGGTCGAAGCCGGCGTCGTCGGCGTTGGCGATCGCCCGACGGGCGGCCATCAGCTCGGGGATGAACACCTCGAGCGCGCGTGGCCGGTTGGGGTCGCGCTTGATGAACCCCTTCTGCTCGAGTACCCGCAGCTGGTGGGCCACGCTCGAGGAGCTGGTGAGGCCGACCAGCTCACCGATCTCGCGGATGCTCGGCGGGTAGCCACGCTTCTCGATCGACTCGCGCAGCACGTTGAGGATGCGCTGCTGCCGCGGGGTCAGGCCGGTGCTGTCGGGGGCCGCGTCGGGGAGCTCGGAGACCGAGCCGCCTTTGAGCCGCCCCGAGCGTTCTTCGGATCGCGAGTCGCCATGCCCTCGAAGGTAGTCCAGAAACACGGACACACTTCAAACACCGTTCGAGCGTGTGTCGCGCCCTGGTCCCTGAGGAGGTCGCGCAGCGACCGTCTCGAAGGGTCAGTCCGCGAAGGTGAACTTGGTGCAGTCCTGCGGGAACGAGAACCAGGCCAACGCCCGCTTCGGGCGCCAGGAACCGCAGGCCGCCTGCTCGCCGGCCCAGGAGTCCGGTCCGGGGGAGTAGGCCGGGTGGTACTTCTCGAACGCCGTCGACAAGCGGGCGCCCAGGTCATCGGGATCGTGCTGGTGGCGAATAGGCGAGTTGCCCTCGACGATGACCGCCTCGGCACCGTTCTCGAGGTGCAGCGTGCACGCGGGGTTGCCCTCGACGTTGCGCACGTGCCGGGTCGTCGGGGCGCCGTCGTAGTAGAAGCAGCCGTCGACCCACACGCCCCACCGCGGCACCGAGTGGGGCGTGCCGTCGGGGCGGACGGTGCTGAGCCAGAGTGCATCGACTCGACGAGTCGTTGCTCGACGTCTTCCCAGCTGAGCAGTCCGTCGGTGGCCGTGGGGATCCCATATCCCTCGGGCATGGTGGGTCGGGAGCGGGACGGTGTGGCAGTCATGAGGCCACGCTAGGCGTCACCTCCGACAGTCACCTGGTGAACGGCTCATCTGTTCGGTAACGGTTCGAACATACGTTCTTGCGCTTGTCGGACCTCTGCCCTACCGTCGAACATGCGTTCGATCGAACGTATCTTCGAACGGCCGAGACGAGACTGTCAGAGGTCGCCGATAGACATCGACCAACACAGAGCAGGGGTCGCAACCGCTGGCCGGCCGCACGGGTCGGTCACTTCCCCGAAAGAGGTTGAACGATGAGCGCACTGAGCATCACTCCGAGTCCCGTCCCGGCCCGACCCGCCCTCCAGGTGGTGACGGCGCCGTCTCGGGTCGCTGAGGAGGTCGCGCAGCGACCCTCGAAGGGCCGTCCGGCTCACCCGCCGCGGCCGCACTTTGCTCGTCCTGTCGTTCCTCGGTCTCGCCCTCGCGCTGATGATCCCCTTCGGCGGCCGGGCCACCGCCGCCCTCACCGGCGGTTCGCCCGAGCCGGTGCGCGTGGTCGAGGTCCAGCCCGGCCAGACGCTCTACGACATCGCCGGCCAGGTCGCCAAGCCCGGCGAGGTCCGCGACATGGTCTTCCGCATCCAGCGCCTCAACGCCGCTGCCCTCGGCCTCCATCACCGAGGGCCGAAGAAGCTCGCCGTCCCCACCGGCTGAGCTTCTGGCGGCACCAAGACGTGCTGATGACTCCCTCGACCGGGTCGTCGGCGCTGGGGGAGAAACGGGTGGGACCGGACACGCTCCGGTCCCGCCCCGTTCGATCGCCCAGCCAGTTCAATCGGCCCGCCCAGCTCAGCTGTAACGCGGGGTTATCGTCGCTTCACAAGGGCTGTGCGGGGGTTCGAGCGTCAAGAACACCGCGTTACAACCGGGTCGGCAGTCGCCCTCAGGCTCGCGCCGCGCCTTCGCTGAGCAGGAACTGCGCTGCGGTGTACGTCGTCATCACGGCCGTCTCGAGCGCCGGAGGAGGATCGGTCATCGCGAACTTGCGGAAGCCGAGCAGCGAGTCGGACACCATGAACAGCGCCGCTCCGGCAGCGGTGAGGCGGCGAGCCGACGCGGGCACAGCCGGGTCAGGGTGCCAAGCCAGGGCCGCCATGGTCGCGAGCAGGGTCGCGTACCCCAGCACCGGACCGCCCAGCTCACGCTTCTGCCGTCCCGCGAGCACCGCCATCACCGGCGCGGTCAGCGCCCACGTACCGGCAATCACTCGCACGCTGTTGTCCTCGCGCACCGAGCTGTGATCGCGCTTTCGGAGGAACCCGGCGACGTACGCCGCGTGTCCCACGCCGAAGGACCCGACCCCGGTCAGGAACGGCTTGGTCCCACCGCCGAGCAGCGCTACGTCACCGCCCCACCCGCCGGCCTGGGCGATCAGCGTGCTCGTCCGCAGAGGTGAGTCGGCCGCCCGCTCGTTGGTCGCCAGCGATGCGGCGAGCACCGGCATCAGCAGCGGCTTGGTCACGAACCGCGCCCGGTGCGCCATCCGCGCGGGCCGGCCCGACAGCCAGGTGTCGGTGGCCGCGAGCACCACGTAGCCGAGCTTGAGCTTCGTCGAGGTCGTGGGTCGCCGCACGAGCGGCAACCTAGCGTCAGTGGCCGTAGCCGGAAAGGGCCGGACTAGCCTCGGCGATGCGCAGCGGCGTCAGCGGCCCGCTCGTCGTCACGGTCCCGTTCACCGGCTGAAGCGGCCCGCCGTCGAGCGACCACTCCGCGCTCCACGTCACGACGACCCGATGGGCGACCGTGGTGTGCGCGTCCTGGTAGCGGTAGACGACATCCTTCGCCGGGTACGGCGCGCCGGGTGTCGCGGTCGTCGCTGTCGACCCGTCACCGTGCACCCACTGGAACCTGCTCGGCCGGATCTCCAGCCGCACCCGCTGCCCGAGCAACGTGAGGGCACGCTGGTCAGCGCCGAATGAGTATCCGGACAAGCGCGACCAGCGCTCGACCAGCGCTCGACCAGCAAGGGCACACGATCGACGAAGGAGCAGCCGTGATCAAGGACATCCTCAACGAGGCCGACGGCAAGATGGACAAGTCGGTCGAGTCGACGCGTGAGGAGTTCGCGGCCATCCGCGCCGGGCGCGCCCACCCGAGCATGTTCAACAAGATCGTGGTCGACTACTACGGCTCGCCGACCCCGCTCCAGCAGCTCGCGTCGTTCACGGCGCCCGAGCCGAGGATCATCCTGATCTCTCCCTACGACATGGGGGCCATCGGGAACATCGAGCGGGCGATCCGTGACTCGGACCTCGGCGTGAACCCGGCCAATGACGGCAAGATCCTGCGCTGCGTCTTCCCGGAGCTCACCGAGGAGCGGCGCAAGGAGTACATCAAGGTGGCCAAGACCAAGGCCGAGGACGGCAAGGTGGCCGTGCGCAACCTCCGACGGACGGCGAAGCATGGGCTGGAGAAGCTGGAGAAGGACGGCGAGGTCGGCCAGGACGACGTCACCGGTGCGGAGAAGCGCCTCGACGCGATGACCAAGAAGCACACCGACACCATCGACGAGATGCTCAAGAACAAGGAAGCGGAGCTCATCGAGGTCTGACCGACCCCGGCGACAGCCACATGACCGATTCCGAGACGCACGGCTCGCAGGCTCCGCGTGTACCTCAGTCCACGGAGGCCACGCCGCCCCAGAACGGCCACGGCCGGGCCGGCCGCAACCTGCCCGCCGCGATCGCCTCCGCCGTCGTCCTGCTGGGCGCCATCGCCGGATCGCTGGCCTTCTGGAAGACGGCCTTCATGTTCATCGTGGCCGCGGCGGTCGTGGTCGCCGTGTGGGAGCTCCACCAGGGGTTCCTCGCCAAGCAGATTGACCTGCCGGAACAGCCGCTCATGCTCGGCGGCGTCGTCATGGTGGTGGTCGCCTACTTCTTCGGAGAGGCCGCGCTGGTCACGGCCACGGCCGTCACCGCCCTGGTGATCATGCTGTGGCTGCTGCGCCGCGGGGTGGACGGCTACGTCAAGAACGCCACGGCCTCGGTCTTCACCCTGATCTACGTGCCCTTCCTCGGCTCCTTCGTCGCGCTGATGCTCGCGGAGGGTGGCGCGACCGACTTCGACCGTTGGGACGAGGGCGTCAAGGGCATCCTCACCTTCATCCTGGTCACCATCGCTTCCGACATCGGCGGGTACGTCGCCGGCGTGCTGTTCGGCCGGCACCCGATGGCCCCGGTCATCTCGCCCAAGAAGTCCTGGGAGGGTTTCGCCGGGTCGCTCGTCTTCTGCGTGGCGACGGGGTGGGCGCTGGTGGTCTACCTGCTGGAGGGGGACTGGTGGATCGGGGTCGTGCTGGGCCTGATTGCTGTCGTGATGGCGACCCTGGGCGACCTGTGCGAGTCCGTGATCAAGCGCGATCTCGGGATCAAGGACATGAGCCAGGTCATCCCCGGCCACGGCGGCCTCATGGACCGGCTCGACTCATTGCTCGCCACGATCGCGCCGATCTGGCTGTTGCTCCACTACGCCGTGTTCTGATGCTGTATCTGGTCAGGCACGGGCGGCCGCGCGCCGACCCGGAGGTGCCTCCGCACGAGTGGCAGCTGGACCCGGCGGGGTACGGCGACATCGTCGCCCTGCGCGACTCCGGAAGACTGCCGACCTCGGCGGCGTGGTACTCCTCGCCGGAACCGAAGGCGCTCGAGACGGCCCGGCGGCTCACGGACGCGCCGGTCAGCGTCGTCGCCGACCTGCGCGAGCACGTGCGCGGGGTGTCTCCTTGGTTCGACGACGTCAGCGAGTGGCGCGCCGTGGTCCGGCGGGCCTTCGATGAACCGGACAGCGCAGCGTTGCCGGGCTGGGAACCGCTGGCGGGCTGCCGGAAGCGAGTGGCGGGTGCGGCCCGGGCGATCCTCGCCGACCACTCTGGCGCCGACGTCGTACTCGCCGGTCACGGTACTGCCTGGACGGTGCTTGCCTCCGAGCTCACCGGAGCTGCACCGGACCTGTCGCGCTGGGCCCAGCTGCGGATGCCGGATCTGATCCGGATCACGCGTCCTCAGGGGCAATGACGGCGGGGGGTGCCGACTCCGGACAGGGCGGTCTGGGAGAATCGACGCGATGACCATGGAGCAGGCCCAGCACGAGGACACCGGGCAGCAGCCGCCGGACTGGTGGCACCGCGACCACCCGACGTTCACCGCGTTGACCGGGTTCTTCTCGGGGATGCTTTACGTCACCGTGCTCCCCGGCGGCTTCGCCGGAGTGCTTCGGCTGCTGTTCGACTACGACACTGCCGAACGGCTGTTCCCGCTGGTCCTGGTCTTCCTCATCCTGCCGATCGTCCTCGTGGTGCTCCCGAGGACCCGGCGCTTCGGCAAGTACATGTTCCTCGGCATGGGCTTGACTGCCCTGGTGGTACTCGGCGTGGCCTCCCTCGTGCTCTACTTCATGGTCAGGCAGAGCTGACGCCCGGCAACTCGGTGCGCTCGGCATTTCAGGCGGGGCGCCGGCGGATGGGATGATCGGCCCGATGTCCGACAGCCCCACCCCCGCCTCCGCAGGCACTCGGGCGCTCCCGCTGGTCTTCGACGAGCCGCGGGGTCGCAAGAAGCCGCCGCGGCACCTCGCCGACCTCACGGCCGAGGAGCGCACGGCGCTCGCCGGCGAAATGGGGCTTCCGGGCTTCCGGGCACGGCAGCTGTCCACGCACTACTTCTCCAGACTCGTCGACGACCCGGCGGCGATGACCGACTTGCCGGCTGCCCGGCGCGACGATCTGGTGGCCGCTCTCCTCCCGACCTTGATGACTCCGCTGCGCACCATGGAGGCCGACAACGGCACGACGCGGAAGACCCTGTGGCGGCTCTTCGACGGCGCCCTCGTCGAGTCGGTCCTGATGCGCTACCCGGACCGGGTCACGATGTGCGTCTCCAGCCAGGCCGGGTGCGGGATGGCGTGCCCGTTCTGCGCGACCGGACAGGGCGGCCTCCAGCGCAACATGTCGACGGCCGAGATCGTGGAGCAGGTCGTGGCCGGCGCCCGGGCGCTCGCTCGCGGCGAGGTTCCCGGCGGGCCCGGGCGGATCTCCAACGTCGTGTTCATGGGCATGGGTGAGCCGCTTGCCAACTACAAGGCCGTCATCGGCGCCGTACGCCGCTTCACCGACCCGACCCCCGACGGTCTCGGCATGTCCGCCCGCGGCGTCACCGTTTCCACGGTCGGCCTGGTCCCGCGCATCAACCAGCTCGCCGCGGTGGGCATCCCCGTCACCCTGGCGCTCTCGTTGCACGCACCCGACGACGAGCTGCGCAACGAGCTGGTCCCGATCAACACCCGCTTCTCCGTGGCCCAGAGCGTCGAGGCGGCCTGGAACTACGCGCGGACGACCAAGCGCCGGGTCTCGATCGAGTACGCCATGATGCGGGGTATCAATGACCAGGCGTGGCGGGCGGACCTGCTGGGCGACGTCCTCAACTCGTACGGCGACTGGGGCTGGGTGCACGTCAACCTGATCCCGCTCAACCCCACCCCGGGATCGAAGTGGACCGCGTCGGACCCCCGCGACGAGCGGGAGTTCGTGCGCCGGCTCGAGGCGAAGGGGATTGCGACCACCGTCCGGGACACGCGCGGCCGCGAGATCGACGGCGCCTGCGGGCAGCTCGCCGCGACCGAGGCCTGAGCCGGAAGGACGGGCCGGTCCCGCCCGGCCGCTCACGCCCGGCCGGTCACCACGGCCACCGCCTCGTCCGGGGTGTCGACGAGGTGCAGGTGTGGCTCCATGACCCGGCCGCGGGCGAGGTTGTTCAGAAGCGGCCAGGCCGGCACCTCCTGCGTCCAGTACGCCGAGCCGACGAGCACCATCGGCGCCACCGACGACTCGTCGGCGTAGTAGTTCTCACAGGCGTCCTGGAAGATCTCCTGCACCGTTCCGGCCGCACCCGGCAGGAACACGATCCCGCCATCGCAGATCTGGAGCAGGATCGCCTCGCGCGTCGCGTTCCGGAAGTACTTCGCGATCCTGCTGGCGAAGACGTTGGTGGGTTCGTGCCCGAAGTGCCAGGTCGGGATCCCCAGGCTCTCAGCGCCGTCGGGGTACGTCTCGAGCACTGCTCGCGCGGGCGCGAGCCACGCGTCGATCGAAGGCTGGAAGGCCGCCACCCGTGTGAGGCGACTCAGTGCGTCCTCGAGAGCGTCGGTCGGATGGCCCGACAGCCAGGCGCCGAGGTTGGCGGCCTCCATCGCTCCCGGGCCACCGCCGGTCGCGACCGTCAGTCGGGCGCCGAGCGTCCGCCCGAGGCGTGCTGCCTCGGCGTACGCCGGTTCACCGCGCACCAGCGCGTGCCCGCCCATGACTCCGACCATGCGTCGATCGGACGCCCACGTGGCCAGCGCATGGTCGATCGCATGGTCGTGCAAGGTCTGGGCGAGCATCGCGTCCCGGTCGGTCGCGTGCCGCGACCACGCATAGGCGTGCGCATCCCTCGAGTTGCGGTACCGCGGCGTGTCGTAGAGGTCCTGCGGCGCGTAGAGGTCGGTGCGAGACGTGGCGCCCGGAACCGAGTGCAAGGTAGGGAAGACGAGCGCGCCCCGCTCCTCGGCCGCCGCCTCGCCGCCCGGTGCGAAGACGCAGCCGAGGAAGGTCGCGCCGGCCACCTCGCAAGCGTCGAGGGCATCCGCGTGCCCGGTCAGGTCGAGCGAGGTCAGCCGCCAACCGTCGAGCGATCGCGCACCGGCGGCCAACCGAAGGTCAAGGTCGTCCAGAGAGTCGACCTCGACGACGCCGCTACCGCGGGCTGCTGGCCGTCGCGGGCGCTGCGACAACCTACGCACGTCGCACCGCGACGCCTCAGAAGGCGTGGGCGAGCAACTCGCCGAACAGGTCGTGCTCGTCCACCGCCAGCCCCCGGGCCCGGAACCAGGAGCAGATGTTGGTGCAGTCGCGCATCAAGAAGTCCATGCCGGCCGGGTTGCCGACCAGATCGACGAGCTGCGGGAGGTCGATGATGACCAAGCGCTCTCCCGCGGCCAGCACGTTGTACGCCGACAGGTCGCCGTGCACGACGCCTTCCTGAACCATGGTCGTCAGGGCCTCGCGCAGCTGGTCGAAGTACGACGCCAGAAGCTCCTGGTCGGGCCGAGTCTGCGCCAGCCTCGGCGCGGTCTCGCCATCGTGGGTGATCCACTCCATCAGGATCTCCTGGCCGTCGATCTGCACTGGGTAGGGGACCGGGACGCCGAGCGCCCAGAGCCGCTTGAGTGCATCCCACTCGGAAACTGCCCACTCGCTGGCCGCGACGACCTTGCCCCAGGTGCTCTTGCGCTTGAGGGCGCGTTCGTCGCGGGAGCGCTTGGTGCTGCGTCCCTCGGTGTAGGCCGCGGCGCGGTGGAAGGTGCGATGCTCGGCGCTGCGGTACCGCTTGGCGGCCATGACGACGGCGGCCCCGGGATCGGCGGGATCCGCTCGCTCGAGGAGGAAGACGTCGGCCTCCTTGCCGGTCTTGAGGATTCCGAGGTCGGTGTCGATGGCGCCCTGGGAGGTCACGACCCAGTCGGGCCGTGGTTCGGGACCACGGCAGAGCGGCTCGACGCTCAGCCAGGTCGACCAGCGCTGGGTGGTGTCGTCAGGATCGTCGTAGGACCGGAAGTCGAAGACGAAGTCGGGGTCGATCCCGTCGAAACGTGGGTTGTCGGGCCAGTCAGAGGCCGGCTCGGTGAGGTTGTGGGACATCGGTGTGGGTGCTCCATGAGGTTGAGAGGAAGTGGTCTGAGGACAGGCCACGGACAGTCGTTGTCATGTCACTTCTCCTCTCGGCATGGGCACGGGTCACCAGCGACGCCGCACGCTCCCAACGATGGTGACGTGCCACCGGGATTCCGCGCAACCGAATTACCCAACCGTGGGAACATCCCCAGGATCATGGATGGCGAAGCCCCGCGTGTCCGTTTGCGCCGAGCCGGGCACTAGGTTCGAGCCATGTTCGGGACCGCCCACTCCGTCTGCCCACCACGGCGCCGCGCCGCTGGCCTGCTGGCCGCAGGCCTGGTGACGGTGATGGTTACCGGCTCCGCGTCGTCGTACGCCGCCCAGTCGGTTGCGGCACCCGAGCCGGGAGTCGCGGGGATCGGCGACCCCTACTTCCCCCTCGACGGTAACGGCGGGATCGACGTCCTCGAGTACGACATCCATGACCGGTACCGGTTCGGACAACGGCGGTTGTCGGGCTGGACCATGCTCACCGTGCGCGCCACACGCGACCTGTCGCGCTTCAACCTCGACCTCCTGCTGCCCGTGCGCACGGTGAAGATCGACGGGCAGCCCGTCCGGCACGACAAGACGAACAGGCACGAGCTCCAGGTCACCCCGGCGACACCGATCCTCGCCGACACCCAGTTCCGGGTGATGGTCGCCTACGCCGGCCATCCGGAACGGATCGGCTGGCGCGGCGAGCGCAACTGGCTGGCCGACCGTGCCGAGGTCGTGACCATGAACGAGCCGCACATGGCGCCCTGGTGGTTCCCGGCCAACGACCACCCGCGCGACAAGGCCGTGATGGACATCCGGGTCACCGTGCCGAAGCGCCAGAAGGTGATCGCCAACGGTCGCCGGCTGAGCCGCGCCGTGCACGGCCGACTCGCGACGGTGCGCTGGCGCGCGGGGAAGCCGATGGCGCCGTACAACGCCTTCTTCGCGGCGGGCTCCTTCGCGGTCGAGAAGGGCGTCAGTCAGGGCCTTCCCTGGTACTCCGCGGTCTCGAACCAGGTGTCGCCGCCCTCGCGGCGGGCCGCGATGCGCATGCTGAAGCAGTCCCCGAGGATCGTGCGCTGGCTCTCCAGCCACCTCGGCGACTATCCGTTCTCGACGACCGGGGGCGTGGTCACCGGCCTGAACCCCGGCTTCGCGCTGGAGAACCAGACCCGCCCCACGTATCCGGTCATCGGTGCCGGCGCCACGTCGCTGGTCGTGCACGAGCTCGCGCACCAGTGGTTCGGGGACTCCGTGTCGGTCGAGAACTGGCGTGACATCTGGCTCAACGAGGGCGCGGCGACCTTCATGGAGGTCGTCTACCGCGCGGCCCACGACGGGCCGCCGGCGCAGGAGTGGTTGCTCGACCGCTACGAGCGCGACGGCCGGTTCGACCGGTTCTGGGACCTGACCATCGGGGACCCTGGGGCCGATGCCATCTTCGACAACGCCGTCTACGTCCGTGGCGCCATGACGTTCCAGGCGCTCCGGCACCGCCTGGGCGAGGCCGCCTTCTGGGAACTGGTGCAGACCTGGACGACTCAGTACGCCGACGACAACGGCTCCACCGAGGAGTTCCTCGACCTGGCCGAGGAGGTCTCCGGTGAGGATCTCGGGAGCTTCTTCGACGCGTGGCTGTTCAGCGGGATAAGGCCGGACCGGACGGCCGACAACGGCCTGCTTCCCTGAGCCGGTCCTTCACGCACCATTCACCGCTGGCGCTCCGGTTCGGTCATGGCCAGCGTGACCGCCTGGTCGAGCGAGAGCTGCTGACCCTCGCCGTGGAGGGTCTCGTATTGACCGTCGCCCAGCGCTTCGCGGAGACCCGAGGTGACCCGTCGGTGCTCGGGCATGTCTCCCGGGTGACGACCGACGCCGAGCAGGTCCAGGGCCTGGTCGGCCGCGCCGACGAGCACGGCTCCACGCTCGGGGCGGCCGAGTCCGAGCTCTGCGCCGGCCAGCGTGTCGACGGTCCAGGCGCTCATCAGGCGACGCCCCTGGGACGAGGCGAGACGCAGCGCCTCGCAGCCCAGACGACGCGCCTCGTGGTAGTCGCCGTCGTGCTCGACGACGTAGGAGAGATTGGCCAGGAACAGGCTGAGGTGGGCGTCGTCGCCGGCGGCGATGGCGAGGTCGCGGCCCTCCTCGTACGCCGCGCGGGCCAGGTCGTCGCGACCGGCCACCCTGGTCAGCTCGCCGCGGACATTGAGCCCCTGGGCGATCAGTGGACCTTCGCCCACCGTCCGGGAGAGAGCGATGCCTTCGTCGCAGAGCCGGATCGCCAGGTCGAAGTGTTCGGGGTACCCGAGGTAGGTGGCGGCGGCCTTGGGCAACGAGAAGGCGAGCATCCTGGTGTCTCCGATCGCGCGGAACTTCACGACGGCGAGCTCCCAGTGCGTGCGGGCGGCCAGCTGGTCGACCGGCCAGAGCACGAAACCGGCTGCCAGCTCGAGCGCGGCGCTGGTCGACTCGGTGAGGTCGGTCTCCGTCGCCAGGGCCTGCTCTACCCATTGCCGGCCTTCCGCATGGTGGCCATCGAGGTGCCAGTACGTCCCCAGGGACGCGGCGATCCGGGCTGCGATGACGGGTTGGTCGTGGCGGTGCGCCCAGTCGTGGGCAGCCCGGATCTCGGCGAGCACTTCGGTGATGTCGTCGATCCAGCGGTCGGCCGCACTCGTCCAGCGTCGTTCGTCCAGGTCTTCCAGGAAGTCGGTGAAGTACGCCGCGTGCCGAGCGGCCAGGGCGTCCAGATCGTCTCCGAGCAGATCGCGGGCCCGGTCCTTGATCAGTTCCAGCAAGACGTATCGGGGCTCGTGCCGGCCGTTCACCACTCGCCTGACGAGGCTCTGGTCCACGAGCCTGCTCAGTGGCTCCACGACGTCGTCGGGTGCGCAGATCCCCTCAATGGCCTCGAGCGGGACCGGGCCGTTGAAGATGCCGAGCCGTGCGAACAGGCGTCGTTCCTCGTCCCCGAGCAGCTGCAGGCTCCAGTCGATGGTCGCCGCAATGGTCTGCTGGCGCTCGGGAGCATCCCGGGGCGCCCCGATCGACGAGTCCAGGAGCGAGTCCAGCCGGGACCGCAGCACCGCCGGAGGCAGGGTCCGGAGGTGGCCTGCGGCCACCTCGATCGCGAGCGGGAGGCCGGCGACGGAGCGGCAGATGTCCATGACGTCGTCGATGCTGACGTCGAGCCGGAAGGCCGGGTCCAGGTGGGTCGCCGCCTGCTCGAAGAGCAGGACCGCATCGGGGTGCCCCGCCGGGTCGCTGCGTGCATCGACGCCCAGCGGTTCGACGTCGAACACTCGCTCTCCGGCGACCCGCAGGCGGGCCCGGCTCGTGGCGAGCACCCGCACGTGGGGGGCGTGCTGCACGAGCCGCGTGACCAGCGTCGCCGCCTCGATGACGTGCTCGAAGTTGTCGAGCACCAGGAGCATCGAGGCGCCGCGCAGCACCTCCTCGAGCATCTCGGTCGCCCGTCCCGAGCCCGGGTGCACACCCAGCGCCCGCACCACGAGCTCGGGGACCAGGTTGGCGTCACGCACCTTCGTGAGGTCCACGAAGCACACGTCCTGCCCGGCGGCGTGCGCGTGGCGGTGCGCCACCTCCTGGGCGAGCCGGGTCTTTCCCACGCCACCGGGGCCGAGCAGGGTCACGACCCTGCCCTCCTCGAGCATCGCGTGCACCTCGGCCTGGTCGTCGTCGCGTCCCACCGTCGGCGTCGCCGGTCGCGGGACGGGGGTCGGGCGGCGCCGCGTCGGCGGCCGGTCGGCGTCGTACGCCGGGAGCGCCAGCGCGGTAGCCCGACGCTCGGCTGCGGCCGGCCCGGCATCGGAGTCGAGCTCGCGCCGCCACACCTGAGCCATGAAGTCGAGCTGCCGGAGCGCTGCGCTGCGATCACCCTGCTCGATATGGCCGTCGACCAACCGCAGGTGGGCCTCCTCGTCGAGCGGGTCGGTCGCCAGGACCTCGGCCCATCGGCCGGCCTCCTTGAGGAGCTCGATGTATCGCAGCTGGCGGCTGGCGCGCTCCTGCTCCGCCCAGGCGGCGTACGGCTCCTCAGGCAGCAGCGGCCCGCGGTAGAGGCGGATTGCCTCGTCCGCCCGGGGCAGGCCCCCGCCCGCGAAGTAGGACTGCGCGGCGCCATCGAACCGGTGCACGTCGACCGAGACCTGGGCGTCCGGCAGCAGGCTCACCACGTCGCCGGTCAGGGCCAGCGAGTCGGGGATGCCGAGCGCCTTGCGCGCGAAGTGAGCGGCCTTGTGCAGCCGGGGTGCCGCCTCGTCGACGAGCAGGTCCGGCCACAGCAAGTCGATCACCTGCTCGCGAGGCAGCCAGCGACCCGGACGGAGCGCGAGCAGTTGCACCAGGGCGGCGGCGTGACGCCGACTCCAGGACTGGTCGGGGACGCGATTGCCGTCGACGGTGACCGAGAAGCCGCCCAGCAGGTCGATCTCTACGCCCATCTCGCCTCCCCGCCCAACACCCCTGCTCGACCCTACGCCCGGGGCCGGTGCTCGCCCCGGCTCATGGCTGGCTCATGGCTGGCTCATGGCTGGCTCATGATCGGGCTCAGCGCAGGCGCACCGAGAGGCACGTGACGCACCCTTCGAGCTTCTCGAACTCGCCGATGTCGACCGCGACCACGCGAAGTCCCCGCCGTTCGAACAGCTCACGGGTCCGCGGTGCTCCGCTGGACATGAGCACCGTCGCGCCGTCCAGGACGACCACGTGCGCCCCGGCTCCTCCGGAACCGGCAGGAAGGGCTCCCACGCAGCAGGGTCGTCCACGAGCGGCTCGAAACCGATCACCGTGCCGTCGGGCAGTGCGGTCACCGCCGACTTCAGGTGCAGGACCTTGGTGACCGGGACCCCCACGACGGTGGCGCCCTCCGGCGCCAGGAGTGCCGCCAGCTGCTCGAGCCCGGCGCGGTTCGTGCGTCCGCCGAGGCCGACCCAGACACGCGGCCCGTGCTTGAGCACATCGCCACCGTCCAGGGTTCCGGGCTCGGTGATCCCGGCGATCCGGTAGCCCAGCCCGGCCAGCGTCTCCTCCGTTCCCGTCGTCTCCGCCTTCCGCTGCTCGGCACCTGGCCGGCTGATCACGGCGAGGTCGCCGAACACGACCACGGTGTCCTCCACGAACACCGAGTCGGGGCAGGTGTCCGCCGGAGGCACTTCGATAGTGGCCCAGCCTTCATCCTGCAGGGCCGCGACGTACCCGTCCCACTGAGCCCGCGCGAGGTCGACGTCGACCGGTACCCGCTCGAGGTGGGTGAGCAGTCCCTCGGCGAGCAGCGGGCCGGGGCGTCGGACGAGGGCCCTGGGGCGTTGCATACCGGTCATCCTGTCAGCCCATGAAGGGTTCGACGAGGCGAGCGAGCCGACTCGGGCGCCGGGTGGTCGCCTCCTCGGCATCGGCCCAGGTCATGGCCCGAAGACCGGCGTTGACCCCCAGCCAGCGGAGCGGCTCGGGCTCCCAGGGTCGCGAACGGTGGTTGACCCACGGAAGCCGGGTCAGCGCCGAGTCCGTGCCGAGGACCAGATCGCGCAGCGTCCGGCCCGCGAGGTTCGTGGTGCTGACGCCGTCGCCGACGTACCCGCCCGCCCAGGCGAGACCGGTGACGGTGTCGAGGCCGACGGAGGCGCACCAGTCGCGGGGCACGCCGAGGGGGCCACCCCAGGCGTGGCTGATCCGGACGTCCTCGATCAGCGGGAAGAGGTCGACCAGCGTGGCACGCAGCCTCGCGAACACCTTCGGGTCGGTATCGAAGTCCGGCCGCACCCGGGAGCCGAAGTGGTACGGCGCGCCGCGGCCGCCGAAGACCAGCCGGTCGTCCGCGGTCCGCTGTCCGTAGATGACCAGGTGCCGATGGTCGGTGAACGTCTCCCGATGCCGCAGGCCGATCTGCTCCCACGTGGACTCAGCCAGCGGCTCGGTCGCGATGACCAGGGAGTAGATCGGCATCAGGCTCCGGCGTTGACCGCGGAGGGTGGGGGTGAAGCCCTCTGTCGCCCGGACGACGGTCGTCGCTCGCACGGCACCGCGCTCCGTGGTGACCCGGTGCGGCTGGATCCGGGACACCCGGGTGTGCTCGAAGAGCCGCACCCCTCGTCGTTCCACGGCATCCGCGAGGCCGCGAGTGAGACGCAGCGGGTGGAGCGCCGCACAGTCCGGGGTGTAGGTCGCCCCGAGGGTCGCCGACCCGTCGAGCCGGTGCCGGGCCTCGGCCGCGGACAGCACGCGCAGTTCGTCCTCGCCGCGGCCCCAGGCTCGGGCCAGCTCGACCTCGGTCCGGGCCCGGGTCAGCTGGGCCCGGTTCCGCAGCAGGGAGATCGTGCCGCCCTTGGAGTAGTGGGCGTCGAACGCTTCCTCCCGCACGACTCGTCCGACCTCGTCGACGCTCGCCCGCATCTGTGCGTGCTGGGCAAGCGCCGCCGTACGGTCGCTCATCCCCTCCAGGGAGGACATGGACGCCGGGAAGAGGGCCGAGCACCAGCCGCCATTGCGACCGGAGGCGCCGAAACCGGCGGTCTCGGCCTCTACGACCGCAATCCTCAGACCGGGGTCGGCGACCGCCAGGTAGTACGCGGTCCAGAGTCCGGTGAACCCGGCGCCCACGACGGCCACGTCGACGTCGAGCTCAGCGTCGAGCGCCGGGCGCGTGGGTGCGGAAGGAGCCGTGTCGGCCCATACGGACCTGCCCCACGCCGACCGGCCGCCGTGGAACAGGCTCAGCGAACGCCCCAAGAGTAGGTCTGCTTGCGCAGCTTCAGGTACATGAACGTCTCCGTGCCGGCGACCCCCGCGATGGTCCGGATCTTGCCGGAGATCAGCTCGAGCAGGTGGTCGTCGCTCTCACACACCAGCTCCACGAGCAGGTCGTAGGAGCCCGCGGTGATCACGACGTAGTCGACTTCGGGGATCTCGGACAGCGAGTCGGCAACCGACTCGACCGGACCGTTGACCCGGACCCCGACCATCGCCTGGCGCGCGAACCCCAGCTCCAGCGGGTCCGTCACCGCGACGACCTGCATGACGCCACCCTCGATGAGCTTCTGGACGCGTTGCCGGACCGCCGCCTCGGACAGTCCCACGACCTTGCCGATCGCGGCGTAGGAGCGCCGGCCGTCCTGCTGCAGCTGATCGATGATCGCCTTCGAGACGTCGTCGAGGGTGACGACGGGTCGATCGTTGGGTCGGTTCATGGGCGCATGGTTTCAGGGCCAGGTCGATGGGTCAAAGGTTTCGACCACCAGAAACGAAGGAATTCGTGGTTTCTTCGTTTCTTTGCTGCGGTTTCGCTTGTCGGCGACCCCGCTGCGTGGCACTATCCCAGCAGTCGATTCACGCTGGTGCGAGGGAGTTCGATGGCGACGGATGAGCGGGGTTCCTTCCGCGGCCTGTCTCGGCGGACGATCCTGCGCGGCACGGGCGGTGTCGCCTTCGCCGGTGCCAGCCTGGCGGCCCTCAAGCTGCCTTTCTTCAGCACCGACGGTGCCCAGCAGGATCCCGCTACCTGCACGGCCGAGGACCTGTCGGCCACCGAGAAGCAGCTCATCATCTCCAACTGGCCGGCCTACATCGACCCGATCAGGAAGGCCACCTCGACCCTGCAGGTCTTCGAGGACCAGACCGGGATCTCCGTCGACTACACCGACGACGTGAACGACAACGCCGAGTTCTATGCCAAGGTCCGCAACCAGCTCGGGTCCTGCCAGGCGATCGACCGCGACATGATGATGCTCACCGACTGGATGGCCGCCCGGATGATCGACCTGGGCTGGATCCAGCCGCTGGCAAAGGAGGCGGTCCCCAATCTGCACGCGAACCTGATCGATCCGCTCCGCAACCGGCAGTGGGACCCGGACCTCGAGTTCCACGCTCCCTGGCAGAGCGGCCTCACCGGGGTCGCCTACAACGCCGCCAAGACCGATGAGGTCGGGAGCTTCGAGGAGCTGCTCTCCCGCTCCGACCTGACGGGTCGAGTGACCCTGCTCTCGGAGATGCGGGACACCATGGGGTTCATGCTCGTGGTCACCGGGGCCGATCCCGGCAAGTTCACCGACGACGAGTGGGGCAACGCCATCGACCGCCTGGAGCAGGCGGTCTCCGACGGGCAGATCCGATCATTCACCGGCAACGAGTACATCCAGGACCTCGCGGCCGGCAACATCGTGGCCTGCGAGGCGTGGTCGGGCGACGTGATCCAGGCCCAGTTCGACAACCCGGACATCAAGTTCGTGGCGCCCGAGGAGGGCCTGTCGCTGTGGAGCGACAACATGATCGTCCCGAACCTCGCCACCCACCAGGCCAACGCCGAGAAGTGGATCGACTACTACTACGAGCCCGAGGTGGCCGCGAAGCTGGCCGCCTGGGTCAACTACATCTGCCCGGTCGTGGGCGCCCGCGAGGAGATGGAGAAGATCGACCCGTCCCTCGTCGACAACCAGCTGATCTTCCCCGATGAGGAGACCCTGTCGGTGACGTTCGACTTCATGCCTCTCGACGACCAACAGCAGGTGCAGTACGAAGGAGACTGGTCCGATGTCACAGGTGGTTGAGCAGGACGAGGCGCCACCCGGCGGTGGGGCGGCGTACGACGGGCTGCGGCTGCGCGAGCTGACGAAGTCCTTTGGCGACTTCACCGCGGTAAACGCGCTGGACCTCGACATCCCGAGCGGCGCGTTCTTTGCCCTGCTGGGACCCTCGGGCTGCGGCAAGACGACCACCCTGCGGATGGTCGCGGGGCTCGACACCCCCACGTCGGGGACGATCACGCTTGGCGGGGACGACATCACCTTCGCGAAGCCCTACCGGCGCCCGGTCAACACGGTGTTCCAGAGCTACGCGCTGTTCCCGCACCTCGACATCTACGAGAACGTCGCCTTCGGGCTGCGGCGGCGCAAGTCGACCGAGGTCGACGCGAAGGTCAGGGAGATGCTGGACCTGGTGGAGCTGGGCAGCCAGGCGCGCAAGAAGCCCGCCCAGCTCTCCGGAGGCCAGCAGCAGCGGGTCGCGCTGGCACGAGCGCTCATCAACGGGCCGCAGGTGCTGCTGCTCGACGAGCCGCTAGGCGCGCTCGACCTCAAGCTGCGCCGCTCGATGCAGATCGAGATCAAGCGGATCCAGGACGAGGTGGGCCAGACCTTCGTGCACGTCACGCATGACCAGGAAGAGGCCATGACCATGGCCGACACGGTCGCGGTGATGAACGCCGGGGTCATCGAGCAGATGGGGAGTCCGGCCGAGCTCTACGAGAACCCCCGATCGACGTTCGTGGCCAACTTCCTCGGCCAGTCCAACCTGATCGAGGGAGCGGTACAAAGCCGGAGCGGCGACACCGTCACCGTCGACATGCACGGCATCCCGATCTCCGTCCCGGCTGCGCGGACGCACACCGACGGCGACAAGGGATGGATCGGCATCCGCCCAGAGAAGGTTTTGATCGGGGAGGAGGGGGAGGCCCTGGATGCTCCTGGTAACACCGTGCCCGGTGGCGTGGTCACCGACGTCAGTTTCGTCGGCGTGAGCACGCAGTACCTCGTGCGCATGCCGTGGAACCAGGAGCTCCAGGTCTTCCAGCAGAACACGGGGCGAACCCGCCTCATCCGAACCGGGCAGAAGGTCGAGCTCTCCTGGCGGCCGGAGTACGCGTTCCTGCTGGACTTCAGCCAGGACGCCTCCGCGGGAGCCCAGAAGAGCGACGAGGCCTGACCGGATGACCCGCCGCCGCGGTGCCACCGGCTACCTACTCCTGATCCCGGCGGCGATCTGGCTGCTGCTGTTCTTCGTCGTTCCGTTCTACTCCCTCGTCGCGACCAGCCTCTACGACCCGGCCGGCTCGGACTTCCGCGGCTACGACATGACCTACGCGTGGGGCAACTACGTCGACGCGATCCAGGAATACTGGCAGCCGCTGCTCCGGGCGTTGTGGTACGCCGCCATCGCGACGTTCTTCTGCCTGATCCTCGGGTACGTCCTGGCCTACGCCATCGCCTTCAAGGCCGGCCGCTGGAAGAACCTCATGCTGGTCCTCGTGATCGCTCCCTTCTTCACCAGTTTCCTCGTGCGCACGCTGTCGTGGAAGCTGATCCTCGCCGACGACGGCTTCATCGTGAACACGCTCCAGTTCCTCCATATCCTCGCCGAAGACGGCCGCCTGCTCGCGACACCGGTTGCCGTGGTGGCCGGCCTGACCTACAACTTCCTGCCGTTCATGGTGCTGCCACTCTTCGCCAGCATCGACAAGATCGACCATCGGCTGATCGAGGCGTCCAGCGATCTCTACGCCAACCCGGTCGTCGGGTTCTTCAAAGTGACCTGGCCCCTGTCCCTTCCCGGCGTGGTGTCCGGCACCCTCTTGACCTTCATTCCCGCCGCAGGAGATTTCATCAACGTGCAGCTGCTCGGCAGCCCCAACCAGCGCATGGTCGGCGGTGTGATCCAGAGCCTGTTCACCGATGCCAACGACTACCCGGCAGCCGCTGCCCTGTCGATGATCCTGATGCTCCTGATCGTCGGCCTGGTGCTCGTGTACGTCCGCCGGGCGGGGACGGAGGAGCTGCTCTGATGCGCTGGCTCCGAGAACACCTCGTCCTGATGCTCGGCATCGCGGTGCTCCTCTACACGTTCGTGCCCATCGCTGTCGTCGTCCTGATGAGCTTCAACGACGCCGAGAGCAGGCTCATCTACCGCTTCGACGGTTTTACCCTGGACAACTGGGCGAACCCCTGCGAGGACCCGAGCATGTGCGACGCCCTCGTGCGGAGCATGGAGATCGGATTGCTCGCCACGCTGGTCGCGACCGTCCTCGGCACGCTGGCGGCGTTCGCGATGGTCCGGCACGACTTCGCGGGCCGGTCGTCGGCGAACCTGCTCATCTTCCTGCCGATGGCCTCGCCCGAGATCGTGATGGGCTCCTCGCTCCTGGCGCTCTTCGTCGCCTCCGGCTTCGCCGGTCAGCTCGGCTTCTGGACGATCCTGATCGCGCACATCATGTTCTGCCTGTCGTTCGTGGTGGTGACCGTCCGGGCACGACTGGCCGGCCTCGACGACAACCTGGAGCAGGCGGCCATGGACCTCTACGCCAGCCCGTCGCAGACCTTCTGGAAGGTGACCTTCCCGCTGGTCTTCCCGGGCATCCTCGGCGCGGCCCTGCTGAGCTTCTCGCTGTCGTTCGACGACTTCATCATCACGAACCTGAACGCCGGCAACACGACGACCTTCCCCATGTACGTCTGGGGTGTGGCCCAGCGCGGGGTGCCGATGCAGGTCAACGTGGTCGGCACCCTGATGTTCCTGATCGCGATCACGATCGTGCTGGGCGGAGAGGCCCGCAGCCGGCAGCGCGCCCGGAGCCTCGCCTGAACCCGACCTGGGCGGAACGGGCGCTGGTGGACGCCGAACCCTCCGTCTTCTGGCTCGAGGATCCCGCGCGTCCCGAGGCCCGGCAGGCACTGAGCGGCGCCGCGGATGCCGATCTCCTGGTCATCGGCGGGGGCTACACCGGGCTCTGGACGGCGCTCCGGGCGCGCGAGCGGGATCCCACCCGATCGGTGGTCGTTCTCGAGGCCGGACGCTGCGGGGACGAGGCAAGTGGGCGCAACGGTGGGTTCGCGTCCGCCAGCCTGACCCATGGATACGGCAACGGGGTCGCACGGTGGCCCGGCGAGCTGGACACGCTGGACCGGTTGGGTGCGGAGAATTTGCACGGGATGGCGGACACGGTCAGCCGGTACGGCATCGACTGCAACTGGGAGCACACCGGCGAGCTGGTGGTGGCCACCAACCCGCACCAGCGCGACGACGTGGCCGACCTCGCCCGGGACCTGGCGGACGCCGGGCGTCAGGTCCAACTGCTGGACGCGGAGCAGGTCCGCACCCGCGTCGACTCTCCGACGTACCTCGCGGGCATGCTCGACCAACAGGGGACGGCTCTCGTGGAGCCGGCGCGGCTGGCCTGGGGGTTGAGGCGGGCTTGCCTGGACGACGGGGTCCGGATCCATGAAGGCTCGCCGGTGCGGTCGCTGCGCCCCGAGGGTGCGGGGCTGGTCGCCGAGACCCGCGCGGGGTCGGTCCGGGCCGGGCGAGTGGCGCTGGCGACCAATGCGTTCCCACCGCTCCTGCGGCGCCTGCGGCTGATGACGGTGCCGGTCTACGACTACGTGCTGATGACCGAGCCGCTCACCGATGCCCAGCTTGCCTCCGTGGGCTGGGCGGGGCGCGAGGGCGTGGGTGACAGCGCCAACCAGTTCCACTACTACCGGCTGACCCGCGACAACCGGATCCTCTGGGGCGGGTACGACGCGGTCTACTACTTCGGAAGCCGGGTCGCACGTGAGCTCGAGCAGTCCGCGCGCACCCACGGGTTGCTGGCCGAGCACTTCTTCGAGACGTTCCCGCAGCTCGAGGGTCTGCGGTTCAGCCATCGGTGGGGCGGCGTGATCGACACCTGCACGAGGTTCGCTGCGTTCTTCGGGACCGCCCACGGTGGGCGGGCGGCGTACGCGCTCGGCTACACCGGCCTGGGCGTGGCGGCCAGCCGGTTCGGCGCCGACGTGATGCTGGACCTGCTCGACGGGGAGTCGACCGAACGCACCCGCCTGGAGATGGTGCGTCGGCAGCCGGTGCCGTTCCCGCCCGAGCCGGCCCGGTACGCCGGCATCCAGCTCACCCGCTGGGCAATGGACCGAGCCGACCGCAATGACGGCCGACGCAACATCTGGCTGCGTACCCTCGACCGCCTCGGGCTCGGCTTCGACTCCTGACCCCCTGACGGGGGATCAGAGGAGGGTGCCGGCCTTGTCCAGGACGATGCGGAGGATCTGCTCCATCTCGTCGAAGTGCTCCTGGGTGCACACGAGAGGGGGAGATAACTGCACGACGGGGTCTCCACGGTCGTCTGCCCGACAGTAGAGACCCTCGTCGTACAGGGCCTTTGAGACGAAGCCGTAGAGCAACCGCTCGCACTCTTCGTCGGTGAATGTCTCCTTGGTCGCCTTGTCCTTGACCAGCTCGATCCCGTAGAAGTAGCCGTCCCCACGGACGTCTCCCACGATCGGCAGGTCCTTCAACCGCTCCAGCGTGGACCGGAAGGCGCCCTCATTGGCGCGGACGTTCTCGAGCACTTTCTCGTTCTCGAAGACGTCGAGGTTGGCGAGCGCGACCGCGGTCGAGACCGGGTGGCCACCGAAGGTGTAGCCGTGGGCGAACATGGCGCCCGCACCCTGCTCGGCGCGACCGGTGGGCCCGTGCGGCGTCCGGGACTGCGACCCCGGGCCCAGGAAGGGCTCCATGAGCCGGTCGGTCGCGATCATCGCGCCCAGAGGGGCATATCCGGACGTGATGCCCTTGGCGCAGGTGATCATGTCCGGTTGGTAGCCGTAACGCTCGGATCCGAACATGTGCCCGAGCCGACCGAACGCGCAGATCACCTCGTCGGAGACCAGCAGAACGTCGTACTCGTCGCAGATCTCACGGACCCGCTGGAAGTATCCGGGCGGGGGCGGGAAGCAGCCACCGGAGTTCTGTACCGGCTCCAGGAACACGGCCGCGACCGTCTCGGGACCCTCGTTCTCGATCGCCACCGCGATCTGGTCGGCGGCCCAGCGCCCGAACGCCTCCAGGTCATCGCCGTGCTGCGGCGCGCGATAGAAGTTCGTGTTCGGGACCCGGAAGGTCGAGGGGACAAGCGGCTCGAACTGCTGCTTGAGCAGCGGCAGGCCGGTGATCGACAACGCGCCCTGGGGGGTGCCGTGGTAGGCGATCGCCCGGCTGACCACCTTGTGCTTCATGGGCTTGCCGGTGAGCTTGAAGTAGTTCTTGGCCAGCTTCCAGGCGGTCTCGACGGCCTCGCCGCCACCGCTGGTGAAGAAGACCCGGTTGAGGTCACCCGGTGCGTAGCCCGCCACCCGTTCCGCGAGCTCGATGGCCGGTGGGTGGGCGTAGGACCACAGAGGCATGAACGCCAGCTCGCGGGCCTGCTTGGCGGCCGCGTCGGCGAGCTCGGTCCGGCCGTGCCCCAGCTGGCTGACGAAGAGACCCGCCAGACCGTCGAGGTAGCGCTTGCCCTTGGAATCCCAGATGTAGGGCCCTTCACCGCGGACGATGACGGGCACCTCGGCCGTCTCGTACGTCGAGTGCCGCGTGAAATGCATCCACAGATGGTCCTTTGCGGACTGCTGCAGACGGGCGTGATCCGGGTGCATGGACCAATGGTGCGGGGCGATTGACACGCGGGCAAGCGATTTCGTCTGATTGAACGGAATTCGTTGCGGATTTCGTTGAGCATGGCCATCGACGGGAGGCAACTGGTAGGAAGTGCGCATGGCGCGGTACGGCGCCCAGTTCGGGCCGGACATCACCTTCCTCGGCGTCGACTCCGTCGATCTCGACGATGCCGACGCGCTCGCGACCGCCGATGTCGTGGTCGTGGGCGCACCGTTCGACGGTGGCACGTCGCACCGGCCGGGGACCCGGTTCGGCCCCGGCGCCATCCGACAGACCTGCTACCTGCCGCAGGACGGTTCGCGCCCCCACCTGGCGCTCCGCGTTGACGCCCTCCGAGACGTCCGGGTTCTCGACGCCGGGGACGTCGAGATGCCTCCCGGCGAGATCAAGCGCTCCCTGGACGCCCTCGAGGAGGCGGTGTACGCCGTGGCGTCGGCGGGCGCCGTACCCCTCGTCCTTGGCGGTGACCACTCGATCGCGCTGCCGGACGCGACCGGCGTGGCCCGGCACCTCGGCTTCGGCCGGGTCTCGATGATCCACTTCGACGCGCACGCCGACACCGGAGACATCGCGTTCGGGTCGCTGTACGGGCACGGTCAGCCGATGCGGCGGCTCATCGAGTCCGGTGCGTTGCGTGGCGACCGGTTCCTCCAGATGGGGCTGCGCGGCTACTGGCCCGAGCCCGAGACCCTGGCCTGGATGGCCGAGCAGGACATGCGCTCCTATGAGATGACCGAGATCGGCGCGCGCGGCCTCGAGGCCTGCCTCGACGAGGCCTTCGGGATCGCGATGGACGATTGCGACTCGGTGTTCCTCTCCGTCGACATCGACGTCTGCGACCCGGGACACGCGCCGGGGACCGGCACCCCCGAGCCGGGAGGGCTGTCGGCCAGGCAGCTGCTCGACGCCGTTCGCCGGATCTGCAGGGAGCTCCCGGTGTCCGGCATCGACGTGGTCGAGGTGTCGCCGCCCTACGACCACGCCGAGATCACCGCCTACCTCGCCAACCGCGTGTGCCTGGAAGCGCTCTCGGGCATCGCGGCGCGCAAGCTCGGGATCGACCACGACCCGGCCGGCCCGTTGCTCGAGGGCCGGTGAGCGTGGGCGCCACCCTCTTCACCAACGGCACGCTGTTCGACGGGCACCGATACGTCGGGCCCGGCGCGGTGCTGGTCCGGGACGGGCGGATCGTCGAGACCGGCCGCGGACTCGACGGCAACGGGGCTGACCTCGTCGACCTCCGGGGCGGGCTGATCGCGCCGGGCTTCGTCGACGCGCACGTGCACCCCATCCAGGGCGGTCTGGAACGCCTGCGTTGCGACCTGTCCGAGTCCACGACACGCGAGGAGTACCTCGCTTCGATCGCGGCGTACGCCGCCGCCCGTCCCGAGGTCGAGTGGATCCTCGGCGGCGGCTGGGCGATGCCGGCCTTCCCGGGCGGCACTCCGCTGGCCGCCGACCTCGACACCGTGGTGCCGGACCGGCCGGTCTTCCTGCCCAACCGCGACCACCACGGCGCGTGGGTCAACTCGAAGGCGCTGGAGCTGGCCGGGATCGACCGACACTCTCCGGATCCGCCCGACGGTCGGATCGAGCGCGACGCCGACGGCAATCCGAGCGGGACCCTCCACGAGGGCGCGACCAGCCTGGTGTCCCGCCACCTGCCGCGCACCACCGGCGCGGACTACTACGAGGCGCTGATGGCGGGCCAGGCCTACCTGCACTCGGTCGGCGTCACTTCGTGGCAGGACGCGATCGTCGGCGCCTACTCCGGCATGGACGACCCCGCGTCGACGTACGTGGCCGCGGCAGAGAACGGCGACCTGCGCTCCCACGTCGTCGGCGCGCTGTGGTGGGAGCGGCGCCAGGGGGTGGAGCAGATCCCCGACCTCGTCGGCCGCCGCGAGGCGATGACAGGTTCGCGCTTCCGGGCCACGACAGTGAAGATCATGCAGGACGGCGTGGCCGAGAACGGCACGGCGGCGCTGCTCACGCCGTACCTCGACCGATTCGGCCACCGCGACCGACAACCGCGGCCACTCGTTCGTCGACCCGGCGGCGCTGCGCGAGGCCGTCGCCGCACTGGACGCCGCCGGGTTCCAGGTGCACGTGCACGCCATCGGCGACCGCGGGGTGCGTGAGTCGCTCGACGCCTTCGAGGGCACCGACCCCGCCCGGCGCCACCAGATCGCGCACCTCCAGCTCGTCCACCCCGACGACCTGCGACGCTTCGCCACCCTCGGCGTCGCGGCCAACCTGCAGATGTTGTGGGCCTGCCTCGACGACCAGATGGTCGACCTGACGCTTCCGTTCCTCGGCGCCGGAGCGCAGCGGCTGGCAGTACCCCTTCGGCGACCTGCACCGCGCCGGCGCCCACCTGGTCGCCGGCAGCGACTGGCCGGTGAGCACCCCGAACCCGCTGGAGGCGATCCACGTCGCGGTGACCCGCACGGCGTACGGCGCGGACGGGCCGGAGGGTCACGAGGCGTTCCTGCCCGAGCAGGCGCTCACGATCGAGCAGGCCTTCGCGGCGTACACGTCGGGATCATCGTGGGTCAACCATCGCGACGATGCCGGAGTGCTGGCACCGGGTGCGGCGGCCGACCTGGTCGTGCTCGACCGGGACCCCTTCGCCCTGGCCCCGGCGGAGATCGGGGCGGTGCGGGTGCGGTCGACATGGATCGACGGGACGGCGGTCTTCGAAGTCTGAGCCGCGTCGGATGACGGATTCCGTCAATCACGACCCTTGCCCCTACAGATTCCGTTGTGCCGTGGCTAGGGTGACGTCACCCGCGAATGGATCTGGAGGAGCCGGATATGGCTGATACGACGTTCCGCAACGTCATCAACGGCGAGCTGGTCGATGCCGGCTCGGGCGAGACCTACGACATCCTCGACCCGACGACGGGGGAGGTCTACGCGCATGCGCCGATGTCGGGTGCGGAGGACGTCGACCGGGCCTATGCCGCCGCCGAGAAGGCGTTCGAGGCCTGGGGTGAGACCACACCCCAAGAGCGCGCCACCGCCCTGCTGAAGATCGCCGATGCGATCGATGCGCGCGCGGACGAGATCGTGCAGGTCGAAGTTCGCGACACCGGGAAGCCGATCGGCTTGACCGCGTCCGAGGAGCTGCCGCCGAGCTCGGACCACTTCCGCTTCTTCGCCGGTGCCGCCCGGGTGCTGGAAGGCAGGTCGGCCGGGGAGTACATGACCGACCACACGTCGTTCGTCCGCCGCGAGCCGGTCGGGGTGATCGGGCAGGTCACGCCCTGGAACTACCCGCTGATGATGATGATCTGGAAGATCGCACCCGCCCTGGCGGCAGGCAACACGGTGGTGCTCAAGCCCAGTGACACGACGCCGGCGAGCTCCACGCTGCTCGCGGAGATCTGCCAGGAGTTCCTGCCACCTGGCGTGCTCAACGTCGTCTGTGGCGATCGGGACACCGGTCGGCGCCTGGTCGAGCACCCCACTCCGCAGATGGTGTCGATCACCGGCTCGGTGCGCGCCGGCATGGAGGTGGCGGGCTCAGCCGCGGCTGACGTCAAGCGGGTCCACCTCGAGCTCGGCGGCAAGGCGCCGGTGATCGTGTTCGACGACGCCGACGTCGAGAAGGCGTCGGCCGCGATCGCGGAGGCGGGCTACTTCAACGCGGGCCAGGACTGCACGGCGGCCACCCGCGTCCTGGCCGGGCCGGGCGTGCACTCGGACTTCGTCGCCGCCCTGACCGAGCAGGCGAAGGGCACCAAGACCGGCATGCCGGACGACGAGGACGTGCTCTACGGCGCGCTGAACAACGAGAACCAGCTGGCCCGCGTGACCGGCATGGTCGACCGGCTGCCGGACCACGCCCGCCTCGAGACCGGCGGGCATCGACAGGGGGAGCGGGGCTACTTCTACGAGCCGACCGTCCTGTCGGGGCTCCAGCAGGATGACGAGCAGATCCAGGACGAGATCTTCGGTCCGGTGATCACCGTGCAGCAGTTCAGCGACGAGGCCGAGGCACTCGCCTGGGCGAACGGCGTGAAGTACGGCCTGTCCTCGTCGGTGTGGACCAAGGACCACGGACGCGCGATGCGGATGTCGCGGAAGCTCGACTTCGGCGTGGTGTGGATCAACACGCACATCCCCTTCATCTCCGAGATGCCGCACGGCGGCTTCAAGCACTCCGGCTACGGCAAGGACCTGTCCATGTACAGCCTCGAGGACTACACGCGGATCAAGCACGTCATGTCCTACATCGGCGACTAGACGCCGTGAAACGCGGCACCTGGCGGCGTTGTCGTCGCTCGACGGCCAACCCCGGACCGCTTTCGCTCCTCCGCCTTGCCATGCACCACGTTTGACGACGTCTAGGGAGACGACATGAGAATTCTGCTCGTCGGCGCCGGTGGCGTTGGCGCTGCGTTCGCCGCGATCGCCGCCCGTCGCGCCTTCTTCGAGACCATCGTGGTCGCCGACTACAACGCCACGAGCGCGGAGCGCGCGGCAGCGTTCGACGACCGGTTCACGTCCGCCCAGGTCGATGCGTCGTCCTCGGAGTCCGTGACTGCCCTGTGTCGTGAGCACGACGATCACCCATGTCATGAATGCCGTGGATCCCCGGTTCGTGATGCCGATCTTCGAGGGCGCGTTCGCCGCGGGCGCTGACTACCTCGACATGGCGATGTCCCTGTCGAAGCCCGCACCCGGAAGCGCCGTACGAGAAGACCGGGGTGAAGCTCGGTGACGAGCAGTTCGCCGTTGCGGGTGACTGGGAGTCAGCCGGTCGGCTCGCTCTGGTGGGGATCGGCGTCGAACCCGGGCTGTCCGACGTGTTCGCGAGGTACGCCGCCGACCACCTCTTCAGCGAGATCGACGAGCTCGGCACCCGCGACGGTGCCAACCTGACGGTCGAGGGCTACGACTTCGCGCCTCGCTTCTCGATCTGGACCACGATCGAGGAGTGCCTCAACCCGCCGGTGATCTGGCAGGACGGTGACTGGCACACCACCCCGCCGTTCTCCGAGCCCGAGGTCTTCGACTTCCCCGAGGGGATCGGCCCGGTCGAGTGCGTCAACGTCGAGCACGAGGAAGTGCTGCTGATGCCGCGCTGGGTCGACTGCAAGCGGGCGACCTTCAAGTACGGCCTCGGCGACGAGTTCATCGAGGTGCTCCAGGTGTTGCACAAGACCGGCCTGGACAAGACCGACAAGATCCGCGTCGGCGATGTCGAGGTCAGCCCACGCGACGTGGTCGCGGCCAGCCTGCCGAACCCTGCGGAGCTCGGACCCCTGATGAAGGGCAAGACCTGTGCCGGCCTCTGGGTCGCCGGGACGGGCAAGGACGGCGAGCCTCGGTCGACCTATCTCTACCACGTCGTCGACAACGAGTGGTCGATGCGGGAGTACGGCCACCAGTGCGTGGTCTGGCAGACCGCGGTCAATCCCGTCGTCGCGCTCGAGCTCCTGTCGCGTGGCACGTGGAGCGGCGCGGGCATGCTCGGACCGGAGGCCTTCGACGCGGTGCCATTCCTGGAGCTGCTGACCGAGTACGGCAGCCCGTGGGGAGTGAAGGAGCTGGAGACATGAGCGGAGGGCCGAGCCTGCCGCAGGAGCGTCGGCTGGTGACCGAGATCCCGGGGCCCGAGTCACTCGCGCGACTCGACCGCAAGAAGACCCACGTCGCGGACGGCGTCGGGACCGTGCTGCCGGTGTTCGTCGAGGCCGCAGGCGGCGGCGTCCTGGTCGACGTGGACGGGAACTCATTGATCGACCTCGGGTCGGGCATCGCCGTCATCTCGGTCGGGAACGCGGCGCCGTCGGTGGTCCGCCGGGTGCAGGACCAGGCGGCAGCCTTCACCCACACCTGCTTCATGGTCACGCCGTACGACGGCTACGTCGACGTGTGTGCGGCGCTGGCCGAGCTGACCCCGGGTGACCATGCGAAGAAGTCGGCGTTGTTCAACTCCGGCGCCGAGGCGGTCGAGAACGCGGTCAAGATCGCGCGCGTGGCGACCGGACGCGACGCCGTGGGGGTCTTCGACCACGCCTACCACGGCCGCACCAACCTGACGATGGCGATGACCTCGAAGAACATGCCGTACAAGCACGGGTTCGGGCCGTTCGCCGGCGAGGTCTACCGCGCACCGATGTCGTACCCGTTCCGCGACGGCCTGTCCGGTGAGGAGGCGGCGATCCGGGCGATCGACGTCCTCGACAAGCAGGTCGGCGCCGACAACCTCGCCTGCGTCGTCGTCGAGCCGATCCAGGGCGAGGGCGGCTTCGTCGTGCCGGCACCCGGCTTCCTGCCGACCCTGGCTGCGTGGGCGACCGAGCGCGAGGTGGTGTTCATCGCCGACGAGATCCAGACCGGCTTCTGCCGCACCGGCCACTGGTTCGCCAGCGAGGACGAAGGAGTCGTGCCGGACCTGGTCACCACCGCGAAGGGCATCGCGGGCGGCCTGCCACTCGCGGGCGTCACCGGGCGCGCCGAGCTGATGGACGCGGTCCACGTGGGCGGCCTCGGGGGCACCTACGGCGGCAACCCGGTCGCCTGCGCGGCAGCCCTGGGCGCGATCGAGGAGATGAAGACGCACGACCTCGCCGCCCGTGCCCGCGACCTCGGGGACCGGATGACGTCCCGGCTGAACGCGCTCCGGGCGGAGCACCCGGTGATCGGCGACGTCCGCGGCCGCGGCGCCATGATGGCGATCGAGCTGTGTTCCCCGGGCACCACCGACCCGGAGCCGGCGCGCACCGCCGCCGTTGCGGCGTACTGCCACCAACAGGGTGTCGTCACGCTCACCTGCGGCACCTGGGGCAACGTCTTCCGGTTCCTGCCGCCGCTGTCGATCTCCGACGCCCTGCTCGAGGAGGCCTTCGACGTCGTCGGCGAGGCCTTTGCTGCCACTGCCTGAGGGCCGCACTGGTCCATACCGCAGCGCGGAGGTGCCCCGGATCTCCCCGAGACAGATGACGACGGGTCACTTCCGTGGACTGGGACACTATTGGGTATGCAGCGGCGTGACGTAGTGGTGCTCGGGTCCACCGGCTCCATCGGGACCCAGGCCCTGGATCTCGTGCGGGCCAACCCGGAGCGGTTCCGGGTCGTCGCCCTGACCGCAGGTGGCTCCGACCCGGGTCTGTTCGAGGCCCAGGTCGCGGAGTTCGCCCCGGCGTTGCACGGCCTGGGCGAGCAGGCGTCGATCGATGCGGCGGCTCATCCCTGTGACGTGGTGCTGAACGGCATCACCGGCGCGGTGGGGCTGCGCCCGACGCTGGCTGCCCTGGACGCCGGCAACACACTGGCGCTGGCGAACAAGGAGAGCCTGATCATCGGCGGACCCCTGGTCACCGAGCGCGCCAAGCCCGGGCAGATAGTGCCCGTGGACTCCGAGCACTCGGCGCTGGCCCAGTGCCTGCGCGGCGGCCGCGAGGACGAGGTACGCCGACTCGTGCTGACCGCGAGCGGCGGGCCGTTCCGCGGGCGCACCCGCGCAGAGCTGCAGGGGGTGAGCGTCGAGGAGGCGCTCGCGCATCCCACGTGGGACATGGGGCCAGTGGTCACCATCAACTCGGCCACGCTGGTCAACAAGGGCCTCGAGGTGATCGAGGCACACCTGCTGTTCGGCATCCCGTTCGACCGGATCGACGTCGTGGTCCACCCGACCTCCGTCGTCCACTCGATGGTCGAGTTCGTCGACGGCTCCACCCTGCTCCAGGCCAGCCCGCCGACGATGCTGATCCCGATCGCACTGGGCCTGAACTGGCCCGACCGGGTCCCCGACGCGGCGCCGGCCGTCGACTGGACCCGCCCCGAGACCTGGGAGTTCTACCCCCTCGACGACGACGCGTTCCCCGCCGTGGGTCTGGCTCGGGACGCTGGTGAGCGGGGCGGGACTGCTCCGGCCGTCTACAACGCGGCCAACGAGGTGTGCGTGGACGCATTCCGTGGCGGGCGCCTGGCGTTTGTCGACCTGGTCCCGGCCGTGGCCCGGGTCGTCGGGAACCACGACGTACCCTCGAAGGACCATCTCACCGTCGACGACGTGCTCGCCGCCGATGCGTGGGCTCGGAGTGCAGCCGCCGAACTCATCGACAAGGGACTCTCATGACCACGCTCTTCTACGCCCTCGGTGTGGTGATCTTCGTGGTCGCCATCCTGGTGTCGATCGGCCTGCACGAGCTCGGGCACATGATCCCGGCGAAGAAGTTCGGCGGCAAGGTCACCCAGTACTTCATCGGCTTCGGCCCCACCGTGTGGAGCAAGCAGGCGGGCGAGACCGAGTACGGCGTGAAGGCGATCCCCCTCGGCGGCTACGTGAAGATCGTCGGAATGCTGCCTCCGGGCGCAGACGAGCTCGACGAGGACCGCGAGCACCCGGTGTACGACGCCCACGGGCAGCGTGTCGTACGCCTGCGGAAGTCCAACACCGGCATCTTCACCCAGCTGATCTCCGATGCCCGCGCGGCCGAGTGGGAACACATCAAGCCCGAGGACTCCGACCGGCTCTTCTACAAGATGCCCTGGTGGAAGAAGGTCATCGTGATGGCCGGCGGCCCCACGGTGAACATCCTGATCGCGTTCTTCATCTTCCTCGCGGTCTTCTCGATCTACGGCCAGCGGACGATCGAGCCCGAGGCCGGCCCACCGGTCATCAGCTCGGTCTCAGAGTGCGTCATCCCCTACGACCAGGAGGGCCGCGCCTGCACGGCCGATGACCCGCGGGCGCCGGCGTTCGAGGCCGGGCTTCGCCCCGGCGACGTGGTCACGAGCTTCAACGGGACCCGGGTCACCGACTGGGAGCAGCTGCGCACCCTGATCCGGGACAACGCCGACGGCGCGGCGGTGATCGGCTACGAGCGCGACGGAGCCCCGTTGACCGGCACGACGAACACGACCGTCGAGACCCGGCCGGGGTCCGGTGAGGACCAGACCCTGCGCCAGGTGGGCTTCCTCGGCGTGACGCCGACGACCCACCTCGAGGTGACGAAGGGTGGCCCGATCTTCACGTTGCAGCAGATGGGCACGATGACCGTCGACACGGTGCAGGCACTGGCCACCCTCCCGGTCAAGGTCTACGAGGTCGGCGAGGCCATCGTCGGCGTGGAGGAGCGCAAGCAGGACAGCCCGGTCAGCATCGTCGGCGGCGGACGGTTCGCCGGCGAGACGGTGTCGCATGAGCAGTTCGCGGGCCAGGAGAAGGTGGTCTTCCTGCTGATGCTGATCGCCGGCTTCAACTTCTTCATCGGCATGTTCAACTTCATCCCGTTGCTGCCGCTCGACGGCGGCCACATCGCAGGGGCGCTGTGGGAGGCGATCCGTCGCGGCTTCGCCCGGCTCCGCGGACGTCCGGACCCCGGCTACGTCGACGTAGCCAGGCTGCTACCTGTCGCATATGTCGTGGCGTCGGCGTTGCTCATCATGGGGCTCGTGCTGATCGTCGGCGACCTTGTCGTACCGCTGCACATCACGTCCTGACGGCGTGACCTCCGGCGAAGCGGCCGATCCGGGGTCGGCTGAGTAGCCTGACCACATGACCGCCATCAGCCTGGGCATGCCTGACGCGCCCCCGCCGGTGCTGGCGCCGCGCCGGCCGACCCGCCAGATCAAGGTCGGCAAGGTCGGCGTCGGCAGCGAGTCCCAGATCTCGGTGCAATCGATGACGACGACACTCACCTCGGACGTCAACAGCACGCTCCAGCAGATCGCCGAGCTCACCGCGTCCGGCTGCGACATCGTCCGCGTTGCCTGCCCGAGCCAGGACGACGCCGACGCGCTGCCTGAGATCGCGCAGCATTCGCAGATCCCGGTGATCGCCGACATCCACTTCCAGCCGAAGTACGTCTTCGCGGCGATCGACGCGGGCTGCGCCGCCGTCCGGGTGAACCCGGGCAACATCCGCAAGTTCGACGACCAGGTCAAGGAGATCGCGGCGGCCGCGAAGGACCGCGGCACCTCGATCCGGATCGGAGTCAACGCCGGCTCCCTGGACAAGCGGCTGATGGAGAAGCACGGCAAGGCGACCCCCGAGGCCCTCGTCGAGTCGGCGGTCTGGGAGGCCGGACTCTTCGAGGAGCACGACTTCCACGACTTCAAGATCTCGGTCAAGCACAACGATCCCGTGGTCATGGTCCGCGCCTACGAGATGCTCGCCGAGGCGGGGGACTGGCCGCTGCACCTCGGGGTCACCGAGGCGGGCCCTGCGTTCCAGGGCACGATCAAGTCCGCGGTTGCCTTCGGACACCTGCTCAGCAAGGGCATCGGCGACACCATCCGGGTGTCCTTGTCCGCGCCGCCGGTCGAGGAGGTGAAGGTGGGCATCCAGATCCTCGAGTCACTCAACCTCAAGCCCCGGCGACTCGAGATCGTCTCGTGCCCCTCCTGCGGACGGGCCCAGGTCGACGTGTACAAGCTCGCCGACGAGGTGACCGCGGGGCTCGACGGACTCGAGGTCCCGCTTCGCGTCGCGGTCATGGGTTGCGTCGTGAACGGCCCCGGCGAGGCCCGCGAGGCCGACCTCGGCGTGGCCTCCGGCAACGGGAAGGGGCAGATCTTCGTGAAGGGCGAGGTGATCAAGACGGTTCCCGAGTCGCAGATCGTCGAGACCCTGATCGAGGAGGCCATGCGGATCGCCGAGGGCATGGAGACCGTCGACGGCGCCGGCGCCGAGGTCAGCGTCTCCTAGACGGGCCTCGTGGGTCGCCTGTCGGGGCCGCTTCGGGCCGGTCCGGCGGCTGCGCCGAGGCCCCCCTTGCCTACCGCCCGCTCCGCTCGTCCCTCGCTCCGCGGGGGCCAGTCCCAACCACGGCTGCGGAGGGCCTCGGCTCCGCCGCCGACCCGGCCGGCTGCCGCGTACCCTTCACTTCGAACGGCACGAGCGTGAGAAGCAGGCACTGAGGAACGGGGAGAAGGGCGTGGGCTCGGGCAACGACAACTCGGTGCTCGATGACCCGGCCTTCCTGCGGTTCCTCATCGCGCGCGGCCTGAGCGGCATCGGGACCGTCGCCACGCTGATCGCGCTCCCCGTCCTCGTCTACCGGACGAGCAACGACCCGGGACTCACCGCGCTGGTCGCCGGCCTGGAGGCGGCGCCCTACCTGATCTTCGGTCTCTTCTCGGGTGCTCTCACCGACCGCTGGAACCGACAGAAGGTCATGGTGGCAGCGGACCTCCTGAACACCGTGGTCCTGGCCACGATCCCGCTCGCCGCATGGCTCGGCGAGGTGACGGTGCCGCACGTGTTGGCGGTCGCCTTCGTCGGGCCGAGCATCGGGGTGTTCTTCGACGGTGCCGTCTTCGGTGCGGTTCCGGTCCTGGTCGGGCGCGGCCGGATCGCCGAGGCCAACTCGGTCGTGTGGAGCGTGGCCAGCGTCGTCGAGATCGCGGTCCCCGCCGCCGTGGGAGCACTGCTCGCGATCCTCGACCCGGCCTGGCTGCTGGGGTTCGACGCGGTCACCTTCGCGTTGTCGGCCGCGCTGATCTCGGGCATCAGCCGACCGATGTACGACGCGACGCGGGCCCGCAGCCCGCTCACGGTCGGCGTGCTCTTCCGCGACATCGCCGAGGGTCTGCGCTATCTGGTCGGTCACGCCGGCGTCCGGTCGATGACCGTGGTCGGCACCCTGCTCATGATCAGCATCGGGGGCTACATGTCGCTGACCGTGGTGTGGCTGGACAGGGTCCTGGGGCTCGGCACCGACGGCTGGCGCTTCGGTGTCACCTACGGCGCCTGGGCGATCGGCGGGCTCGCGGCTTCACTCGCCCTGCCCCGCATGGTCCGGTTCGTCACTCCTGCCCGGATCGCGCTCACCACCCTCCCTGTCACTGCCGGCCTCGGCGTGGTCGTCTCCAGGGTCCAGGTGTGGTGGGTGACCGCCGCCCTGATGGTGCTGTGGGCGGCTGCCACGACCCTGGTCACCATCAACTCCGTCACCTACCGCCAGCAGGTCACGCCCGAGCACCTGCTCGGCCGGGTCAACACCGCAGGGCGGATGCTGAGCTGGGGTCTCGGCTGGACCGGCGGAGCGCTGCTCGCCGGAGCCGTCGTGTCGCCGCTCGGGCTCCGGCCCACCATGCTCGCGTTCGCCTCGGTGACGGTGGTGGCAGCGATCTTCGCCTGGCTCTCGCCGCTTCGTCGGATCGCAGCCGACGCCGGCGCACCGACGCAGGAACCGACGCAGGAACCGACGCAGGGACCGGGCGCGGGTCCCCGCGTAGGCTCCCCCTGTGCTCACGACCCGACACGGGGTCCGGGTGCTTGGCCCGGAGGACCTCACCGACTTCCTGCGGTTGATTGCGCAGGACCCGGTCGTGAACGTCTTCGCGGACTACCGTGCCCGCACCACCAACCTCGAGCCCCGCTGGCTCGGGGGCGAGGTCTGGGGGCGCTACCTCGACGGCGAGCTCAGGGCCGCGTGTCACGTCGGCGCCAACCTCGTGCCCGTGCAGGCCAGCGAGGACGACGCGCGGGTCTTCGCCGAACGCGCGCTGACGCGAGGACGAACGGTGTCGACGGTGGTCGGTCCGGAGACCGGCGTCAGAGCTTTCTGGAACGGGGTCGCCTCGGCGTGGGGGCGCCCTCGGGAGACCCGCTGGAACCAGCCCCACATGGAGATCTCCGGTGCCCCGCTGGTCGAGGCCGATCCCGAGGTCCGGTGCACGACCAAGGATGACCTGCCCGAGCTGTACCCGGCCTGCGTGGCGATGTACACCGAGGAGGTCGGGATCTCGCCGGAGGCGGGGGGCGGCGGTGAGCTCTACCGCACCCGGGTCACCCAGCTCATCTCCCGCGGGTGGTCCTTCGCACGCTTCGACGCCGGCCGGCTGGTATTCAAGGCCGAGGTCGCGTGCGCCTCACCGGATGCTGCCCAGGTCCAGGGCGTGTGGGTGCCCCCGGACCGCAGGGGAGAGGGGCTCGCGATCCGCGGCATGGCCGCCGTGGTCGAGCTCGTGCGTCGCGACATCGCCCCGGTGGTCGCCCTCTACGTCAACGAGTACAACCTGTCGGCGAGGGCCGTCTACGAGCGTGTGGGGTTCCACCAGTCGGCCACCTTCGCCACCGTCATGTTCTGATCGCCTAGGTTTCACCGCGTGCGCATCGCCAAGGACACCTTGCTTCTGGCCGCGATCTTCACGGCCAGCGGGGTCATCCACTTGGTGAAGCCCGCGGTCTACGAGCCGCTGATGCCGAGGTTCGTGCCCCGGCACCGCGAGGTCATACTCGGCAGCGGGGTCGCCGAGCTCGCCTGCGCGGCGGGGCTCGTGCATCCACGCACTCGGCGTACGGCGGCGTGGGCCAGCGTCGCGCTCCTCGTCGGCGTCTTCCCCGGCAACCTCAAGATGGCGAACGACGCGCGGCGCTCCGGCAACACGAGATTCCGGGCGATCGCGTACGGACGGTTGCCGCTCCAGTTGCCGATGATCCGGATCGCACTGCGAACTGCCCGCGCACAGAGGTGGGGGATTGAGGGGCGCGGCGTAACTGGTTCGCGGGCTGCAGCCTCCCGCAAGTAGCCTTCCCGCATGATCCTGCGCATGTCCACCTTGTTCGTCCGCACCCTGCGAGAGGACCCCGCGGACGCCGAGGTGCCGAGCCACCGGCTGCTCGTCCGGGCCGGCTACATCCGCCGCAACGCCCCCGGCGTCTACACCTGGCTGCCGCTGGGCCTGCGGGTCCTCCGCAAGATCGAGCAGATCGTCCGCGACGAGATGGAAGGCATCGGCGGGCAGGAGCTCCTGTTCCCCTCCCTGCTGCCCCGCGAACCCTACGAGGCCAGCGGCCGGTGGACCGAGTACGGCGACAACATCTTCCGGCTCCGCGACCGCAAGGATGCGGAGTACCTCCTCGGCCCCACCCACGAGGAGATGTTCACGCTCGTGGTGAAGGACCTGTACTCCTCCTACAAGGACCTGCCGCTCACGATCTTCCAGATCCAGACGAAGTTCCGCGACGAGGCCCGCCCCCGCGCCGGTCTGCTGCGCGGTCGCGAGTTCAGGATGAAGGACTCCTACTCCTTCGACATCGATGACGCCGGGCTCGAACAGAGCTACCAGAGGCACCGCGACGCCTACATCCGGATCTTCGACCGCCTGGGCTTCGAGTACGTCATCGTCAAGGCCACGTCTGGTGCGATGGGCGGCTCTCGGTCCGAGGAGTTCCTCGCCAAGGCCGACGTCGGCGAGGACACCTACGTCGAGTGCAAGACGTGCGGGTACGCCGCGAACGTCGAGGCGGTGACGGTCCGGCCGCCGGCACCGCTGGCGTACGACGACGTCCCCGCAGCGCACGCCGAGGACACCCCGGACACCCCCACCATCGAGACCCTGGTGGACCACCTCAACGAGCACTTCCCTCGCGATGACCGGTCCTGGGCAGCGGGGGACATGCTCAAGAACGTCCTGGTCGTGCTCAAGCACCCCGACGGCACCCGCGAACCCCTCGCGATCGGCGTACCCGGCGATCGGGAGGTCGACCAGAAGCGTCTCGAGGGACAGCTGGAGCCGATCGAGGTCGAGCCCATGGACGAGGTCGAGATGAAGGACCACCCGGCCCTCGTGAAGGGCTACATCGGCCCCGCCGTTCTCGGCGAGGACAACGAGTCGAAGATCCGCTTCGTCGTCGACCCCCGGGTCGTCGAGGGAACCCGCTGGGTCACCGGCGCGAACGTCGCGGGCCAGCACGTCCTCGACCTGGTGGCGGGACGCGACTTCACACCGGACGGAACGATCGAGGCCGCCGACGTACGCGACGGGGACGAGTGCCCCAACTGCGCGGACGGCACGCTCTCATCAGCTCGTGGGATCGAGATGGGCCACATCTTCCAGCTCGGCCGCAAGTACGCCGACGCCCTCGACCTCCAGGTGCTGGACGAGAACGGCAAGCTGGTGACGGTCACCATGGGCTCCTACGGCATCGGCCCCTCGCGCGGCGTAGCCGCGATCGCCGAGAACACCCTCGATGAGCTCGGGCTGGTGTGGCCCCGTGAGGTGGCGCCGGCACACGTCCACCTCGTCGTCGCCGGCAAGGACGACGCGGCGTTCGCGGCCGCCGAGCGGATCGTGCACGAGCTGTCAGGCCAGGGCATCGAAGTGCTGTACGACGATCGCCGCAAGGTCAGCCCCGGGGTGAAGTTCAAGGACGCCGAGCTGATCGGCGTTCCCACGATCGTGGTGGTCGGCAAGGGGCTCGCCGAAGGCAACGTCGAGGTCAAGGACCGCGGCACCGGCGAGCGTGAGCAGGTTCCGGCCGAGCACGTGGTCGACCACCTCGTGCGCCTCGTGCGTGCATGAGCGGAACGATCGACGCAGTCATCTTCGACTGGGGCGGCACCCTGACCCGGTGGCACGACATCGACTTCCACGCCGAGTCACTGGCGCTGGCCCAGGCAGTCGTGAACGCGGAGCACGACATAGAGGTGTCGCGCACCCGCCTGCACGCTGCCGGTGACGCCATCTGGGGGAGGAGCCGGGACCACCAGCAGAGCGCGACGGTCGCGGACCTCTTCACGGAAGCCGGACTCGAGCACGACCCGGACCTGCTGACGGCGTACTTCGAGTTCTGGGAGCCGCACACCTACACCGACCCAGACGTGGGGCCGATGTTCGAGGCACTCCGCTCCGACGGGATCAGGATCGGTGTCCTGTCCAACACGATCTGGCCACGGGAGTGGCACGAGGGCTTCTTCCGTCGAGACGGGGTCCTGGACCTGATCGATGGGGACGTCTACACGAGCGAGATCCCCTGGACCAAGCCGTCCCCACAGGCCTTCGTGGCCGCGATGTCGGCCGTCGGTGCCGACGAGCCGAGCCGCTGCGTCTACGTCGGCGACCGGCTCTTCGACGACGTCTGGGGAGCGCGCAACGCGGGCATGCGGGCGATCCACATCCCGCACAGCGACATCCCGGCGAATCAGCTCGGGCACACCGAGGGGACCCCGCACGCGGTGGCGCCGGCCCTCGCCGACATCCCGCGGATCGTGCGCGGGTGGAGCGAGAGGGTCTAAGGGCGCGTCCTGACCAGCACCAACTTTGTGCAATGCACAGACCTGAGGTCGCCGCGGCCTCCAAATTCACAGCGGTGCGGGGCAAGGTCGATAGTCAGAAGCCGCACACACCCACCGGTGCGGAGACGACGGAAGGACATCCCCTTGGGCAGCACGCACCCACTCCGCCTGGCCGCCGCGGCCGGGTTGGGAGCCACCGCATTGACCATGGCCGGGCTCACCGCACCGGCCCAGGCAGTCGCTCTCGAGACGGAGACCGCGGCAAGCGTCTCGTCCGCCTGCATCGACCGCGCCACGTCCGGCGGCGCATCTGCGGCCCGCGGCGGCCACTCCGGGCTGGACCACCGTGAGATCTCCGTCGCCGAGCAGCGCGCCATCGAGCGTCGGACCGAGCGACGACTCGAGGCCCGCGGGGTCTCTGCCAAGAAGAAGAAGGCGGTCGCCGCCACCGTGCCGGTGTACGTCCACGTGATGCGGGACTCCGCCGGCAACGGCGATGTCACCAACCAGCAGATCAACGACCAGGTCGCAGTCCTCAACTCCAGCTACGGTGGCTCCGGCACCGGCTTCTCGTTCAGCCTCGCCGGTGTCGACCGCTACAACAACGACCTCTGGCACCGCGACCAGCAGTCCACTCAGTACCGCACGCAGACCCGGCAGGGCGGGGCCAACGCCCTGAACGTCTGGCTGGTCGACTTCGCCTACCTCGGCATCGCGACCTTCCCGTGGGACTACAGCAGCAACCCCGGCGTCGACGGCATCCGGGTGCAGTACTCCTCACTGCCAGGCGGCTCGATCCCCAACTACAACCTCGGCGAGACCGCGACCCACGAAGCCGGACACTGGCTCGGGCTCTACCACACCTTCCAGGGCGGGTGTACGACCACGAACGACGGGGTCTCCGACACCCCGGCCCAGTCCAGCGCGACCAATGGCTGCCCCGAGGGTCGCGACTCGTGCTCGCTCCCTGGTCTGGACCCCATCCACAACTACATGGACTACAGCTACGACAGCTGCTACACGAACTTCACCTCCGGCCAGACCAGCCGGATGGGTGAAATGTGGACGGCGTATCGGGGCTGACCAGGGCTCGGAACCTGCAGGTTCATGCAATGCAACAACATGAGTTTGGCAGTCGCTGGCACTCCGAGTCGCTGTGTTGCACGATTTTGCAGGAGGGAGAGATGGCCGCCACCCCCCAGCGCGGAACTCTCCCGGGTCGGCCTCGTTAAGAGGTCACCGTCGGTCCGCGAACTCATGGGCTCCGGGGAAGATCTCGGGACTTCCTCGGAACATGAGTTCGCGGACCGCGGCATCTGTCAGGGCGGTGATCGCCCAGCGACGCTCCGTGGCCACCGTGTTCGCCACCAGCCACGCGTAGGTCTCGGACGCAGCGCGCTCGATCTCCAGAGCGGCGCGAGCGACCAGCGCCGGCGTGCCGAGAGGCTTCGGGATCTCGTACGCCGCCTCCGACGCGACCGGTGCCTCCCCGGCGTCGAGCACCAGCCGCGTCAGGTGATCCCGTCGGGACCGATGGGTGGCGTAGGCGTCGGACACCGCGGAGAACAGTTCGGGCGTGGCCGACTGGGAGGTCTGCGCGCCGAGGACGCCGTACACGAACAAGGCGGCGTGCTCGGCCTCGAGGGCGGTCTGCAGCGCGTCGACGGTGGTCATCGAGCAGCACCTCCGGCGGCGTTGGCGAGGTGGGCCGCGATGGCGGCCGACATGCTCGCGAGAAGCCTGGCCAGCGCACCACTCTCGGCGGCGACCGACCACTCGGCGAGGCGACGCTGACCCTGCAGCTCGCGCCGGCCGACCTGGGCCCGGACCTGGTCGACGGTACCGGTGACCGTCGGGTCCTCCACCGACTCCTCACCGTCCGGAAGTGCCGACAGGTGAGCCACGTGCAGGGCCGCAAGGTCGGCGAGGTCCGCGGCCAGGCGAGGTCGGGTGGCACCGGCCGCGGTGACCAGCGCCTCGAGTCCCAACAGCTCGGTCCGCACCGTGGACACCAGCGCCGTGTCCGGGTCTGCCGGCGCTGGTGTGGGCGACGGAGCGGTTGGCTCCGGTGACTCATCGGCGGCTCCGAGGTCGCAGCCTGACACCGCCGCGAGACCCGCCAGTGCACCACCGATTGCCGTCCGGCGGCTGGTGCTCACGCGGCTGTTCGGGGACACGGCGCAGACCCTATCTCTGAGGTGTGACGGCACCGCTATCGTTGAGACAGACAACAGCACAAGGAGGTCGCGTACTCGTGAGCCGTGTCAGCCAGGACGCCACCCGGGAACGGATCGAGACGGAGATCGTCGGCCCCCTGAGTGCGCTGGATCTCGACGTCGAGGCCGTCGAGATCACTCCTGCCGGCAAGCGCCGGATCCTGCGGATCGCCGTCGACAAGGACGGCGGCGTGACCCTCGACGACGTCGCCGACGCGACCCGCGAGGTCTCCCGCGTGCTCGACGACTCCGACGCGATGGGCGAGCAGCCCTACACGCTCGAGGTGACCTCGCGTGGTGTCGACCGCCCGCTGACGCTGCCCCGCCACTGGCGGCGCAACACGGACCGGCTGGTCAAGGTAACGACGACCGAGGGCGACTCCTTCACCGGGCGCATCGCGACCAGTGACGACGTTGCAGCCTGTCTGGACGTCGACGGCACGATCCGCGAGATCGCGTACGCGGACATCAAGAAGGCGCTCGTCCAGATCGAGTTCAACCGACGGAAGTCGAAGGAGGCCTGATGGACATCGACCTGAGCATCCTGCGGATGCTCGAGCGCGAGAAGGAGATCTCGTTCGAGGTACTGGTCGAGGCGATCGAACAGGCCCTGCTGACGGCGTACCACAAGACCCCGGGAGCCCAGGAGCAGGCCCGCGTCGAGCTGGACCGCAAGAGCGGACACGTGACGGTGTGGGCTTTCGAGCTCGACGAGGAGGAGAACAAGGTCGGCGAGTACGACGACACGCCGGCGGGGTTCGGTCGGATCGCGGCCACCACGGCGAAGCAGATCATGCTGCAGCGGCTGCGGGACGCCGAGGACGACATCCGGTTCGGTGAGTTCTCCGGCAAGGAGGGCGACATCATCTCCGGGGTGATCCAGCAGGGCCGCAACCCCGACGACGTCATGGTCAACCTGGGCAAGCTGGAGGCCCTGCTGCCGCTGGGCGAGCGGGTCCCCGGTGAGCGCTACGACCACGGAACCCGGATCAAGTGCCTGGTGGTGTCGGTGCGCAAGGGCATGCGCGGGCCGCAGATCACCCTCTCCCGATCCCACCCCAACCTGGTCCGCAAGCTGTTCGCCCTCGAGGTGCCCGAGATCGCCGACGGCACCGTGGAGATCGCGGCGATCGCCCGGGAGGCCGGGCACCGGACCAAGATCGCGGTGATCTCGTCGACCTCGGGGGTCAACGCCAAGGGGGCCTGCATCGGGCCGATGGGGCAGCGGGTGCGCAATGTGATGGCCGAGCTGCACGGAGAGAAGATCGACATCGTCGACTGGTCCGAGGACCCGGCCGATCTGGTCGCCCACGCACTGTCCCCGGCACAGGTCACCTCGGTCGAGATCGTCGACGCCGAGGCCAGGTCCGCGCGCGTGGTCGTGCCCGACTTCCAGCTGTCCCTTGCGATCGGCAAGGAGGGCCAGAACGCCCGGCTCGCCGCGCGCCTCACCGGGTGGCGGATAGACATCAGATCAGACGAAGTCTGATGAGAAGCCGACCCGGGCCAAGGACCCGAACGACAACCGTGACGTGCCCGGACTGGTGACCGGGGGCGATAACTGACGCCGACTCGGCAACCTTTCAATGCCAACTGGCGCCGGGTCGACGGTCGTCACGAACCCCGGATCCAGTCCACGACGAGCTCGGGGACCAGGTGGTCGTCGTCCCCGGTCGACCAGTCGGGGAAGTCGTACACCGCGACCATCGCCTGCAGCGGGTACGCCGGTGGCCGCGGGCAGCGACGGACGTCCTCGCCGTCCACCGAGAAGACCGCTTCCGCCTCGTCCCAGTCGACGGCATAGGTGTGAAAGTCCGCCACATCGAGCGGCAGCCGCGGTGCTGCGAAGTCCTGGGTGAGTGCCGGGTCGCGGAACGCCTTGATCCCCATGCCGACCTCGGCGGACTGGCGGCCGTCCACCGCATTGCCGAAGATCTCCACCACGCAGATCTCGCCGCACTGAAGCTGCTCGGGATCGTCCTCGAAGCCGCTCAGAAACAGTGCGCCCATGGAGCGCGGCGAGATGGCCATCCTGCAGCGGATCTCGACGTGCCCACCGCTGGGTAGCCAGCCCTCGAAGCGCTCCTGCTCCTCGCGCACGGTCTGGCCGTCGCGGAACCGCTGTTGGCCGCGGGTGCTGCCGGCCGGTCCCGAGTAGTTGCCGGACTGAATCCCGGAGACGCGCAGCGGCGGATGGTGGTCCTCGGGGCACCACAGTCCCTGGTCGCGCGGGATCCGCAGAGTCAGGCAGGAGTCGCCGACTGAACAGCTCGCCCGGGTCGCGTCCATGGAACTCCAGACGGGCAGATAGTGGGGCAGCCACACCGACTCGTCCAGGGTTCCGCCGTCGAACTCGTCGGCGAAGTCGGGTCCTCGGATGGTGTCGCCGGGCATGCAGAGACGGTACGACGGACGCGCCCGGTTCGTAATCCCTCGTGTCGGCGCGGTAGGGTTTCGGGAAGTGGCGCGCGAACAACATCCACCTGCCCGGGTGACGGATTCTCCCGTCCGCACGTGCATCGGATGCCGGGAGCGGGCCACGAAACGCGAGTTGCTGCGAGTCGTCGCTGGCACGGGCGCGGATGGCCAGCCGGTCGTTCTCCCCGATCCCGACGGCACGGCACCCGGGCGTGGTGCGCACCTGCACCCCACGACCGAGTGTTTCGACCTCGCGGTGCGCAGACGGGCGTTTGCCCGGGCCCTCCGGCTCGAGCAGGGGTCAGCCGCGACACCGGTGGGGGAGCACATCAGCTCGCGGGACCGACCGTGATCGAACGACAGAAACTGGAGCAGCAGCTCATGAGCACTCGATGAGTACTTCCCGATGAGTTTGCACAACCACTAACGGCTCCGTTGCACCCCCTCCGAACAGTTGGAGGACCGGGTCTCGGGCCAGAAGGAGAAGCGTGGCTAAGACCCGAGTCCACGAACTCGCCAAAGAGTTCGGAGTCGAGAGCAAGTTCGTTCTCGAGAAGTTCAAAGAGATGGGGGAGTTCGTCAAGTCGGCGAGCTCCACTGTCGAGCTCCCCGCGGAACACCGATTCCGCAAGGAGTACGGCGAGAAGCTGAAGGCAGACGCGGCGTCGGCGCCCGTCGAGCCCCCGGCGGAGAAGAAGGCCGCCAAGCCGGCCGCCAAGACCGCGAAGCCGAAGGCTCCGGCGACCGAGGCTCCCAGCGAGCCCGAGGCGCCCGCTGCGACAGCCGAGCCCGCGGCCCCGGAGGCCCCGACCCCCGCCCCGGCCCAGCCCGAGACGCCGCCTGAGACGCTGCCCGAGACGGGTCTGCCCGACCGACCGGCCGAGCCGCCGGCCGAGCCCCCGGCCGAGCCCGAGGCTCCGGCCGCAGCTGCCCCCTCGCCCACGCCCAAGGCGCCCGCTCCCAGGCCCGTCGGACGCCCCGGCGCGCCCCGACCGGGCAACAACCCGTTCGCGTCCAGCCAGGGCATGGGCCGGCGGCCCTCGGCCCCTGAGGCGACGCCAGCACCCGGCGGTGACCAGCGCGCACCGCGGCCCCCCGCCGCGCGCGACGGTGGCCGGCCCGGCATGCCGCGTCCCAACCCGGCGATGATGCCCAAGTCCCCGGCGGCCTTCGGCTCCGGCCCAGGTGGTCGTGGCGCTGGCGGTCCCGGTCGCGGAGGTCCCGGCGGCGGCGGAGGTCCCGGCGGTGGCCGCGGTGGTGCCCCCGGTCGTGGTGGCGCCCCCGGTCGTGGCGGTGTCGGCACCGGCGCCCCCGGCCGTGGCGGTCCCGGAGGAGGCCCGGGCTTCGGTCCGGGCGGCGGCGGTCGCGGCCGCCCCGGTGGTCGTGGCCAGACTCAGGGTGCCTTCGGTCGCCCCGGCGGCCCTTCGCGTCGAGGCCGCAAGTCGAAGCGGGCCCGTCGCCAGGAGTTCGAGCAGATGGAAGCGCCGACCATTGGCGGCGTACGCGTCCGCAAGGGCAACGGCGAGACCGTCCGCCTCGCCCGCGGGGCGTCCCTCACCGACTTCGCGGAGAAGATCGGTGTCGACGCCGCGGCTCTCGTGCAGATGCTGTTCAGCCTCGGCGAGATGGTGACCGCCACCGAGTCGGTCAACGACGAGACGCTGGAGCTGCTCGCCGAGGAGCTCAACTACACCGTCGCAGGTCGTCTCTCCCGAGGACGAGGACCGTGAGCTGCTCGAGTCCTTCGACCTCGAGTTCGGTGAGGACGAGGGTGACGAGGCCGACCTGGCGATCCGACCTCCGGTCGTGACGGTCATGGGTCACGTCGACCACGGAAAGACCAAGCTCCTCGACGCGCTGCGCAACGCCAACGTCGTGGACAAGGAGGCCGGCGGTATCACCCAGCACATCGGTGCCTACCAGGTGGCCACCGAGGTCGAGGGCCAGGAGCGTCGGATCACCTTCATCGACACTCCGGGTCACGAGGCGTTCACCGCCATGCGTGCTCGTGGTGCGCAGGCCACCGACATCGCGATCCTGGTGGTCGCGGCCGACGACGGCGTGATGCCACAGACGGTCGAGGCGCTCAACCACGCCAAGGCCGCGGACGTGCCGATCGTGGTAGCGGTGAACAAGATCGACAAGCCCGAGGCAGACCCGACCAAGGTCCGTGGACAGCTGACCGAGTACGGCCTGGTCCCCGAGGAGTACGGCGGCGAGTCGATGTTCGTCGACGTCTCCGCGAAGTCAGAGCTCAACCTCGACAAGCTGCTCGAGGCAGTCGTGCTCACCGCCGACGCGTCCCTCGACCTGCGGGCCAACCCGAACCAGGACGCCCAGGGCCTGGTCGTCGAGGCCCACCTCGACCGCGGTCGAGGGCCGGTGGCGACGATCCTGATCCAGCGCGGAACCCTTCGCGTGGGCGACTCGATCGTGGCCGGTCCGGCCCACGGCCGGGTCCGGGCCATGCTCGACGAGCACGGCGAGAACATCGAGGAAGCAGACCCGTCGCGACCGGCGATGGTGCTCGGCCTCACCTCGGTGCCCGGTGCCGGTCAGAACCTGATCGCTGTCGACGACGACCGGATGGCGCGTCAGATCGCCGAGAAGCGCGAGGCCCGCGAGCGGGCTGCCATGCAGGCCAAGCGCCGCGTGCGTCGTACGCTCGAGGACTTCATGGCCTCCATGGAGAAGGGCGAGAGCCAGGAGCTCAACCTGATCCTGAAGGGCGACGTGTCCGGCTCGGTCGAGGCGCTCGAGGACTCGCTGTCGGCGATCGACGTCGGCGACGAGGTCAGCCTCCGGGTCATCGACCGCGGCGTCGGTGCGATCACCGAGACCAACGTCGACCTGGCGGCCGCCTCCGACGCGATCATCATCGGGTTCAACGTCCGTCCGCAGGGCAAGGCGACCGAGATGGCCGACAAGGAAGGTGTCGAGATCCGGTACTACTCGGTCATCTACCAGGCGATCGAGGAGATCGAAGCGGCCCTCAAGGGCATGTTGAAGCCGGAGTTCGAGGAGTCGGTGCTCGGGCAGGCGGAGATCCGGGAGATCTTCCGCTCGTCCAAGATCGGCAACATCGCCGGCTGCATGGTCACCAGCGGCACCATCCGGCGCAACGCCAAGGCGCGAGTGCTCCGCGATGGGGCCGTCGTGGCTGACAACCTCGACCTCTCCTCGCTTCGGCGGGAGAAGGACGACGCGTCCGAGGTCCGCGAGGGCTTCGAGTGTGGTCTGGTGCTGAGGAACTACCAGGACATCAAGATCGGCGATGTCGTGGAGTCGCTTCGAGATGCGCGAGATCCCGCGCGACTGATCAGACGGTTTCACCAAGGTATGCAGGGCGGCCTGCGCTTCCCACGGTCGATACACCGTGGGAAGTGCAGGTTCGGCGACATACCTTGATGAACCTGCGACACGTCAGAACCGAGACAGGAACAGCGATGAACAACCCGAGGGTGCGGAAGATCGCGGACCGGATCCAGGTGATCGTGGCCGAGATGCTGGAGCGCCGGATCAAGGACCCGCGGCTCGGGTTCGTGACCGTCACCGACGTCCGGGTCACCGGTGACACCCAGCAGGCGTCGATCTTCTACACCGTCCTCGGCGAGGACGGGGACCGGGCCAGCACGGCCGCAGCGCTCGAGTCGGCCAAGGGCGTGCTCCGCTCCGAGGTCGGCAAGCAGCTCGGCATGCGGCACGTGCCGACCCTGACCTTCATCCCCGACGCGCTGCCGGAGTCCGCGCGTCATCTCGACGACGTCCTCGCCAAGGCCCGCGCCCAGGACGAGGCTGCGGCCGCGGCGCGCGGCACCACCTACGCCGGCGAGGCCGACCCGTACAAGAAGCCGCGCGAGGCCGACGAGGACGACGAAACCGATCAGGCCGACGACACCGACGCGACCGACGACGAGACGTGACCACCGGGTCCGGACTCGTCGTCGTCGACAAGCCAGCCGGCGTCACCTCGCACGACGTGGTCTCGCGGGTGCGTCTGCTCGCCGGGACCCGCAAGGTCGGGCACGCCGGCACGCTCGACCCGATGGCCACGGGCGTCCTGCTGCTCGGGCTCAACCGGGCGACCCGCCTCCTCGGGCACCTGATGCTCACCGAGAAGGCGTACGACGCGACGATCCGGCTCGGGATCGCCACGACCACGGACGACGCCGAGGGCGAGGTCATCTCCACCGCGACGACCGAGGGGCTGGACGAGACCACGATCCGCGCCGCGCTGGCGGAGTTCACCGGCGACCTCGAGCAGGTGCCGACCGCGGTGTCGGCGGTCAAGGTCGGAGGCAAGCGCGCCTACCAGCGGGTACGCGATGGCGAGCAGGTCGAGCTGGCGCCCCGGCCCGTGACCGTCCACGAGCTGGTGGTGCACGACGTGTCGCCGTCGACCGACGAAGGGGACTCGGCCTCCGACCCGGTTCCCACGACGGATGTCCGCGTGTCTCTCCGCTGCTCCAGCGGCACCTACGTCCGCGCCATCGCCCGCGACCTCGGCGCGCAGCTCGGGGTCGGCGGGCACCTGACCGTGTTGCGTCGTACGGCTGTCGGGCCGTTCGGGATCGACCGGGCGCGTACCCTCGAGCAGCTCGCCGACGACCTCGCCATGGTGCCGATCGGCGACGCGGCGCGGACGAGCTTCCCGGATCGTGACCTCGACGTGGCAGACGCGTCCCACGTCCGCCACGGCCGCCCCCTCGACGTCGACCTGGGCGGGGTGACCGCGATGTTCGCGCCCGACGGGGAGTTCCTGGCGTTGTACGAGCCACGCGACGGTGCTGCCCGCGCAGTGGCGGTCTTCGTCTGATGCGGATCTACCATCTGGCGCTCGAGTCCGAGTGGGAGGCGGCCCGGCAGGCGGGGGAGTACCGCGTCTCGACCCTGGACCGCACGCTCGAGGACGAGGGCTTCATCCACTGCTCGCACGAGGATCAGTGGGAGCAGGTCCGTCGAGACTTCTACGGAGAGGTGCACCAACCGATGGTGCTGCTCGTGATCGACACCGACCGGCTCACGTCGCCAGTGCGCGAAGAGCTGGTGCCGGGGTCCGACCGACCGTTCCCGCATGTCTACGGCCCCCTGGTGGTGGACTCGATCGTGGAGGTCCGACGGCTTCTGCCTCCCAGCGGTCAGTAGTCTTCTCGCCGTGCGAATCTGGCGCTCGACCGACGACGTCCCCACGGACCTGGGCCGCACGGCCGTGGTCATCGGGAACTTCGACGGAGTCCACCTCGGCCACCAGCGCGTGATCGCCCGCGCCCGCGGGATCGCCGACGACGAGGGACTGACCCTGGTGGCCGTCACGTTCGACCCGCACCCGATGGCGGTACTCCGCCCCGAGCACGCGCCGCAGATCCTGACCACCATCGAGACTCGTGCAGAACTGCTCGGGTCGGCCGGCGTCGACGACGTCTTCGCGCTGCCCTTCGACCGCCAGATCGCGGGCTGGTCGCCCGAGGAGTTCGTCGACCAGATCCTGGTCAACACCCTGCAGGCCGCCGCCGTCGTGGTCGGTGCGAACTTCCGGTTCGGCCACCGGGCCTCCGGCGACGTTGCCACGTTGCGGGAAGCGGGCGAGAGGCACGGGTTCCGCGCCGAGGGGATCCCGCTCGACGGCGGCCCGCAGGTGTGGTCGTCGACCTACGTTCGTACCTGCCTCGCCACCGGGGACGTCGCCGGGGCCGCCGAGGCCCTGGGCCGTCCCTTCGCCGTCCGCGGCACCGTGGTGGAAGGCGAGAAGCGAGGACGGGACCTGGGATTCCCGACCGCCAACGTGCCCACCGACACCGTCACCGCGGTGCCCGCCGACGGTGTGTACGCCGGGTGGTTGCGGCGGTTCGACACCGGCGAGGTGCTGCCCGCGGCCATCAGCGTCGGCACCAACCCGACCTTCGACGGCGAGCGCGATCGCCGGGTCGAGTCCTACGTGCTGGACCGGGACGACCTCGAGCTCTACGGGGTCGAGGTGGAGGTTTCCTTCGTGGAACGACTCCGGGGGATGGTGGCGTTCGAGTCCGTCGAGCGGCTGGTCGAGCAGATGCATGACGACGTGGACCGGGCCCGCGAACTGCTGGCGGCTCCGTGAGGGCGGGCCGCACGGGCGAGCCGCTGACCGACACGGAGGCCTGGTTCCTCCAGCACGGCCTGCCCTACTTCGTCCCCGAGGAACGGGACGCGGCCAGGTCCGCACTGCACTCCCGGCGCACCCTGCTGATGCTTGCGGTCACCGTGCTGCTGTCCATCGCCGGTGGTGTCGCCCTGGCCTGGTTCGCCGAGGATGTTGCCGCCGCACCCACCACGGTGATGGTCGTCATGGGGATCGCTGCCCTCGCCTATGGTGCGACGGCACTCCGAGCCCGACCCATCGTCACCTGGGCGGTGGGCCGCACCTTGCGCAGCCTCCCTCAGCTGCTGCCGATGGCGACCCGGGCCCTCCCGCTGCTGCTGGTGTTCATCACCTTCCTGTTCATCAACGCCGAGGTGTGGGAGGTCTCCGCGCGGCTCGACGGCGCCGTGATGGTCCTGACCGTGCTCCTGTTCGCAACCGTCGCCGCCATTTTCCTCCTGGTGCGACTGCCCGACGAGCTGGACGAGGCCGACGACGTCAAGGACGAGTCGGTCCTCGTCGAGGCGTGCCGGCGCACCCCGCTCGAGACGCACGCGAGTGAACTGCTCGACCGCGCCGGACGGGACGACATCGCCGCGCGCGCCCAGGTGCGGGGCTTCGAGAAGGCGAACCTGATCCTGGTCCTCGCCATCGCCCAGGCCGTACAGGTGCTGCTGCTCGCGCTGTCGGTCTTCGCGTTCTTCCTGTTGTTCGGCGCCGTGGTGATGGCGGAGCCGGTCCAGGCGAACTGGACGGGCGGCACCATCCATCACCTGCAGTGGCTGGACCACCTTTCGATCGAGCTGCTCCAGGTCTCGACGTTCCTTGCAGCGTTCTCGGGCCTCTACTTCACGGTGTACGCCGTCACCGACGAGGCCTACCGCGACCAGTTCTTCAGCGGGGTCAAGCGCGAGCTGGAGCGCGCGGTCGGCGTGCGCGCCGTCTACCTCGCGCTCCGCGCCGAACGGCCCGAGCCCACCGGCTGAGCCGACGTCACACCTTCAGCCAGGCCAGAACCGCGAGGACCCGGCGGTTGTCGTCGGGGGCCACCGGCAGGTCAAGCTTCGCGAAGATGTTGTTGGTGTGCTTGGCGACCGCCTTCTCGGTCACGAACAGGTCGTGCGCGATCGCGGTGTTCGACCGGCCCTCCGCCATCAGTGCCAGAACCTCCCGCTCACGCGGGGTCAGCCGGTCCACCGGTTCCGCCGCCCGCCGGGCCATGATTCCGGCGATCACCTCGGGATCGATCACGGTGCCACCGGCCACCACGCGGCGGACCCCGTCGACGAACTCCGCGACGTCCGAGACCCGGTCTTTTAGCAGGTAGCCCACTGCCCCTTCGCCACTCGCGAGAAGCTCTCGGGCGTAGAGCTGCTCGACGTACTGCGAGAGCACCATCACGGGGAACGCCGGTCGCGTCTCGCGGACCGCCAGCGCCGCTCGCAGACCCTCGTCGGTGAACGTCGGCGGCATGCGTACGTCGACCACCGCGCCGTCCGCGTCCGGGTCCAGCAGGGCCCGCTCGAGGGAGGGCGCGTTGTCGACCGCGGCGAGGATGGTGAAGTCGTGGGCCTCGAGGAGCCGGATCAGGCCGTCCCGGAGGAGGGCGTGGTCCTCGGCGATGACAAGACGCACGGCACCTCCATCGTGACGAGAGTCGGGCCCCGGTCGGGACTCGACACCCTCATCGTGCCGTCAAACGACGCGATCCGCCGCATCACCCCCAGCATCCCGGTCCCGCGGGCGGGATCCGCGCCGCCGCGGCCGTCGTCGCCGATCACCGCAGTGAGCACGCCGTCCGCGTACCCCAGCTCGATCCAGGCGTTCCGCGCCTGGGCGTGCTTGCCGATGTTGGCCAGGCACTCGGCGATCGCGAAGTAGACCGCCGACTCGACCGGGGCCGGGGGCCGCCCCGGAAGCGTGGTCGACACCCGGACCGGGGTCGCCATGTCCAGCGCGAGAGCCTGGACCGCTCCGGCGAGGCCACGGTCGGCGAGGACCGGCGGATGGATGCCCCGCACCATCGACCGGAGCTCTCCGAGGGCGGACCCGGTGGTCCCTCGGGCCTCGGCGACGAGGCGGCGGGCCGCCTCGGGGTCCCGCTCGAGGAGCTCCTCGACCAGTCCGAGGTTCATGCCCAGGGCGACCAGCCGCGCCTGAGGACCGTCGTGCAGGTCCCGCTCGATCCGGCGCAGCTCGGCGGCGGAGTGGTCGATCGACTCCGACCGGGTCTCGGTCAGCACCTGGACTCGCTGCTCGAGCTCCTCGGCGCGGCTCCGGCAGAACACAGCCTTGTCCATGGCGGCGCGGGCCCGGACGAGCGGCCCCGTGGTCCACCACCAGAGGGCGAAGAGGATCGCTGCCCCGGCCCACATGACGAAGCTCTCTTCGAAGGTGTCGAGCGTGGTGAACCCGAGCTGGACGTCGAAGACCCCGGGTGGGGTGACCCACCACAGGAACGGGTAGATCAGGTAGAACAACGACCCGGCAAGGAACGCGATGACCACGATGGGGATCACCAGGCCGACGGTGCAGCCGAGCAGCATCCCCGCCAGGTCCTTCCACCGGGCCGGGTCCGTGGCCCAGGCCGCCACCCGCCGGAACGGACCCATGCCGGTCGTGTCCTTGTACGACGACTCCAGGTGCTCGCGCCGGATCGATCCCGCCATCGCCCGGTAGGCGCTGGCGATCCCCTGGGTCGCCGGCACCACGGCCAGCAGGCCGAAGATGCCGACGGAGACCACCACGAGGGGGATGAAGGTCACCTGCAGGCAGAAGAACACCGTCGCGGGCACCGCGAGGAAGAGGTGGCCGAAGGAGTAGCCGGTGAGGGCCAGTCGCCCCCGCCGGGGCCTCGGGGCCGCGATCGTCGTCATGCCCCCATCCTCCCCGATGACCCGGCTCCGGACAGTGGTGCTGGGACCACCTCCGACCGGGTGTTGCCACTCCTGACCGCGCGCCCGGTTCGCCCGACGCTGGAAGGACCAGAATCCCTTCCGAAACCCGAGGAGTGACGGGCCATGTCCGTTCGAACTGCATTCACCGGCGTCCCGCTCCGGGCCGCCCGCTGGAGCGCCACCCACCCGTGGCGCGCGATCGGTGCCTGGGCGTTGCTGGTCGCCGTCGCCGTCGGCCTGGCGGCAATGGTGCCCACGCAGGAGACCGAGGACGCCGACTACCGGATCGGTGAGTCCGGCCGGGCCGACGCGATGATCGCCGACGCCGGCCTGGACGAGCCGGACACCGAGAACGTGCTGATCACCGCGCCGGCGGACGAGTCGCTCGACCCGGCAGCCGCGGAGGCTGCGACGGCCGAGCTCACCGCCGGGCTCCGCGCCGTGGACGGTGTCGAGAGCGTCTCCGAGCCGCAGTGGAGCCCGGACCGTTCGGCGCTCCTCTTGTCCACGCAGCTCGCGCGTGACCAAGACGACCCGGCGCCGCTGCGTGCGGTCGCCGAGGACGTGCAGGCGTCGTACGGCGACCTGGACATCCAGCTGGCCGGCGACCTCACCATCGACGAGGCCATCAACGACCGGGTCGCTGAGGACCTGGAGTCGGCCGAGGTGATCAGTCTTCCGGTGACGATCGTGCTGATGCTGCTGGCATTCGGCGCGCTGATCGCCGCCGGGATCCCGGTCCTGCTGGCGGTGACGAGCGTGGCAGTGACGGTCGGCATCACCGCGCCGCTGTCCCACCTCGTGCACGCCGAGCCCACCGTGACGAGCATGATCGTGCTGATCGGCATGGCCGTCGGCGTCGACTACTCGCTGTTCTACCTCAAGCGGGAGCGCGAGGAGCGGGCAGCTGGCCGCACCACTCTTGACGCCGTCGAGATCGCCGCCGCCACATCGGGCCACTCGATCGTGGTGTCCGGAATGGCGGTGATCGCGTCGATGACCGGGCTGTACGTCTTCGGCGGAGCCACGTTCAACTCGCTGGCGACCGGATCGATTCTCGTGGTCGCGATCGCGGTGCTCGGGTCGGTGACGGTGCTCCCCGCCCTGCTCGTGAAGCTCGGCCGCTGGGTGGATCGCCCGCGGGTCCCGCTGCTGTGGCGACTCAACCGCAGGATCGGCCGGGGCGGGATCAGCTCCCGTCTGCTGGCTCCCGTCGTCCGCCGCCCCGGCCTGTCGCTGATCGCGTCCGGCGTGGTCATCGCTGCACTGGCGATCCCGGCCCTGGGGATGACCCTGCACGCCTCGAACGTCGACACCCTGCCCGGCGACATCGAGGAGGTGCAGACGTTCAAGCGGATGGCCGAGGAGTTTCCCGACCGAGGGCACCACCGCCACCGTGGTGGTCCGGGGATCGGCGGACGGCGAGTCGGCCAGGGTGAGCGCGCTGAAGGAGCTCGACGAGACGGCGCGGGAGACCGACGACTTCGTCGACACCGGCGTCGACCCGATCACGACGTCGGCCGACGGCACCACCTCGCGCCTGGAGCTGGCCATGCCCTACGGCGAGTCCGACCCTCGTGTCGACCAGGCCGTCCGGGACCTCCGGGCCGACCTGGTGCCGCCGGCGTTGGGCGAGGTGGGCGCGGAGCACGCCGTCGGCGGCTCGGCGGCCGAGTCCCTGGACTTCGCGGACCGGCAGAGCACGCGGCTGCCGATCGTGATCGGCTTCGTGCTCCTCCTGACGCTGGTGATGATGGCGATCTCCTTCCGGAGCGTGCCGATCGCAGTGATCTCGACGGTGCTGAACCTCGCCTCGGTCGGGGTTGCGTTCGGTCTGATGACCCTGGTGTTCCAGCACGGCTGGGGCAGCGGGTTGCTGGACTTCACCAGCCCAGAGTTCGTCATCGACTGGATCCCGTTGTTCGTGCTGGTGGTCCTGGTCGGCCTGTCGATGGACTACCACGTCTTCGTCCTGAGCCGGGTCCGCGAGCACGTCGAGCGTGGCCTGCCGACGCGGGTCGCCGTGCAGCAGGGGATCGCGGACACGGCCGGCGTGGTGACCAGTGCGGCCGCGGTCATGGTCTCGGTGTTCGCGATCTTCGCGACGCTGAGCATGATGGAGATGAAGATGATGGGCGTGGGCCTGTCGGCCGCGATCCTCATCGACGCCACGATCATCCGGCTGGTGATGCTGCCCGCGATCCTGGTGCTGCTGGGTGATCGGGTGTGGTGGCCGAGGCGGCCCGAGCGACCGCGTGGCGAGGAGGTCACCGAGCCCGAGCCGGCGTACGCCTTGGCGCTGAGCACAGAGAAGTCGGGTCGTGTGCCTGGGAGTGCCCGATGGGTCGCTCCCAGGCACACGACCCTCTGTGCGAGACCGATCAGGCCGGAGCGACGGAGACGGGAACGCCGTTCAGCGCGGCGTTTCCCGAGACGTCGAGCAGCGACGGGTCGGTGAGGTCGTTGACCGAGACCCCGGTGACGGTGGCCGCGTGGCTCAGCCGGGTCCCGGCGACCTGGTGCCCGTAGCCGTGGGGGAGGGAGACCACCCCGGGCATCATGTCGTCGGCCGCCTGGACCTCCACGACCACCGACCCGACCCGCGACTGCACGCTGACCGGGCTGCCGTCCTCGATCCCGCGGTCGGCCAGGTCCTTGGGGTGCATGAGCAGCTGGTGGCGTGGCTTCCCGCGGGTGAGCCGTTCGGTGTTGTGCATCCAGGCGTTGTTGTCGCGCTGGTGCCGGCGCCCGATCAGCAGCAGGCCCCCGTCGTCGCGTGGCTCGGCCGCGCGCAGCCGCTCGAGATCGTCGAGCACCAGCGCCGGGGCCGCGTCGATGCGCCGTCCGTCGGTCTGCAGCCGCCCGGGCAGCTGGCCCCCCTCGAGTGGACCGAGGTCGACACCGGCCGGGTTCTTGCGCAGCTCCGAGATCGTGGTCCGGCCGTGCATCCGCAGGAGCTGCCCGATCACCAGCGTCGGGCTGACCGACAGGCGCAGCGCTCCCGCAGCCGCCGCGCGAGTGGCTTCCTGGTGCGCAGCCGCTTGGTGGTCCGCAGCGCGATCTCCCGGTGGATCTCCCAGTCGTGTCGTTGGTCGCGGCCCTTGTCGAAGACGGCCGGCGTGAACCTGGCGGTGTTGCGCACCGCGAGCAGGTGGAACGCCAGGTCGTAGTGGTCGCGTTCGAGCGCCGTCGTGGGCGGCAGGATCACGTCGGCATGCCGCGTGGTCTCGTTGACGTAGATGTCGACGGCGGCCATGAAGTCCAACCCGGCGAACGCCCGGCCGAGCGCGCCGCCGTCGGGTGTCGACAGCACCGGGTTCCCGGCGACCGTCAGCATCGCGTGGATCTGACCCTCGCCCGGCGTCTCGATCTCCTCGCGCAGCGCGGACACCGGCAGCTCGCCGCTGAACTCCGCGAGCCCGCGCACCCGGGAGCGCCACACGTCGTAGTGGCCGGGCCCGATCAGTCGCCGACCGACCGCGTCGATCGCCGGCGAGGTGAGCAGCGTGCCGCCGATCCGGTCGAGGTTCCCGGTGACGATGTTGAGCAGCTGGATCGCCCACTGCGTCACGGTGCCGAACGCCTGGGTGGACACGCCCACGCGCCCGTACGCCGCGGCTCCCTCGGCGCGCGCGAAGTCGCGGGCGACCTGCCGGATGGTGTCGGCGGGAACCCGGCTCACCTCCGAGGCCCGCTCCGGAGTGAACTCGGCCACGAGTGCCTCGACGTCATCGAGCCCGTCGACGTACTCGGCCGGCCGGGTGAGGCCCTCGTCGAACAGCGTCTGGAGCATGGCGAGCACGACCCACGCGTCGGTTCCGGGCCGGACGAAGTGGTGGGCCGTCGCCACCTTGGCCGTCTCGGTGCGCCGCGGGTCGAAGACCACCATCTCCCCACCGCGCGTCTTCAGGTCGCGCAGCCGGTTCGGGAAGTCGGGGACGGTCATCAGGGAGCCGTTCGAGGCCATCGGGTTGGCCCCGAAGACCAGGAAGTACGACGTGCGGTCGATGTCCGGGATCGGCAACAGCAGCTGGTGCCCGTACATCAGGTACGCCAGGAGCTGGGCGGGAAGCTGGTCGACCGAGGTGGCGCTGAACTTGTTCCGCGTCCGGAAGGTCCTCACCATCGCCGGCCCGTGGGTCATCGAGCCGAGGCTGTGCACGTTGGGGTTGCCGAGGTAGATCCCCACCGCGTCCCTGCCGTGCTCGTTGATCGCGCGTGCCAGCCCGTCGGCGACAAGGTCGAGCGCCTCGTCCCACCCGATCTCGACCCACGTGGCGTCCGTCCCGTCGCCCACCCGCTTCACCGGCCTCCGCAGGCGGTCGGGGTCAGCGTGGATGTCGGCGATGGCCACGCCCTTCGGACAGATGTGGCCGCGCGAGAGGGGGTCGTCGGGATTGCCGCGGACCGACGTGACCGCGCCGCCCTCGATGGTCAGCTGCAGCCCGCAGATCGCCTCACAGAGATTGCAGACCCCAAGTCGGGTGTCCGGTGCCACAGGTGTCGTCGGAGGGGTCGCCACCCTGGCATCGTGCCATTCGCGTGGAGATGGAGACAGGCCGAGCAGGTAAGGCATATAAGTACAGTGAATTACTGCTGTTAGGGTTGCGCCATGACCATTCCCACGCCGCCGGCGGCGACCCGGCGCACCTTCCTCGCCGCGGCGGTAGCCGGCGGCGCGAGCATGACCCCAGGCTTCGGCAGCCTCATGGACCGGGCCTTCGCCGGGGCCCCGGCCATCCTCAAGCCGCTACCTGCCGAGTGGTTCGTCGATCACGGCAGCAACGCCGAGATGCGGTGGGACAGCGTGCGTGCCAGGGAGTACCTCACCTCGCAGGAGAGGCTGTTCGTGAGGAACCACACGGCGACTCCGACCATCGACCGCGCGACCTACCGCCTGCGGATCTTCGGCGGTGGCCTCACGAGGCCGCGGACGGAGTCTGATGCGATCAGCCTCTCCTTCGAGCAGCTCCGTCGGCTTCCGCGGACCCGGCTCACCGCGACGCATGAGTGCACGGGCAACGGTCGAAGCTTCTTCGGCTCGCAACAAGGAACTCCCGCCTGCAGGCACGCCATGGCAACTGGGCTCGGTCGGCACGGTGACCTGGGAGGGCGTGCGCCTGCGTGACGTCCTGACCCGGGTGGGCGCTGCGACCAGACGCCGTCTCCATCCAGGCGACCGGACTCGATGCGAACTACGTGTCGGGCGGTGTGGACTACGGCCCGGTCAGGCGACCGTTTCCGGTCAGCAAGGCCCTCGACGACGCTCTCCTGGCGTGGGGCATGAACGGTGAGGCTCTCCTTCCGGACCACGGCTACCCACTGCGCCTCGTGCTACCCGGCTGGGTGGGGATCGCGAGCATCAAGTGGCTGGGGTCACTCGAGGTGTCGACCACCGAGCTGACGTCGCCGTGGAACACCAAGTGGTACCGCATGACCGGCGGCAGCTATCCACCCGACGCCCCACCGCTGTCGGTCAACCCCGTCCGATCGGCGTGGGAGCTGCCCTGGGACGCACACGTTCCAGGACGCAAGCACGTCGAGCTCACCGGCCGTTCCTGGAGCGGGGCGGCCCGGATCGCGCACGTGGATGTGAGTACCGACGGCGGTCAGGGACTGGCACCGGGCCCGGATGTCGCACCCGAGATCGGGGTGGACGCAGTGGTCCTTCTCCTGGAGGCGGCCATCCACGGGCGCGCAGGTGTTGATGGCCCGCGCGTCGGACGTGCTGGGGCGCACCCAGCCCCTCACCACCCCGTTCAACGACGGCGGCTACTTCTTCGACGCAGTGGTCAGGCACCCGGTCACCGTGGTGTGAACCGCTCCCGCGCGGGTACGGAGGGCCGAGCCCCGCAGCGAGCACCGCAGCGAGCACCGAAGTCGGGGCAGACACCGACGAAGGGAATGCCCATGGGATACGGACTCGGCGTGTTTCTGCTCGCCCTCGGCCTGATCCTGGCGCTTGCCGTCCAGGACCGGATCGAGGCGATCGACCTGACGATGATCGGCTGGATCCTGGCCGGCGCCGGATGTGCTGATCGTGCTGCTGACGGCCGTCCAGGCCAACCGGGGTCGTCGCCACACCACCACCGCCACGACGACCCACAGCGACGGCTCGCAGTCGGTGAGCGAGCGTCGTACCGAGCAGGACCCGCCGCCGGCCGTCTGAAGCCCGCTTGCGGTTTTGGGTCGCTCGCTGGCGCGCTGATAGTCTCTTCCGGTTGCCCGAAATGGGCGACATCCCAACGCACTACCGCCGTCTGACGGCCGCGGATCGAGAGTGCCCGGGTGGACAGGCCCCGGCGCGCCGCGCAACCAGGAACCGGAAGGAGCCCCGCATGTCGATCGGTACCGACGCGGAGACCAAGAAGAAGATCATCGCCAAGTACGCCACGACCGAGGGCGACACCGGTTCGCCCGAGGTGCAGGTGGCTCTGCTGAGCCACCGGATCAGCCACCTCACCGACCACCTCAAGGAGCACAAGCACGACCACCACAGTCGTCGTGGCCTGCTGCTCCTGGTCGGCCAGCGCCGTCGCCTGCTGAACTACCTGCAGAAGACCGACATCGAGCGCTACCGCTCGATCGTCGAGCGTCTCGGTCTGCGTCGCTGATCCAAGACGGCCCACCGCGGTGGGCCGTCTGCGTACATTTGACGCAGCAGTAACTCACAACTGAACAGCAACCATTCCCAGGAGCGATCCGCGAATCGTCGGCCCGGTCCTCGGTAGTGGCCCTCGGTGTGCTCCAGTCGGAGCACCACCCGGAACGCCAGGCAGGTTTGCCCGGCTTCGCCGGGCAGCACCGCGGGCCTCGATCGAAGACCGGCACCCCACGCGGGTCATTCGCGGTTCGCTCCGCGAAGCAGAAAGGGGCCACGTCAGAGTGGAACCCACCATTTCCGCCGTTGAGACAGTGATCGACAACGGCAAGTTCGGACAGCGCACCGTCAAGTTCGAGACCGGGCTTCTGGCCCGGCAGGCGGCCGGCTCGGTCACCGCGTACCTCGACGACGAAACCATGCTTCTCTCGGCCACAACCGCCGGCAAGCACCCCAAGGACCACTTCGACTTCTTCCCGCTGACGATCGACGTCGAGGAGCGGATGTACGCCGCGGGCCAGATCCCCGGCTCGTTCTTCCGCAGCGAGGGCCGCCCGGGCGAGGACGCGATCCTCACCTGCCGCCTGATCGACCGCCCGCTTCGCCCGACGTTCAAGAAGGGCCTGCGCAACGAGGTCCAGGTCGTCATCACCGTCATGGCCCTCGACCCCGACACCCCGTACGACGTGCTGGCGATCAACGCCGCCTCGCTGTCGACCCAGCTCTCGGGCCTGCCGTTCTCCGGCCCCGTGGGCGGCGTCCGGGTCGCGCTGATCGAGGGCGAGTGGGTCGGCTTCCCGACCCACAGCCAGCTCGAGAACGCCGTCTTCGACATGGTCGTGGCCGGCCGGGTGACCGAGACCGGTGACGTCGCGATCATGATGGTCGAGGCCGAGGCCACCGAGCAGACCTGGAACCTCGTCGAGTCCGGCACCCAGGCCCCGACCGAGGAGATCGTCGCCGGCGGCCTCGACGCCGCCAAGCCGTTCATCAAGCAGCTGTGCGAGGCGCAGGTCGAGCTGGCCAAGGAGGCCGCGAAGCCGGTCCAGGAGTTCCCGGTCTTCCTCGACTTCGAGGACGACGTGTACGCCGCCGTCGAGAGCGCGGTGAAGGACGCAGACCTCGTCCGCGCTCGACCATCGCCGGCAAGCAGGAGCGCGAGGAGAAGCTCGACGAGATCAAGGCCGTCCTGCTCGACAGCCTCGCCGAGCAAGTTCGAGGAGCGCGAGAAGGAGGTCGGCGCCGCCTTCCGCGCGCTGAACAAGTCGCTCGTCCGCGAGCGGGTGCTGCGCGACAAGGTGCGCATCGACGGCCGTGGCCTCGCCGACATCCGTCCGCTGCACGCCGAGGTCGGCGTCATCCCGCGGGTGCACGGTTCGGCCCTCTTCGAGCGTGGCGAGACCCAGATCCTCGGCGTCAGCACGCTGAACATGCTGACCCTCGAGCAGAAGCTCGACACGCTCTCCCCGGAGAAGACGCGGCGCTACATGCACAAGTACGTCTTCCCGCCGTTCTCCACCGGCGAGACCGGCCGGGTCGGCTCCCCGAAGCGGCGCGAGGTCGGGCACGGAGCGCTGGCCCGCCGGGCCCTGCTGCCGGTCCTGCCCACGCGTGAGGAGTTCCCCTACGCCATCCGCCAGCTCTCCGAGGCCATGGGCTCCAACGGCTCCACCTCGATGGGCTCGGTGTGCGCGTCGACGATGTCGCTGCTGCAGGCCGGCGTGCCGCTGAAGCGCCGCCGTGGCCGGCATCGCGATGGGCCTGATCTCCGGCGAGATCGACGGCAAGACCGAGTACGTCGCCCTGACCGACATCCTCGGTGCCGAGGACGCGTTCGGCGACATGGACTTCAAGGTCGCCGGCACCCGCGAGTTCGTGACCGCCCTCCAGCTCGACACCAAGCTCGACGGCATCCCGGCCGAGGTGCTCGCCGCGGCCCTGAACCAGGCGAAGGACGCCCGGATCGCGATCCTCGACGTCATGGCCGAGGCCATCGACGAGCCCGAGGAGATGTCGGTCCACGCGCCGCGCATCATCAGCGTCCGGGTGCCGGTCGACAAGATCGGCGAGGTCATCGGCCCCAAGGGCAAGGTGATCAACCAGATCCAGGACGACACCGGCGCCACGCTGTCCATCGAGGACGACGGCACCGTCTACATCGGTGCCACCAACGGCGAGGCCGCCGAGGCGGCCCGGGCCGCGGTCAACGCGATCGCCAACCCGACCATGCCCGAGGTCGGCGAGCGCTACCTCGGCACCGTCGTGAAGACGACCAACTTCGGTGCGTTCGTCTCGCTGCTGCCCGGCAAGGACGGCCTGCTGCACATCAGCAAGCTGCGGTCGCTGGCCGGCGGCAAGCGGGTGGACGCGGTCGAGGACGTCGTCTCGGTCGGTCAGAAGATCCAGGTCCAGATCGCCGAGATCGACGACCGCGGCAAGCTCTCGCTGGTCCCGGTGGTCGAGGACGACCGAGGCTCCGCCGACGACGCCGAGGCCTCGGACAGCACGAGTGAACAGCGCTCCACCGCTGACCCGTCCGAAACTCTCGGACGGGTCAGCACCCTCCAGCGGCTCGGGCCGGCTGTCGGTTCCCCAGAAGGCGGGTCGACCCGCACCCTCGAGACGGTCAAGGACGAGGACGGCCAGATCACGTCGCGGGTGCGCCGTACCGTCCTGCCCGGTGGCCTGCGCGTGATCACCGAGCAGATGGCGGGGTCCGGTCGGCCAGCATCGGGGTCTGGGTCGGGGTCGGGTCCCGCGACGAGACGCCCGCCCTGCACGGGTGCTCGCACTTCCTCGAGCACCTGCTCTTCCGGGGCACGAAGTCGCGGTCGGCCATGGACATCTCGGTGGCCCTGGACTCGGTGGGCGGCGAGTTCAACGCCTTCACCGCCAAGGAGTACACCTGCTTCCACGCCCGGGTGCTCGTCGACGACCTGCCGCTGGCGATCGACGTGCTCGGCGACATGGTGACCGACTCGCTGATCTCGGCCGCGTCCGACGTCGAGGCCGAGCGCGACGTGATCCTCGACGAGATCGCGATGCACGACGACGACCCCGACGACGTGGTCCACAACCTCTTCGCCGCGCAGGCGTGGGGAGACGGCCCGCTCGGGCGTCCGATCGCGGGCACCGCGGACTCGATCACCGGGCTCACCCGGGACCAGATCAGCGGTTCTACCGGCGTCACTACCGGCCGGCGAACATCGTCGTCGCGGTCGCCGGCAACGTCGACCACGCCAAGGTCGGTCCGGCAGGTACGCCGCGCGTTCGACCGCAACGACTTCCTGACCGGCGACGAGGCACCGGTGGCGGCCGCGCGCCGTCGACCGGGCACGCCGTGTGCACGCCGGTGCCATCGTCGCCCGCCGACCCCTCGAGCAGGTCAACCTCGTCCTCGGCGTCAACGGGCTCACCCGCACCGACGACCGGCGCTTCGCGCTCGGCGTCCTCAACACGGCGCTGGGCGGCGGCACGTCCTCGCGGCTCTTCCAGGAGGTCCGGGAGCGACGCGGGCTCGCCTACTCGGTCTTCTCCTTCGCCAGCCACCACGCCGACGCCGGACTCGTCGGCGTGTCCGTGGGCTGCCTGCCGGGCAAGCTCGACGACGTGCTGGCCACGGTCCGGGCCGAGCTGGCCAAGGTCGCCAGCGACGGCATCACCCAGGAGGAGCTCGAGCGCGGCAAGGGTCAGCTTCACGGCGGTGTCGTGCTCGGCCTCGAGGACTGTGGCTCGCGGATGTCGCGCCTCGGCAAGGCGGAGCTGGTCTACGACGAGCTGCTGACCATCGACGAGGTCATCGAGCGAGTCGACGACGTCACGCTCGAGGACGTACGTGTGATCAGGCTCGAACCTGTTCTCCCAGCCCGAGATCCTGGCCATCGTCGGACCGGGAGCGACGCCGTAAAGGTCGCCTTTCGTCTCACCGGGTCTCGACACGCCGGTCACGACCTCGCGAGCTGGTCTACGACGAGCTGCTGAGCATCGACGAGGTCATCGCGCGCGTGGAGGCGGTCACGCTCGACGACGTGGCGGCGGTGGCCGCCGACCTGTTCTCCCAGGCGGAGATCCTGGCCATCGTCGGCCCGTCCTGAGCCGTCACCTCCTGCCGATGATCCCGACGACGGAGGGCGCCTTCTGGTCGACGACCGACACCCGGAACCCGCCGTCGGTCAGGGCGGCCGACGCCTTCCGGACGATGTTGGGGACCAGCTCCGGCCGGTTGGCGTCGTAGAAGAGGTAGACCGCGCCACCAGGAAGCACCCGCTCGTGCAGCAGGGCGACCTCGTCGGTGCACGCGCGCACCCAGAACAGGTTGACGTTGAACGCGAACACCTTGTGCAGTCGCCTGACCGGGACCCGCAGCGTCGCCAGGTCGATCTGGCGGACGGTGAGCCGTCCGGCGTCGATGTACTTCTGGCAACGCCGCTTGGTGCGGTCGACGCCCGACTCCGAGCGGTCGATGGCGAACAGCTTCCCGGTCTCGAGGCGCTGGCAGATCAGCTCGGCTCCTGCACCCGGCCCGCAGCCGATCTCGAGGACGTTGTCCGCCGGCCCGACGTCCATGAGGTCGACCGCCCAATGGATCCGGGCCGGAATCGTCTGCACCCGCCATGGCACCAGCCTGCCAGACGTCGATGGCCGCGAGTCACCGTCGCCGTCGGCGTCCCGATCGCGGTCACCGTCGCGCCCGGTCGATGGACTACCTTGGCCGCGTGACCGATGCGATCAAGGTCGGCGTCCTCGGCGCGCTCGGCAAGGTGGGCTCCGAGGTCTGCCGTGCCGTCGAGTCGGCCGACGACACCGAGCTGGTCGTCGCGATCGACGTCGACGACGAGCTCGACGGCCTGGTCACCTCCGGGGCCCAGGTCGTCGTCGACTTCACCCATCCGGACGTGGTGATGGACAACCTGGAGTTCTGCATCGACCACGGCATCCACGCCGTCGTCGGCACCACGGGCTTCGACGACGACCGACTGCAGACGCTCCGCGACTGGCTGGCCGACGCCCCGTCGGTCGGCGTCCTGGTCGCCCCCAACTTCTCCATCGGCGCGGTCCTGATGATGCGGTTCGCCGCCGAGCGCCGCCCCGTACTTCGAGTCCGTCGAGGTGGTCGAGCTCCACCACCCCGACAAGGCGGACGCACCCTCCGGCACCGCGCGGCGTACGGCGCAGCTCATTGCCGCCGCCCGACGCGAGGCCGGCGCCGACCCGATCCCGGACGCGACCTCCTCGGCCCTGGACGGTGCGCGGGGCGCCGACGTCGACGGGATCCGGGTGCACGGCCTGCGGCTCCGGGGCCTCGTCGCCCACCAGGAGGTCCTTCTCGGAGGGCTGGGGGAGACCCTCACCATCCGGCACGACTCGCTGGACCGGGCGTCCTTCACGCCGGGTGTCCTGGTGGGGGTCCGCGCGATCGGCTCGCGGCCCGGGCTCACGGTCGGACTCGAGGAGTTCCTCGATCCAGGGGGCCCTTGACGCGGTTGCGACCTACGGCCCCGTCGACGTCGCCGTCGACGCCGCCGTCGACGTCGCCTGCGCCCCGGCTGGGGGCGCCCCGGGTCAGACGAGGCGGACCAGGGCGGCGACCAGGGCCGAGCCGAACACCACGACGAGGAACGGCGCCCGCGCGAGCAGGAGCAGGACGGCCGCGGCCAGACCGACGGCTCGGGCGTCGAGGACCAGGCTGGTCCCGTCGGCGAAGACCTGCACGGCCACGAGCGCCGCCAGCAGCGCGACCGGGATCAGGTCGGCGACCCGCTCGATCATCGGCCGCTCCAGGACTTGCGCGGGCACCGAGAGGCCGGCCAGCTTGAGCAGGTAGCAGGCGACGCCGGCTGCCGCGATGGCGAGCCACCATCGTGGAGTCATCGGTGCACCTCCGGCCATTCGGCGGGTGCGGCCGACGCCACAGCACGCCGGCGAGCAGGGCGACGCCGGCCGAGGCGAGGACGGGCACTCCAGCCGCCGTGACCGGCACCAGGCCGAGAGCGACCGCAACCGCAGCGAGCGCGACGAGCCGATTCCGTGCGTCGTGCAGCCGGGGCCAGAGCAGGGCCAGGAAGGCGGCACCGACCGCGGCGTCGAGGCCGTAGGTGCTCGGGTCGCCGATGCGCCGAGCCGGCGAGAGCGCCGACCAGCGTGGCCAGCGTTCCAGAGCACGAAGATCGTCGCTCCCGTGGTCAGGAACCCGATGCGGGCCGCCGGGGTCGGACGACCGGGTGACCGACATCGCCGTGGACTCGTCGATCACCAGGTGGGCGGCGGCCGCGCGGCGCCACCGGGTCCACGTCGAGGAGCGGCGCCAGGCGGAGCCCGTAGAGCGTGTTGCGGGTACCGAGCAGCAAGGCGGTCAGCGCACCCGACACCGGGGTGCCGCCGGCCGCGAGTACGCCGACCATGGCGAACTGGGAGGCGCCGGTGAACATCAGCAGGGAGAGGACGCAGGTCTGGCCGACGGTGAGGCCGGCGGAGACGGCGACGGCGCCGAAGGACAGGCCGTAGGTGCCGGTGGCGATGCCGACCCCGAGCCCGTCACGGACGATCCGCGCGCGTTCGCGTGGATCGTCGGTCGCGTCGCTCACGCCGACCCGACGGATCGGGGCGTGGAGGTGGGGGTCAGCGGCGGCGGTGGATGCGCACGGTGCGCGGCTGCTGCCGGCGCGAGAAGTCGTGCACCAGGGCGAACGCCAGGACGATGCCCACGGCGCCGCCGAGCAGCAGGCCGCCAAGGGGCAGCGAGAGATCGAAGGCGAAGGTCAGCCAGACACCGACCCCGATCGAGAGCAGGACCGCGCCGACGACGACGAGGACCCGGTAGAGCTGCGGCAGCGGACCGAACATGTTGAGCTCCCCTGTTCCGGACCACCACGGTTCCTCGGTGCGAGGCCGCGCAGGTGGACCTCCATCGTGGCCCAAACGGCGCCGAAATCAAGTGAACGATCAAGAAGGTCCCCCGAACTCGGTGTGCAGCCGGACCTGCCTGACCCGGGTGCCGCCGTCGCCGTGCAGGTCGAGCTCGCGGTGGGCGCCGTCGGCGTCCCAACCCGCCTCCGTGAGGAAGCGTCGCAGCGAGTCGTCGCTGGCGACCGTCCAGAGCACGGCATGGGTGAACCGATCCGCGGCCATCGTGTCGACGGCCGCCTGGAGAAGCCGCGAGCCGTGCCCCTTCCCGCGCTCGTCGGGGTCCACCGTGAGCTCCATGAGCTCGGCAGACGTGGCCGGGTCACAGTCCGGATCCGTGGCGGGAGTGGTGATCGCGAATGCCGACCACCCGATTGCGTTCGAGTGCGACCAGCACGCGGGTGCGGGCGTCCGCGGGGCGGGTGAGGGCGTCCCGCCACACATCGGCGGCCCGTTCGGGGTCCAGGTCGAGCGCCTCGGGCGGCAACAGGTCGGCGTACGATCGCCCGCCAGGTCCGCGCCTGGAGGGCAGCGATCGCCTCGGCGTCGTCCGCCCAGGCCACGCGGACGGAGACGTCGGCCGAGGGGGTGCTCATGGCCCCAGTCTGTCGGGCGCCTAGGTGTTACAGGAAGGTGGCCGGAATGCGCGAAACTGTAACAACTGCTGGTAGCGTGGGAGTCGTGTACGGCAACGACTTCGGCGGGCCCGAGCGGCCCCGCGAGACCGGCGAGACGGACGGCTTCAACGACCTCCTGGAGGCCGACGGACGGATCGAGCCCCGCGACGAGATGCCCGAGGGCTATCGCAAGACCCTGATCCGGCAGATGGCACAGCACGCGCATTCCGAGATCATCGGAATGCAGCCCGAGGGCAACTGGATCAGCCGGGCCCCCAGCCTGCGCCGCAAGGCGATCCTGATGGCGAAGGTGCAGGACGAGGCCGGCCACGGGCTCTACCTCTACGCGGCCGCCGAGACCCTGGGCGCAGACCGTGCGGACCTGCTCGACCAATTGCACTCCGGTCGCCAGAAGTACTCCTCGATCTTCAACTATCCGACGCTCACCTGGGCCGACGTCGGGGCCATCGGCTGGCTGGTCGACGGGGCCGCGATCGTCAACCAGGTCCCGCTGTGCCGCTGCTCCTACGGCCCGTACGCCCGGGCCATGGTCCGGGTCTGCAAGGAGGAGTCCTTCCACCAGCGGCAAGGCTTCGAGATCCTGCACACGCTCTCGCACGGCACCGCGGAGCAGAAGCGGATGGCCCAGGACGCGGTGAACCGGTACTGGTGGCCGTCGCTGATGATGTTCGGTCCACCGGACGACGACTCCCCGAACTCCGCGCAGTCCATGGCGTGGGGGATCAAGCGCTTCTCGAACGACGACCTTCGGCAGCGCTTCGTGGACATGACCGTGCCCCAGTCGGTGGCGCTCGGCCTGACGCTGCCGGATCCGGAGATCTCGTGGAACGAGGAGCGCGACCACTACGACTTCGGCGAGGTCGACTTCACCGAGCTGTTCGAGGTGATCAAGGGCAACGGTCCGTGCAACGCCCAGCGGATGGCGCACCGCGTCGGTGCCCACGAGGACGGCGCCTGGGTCCGCGAGGCCGCGTCGGCGTATGCCGCCAAGCAGGCGGCGCGCTCGGAGGGCGCAGCGTGAACACCACTCCATCCGAATGCTCACCTCGTTCAGCTTCGAACGGAGATCCCGGATGAACGACTGGCCGCTCTGGGAGGTGTTCGTGCGCTCGCGCCGAGGGCTGTCGCACGTGCACTCCGGCTCCCTGCACGCGCCGGACGCCGAGATGGCGCTGCGCAACGCGCGCGACCTCTACACCCGCCGACAGGAGGGTGTGTCGATCTGGGTGGTCCGGTCCTCCGACATCGAGGCGAGCACTCCCGACGAACGCGACTCGTTCTTCGATCCGGCCGCCGACAAGATCTACCGCCACCCGACCTTCTACGACGTCCCGGAGGGGGTCGAGCACCTATGAGCACCCCACGGAAATCTTCGCCTCCCCCGCTTCGCTCCTCCGACGAACAATTCCGCGGGGACCCCGCTCCCGTGGTTGCGGCCGTGGACACGGCACGGTTCGACTACGTGCTCGGGCTCGCCGACGATGCCTTGATCTCCGCGCAGCGGATGGGCTGGTGGATCAGCCGGTCCCCCCAGCTGGAAGAGGACGTCGCGATGGCCAACATCGGTCTCGACCAGCTCGGGCAGGCGCGCGCGCTCCTTGCCTACGCCGGCCAGGTCGAGGGAGCGGGCCGCACCGAGGACGACCTCGCCTACTTCCGAGACGAGCGCGACTTCCGCAACGTCAAGCTCGTCGAGCGCAGCCAGACCGACTTCGGCGTGGCGATGGCGCGGCTGCTGCTGTTCTCCGCGTGGCAGGCCGAGGTGTACGCCGCCCTCGCCCACAGCAGCGACCCCACGCTGGCCGGCGTCGCGGGGAAGGCCGTCAAGGAGGTCGCCTACCACCTCGACCACGCCCGCCACTGGGTGATCCGGCTCGGGGACGGGACCGAGGAGTCCCACGAGCGGATGCAGGCCGCGCTCGACGCCGAGTGGCCGTGGTTCGAGGAGCTGTTCGACTCCGCGGCCGTCGACTCGACACTGGTCGCGAGCGGGGTCGCGGTCGACCCCGCCTCGCTGCGGGGTGCGGTCCTGACCAGGGTCGAGGGCGTCGTCGCGGAGGCCACCCTGACCGTGCCGCAGGTCGCGCCGGCCGTCGGCGGAGGGCGGCAGGGGTTGCATAGCGAGGAGATGGGTTATCTTCTCGCGGAGATGCAGCACCTCACCCGCAGCCATCCGGGGGCGACATGGTGACTTCGAGACGGTCGCAGAGCGACCTCCTCGATCCAGGGACTTCGACGCCGACCAGGAGCCGCGGATGGCAGGTGGCCGCTCAGGTGCTCGACCCCGAGCTGCCCGTGGTCACCATCGAGGACCTCGGCATCCTGCGCGACGTCACGGAGGACGACCAGGGCCGGGTCCACGTCCAGATCACGCCGACCTACTCCGGCTGCCCGGCCATGGAGACCATTCGCACCGACCTGGTGGAGGTCCTCACCCAGGCCGGCTACCAGCACGTGTGCGTGGAGTTCGTGCTCTCGCCCGCCTGGACCACCGACTGGCTCACCGACGAGGCCCGTGCCAAGCTGACGGCGTACGGCGTGGCGCCGCCGACCCACCGCGTCGCCGACGGTCCCACCCCGCTCACCTTGTCGGTCCGCTGTCCGCAGTGCGGAAGCCTCGACACGAGCGAGTCCAGCCGGTTCGGGTCGACGTCCTGCAAGTCACTGTGGGTCTGCCGCAGTTGTCGCGAGCCGTTCGACCACTTCAAGGCCCTGTGATGGGTGGGCCTGTGCTGGGTGGGCCTGTGCTGGGCGGCCCTGTGCTGGGCGGCCCTGTGCTGGCGGCCGGCTGATGGCCGCCACCCACGCGGCAATCCACCCGCTCCGCGTCACCGCCATCGACGAGCTGACCGACGACTCGGTCGCCCTGACGTTCGAGGTGCCCGAGGAGCTGCGGGACGACTATGCGTTCGCGCACGGGCAACACCTCAACATCCGGGGCGGCGACGACGTCCGCCGGTCCTACTCCATCTGCACCCCGCCGTCCTCGGGAGTCCTCAGGATCGGCGTCAAGCGGCTGGCGGGCGGGGCGTTCAGCGAGGGCGTCGTGGACGCGCTCAGAGTGGGAGACGAGCTGGAGGTGTCGACGCCCGCGGGCCGGTTCACCACCGAGCTCGACCCGTCCACGGCGAGGCGCTACGTGGCGATCGCGGCAGGCTCGGGCATCACTCCCGTGCTCTCGATCATCGCTGCGATCCTGGAGGGCGAGCCAGGCTCGTTCGTGACCCTGGTCTACGCGAACCGGACCAGCCGCTCGGTGATGTTCCTGGACGAGGTGCACGACGTGAAGGACCGTCATCCCGAGCGGTTCCAGATCATCCACGTCCTGTCCCGTGAGCAGCAGGACGTCGAGCTCCTGTCCGGCCGCCTCGACGGCGACCGGCTGCGCGGCATCCTCGAGGCGCTGGTCCCGGCGAAGGAGGTCGACGACTGGTTCCTGTGCGGCCCGCAGCAGATGATCGAGGAGCTGCGCAGCGTCCTCACCGATGCCGGGGCCACCAGGATCCACTCCGAGCTCTTCCACGCCGATCCGGTCCCGCGGGCGCCGGTCGCCGCACTCGAGGACGGCACCGACGGCGCGGCGGCAGTCACCATCCGACTCGACGGCCGGGCCTCGGACTTCTCGCTGCGACCCGACGACGTCGGCGTCCTCGAGGCCGGGCTGCGGGTCCGCTCCGACCTGCCGTTCGCATGCAAGGGCGGGGTCTGTGGCACCTGTCGGGCACGCCTCGTCGAGGGCACCGTGCAGATGGACGCCAACTACGCGCTCGAGCCCGACGAGATCGAGAAGGGCTACGTGCTCACCTGCCAGTCGCACCCCACGTCGGCGAAGGTGGTCCTGGACTACGACGCCTGAGGCGCCTCGATGATCTCCGTCAGCCGGCCCGGCTGCTGCAGCATCGGCAGGTGGGCGGTGTCCATCCGGACCACGTCGCCGCCCAGCTCCGCGGCGTACTTCTCCTGCAGCGACGGCGGGAACTGGGTGTCCTGCTCGGTCAGCACGTACACCGCGTCAGTGAATGCGCGTGCCGGCACCGGGTCGCGGTACAGCGCCTTCGACTCGGGCGCGAACTCCGCGACGATGCGGGCCGCGACCTCGTCGTCGAGTCCTGCGCACAGCCCCTCGCGGATGGCCTTGTCGGGCGGTCGGGTTCCGAGCAGGCGGATGACGATGCCCATCACCTGCCGTTGTGGCACGGGCAGTGCGCCCACGAATGACGAGCCGGCGGCCGGCACGGAGGCAGAGACCGCGACCAGCCCGGAGACCCGCTCCGGTTCCCGGCCGACGACTGCCGCCGCGAGCACGCCTCCGATCGAGTGGGCGACGATCCGGAACCGGTCCCAGCCGTCGGCGGCCGCGAGCGCTGAATCGGCGTAGTCCTCCAACGAGGCGTCACCGCGTGGGTAGTCGGCCACGCGGGACTCGACCGGGAGCGCTGACCGGACGTCGTCCCAGATCCAGGGGAGGAGGCCGGCGCCGGACAGGAAGAGGATCGGTGTGGTCATGGATCGACGCTATCGACGGTTCAGGTCAGGTCCTGACCTCAGGGTCGTGCTCGCCGGGCACCATCACCGGCAGCATCACCGGCGCAGCGTCACTTGCGGAGGGCGGGCACGGACTCCCGGGCCTTGGCCACACGGCGCTCGAGCCACCTCCCGCGCGGGGTGAGGGACGGCTGCCGCTTGTCGTCCCCGGGCCGGTCCCGCACCAGGGAGCGGTACGCCGACCCGCGGACGACCAGGTCGGTGGCGAAGGCTCTGGACGCACTCACGGTTGCGTCCGCGTCGTCCGCGACGTCCTCCGGGGGCAGCTCGAACGCGGCCACCTCTCGGCCGCGGGCGACCTCCCGGCGCTCGGCCCGGACCAGGGCGGCCAGGGGCAACCAGACCGGGACGACTGCGAGCAGGAGCCCGGCGAGGACGACGGAGGTGGCCAGCAGGGCCCGGCCCCACAGCGTCGACAAGACATCGGACGGGTCCGAGACGAGCACGGCTGCCAGCACGAGGTACGCAGCGCCGTACACCACCGACCAGCCGGCGGCCGCTCCCGCGGGGTCGGTGAGCACGGCGTAGGTCCATTCCCGTTCCTTGCCGGCGCCGCTCACCCGCAGCAGCTGCAGGCACCGGCCGCGCCAGAAGGCCCAGGCCCCGGATGCGACGACGAGCAGGACGGAGGCCGCGGCCAGGAGCAGGGCATGGTCGCGCACGAACTCGACGCCCGGCACCGTCGATGACGTCGCCAGCCACCATCCGAGGGCGGCCACTCCGGCGATGAGCAGAGCCGAGGGAAGGGCATTCGAGATCGCACGGAGCACGCCCTCGGTGCGTCGTACGGCCGAACCCACACCGCGCTTGAACCCGCGCTTGGACTTCACGGCCGGGACCCGGGTGCGGTTCGCGAGCCGATCCAGTGCCGCCCAGACGCTGCCCGTGGCGGCCGGCATGCTGCCGAGCACGATCAGCGAAAGGCTCAGCCCCAGCACCACCGCCATCGTCGCGACCCCCTGCTGAGCGGACAGGTCGGCGGTGTCGGCTCCGCGCGCCTTGTTCACGGCGTACGCCACGAGCGCGACGACGGGGGTGAGCAGCACCAGGCCGTGCAGCATCGTGCCCGAGCGGAACGCGCCGTACGCGAACGCGACGAGGAGCGCGCTCATCCCCACCGCCGTGGCCGGGCCGGCGAGGCCCCCCGGCAGGACGCCGAACAGCGCCAGAGCCAAGAGCGCCGCCCCGAAGGACAGGCCGAGCAGGGCAAGGGTGCGGGGGAGCACCGACCGCGACGTCAGGCCGGTCACGGTCCAGAACGGCAGCAGCATCGCCCCCCGCAGCAACCGGGTGACCGGCTTGACGGCGGCCAGGCCGGAACGATCGGAGTCGACCACGGTCGCGGCCACGGCCGCCGCCGTGGTCGCCGCGCGGATCGTGAGGTCGCTGCTGGTCTCCTCGCTCCATGGCTCCCGGCCGATCCCGGCCCGGTCGAACGCCGCCAGTGACTCGATCCGGTCGTCCGGGGTGATCGGGGGATCGTTCGGTGCCGACAGCCGGGTGAGCAGATCCTGGTGCTCCAGCAAGAAGGTCTCGCCGCGGGAGCGCGGGTTGGCACCGTCGACCCGGTCCGCCCTGATCGCCGCCGCCAGCGCCGGCAGCTCGGCGGGCACGATGCGCAGGTGAAGGGCCCAGGCGAACAGGTCAGCCAGGGCGGGCAGTGCGGAAGCGAGATCCCCGGTCGGTTTTCCCGGATCGAGGACCGGGGTCAGCTCCTCGACGGCCTCTTTCCTGAGCGCCCGCACCCGCGGGTCGTTGGCGGCGTCGTCCTCGAACAGCTCCTCGACGAGCTCGTCGATCGTGCGCTGCGCGGTCGCGGCTGCGACTTCGCGGAGCTCCTTCCGCTGGGTCTTCTGCTCGTCCTCGTCGTCCTCCCACACGGGAGCGGACATGAGGCCGCTGAGGAGCGCGGTCCGCCGCACCCGACCCGGCTGCAGCACTGTTCGGCACAGGACCGACGCTGCGTCGATCCGGCCCCAGACCCAGTCGTTGACCCGCCAGGAGCGCTTGATGAAGCCGCCGAACCGGTTGAGCGACCAGCCTCCGAGCTTGTCGTCGCCGGTGCGGGTGTAGAGCGGGAAGGCGTTCTCAGCATGGGCGCTGAGCTGGACGATCTCGACCGGCAGGTCGGCGCCGGTGCTGCCCTCGTCTCCCAGGGTCGTGCTCGCGACCTCGAGCTGAAGCAGCCGGGTCAACAGCAGCCGTGGACTCGGGATCTGGCCCGCGGGCATCAGGACGTTGTTCCAGTCGGCGAGCTCGGTGAGGTGGTCGCCGAGCACGTGCAGCTCGTCGGCCTCGCAGGTCGCGTCCAGCACGGGCAGCACCCGCCGCAGGTGGGCCACCACCCGGGCGACCCGCCTCCACACGGCGTCACCGGCGGAGCCGGGCTCGCCCTCGTGGACGATCTCCAGGGCCTTGCGCAGGGCTGCCTCGTGACCCTCGGACGGGTCGCGCTTGCGCTCGTTCCTGACCACCGCGTCGATGAACTTCGCCATCTCCTTGTCGGCTTCGGCGGGGTCGGGCCCGCCCAGCATCAGCCGCTCGTAGGACGCCAGGCGCAGGCGCCAGTAGCTCTCGTTGGGCTCCAGTGTGGTCAGCAGGGGGTCCTGGTCCCAGTGGGCGTCGGTCCCCGCACGCATCGCCCTGATCTCGGTGGAGAGCTCAGACACCCTCCGACGGGCCGTGGCCACCGTCTCGTAGTCGGGACCCGGCTCCAGCACCCACACGAGCCGCCGCAGCAGGTCGGCGACAGCCGATGCGACGCCGACGGCCGTGGTCACTCCCCAGGCCCACCCCTGCCCGTTGGCCGGGTGTCTGGGCCGTGGGCAGCTCGATCGGGGAAGTAGGGCACTCTCGGACGGTCCTGCGCGGGTGCGCGCTTCTGCGACCACCACTCCTGGGCGCTGTGGGCGGCGAATCGGGTGCGCTCGAAGTTCCACGTCGCCGGGAGGGCGAGCTCCTCACCGTCGGCGGAGGACCGGGTGACCGCCCGCCCGGCCAGGTCGCGGCCGGCTCGCCACCGGCGGAGCCGGGCGTACTGGGCGTAGATCCCGCTCGCCAGGACCTCGAGCTCCTCCGGCCCGTCCACCTCGCTCAGGATGTCGCCTCGCATGCCGCGCCGCCCGGCTGCTGCCCGGTTGTGCTGCTCCAGCTCGTCGACGAACGTTCGGCTGCCCTGCGCCGTCAAAGCGCCGAGCAGGCCAGACATGGCCCCCACCAGGGTCGGCGGGTCCGCCTCGGTGTCGCCAGTGTCGGCGACCGGTTGTCCGGCGTGCGGGTAGACCAGCAACATCACCCGGCGGACCGGACCTGACGACGGCATGGACTCCACCCCCTCGAGGGCCGCCCTGGTCGGGGTGTTGGCGAGGGCGCCGCCGTCGACGACGTAGCGCGACCGGTCGCGGCGCGGGTGTTCGTCACCCCAGCTGGACACGACGTGGTGCATGTCGGGGCGCAGCCGCTGCTCCTCGGTCCAGGTCTGGCCGACCGGCTCGGCGTGCAACGGCGACCCCACCGGGACGAACACCGGCTCGAAGGCCACCGGGAAGCTGGCGGTGCTCCGAGCGGCCAGCGCGAGGCGGTGCGCCGTCCGCTCGATCGACTTCTGGCTGAACGGGTCCACGGGTCGAGCACGGATCGGCGTCGCTGCACGTCTTCGGAGCACTGCAGGAGTGGCGCAGGGGCGGATCGGGCAGCCGCTGCCAGCGGAACCGGCCGGCGTGCAGGGCCTGCGGGAGTCGCTGCCCCATCGAGTCGACGGCCACAGTCTGGTTGCCGCGCAGCACGGTCGTCGTGATCGTCAGGTCGACCGGCGCCTCCTCGGCCGGGCGTACGTCGGCCGGCGAGGCGAGGCGGCCGAGCGCGTCGTTGAGGGCGGGCAGGAAGAACTCGTCTCCCCGCAGCAGGGAGGAGGGAGAGCCGCGGAACGGCTGCCGGAGGAGAGACTCGATGCGGCCCTGGTCGCTCCAGATGTCGCGCAGCATGGCCAGCTTCGCGCTCCGGTTGACCTGGGAGAGCGCGAGCGCGGCGCCGTTGATGCCACCCGCGGAGGTGCCCGCGATGACGTCGGCCCGCGCCGTGCAACCGCAGAGGGTGAGCAGTGCGGCGTACACCGGGTCGGCGTCGGCGGCGCCCGCCGCTGCCTTGGTGAGCCGGTCGAGCTCGAGCACGCCGCCGCCCATCCAGACGGCCAGACTGACGCCGCCGTTGAGGATGACGCCGAAGCGGATGTCCTCCCGCGGGACGGGCGCCTCGCGGGCCTGGCGCAGCAACCCGTGCTCGATCGTCGGTGCAGCCCCCATCGAAGGCCTCCTCGCTCCGTCCGAGTCGATTCTGCTCCTGAGGAGCCACCGGGGGACAGTCCGATACGCCGGTGGCACCCGTGGGAGCCCGCCCGACACCCGTCTAGGGTCGAGTCATGGAGTTCAGGAACCTCGGGAACAGCGGTCTGCAGATCTCGGCCATCGCCTACGGCAACTGGCTGACCCACGGGTCACAGGTGGAGGAGGACGCGGCCATCGCGTGCGTGCGCCGGGCGCTCGACGAGGGCATCACCACCTTCGACACGGCCGATGTGTATGCCAACACGGTGGCCGAGTCGGTCCTCGGCAAGGCCCTGCGCGGCGAGCGCCGCGAGAGCCTGGAGATCTTCACGAAGGTCTACTGGCCGACCGGCCCGGGTGGGCCCAACGACCAGGGCCTGTCCCGCAAGCACATCCTCGAGGCCATCGACGGGTCGCTCACCCGGCTGGGCACCGACCACGTCGACCTCTACCAGGCGCACCGCTACGACCACCAGACCCCGCTCGTGGAGACGATGGAGGCGTTCGCCGACGTCGTCCGCGCCGGCAAGGCGCTCTACATCGGCGTTTCCGAGTGGCGGGCCGAGGAGATCCGCGCCGCACACGCCCTGGCCCGCGAGCTGCACGTCCCACTGGTGTCCAACCAGCCGCAGTACAACATGCTGTGGCGGGTGATCGAGGCAGAGGTCGTGCCGACCTGTGAGGAGCTCGGCATCGGTCAGGTCGTCTGGTCGCCCATCGCCCAGGGGGCCCTCACCGGCAAGTACCGGCCGGGGGAGACGTCACCGGCCGGGTCGCGGGCCGCGGACCAGAAGGGTGGCGCGGACGCGATCTCGAAGTGGCTCGAGGACGACGTCCTCACCCGCATCCAGCAGCTCGCGCCGATCGCCGCGGACGCCGGACTCAGCATGGCCCAGCTAGCGGTCGCCTGGGTGCTCCAGAACCGGAACGTGTCCGCCGCCATCATCGGGGCCAGCCGTCCCGATCAGGTCACCGAGAACGTCAAGGCGGCCGGTGTGCACCTGGACGACCAGGTGCTGAAGCAGATCGACGAGGTCCTCGACCCGGTCATCGAGCGGGATCCGGCCAAGACCAGGTCGCCTCGCCGTCGCTGAGCGAGCACACCTGGGTCGTATCTCCGCGGCGGTCCGTTCCATGCCACTCGGCCGGGGGAGTAACGTGATCGGTGGCCTCGGGCAGAGCTGTCGCAAGATACTCCGGGCGGGGTAGATCCGGGCGAGGTGATGGACCCATGGGGCGAACTGCACGGACGGCCTTCCGGGCCGCGGTCGTCGCTCTCCTCCTCGCTCTTCCCATCCTGGTGGCCGGGCAGGCGCAGTCCCCTGCGGCTCCGGAGGCTGCCGACACCGCGCTTGTGCAACCCGACGTCGTCCTTGTGCTGACCGACGACCAGTCGTTGGAGGCAGTCGAGCGCATGCCGTATGTCAGCTCGCGGACGGACTGGCACACGTTCACCCACGCGTTCGTGAACAACTCGCTGTGCTGCCCCGCGCGCGCGACCACCCTGACCGGTCAGTACGACACCCACACTGGTGTCGTCCACAACGGCGCGACCGGCGCCTTCGAGGATGATCAGACACTGCCGGTCTGGCTCCAGCAGGCCGGCTACCGAACCGGGCACTTCGGCAAGTACCTCAACGGTTATCCGGGCGTCTTCGGCAAGGGCGACACGTATGTCCCGCCCGGCTGGAGCGACTGGCGCGCCCTGTTCGGTGGGGGTCTGACCCAGTACGACTACACGATGAACGAGAACGGTGCTGTCAGGACCTACGGCTCTGAGCCGGCGGACTATCTGGTCGACGTGCTCCGGCAACAAGCGGTCGACTTCATCTCGTCGACTCCCGCGGAACAGCCGCTCTTCGTCTACTTCACGCCGACGAGCACCCACGAACCCTGGGCAGCGGCCCCACGCCACGCGGGACGGTTCTCGGGCGTCCCCGTTCCGCGGTACCCGAACTCCAACGAGGCCGACGTCTCCGACAAGCCCACGTGGGTACGCCGCCTGCCTCCTCTGGACATGACGACGCAGGACAACCGGCGACGCCGGGCGTGGCGGGCGGCACTCGCTGTGGACGATGCGGTGCGCGAGATCGATGCCGCACTGGCCGCCAGCGGCCGACTGGACAACACGGTGCTCATCCTCACGAGCGACAACGGATACTCGTTCGGGGCGCACCGGTGGCCGATCAAGCGGTGTGAGTTCGAGGAGTGCCATCACGTGCCCCTGCTCGTCCGGCATCCGGGCCGGCCGACGGAGGTGGACAACCGGCTGGTCGGGAATGTCGACCTGGCGCCGACCATCGCGGACCTGGCTGGAGCCACTCCGTCGATCCCGCAGGACGGCCGCAGCCTGGTCCCGCTCCTGACGGGTGCCGACCTGGCCGAATGGCGCACCGCACTGCTGCAGCACTGGGGAGGCGGCGACAGCCAGGGGACGAACGTGCATCGACCGGTGCCCGCGTCGTACGGCATCCGGACGCGCTACTACCGGTACGTCGAGCTCGTCACAGGCGAGAAGGAGCTGTACGACCTGCGTTCGGATCCGTTCGAGCTCCAGAACGTCGCGGGTCGTCCCGACTACTCCGCGATCCAGGCGGACCTGGCATCGCAGCTTCAGGCACTGAAGGCAGCACCGAGCGGTTGACGGGGCAGCAGCTCACCGAGCGGGATCCGGCCAAGACCAGGTCGCCACGCCGCCGGGTCTCCTGAGCTGGCCGCGGGCGAGCGACACGGCCCCTGCCGTCGCCGCCACCAGGCCGACGGCCAGGAGCGGCCACCAGTCGGCGCGCACTCCGTCACCGAGCAGCACCACCCCGACGACGGCGGGGACGAACGTCTGCGCCACGATCAGGGGTCCGGCCACCGCGGCCGCACCGGCGCGATCCATCCCGAGGAAGTACAGCCAGAACGCGACCACGCTCACGGCCGGGACGACCAGCGCGGCGACGGCCATGACCCCCTCCGGCGGCCACCCGAGGCCACGGACCGCAATAGCGGACGCCGCGTAACCCAGTCCGGCGAGCGCCCCCAGCACACTCCCGCCCAGGGCGGTCCCGCGCGAGCTCACGCCGATCACGGCGGCCAGGCAGTAGGCAACGAACGCGATGCCCAGCCAGGCCGCGAACGTGGACGACGTGTGCGTCGGGCCCGCGGCGCCGGATCCGGCGGCGAGCAGGACAGTGCCTCCTGTCACCGCGGCGAGGGAGACCCAGTCCCGCGGGCCCAGGTGCTCGCGGAGCACGCGGGAGGCGAGGGCGGTGACCGCCAGGGACATTGCGACGGTCGCCTGCGCGAGGTAGAGGGGGAGCAGCCAGATGGCCACCACGTGCAGTGCCCAGCCGGTGACGTACATCGCGACGACGAGCATCGTCCACGGGTCACGCACGCCCTGGCGGACGAAGTCCGGGAGCCGCTCGGCTGACCACACGTGTCGTCGTACGGCATGGGCCAGGATGACGGCCCCCAGCCCGAACAGCACCGCACCCGTCAAGCCGGCCAGCAGTCCGGCCGTCATCCCGAGACCGCCTAGCGGTAGTGCTCGGGGAGCTGCTGGCCGATCTTCACCTTGGGCTTGGGCAGCCGCATGAACTTCATCTGCAGGGAGCGCATCATCGCGTAGTACGTCGTGCCCTTGGGGTCCTCGTCGGGGAATCTGCGCGCGAGCTCGCGACGCATCTTGCGACGCATCCAGATCATGTCGACCACGACCAGCAGCAGGGTCCCGATCAGGATGCTGTTGCCGATGCCGGCCAGGCTGCTGTTGCCGGAGTAGCCGAAGACCATGGTCAGGATCAGCAGGGGGATCATCAGCTCGATGAACGAGAAGCGGCTGTCGACGAAGTCGCGCACGAAGGACTTGACCGGTCCCTTGTCGCGGGCCATGTAGTAGCGCTCGTCGCCGGACTTCATCGCCGCCCGGACCTTCTGGCTGGACTCGGATCGCGCCGACCGCTGCGCCTTGGCCATCTCCTTGCGGGTACGGGGAACCTTGGCCCGGGCCTTGGCGGCCTCCTCGGCCTCTCGACGCGTCGGCGTGGGGCGGCCCTTGCCACCGGCCTTCTCGACCGTGGGCGCCGCAGCGGCGTCGGTCTCGGACTTGGTACGACGGAACAACGCGGACCTTCAGGACTCGAGGAGAGGAACGGCCCGATCCTACCCGGCGCCCGGGCGCTGGCCGGACCCAGGGAACTCTCGCGGCGTCTTGCACGTGGACACTAGGGTGAAGGGCAACACCGGTGATCACGTGGTAGGAGGGGCGGACACCCCATGAGTCTCATGAAGCGCATCAGCCTGATCTTCAGGTCCAAGGCCAACAAGGCCCTCGACAAGGCCGAGGACCCTCGCGAGACGCTCGACTACAGCTACCAGCGGCAGCTCGACCTCCTCGCCAAGGTACGCCGTGGAGTGGCCGACGTGGCCACCAGCCGCAAGCGCGTGGAGCTGCAGGTCAACCAGCTCGAGGGGCAGTCGACCAAGCTGCAGGGCCAGGCCGAGAAGGCCATCTCGGTCGGGCGCGAGGACCTCGCCCGGGAGGCGCTCACCCGCAAGTCCGGCCTCTCCTCGCAGATCACCGACCTCAAGGCGCAGCACGCCCAGCTCCAGGGCGAGGAGGAGAAGCTCACCCTGGCCCAGCAGCGACTGCAGGCCAAGGTCGAGTCCTTCCGGACCCGCAAGGAGACGATCAAGGCCACCTACACCGCCGCCGAGGCGCAGACCAAGATCAACGAGGCGATGTCCGGGATCGGCGAGGAGATGGGCGACGTCGGCATGGCCATCCAGCGGGCCGAGGACAAGACAGCCCAGATGCAGGCCCGGGCCGGCGCCATCGACGAGCTGATCGCCTCCGGGGCCCTCGACGACGTCAGCCAGGTCGGCGGTAGCGACGACATCACGCGCGAGCTCGACGCGATGAGCTCAGAGGCAGACGTCGAGGCGGAGCTGGCCAAGCTCAGGGCCTCCAGCCAGCCGCAGGCGATCGAGTCGGCCGAGGACGGCGGCGACATCCTCGAGGCGGAGCCCGAGAAGTCGGCCGAGAGCAGGCAGGAACCGTGATAGTCCGGATCCTCGGCGAGGGGCAGTACGACGTCTCCGACGACGCGTTGCCCCGGCTGAACGAGCTCGACGCGGCCGTCGAGGCAGCTGTGGAGTCCGGAGAAGACGCGGCCTTCGCCACGGCCCTGGCTGCCCTGCTCGAGGGAGTCCGGACGCTCGGCGTACCCCGCGATGCGGAGAGTCTCGACGAGTCGGACCTGATCCTGCCGCCCGCCGATGCGAGCGTGGCGGACGTCCGGGAGCTGCTCGACGACGACGGACTGATCCCGGGCTGAGCGTTGGCGCACTCCCGCTTCATCAAGGACCGTGGTCTGACCTTCCGGATGACCACCGTCATGTTCCTGCTCGGCGCCCTGTTCGTGGCGCTCGTCGTGGTCATGATGTTCGTGTTCCCGGACCTCGCCATCTTCATCGGCCTGGCTGGCATCGGGATCGCCTTCTACCAGTGGTGGAACTCCGACAAGGCCGCCATGCGCGCGATGCGCGCCTACGAGGTCAGCCCGGAGGAGATGCCCGAGCTGCACGGCATGATCGACCGGCTCTGCGCCCTCGCCGAGATGCCCAAGCCACGCGTGGGGATCGCCGAGATGGACATCCCGAACGCCTTCGCCACCGGCCGCTCCCCGGATCGCGCGGTCGTCTGCGTCACCACCGGGATCCTGGGCAAGCTGACGCCCGAGGAGCTGGAAGGGGTTCTCGCGCACGAGCTCTCGCACGTGGCGCACCGCGACGTCCTGGTGATGACCGTGGCGGCGTCTGCGGGCATCGTGGCCGGCATGATGACCCGCGGTGCGGCCTTCAGCGGGATGGGCCGGCGGAACAACGGCGGCGGCGCCCCCGCCGTGGTCATCGCGCTGGTCGCCAGCCTGGTCGTCTACGCGCTGAGCTTCGTGCTGATGCGGCTGCTGAGCCGCTACCGCGAGCTGTGCGCGGACCGCTCCGGCGCCTACCTGACCATGAAGCCCGCGGCCCTGGCCTCGGCACTGCAGAAGATCACCGGGGAGATGGCCGCGATCCCGCAGCGGGACCTGCGGGCGTCCCACGCCATGAACGCGTTCTTCATCGCCCCCGCGATCAGCGGGGCCAGCCTGCGCACCCTCACCTCCACCCACCCGACCCTCGAGCAGCGGCTCGAGCAGCTCTCCCGGATCCAGGCCGAGCTCGGCCGACCCCAGGGCTAGGCAGGTCGGATGGGCCTCTGGGACGCGATCCGCGGGCGGCAGCGGGTTGCCGACAACAACCTGGACTCCCTGTTCCTGGTGCCGAGCGCCGCGATCACCCTGCAGACGGCGGTCGGCCTGCAGGCGACCGGGTCGGGGTCGGTCTGCTTCCGCGCCGCGACCGGTGCGGCGTTCCAGCAGATGCAGTCCGAGGTGGTGGAGCTGCTCAACGCCGATCCCGAGGCCCCCGACGTGGTGGTGTCCACCGACGACTTCGGCTTCACGTGGCTCACCGTGCAGAAGAGTGCGGACGATGTTCCCGGGCTCTGCGCCGGCCTGCACGCGGTGAACACGGCCATGCAGGAGCAGGGCTTCGGCTCCGGTCTGCTGTGCTCCCTGGTGCCCTTCGCCGAGACCGGTCCCGGCACCGGTGCGCGGCGGCTCGGGCTGGTCTATCTCTACAAGCAGGGCACCTTCTATCCCTTCGCCCCGCTCGCAGAGCAGCGCCGCGACAACCTCTTGGAAATCCAGGTGCGCGACGCACTGGTGGGAGAGCTCCCGATGGAGAACGACCTCCAGCGCTGGCTGGCACTGTGGAAGGCTCCGGGACTGTGAGCGAATCGAGGGCGGGTCGACCCGATGAGCTCGCCGACTTCGCGGGCCGGGTGAGCCACGACCTGAAGAACCCGCTCTCGGCCATCACCATGTCGCTGGAGATGGCGCGCGAGGAGGCGGGCGACCTCGGTCTCGACGACCACGCCCTCGGCTCGCTGCTCGAGCGTGCGGCCCGAGGCGCCGTGCGGCTCCAGGGAATGATCGACGATCTCCACGACTACGCGCTGGCCGGTACGCCGTCGGATGTCGGCCCCGTCGACCTCGCCGTACTGGTCGGCGAGCTCGACGCCGCGTTGCCGACCACCGACGAGCTGCCGGTTGCAGGTGACGCCGATCAGCTGCGGCTGGTGCTGCGCCACCTGGTCGGCAACGCCGCGACCCACACCCGGCCGGGTCAACCCACCACGGTGACGGTCACGGCGACCCGGGCCGCCGACAGCTGCCGGGTGGAGGTCATCGACGACGGGCGTGGCGTTCCGGAGGCCGATCGCGAGCGGGTCTTCGAGCCGATGGTCAGGCTCGACACGACCGTCCCGGGGACCGGGCTCGGGCTGGCGACCTGCCGGCGGGTCATCGAGGCACACGGGGGCCGGATCGGCCTGGGCGAAACGACGGACGGCGGCACCGTCGCGTGGTTCGAGCTGCCTGCCGCCTGACGGCGGGCTGATCAGTCGCGGGCGGACTTGCCGGGCAGGTCGAGCATCCGCTGCAGGGCCACCTGGGCCCAGTGTTCCGTCTCCGGGTCGACCTCGATCTGGTTGACCACCGTGCCAGCGGCCAGGGACTCCATCGCCCACACGAAGTGCGGCAGGTCGATGCGGTTCATCGTCGAGCAGTAGCAGACGGTCTTGTCCAGGAAGGTGATCTGCTTGTCCGGGTGCTGCGCGGCCAGCCGCTTGACGAGGTTGAGCTCGGTGCCGATCGCCCAGCTCGTTCCAGGCGCGGCCGCCTCGATGGTCTTGATGATGAACTCCGTCGAGCCGACCAGGTCGGCCTTGAGGACGACGTCGTGCTGGCACTCGGGGTGCACCAGGATCTGGACGTCGGGAATCGTCGCCCGCAGCTCGTCGACGACATCGGGTGAGAACCGGCCGTGCACCGAGCAGTGCCCCTTCCAGAGGATCATCCGGGCGTCGCGAAGCTGCTCGGGGGAGAGCCCGCCACCCGGGAGATGCGGGTTCCAGACGACGCAGTCCTCGAGGGACAGACCCATCTTGAGGACGGCGGTGTTGCGGCCGAGGTGCTGGTCGGGCAGGAACAGGACCTTCGCGCCGCCGGCCGCGTCGGGCTTCTGCTCGAAGGCCCACTCCAGGGCGGTCTCGGCGTTGGACGACGTGCACACGGCACCACCGTGGCGGCCGCAGAACGCCTTGATGTCCGCGGAGGAGTTCATGTAGGTGACGGGGACGACACTGTCGGCCACGCCCGCGGCGGAGAGGGCGTCCCAGGCGTCCTCCACCTGGGTGAGCCGCGCCATGTCGGCCATCGAGCACCCGGCCGCCAGGTCGGGGAGGATCACCCTCTGGTCCGGCGACGTGAGGATGTCTGCGGACTCCGCCATGAAGTGCACCCCGCAGAAGACGATGTACTCCGCGTCCGGCCGGCCCGCGGCGTCGCGGGCCAGCTTGAACGAGTCGCCGGTGACGTCCGCGAACTGGATGACCTCGTCGCGCTGGTAGTGGTGCCCCAGCACGAAGACGCGTTGGCCCAGGGACGCCTTGGCGGCTCGGGCCCGCGCCACGAGGTCCGGATCGGAGGGTGCCGGCAGGTCACCGGGGCACTCGACGCCGCGCTCGGAGGCGATGTCCCGGCCGCGGCCGAGCGGCAGGAGGGGAAGGTCGACGGTCGTCACGCCTGCCAGTCTAGGCGGGGGTCACAGGAACGTCCCGTGGTGGAGGTAGGGCGCCGGCGGCTTCATGTTCCGCAGTCCGAGGTAGCCACGCTGGTGCAGCTCCAGGCGGGCAGTCATGCCGACGTCAACCGCCCACTCGTTGGCGGCGGTCACGTGCCCGATCTCCACGGGGGTGTCGGGACTGCTCGAGGCCAACGCCTCCCATGCGAGGTCGGTGGCGGTACGCCGGTTGGTCGCCGCCAGCAGCACGGGAGAGCCGGTCTCGTTGACGTAGGCATAGCCCGAGCCCGTCGTCCGATCCACGACGAGCAGACGGAACAACCGGTCCAGCACCTCGTGGTCGGGACCGTGCGCAGCGCCGCGGACCTGACGGTCGACTGAGTCCATCAGGTCGATGTCGCCGGTGGACCCCTCGCGGACCCGCTCCACCACGGGCAGCACGTCGCGTGACACCGAACCCCACAGGAGCATCTGCGGATGCAGGCTGAACCCAGCCAGCCGGTATCGGCGAACCGCCTTGGGGTCCGCGGATGCCGCCAGCATCGCGCGCAGGCAGCCTCGGCCGTGATCGAGGGCCGCCGCCAGGAGCTGGGCGCCCACGCCGCGACCCTGGAGGCCGGGGCGGACCACGTAGGAGGCCAGGATCCACATCAGCTCGCGCGTGTACGACGTTGCGAAACCGACCAGCTCCCCGTCCTGCTCCGCCGCCCACGATCCTCCGGGATCGGTCGACAGGAAGTGGCGGGTGCGCACTTCCCACGAGGCACTGCGTGCGGTCGAACGGCGTTGCGGCTCCGGCCAGTCGCGGTGGAAGGTCCGGGCGTCCAGCTCGTGGTAGCCCTCGTCGGAGAGGCGCTCGGCCGCCGGCACGTCGTCGGCGACCATCGGCCGGATCCGGAAGTCGTGCGAGGCGGGGGTCATGGCGCTCGAGCGTATGACGTCCCGCAGAATGCGCGCATGCGGATTCTGATCGCTCCCGACAAGTTCGCGGGCACCCTGTCGGCGGTCGAGGCGGCCGAGGCGATCGCGACCGGGTGGCGTCGCCGGGCTCCCGCCGACGAGGCGGACCTGGCGCCGATGGCGGACGGCGGCCCGGGGTTCGTGGACGTCCTCCACGAGGCCCTGGGTGGCGAGCTCCTGGCGGTCACGGTGGACGGCCCGTTCGGCGCGCAGGTGCCCACGACACTGCTGACGGTGGGGGAGACCGCCTACGTCGAGAGCGCGCAGGCATGCGGGCTCCACCTCACCGGAGCGGATGGCGCCGAACGGGCCACCACGACCGGGGTGGGGCAGCTGGTGCTCGCTGCGGTCGACGCGGGTGCCCGCCGCGTTGTCGTCGGTCTCGGCGGAAGCGGCACCAACGATGCCGGCGCAGGACTCCTCTCCGCCCTGGGCGCCATCGGCGACCGTGACCTGGCCGGGGGAGCCGTTGCCCTGTCGGGAGTCGGATCGGTCGACCTGGGACCCGCGCGCGCCCGTCTGGGCGGGGTCGAGCTCGTCGCCGCCACGGACGTCGAGAACCCGCTCACCGGGTTGTTCGGCGCCACCAAGACGTTCGGCCCCCAGAAAGGCCTGGGCGAGGACCGGGTGCCCGTCGTGGACGGATGGCTGGACGAGTTCGCAACCGTCACCGACCGGCGGACCGCGCTCGCGAAGGGCGCCGGAGCCGCTGGCGGCCTCGGGTTCGCCCTGCTCGCCCTCGGGGCCGCCCGCGAATCCGGCTTCGGCCTGGTTGCCGAGGCCGTCCGGTTGCGGGAGCGCGCGCGGGAGGTCGACCTGGTGATCACGGGGGAGGGGGCCTTCGACTTCTCGTCGCGGTCGGGGAAGGTCCCCTACGGCGTCGCCGAGGTGGCCGCCGAGGCACTGCGTCCGTGCGTGGCGATCGCTGGACGGGTGTTGGTCGGTTCCCGCGAGATGCGCGCCCTGGGCGTGGAGTCGGCGTACGCGCTGGTCGACGTCGTCGGCGAGGAGCGCGCCTTGGGCGACCCCGCCGGTGCTCTCGCGGACGTTGCAGCCCGCGTCGCCCGCACCTGGTCCCGCTGAGCACCGGGGGCTCTTTCCCGGGTCACCCCGATGGCGCATCGTGGAGTCCATGACGCCGCTCGCCGCCTACGGGGACTTCAACCCCCTCGGGGCCTCCCACTGGTTGATGCTGGCCGTGTTCGCGGCCGGGATCTGGCCGGTGGTGCGGCTTGGGCGTCGACACCGTGGCCGTCCGTCGGCGGTGACCGTGAGTCGCGTCTACGCCGTCCTGATCCCGTGCGTGACGATCCCGCTCCAGGTGATCGACTTCCTGCCGGGGCGGTACAGCCTGCAGACGACCCTCCCCATCCAGCTGTGCGACATTGCGTGGATCGCCGCCACGGTCGCGCTGTGGACGCACCGCCGAACCGCCGTCGCCCTCACCTACTTCTGGGGGCTCGGGCTCACCACCCAGGGTCTGCTCACCCCGTCCCTGGCCCGGGACTTCCCCGATCCGAAGTTCCTCGCCTACTGGGGCATGCACATCCTCGTGGTGTGGGCCGCGATCTTCCTGACCTGGGGGCTGGGACTGCACCCCTCCTGGCGCGACTACCGGGTGACGATCGCCCTGACCGCCGCCTGGGCGGTGACGGTCTTCGTCGTCAACAGCATCCTCGGCACCAACTACGGCTTCATCAACCGCAAGCCCGGGACCGCGACGATCCTCGACTACCTGGGGCCGTGGCCGCTGTACGTCGTGGTCGAGATCGCCCTGATCACCGCGATCTGGGCGCTGATGACGTGGCCCTGGGTACGATGCGACGCGGGCGCGCTGGATCGGCGACGCGAGGGCGCGAGTGCGGGGGAATAACCGCGGATGTGCGACCATTGAAGCCGGAAGACCCCTTCAGACGACCCCCGGGAGCCAGCAACATGACCGAGCAGGTCGAGACCACCGAAGAGCGCCGCACCGATCAGATCAACCTGAGCGGGGTGGCCGCAGCCAAGGTGAAGAGCCTTCTCGAGCAGGAGGGCCGCGACGACCTCGCGCTGCGCATCTCCGTGCAGCCGGGCGGCTGCTCGGGTCTGCGCTACCAGCTGTTCTTCGACGAGCGCACCCTCGACGGCGACGTGACCACCGACTTCGACGGCGTGACCGTCGTGGTCGACCGGATGAGCGTCCCCTACCTCAACGGCGCCATGATCGACTTCGTCGACTCGATCGAGAAGCAGGGCTTCACGATCGACAACCCCAACGCCACCGGCTCGTGCGCCTGCGGAGACTCCTTCCACTGATCAGACGCCAAAGCCCCCGTCTCCGGACGGGGCTTTGCTGTGCCCAGGGCTGAGGGCCGGGCCGGTCAGTCCAGATGCAGGTGCAGCGCGTTGGCGAGACGTGTGGCCGCGTCGCTGATCCGGATGTCGCGCTTCCCGACCTCGCGGGGGAAGTCGTCGAAGTGGAGGCTCGGCGCCGGCTCGACCGCCGCCTTCGCGGCCCGCTCGAGCCTGGGCAGGTTGCGCCCGACCGCCTCGCAGTCGGTATGCATCTGCTGCGGGCTGGCGAACTCGTCGTAGGCCGTCATGTCGACGACGCTATTGGCTACTGATGGGTACTCCAACGCGGCGCAGCGGTAGGGTCTCGCGGCATGTCGCTCCTCATCACCGGGTCGATCGCCACCGATCACCTGATGTCGTTCCCGGGCAAGTTCTCCGACTCCCTCGTGGTCGACCAGCTGGACAAGCTGTCGGTGTCCTTCCTGGTCGAGGACCTCGAGGTACGCCGGGGTGGGTGCGCGGCGAACATCTGCTTCGGTCTCGGCAACCTGGGCCTCGAGCCAGTGCTGGTCGGGGCCGTCGGCGAGGACTTCGTCGACTACCGCGCCTGGCTGGAGCGGCACCGTGTGAACTGCGACGCGGTGCACGTGTCCCCGACCCGGCACACCGCCCGGTTCGTGTGCACCAACGACTCCGCCCACGCCCAGATCGCGTCGTTCTACGCCGGGGCGATGAGCGAGGCGCGCGAGATCGAGCTGAAGCCGATCGCCGACCGCGCCGGTGCCCCCGACTACGTGCTGGTCGGGCCCAACGACCCCGAGGCGATGCTGCGGCACACCGACGAGTGCCGGCAGCGGGGATACCGCTTCGTCGCCGATCCGTCGCAGCAGCTGGCGTTCGGTGGCGGTGACCTGATCCGTCCGCTGATCGACGGAGCGCACATCCTGTTCTCGAACGAGTACGAAGCCTCCCTGATCACCCAGAAGACCGGCTGGACGCGCGAGGACGTGCTGTCCCGGGTCGGCACCTGGGTGATCACCCTGGGGGCGGCCGGGGTGCGCATCGACCGTGAGGGCAAGGAACCGGTCGTCGTCGACGCCGTGCCGGAGATCCGCAAGGTCGAGCCGACGGGTGTGGGTGACGCCTTCCGGGCCGGGTTCCTGGCCGCCCTGACGTGGGATCTCGGCCTCGAGCGGGCGGCCCAGCTCGGCTGCCTGCTGGCGGTCTACGTCGTGGAGCAGGTGGGCACCCAGGAGTACAACCTGTCCCGGGCCGCCTTCCTCGAGCGGTGCGCGGCGACGTACGGCGCGGAGGCGGCCGGCGACCTGGAGCCGCACCTGCGCACCCTCCGACCCTGACGCCTGACCGGAGCGTCCCTTGGCCGCACCGGCGGCTCAGGCCTCGAATCCGCCGACGCCGGCTGGTTCGCTGTCGTCCACCAGCGTGCTCACGTCGTCGCGCACCGACAGCTTGTGCAGCAGCGCCAGCCGCGCTGCCTCATCGGCGTCGTGACGACGCAGGGCGGCGACGATCCCGCGGTGCTCACGCTGGGACGTGGACAGGCGGCTCGGGACCTTGCGGAAGACCCGCTGGAAACCCGAGTGCCTTTGCCAGATGTCCATCGTGAGCTCACGCAGCATGTCGTTGCCGCAACAACCGATGATCGTGCGATGGAAGGTCTGGTTCAGCTCCGAGAAGGTCGGCCCGTCCTTGGCAGCCACGGCGGCGTCCATGGCCGCCATGAGGCGGTCGATCTCGGCGAGCTCGTCGTCGGTGATGCGCTGGGCCGCCAAGCCGGTCGCGATGCTCTCGAGGTGGGAGCGGATGAAGTAGGTCTCCTCGATCTCCTTGGCGGACAGGCTGGTGACCCGGGCGCCGACGTACGGCACGGTCTTGACGAGGCCGTCCCGCTCGAGCATCCGCAGCGCCTCCCGGACCGGGATGTCGCTGGTCTCGTACTGATGGCCGAGGTCGCGCACGACGAGCCGTACGCCGGGCGCGATGTCATTGGCGAGGATCCGCTCCCGAAGGGCGTGGTAGATCGCCTGCGACTTGAGGTTGGCCATGCGTCATCCTCCTCCAGGATCCCGAGGACGCGGCCCCCGAGCCGACCCAGTTCGTCTCATCTCGTCAGATCATATCTGATCTGATACGGTGACGGGCACCACACGGCGGGCTCGGGCTGTCCTTGCGTTGTCGGGCGGACGGCCCCGCGGACTCGCCACCGAGGGGATGGACCACATGAAGCAGAGCCTCCTGGCCGCGGCTGCGGCACTCGCACTCCTGCTGTCCGCGTGCGGCGAGGGAGCCGGGGGTGGTGACGAAGACACCATCCGCGTTGCCCTGGGCGACATCGAGTCGGTGGAGACGCTGGCTCTGTTCATCGCACTCGAGCGGGTGCGCGAGGAGGGTGTGGACGTCGAGCTGATCGAGCTGGCCGACGAGGACCTCGCCAACCAGGCGGTCGTCGGCGGACAGGCCGACGTCGGGCTCGGCGCGCCGTACGCCCTCATCCAGGGCTCCGATGCGCCGCTCCGGATCTTCTGCCAACTGACGGCTGCGCGGTTCTTCCCGGTCGTGGACAAGGCGACCTACCCCGACTGGGAGTCACTCGACGGCGAAACCTTCACGGTCCACTCGCGTGGATCCACGACCGAGGCCCTGGCCAACATCGTCCAGGAGACCGAGGGGATCGAGTTCGGCAAGGTCAGCTACGTATCGGGCGCCGAGGTACGCGCTACCGCGCTCCTGCGCGGCAATGTGAAGGCCACTGTTCTTGACATCCCCAACACCAACTACGTCATGAGTGAGTCCCCGGGGACCTTCCACGTCCTCGAGACGCCCGAGCTGGAAGCCAGCGACGAGGTCCTCTTCGCCAACACCGACTGGCTCGAGGCCAACGAGGACAACGTGCAGGTCCTGCTCGAGCAGGTGCTCGAGGTGTGGCGGGGCATCAGCGAGGACCCCCAGTTCGTCGTCGAGGAGCGGGAGCGGCTGGGGCTGCTCGAGGACCTCCCCGAGGACCTCGAGCCGGAGCTCCTGCCCTACTACGAGCAGGGTGTCGAGGAGGACCTCTTCACCCAGGACTGCGGCGGCGAACAGGCCGCGAAGGCGGACTTCGACTTCTACGCCGCTGCGGGACAGCTCGAGGGCGACCCGTCGTCCCTGCAGGTGGAGGACTTCTGGACGCTCGGACCCCGGCAGGACGCGCTCGAAGCGCTCGGTGGCTGAACGCGTGTCCGTTACGACCGTCTCGCGCAGGCCGGCGGGCGTCCTGACCCACCCCTGGGTGCTGCGCGTGCTCTCGATCGTGTTCGTGCTCGGGCTGTGGGAGTGGGCCGGCCGGGTGCCGGTCAGCATCGCGTTCCCGACGTTCACGGACACAATGTCCGCCTTCGTCGAAATGCTCCAGGACGGCACCTTCGCCGATGCCTACGCTGAAACCCTGGGTCCGCTGCTCGTTGGCGTGGGGCTGACGGCGGTCGGCGGCGTCCTGGCGGGCGTCGTCATGGGGCTGTCGCCGCGCGCGGAGTGGTTCGGGCTGCCGGTGTTCATCGTGCTCCAGGCCTCACCGTCGGCGGCCATCATCCCCTTGATCACCTTCGTCTACGGCATCGGCTTCGCCGCCAAGGTCTTCGCGGTGGTGTTGCTGAGCGCTCCGGTGATCGTGCTCAACTCCTACCGCGGGATCGCCAACGCCCCCAAGAACCTGAACGAGATGGCCAACGCCTTCTTGGCGAGCACCGTGCAGCGAGTCTGGAAGATCGTGATCCCGGCGGCCAGCGGCCTCATCTTCGCGGGACTGCGGCTGGGCCTCGCGCAGGGCTTCACCGGCGCGATCCTCGCCGAGCTGATCATCACCCCCACGGGCGTGGGCGATCTGATCACCTACTACCGCTCGGTGGCCGACTATCCGAGCATGTTCGCCGCGATCCTCTCGATCATCATCTTCGCGAGCGTCAGCATCACGCTCCTCCAGCGCCTTGAGCTGCGGCTCTTCCGACCCGAGATGAGGCCCTCATGAGCAACCCCGCGACGACGACCCCGGACACGGCCGGCGACGTGCCACAGCCCAGCGCCGCCGTGCGGGTGATCGACCTGGGCAAGGACTTCGGGCCGAAGCACGTGATCGACGGCGTCTCCTTCGACGTACCCCGGGGCGAGCTCACGAGCATCATCGGGCCCAGCGGCTGCGGCAAGACCACGACCCTCAAGATCATCGCCGGACTCGTCGACGCCACCTCGGGCCGCATCGAGGTGGAGGGCACTCCGGTCACCGGGCCCGGTCCGGACCGCGCCCTGGTGTTCCAGGATTTCGCACTGATGCCGTGGGCCACGGTCCTGCGCAACGCGGCGTTCGGGCTCGAGCTGCGGGGCGTCCCGCGCCGCGAGCGGGAGGCGATCGCGCGTGAGTACGTCGACAAGGTCGGCCTCGCCGGTCACGAGGACGTCTATCCGCACCAGCTCTCCGGTGGCATGCGCCAACGCGTCGGGCTGGCCCGCGCGCTCGCGGTCGACGCCGACATCCTGCTGATGGACGAGCCGTTCGCGTCGGTCGACGAGCAGATCCGGCGCAAGTTCCAGGAGGACCTGCTGGAGCTGCTGAGCGGCGAGGACAAGACGGTCATCTTCGTGACCCACTCGATCGAGGAGGCGGTCTACGTGTCGGACCAGATCGTGATCCTCACTCGCGGTCCGTCCCGCGTCTCCACCGTGGTCCGGCCGGGCCTGGACCACTCCGCGGGATCGGACTCGGTGCGGCGGAGCACCACCTATCTCGACTGGGTGGAGCGGATCTGGCGCGAGCTCGAGAGCTACCTGGAGGAATGACGTGGAACTACGTGGTCACAGGGTCCCCATGGTGTTCTCCCTGCTCGTCTGGCTCTTGATCTGGGAGGTGGTCGGTCGGGCCGGCTGGATCTCGCTGATCCCGCCGCTCTCGGACGTCGTCGCGGCGCTCGGTGAGGTGATGTCCTCCTCCAGCTTCGCCGAGGCCGTCAGGATCACGCTCCAGGCCTTCGGCATCGGGATGGCGCTGTCCTTCTCCATCGGCATCGGCCTCGGGATCCTGATGGGCACCAGCCGCGCCTTCGGCTCCCTCATGGGCATGTGGGTCAACATCTTCGAGAGCTCACCGCTCACCGCGGTCGTGCCCGCCCTGATGGCGCTGCTCGGGTTCGGCCTTCCGACGATGGTCGTCACCGTGTTCCTGTTCTCGGTCTGGGTGATCGCCCTGGACACCCAGGTCGGCGTCGAGCGGGTCAACCCTTCGCTGCTCGAGATGGGGCGCGCCTTCGGTGCCGGTCGCGGCCGGCTCTTCTCGACGATCGTGTTGCGTGCCGCCCTGCCAGAGCTGCTCGCCGGCATCCGGCTGGGCCTGATCCGCGGCCTCAAGGGAGTCGTGATCGGCCAGCTCCTCATCGCAGTGGTCGGCGTCGGCTACCTCTTCGAGCTGTACTCCCGCAACTTCCTGATGCCGGAGTTCTGGTCCCTCCTGCTGGTGGTGTTCGCATTCGCGTTCACCGCGTCGGAGGTAGTCGGCTACTTCGAACGAAAGGTCTCCTTCTATGCCGCCAGCCGCTGAGCAGAGCACCCACCCCAGGCACGCGGTCGCGCTCGCCGCACCGCCGACGCTGCCGGTGTCCGGGTCGGACGAACTGTTTCCGGTGGGCCGGATCCTGTGCATCGGCCGCAACTACGCCGAGCATGCGGTCGAGATGGGCCACGATCCCGATCGTGAGCCACCGTTCTTCTTCGTCAAGCCGGCCCACGCACTGGTCCCGGACGGCAGCGAGCTCGACTTTCCGGTCGCCACCTCGGACCTGCACCACGAGGTGGAGCTGGTGGTGGCCCTGGGGTCCGGGGGTCGCGACGTGCCTCCCGATCGTGCCCTCCAGCTCGTGTTCGGGTACGCCGTCGGGCTCGACATGACCCGGAGGGACCTGCAGGCAGAGGCCAAGCGAGCCGGCCGCCCCTGGGACATGGCCAAGGGCTTCGACGAATCCGCACCATGCAGCGCGCTCCGGTCGGTGGCCGAGGTGGGCCACCCGGACAGCGGCGAGATCCGGCTCGAGATCAACGGCGAGACCCGCCAGCGGGGCAACCTGAACCAGCAGATCTGGTCGGTCCCCGAGGCGCTCTCCTACCTGAGCACCCTCGTGGCATTGCGAGCCGGCGACCTGCTGATGACCGGGACCCCCGCCGGGGTGGGCGCGGTCCAGCGGGGCGACCGGCTGGTGGGTCACATCGACGGCGTGGGCGACCTCACCGTGAGCTACCGACCCGGCTGACCCTCCGACCGTTGTCGGGGACCAGAGGGCTTCACGTCTCGCGGCGCACCTTGACGCAACACTGACCGGGCTCGGGCTCGAGGTGCGCGGTGACTCCGGCGCAGCCCACGCCGTCCGCCACGCCCTGGACGAACGAGCGGTTCAGTCCGCACACCAGCTCGGTGTGGGCATGGGCGAGCGCGTCGAAGGGACAGTTGGCGAGCAGCACCGTGTCCGGGTCCGCTGCTGGGTCGACGACGGGCTCGTAGCCCTGGCCGGCCAGAGCCTCGGCGATCGTGCCGAGATCTCCGGCCTGGTCGCCGGCGTGGTCACCGGCCTGCTCAGCGGGCGCCTGGGCCGACCCGATCTCCCGCCCCCGCTCGGCCGCCGCCTGGTCCAGGGCCCGGGACACGCTCCCACCACTCCGTTCCGCCTCCTCGATACCGCGCGCCAGGAGGTCGCCCACGAGGTCGTATCGGCGGTCCGGCAGCGACACCGACCATTGCCGGTCGGCTCGCCGGTAGAGCTTGCTCGGGCGGCCGGCCCCGGGACCCGAGCGTCCGCCGAGCCGGCGGTACTCCGTGGCCAGCAGCCCGGCATCGACGAGCTTGTCCAGGTGGAAGTTCGCGGTGTGGGGCGCGAGGTGCAGGGCGGTCGCCGCCTCTTCGCGTCCGACCGCGGCCCGTCGGCGCACGACGTACTCGTAGAGCGCGCGCCGGGTGGGGTCGGCGAGGGCGGCCACGCCTGTCGCCTGCGAGCCGAGATCCACGTGGACCCACCCCTCTAAAACAGAAATCTCTTGACGCAATGGTGACACAGACTCTAATGTCGAAACAACTACTTTTTAGAATGGAGGCGACGAGATGTCGACCACCCACCCCGGCTCCACGCGGACCACCACGCCCGCCGACCAGGCGTTCTTCCTGCTCCGGGCGGGCTTCACGGTCGCGCCGATCCTCTTCGGGCTGGACAAGTTCGTCGAGGTCCTCACCGACGACTGGCAGGCCTACCTCGCGCCCTGGGTGAACGACATCGTTCCCGGGAGCGCCCACGACGCGATGCTGCTCGTCGGCGTGATCGAGATCGTCGCCGGCATCGTGGTCGCGGTGGCCCCGCGCTGGGGCGGTCTGCTGGTCGCCGCCTGGCTGGGCGGGATCATCCTGAACCTCGTGACCATGGGCGAGTACTACGACATCGCCCTGCGCGACTTCGGGCTCCTGCTCGCGGCGCTGTCCCTGAGCCTCCTCGCCGCCGGACGACAGCAGACCACGCCCAGCGGCGGCAAGGCATGAGCACCCCAGCCGAATGCTCACTTCGTTCCGCCAGACCACCCCACGAAATCGCGCGACTCCCCGCTGCGCTCCTCCGGCGCACGATTTCGCGAGGACCCCGGCGAACGGGGACCCCGGATGAGCCAGCCCGTCGACGACCTCGCCCGCTGGCGGGTCGAGCACCTCGACCACCGGCCCGGGATCGACCTCCGTGCCGCCGAGTCGGCGGCCACCGACCTGCTGACCGCACTCGGTGTCGACCTCGAGGACGAGTCGACCGCGGCGACGCCGCGCCGGATGGCACGGGCGTTCGCGGAGATGCTGACGCCACCCGAGTTCGAGATGACGACGTTTCCGAACGACGAGGGGTACGACGAGCTGGTGCTCGTCGAGGACATCCCGGTGCAGTCGCTGTGCGAGCACCACATGCTGCCGTTCGTGGGCGTCGCGCACGTTGGCTATCTCCCGGCGGAGCGGATCCTCGGCCTCTCGAAGCTGGCGCGGACCGTGGAATACCACTCCCGCCACGCCCAGACCCAGGAGCGGCTGACCAAACGCGTCGCCGACCACCTCCGGCATAGTCTGGCCGCAAAGGGCGTGGGGGTCGTGATCGAGGCCGAGCACACCTGCATGACGCTGCGCGGCGCCCGGGTCCCCGGCTCGCGGACCGTCACCTCGGCGCTTTTCGGGCGACTGCGCGACGACCCGGCCACGCGTGCCGAGTTTCTCTCACTGACTCGAAACGGAAGGTGAACCGCGAATGGGCATGGTGATCGTCGGCGGCGGGCTCGCCGCAGCGAAAGCGGCAGAGGAACTGCGTCAGCGCGGGTACGACGGCCAGGTGACCTTGCTGGGAGCCGAGCCGCACCTGCCGTACGAGCGGCCGCCGCTGTCGAAGAGCGTGCTCCTGGGAGAGAAGGAGCCGGAGACCACCGCCGCGCAGGAGCCCGAGTGGTACGAGCAGCACCGCATCGACGTCCGGGTCTCCTCGTCGGTGAGCTCGATCGACCTCGAGCGGCGCGTGGTGGCGACCGACGACGGCGAGCTCGGCTACGACGAGCTCCTCGTGGCCACCGGCTCCGAGCCCAGACGGCTGCCGGCGATCGACAGCACCGGCGCCAGGGTCGCCTACCTGCGCACCCTCGACGACAACGCCGCCTTGCGGGCCGCCCTGCTCGAGCAGCCGCGCGTGGTCATCGTCGGCGGCGGCTGGATCGGCCTGGAAGTCGCGGCCGCCGCGCGGACGCTGGGGTGCGAGGTGACCGTCGTCGAGCCGCAGGCGCAGCCGCTGCTGGGCGTCATGGGGGAACGGGTCGGCGCGGCCTTCGCCGACCTGCACCGCAAGCACGACGTGGACCTCCGACTCGAAGTCTCCGTGGACGGCGCGGACCGCACGCATGTGAGGCTGACGGAAGGGACACCGGTCCCGGCCGACCTGCTGCTCGTTGCCGTGGGGGCGACGCCTCGCACGGAGCTGGCCCGGAGCGCCGGCCTGGCAACCGACAACGGCGTGCTCGTGGACGCCGAGCTCCGCACGTCCGACCCCCACGTGTATGCGGCCGGCGACATCGCCAACCACGACCACCCGGTGCTGGGCCACCGGATCCGGGTGGAGCACTGGGACAACGCGATCGAGCAGGGCAGGGTCGCTGCGCGCAACATGCTGGGCGAGGGCGTCGCCTACGAGCGGGCGCCGTACTTCTTCACCGACCAGTACGACCTCGGCATGGAGTACGTCGGATACCTCCCCAAGAGCCACCGCGACCACGTCGTGGTGCGCGGCGACCTGGCGGCGCTCGAGGGCGTTGTGCTGTGGCACGACGCAGGACGCGTGCTGGCGGGGATGCACGTCAACGTCTGGGACGCCACCGACGACCTGCGGAGCCTGCTCGGCCGCACCCTCGACGTCGCGCGGCTGGAGGACACCTCGGTGCCGTTGTCGGACCTGGCGGCCACGGTCAGCTGACCCGCCGGACCAGGAACCGGGCCGCGCCATCGGCGGCGAGGTCCTCGCCGACGTACTCCTGCTCCCGCATCCGGCACCAGGCCGGGATGTCGACCCGCGCGGCGGCATCGGTCGCGACCACGCCGATGACGCCACCAGGGTCCACGTCGGTGAGATGGCGGGCGAGCTCGATCACCGGCTTCGGGCAGACCTGGTCCCGGCAGTCCAGCTCCAGGTCGACGGTCGTGGGCAGGTTCATCGTGCCTCCGCTCGCAGGTCGGCTACGACGCCGGGCAGCGCCGCGAGGAGGGCGTCGACCTCGGCTTCGGTTGTCTCCCGGGTCAGCGACACCCGCACGTTGCCGTGGGTGAGCACGCGCATCGCGGACAGCACGTGGCTGGGCTCGAGAGAGGACGCCGTGCATGCCGAACCGCTGGCCACCCCGAACCCGCGCTTGTCGAGCTCCGTGACGAGGGCTTCTCCGGCGACGTAGAGGCACGAGAACGTGACGACGTGGGGGAGTCGGTCCACCGGGTCACCGACCACCTCGGTGTCCGGGATACCGGCGACAGCGGAACGGATCCGGTCGACCAGGGCGAACTGGCGCGCGTTCACCTCGTCGCGTTCGGCCACGACCGCTTGCAGGGCGGCGGCTGCGGCCAGCGCCGCCGGGACGTTCTCGAAGCCTGCGGTCCGGTGATCGACCCGGTCGTCAACGGGGAACGGGTTGCTCCACCGGACCCCAGTACGCACCAGCAGGATCCCGACCCCCGCCGGACCACCCCACTTGTGGGCGGAGCCCGCGGCGGCGGACCAGCCGTCGGGCAGGGGCAGGCGACCCATCGACGCGCCGGCGTCCACGAAGAGGGGGACGTCGTTCGGCAGCGGGAAGGAGCCGACGGGTTGCAGCGTCCCGACCTCGTGGTTCGCGGTTTGCAGCGCTGCCACGGCGACGTCGGGACCCCCGCAGCGCTCGACGAAGTCGGCGGCGTCGACCCGCCCGCGCGTATCGACCGGGACCGAGACCGGCTTGCCGCCCCAGTCGGCGGCGTGCAGCACCGCCGAGTGCTCGACGGCGGAGTGCACGAGGACCGACCCGCGGCTCGAGCGGGCCCTGGCGAGTCCGAGGAGACCGCGATGGACGGCCTCGGTGCCGGACGCGGTGAACGTGACCTCGTCGGGCCGCACGTCCAGGCTCTCGGACACGGCCGCCCGCGCGTTGTCCAGCAGGAGCCGTGCAGACCTTGCCGTCCGGTGGAGACGCCGCGGGTCGGCGTACCCCTGGTCGAGGGCGGCGAGGAAGGTCTCCCTGGCCGCGGGGTGAAGAGGTTCGGACGACGCGGTGTCGAGGTAGACCGGAAGCCGGTCTCCGTGGCCGGGCACGGCATTTGTCACCCCTCGAACCTATCGACCACGAACCACTTCCGCGTCGGAGTGCCCCACCCCTCATACCGGGGCCCGATTCGGATAGTGTTTGACCAGCCGTGGTTGCCGAACAGAGAGGCTCGTTCGTGGGTCCGCTTTTGCACCAGCGTGGGGCTCGGTTCCTGCGTCGTGGCGCGCTCGTCGTCGCGCTCGGCGTCATCCTCTTCGTGAGCGGCTGCTCCGCGGAGTCGCGGGGCGAGTGGCAGAACCTCGCCATGCCCGATCCGGCGACCGAGCAGGCCGATGACATCTTCTATCTGTGGCGCTGGGCGTGGGTGGCTGCGCTGATCACCGGTGCCATCGTGTGGGGGCTGATCTTCTGGGTCATCATCCGGTACCACCGCAAGAGCGACGACGAGGTTCCGGTGCAGACCCGCTACAACCTCCCGCTGGAGATCTTCTACACCATCGCGCCGGTCATCATGGTGGTCGTCTTCTTCTACTGGACTGTCGACGTGCAGAACGCCGTCCTCCAGGACACCGAGGAGGATCTGGAGGTCAACGTCGTCGGCCAGCAGTGGTCGTGGACCTTCAACCACACCGGCAACGAGGCCGTGGGCGGCCGTAACGTCTACACGTCCGGCACCGCGAGCGACATCCCCACCCTGGTCCTCCCCGTCGACCAGACGGTGCAGTTCAACCTGTACTCACCCGACGTGATCCACTCCTTCGGCATCCCGGCCTTCCTGATGCGGATGGACGTCGTCCCCGGCCGCTACAACCACTTCGAGGTCACGCCCGACACCATCGGCGAGTTCCGGGGCAAGTGCTACGAGCTCTGCGGGGTCTACCACTCCCGCATGTTGTTCGACGTCAGCGTGGTCAGCGAGGCCGACTACGAGCAGTACCTCACGGAACTCGAGGCCGACGGCTTCGTGTCCGACAGGCCGGTGTGCGGCAACGGTCAGGCCTACACCCAGGTCGGGCTCGACGACGAGTCCGACGAGAACGACGGAGGCTGCGAGTGACCGCGACAGCACAGCCGACGACCGTCACCGGGCGCAAGCCGCTCGGCCAGCAGGTCGTCCGCATCCTCACCACGACCGACCACAAGCTGATCGGCAAGCTCTACCTCGTCACCTCGTTCGCCTGGTTCCTGATCGCCGGTGTGATGGCGATGATCATGCGATCGGAGCTCGCCTTCCCCGGCCAGCAGGTCGTCAACGAAGAGCTCTACAACCAGCTGTTCACGATGCACGGCACGATCATGCTGCTGTTGTTCGCGACGCCGCTCTTCTTCGGCTTCGGAAACGCGATCATGCCGCTGCAGATCGGCTCTCCCGACGTGGCGTTCCCGCGGCTCAACATGATGAGCTACTGGTTCTTCCTTTTCGGGAGCCTGATCGCCGCCTCGGGATTCCTGACCCCACAGGGAGCGGCCGACTTCGGCTGGTTCGCCTACACGCCGCTGTCGGACGCCGTACGCTCACCTGGCGTCGGCGGGGACCTCTGGGTGATGGGTCTGTGGCTGGCCGGACTCGGCACCATCCTGGGCGCTGTCAACTTCATCACGACGATCATCTGCATGCGCGCGCCCGGCATGACGATGTTCCGGATGCCGATCTTCGTCTGGAACACCATGGTGACCAGCCTGATGGTGCTGATCGCCTTCCCCGTGCTCGCCGGCGCCCTGCTCTCGCTCGAGGCCGATCGCCTGCTCGGCGCCCACGTCTTCGACACCGCCCATGGCGGCGCCATCCTGTGGCAGCACCTGTTCTGGTTCTTCGGCCATCCCGAGGTCTACATCATCGCGCTGCCCTTCTTCGGCATCATCACCGAGATCCTGCCGGTGTTCAGCCGCAAGCCGATCTTCGGCTACATCGGACTGGTCGGTGCGACACTCGGAATCGCCCTCCTGTCCGTGGCGGTGTGGGCGCACCACATGTTCGTCACCGGTGCCGTGGATCTGCCGTTCTTCTCCGGCATGACCTTCCTGATCGCCGTACCGACCGGGGTGAAGTTCTTCAACTGGATCGGCACCATGTGGGGGGGATCTCTGTCCTTCGACACCCCCATGCTGTGGTCGATCGGCTTCCTCACGACGTTCCTGTTCGGTGGCCTGACTGGCATCATCCTGGCCAGCCCGCCCCTGGACTTCCACGTGTCCGACTCCTACTTCGTGGTGGCCCACTTCCACTACGTCGTCTTCGGCACGGTAGTTTTCGCGATGTTCGCCGGCTTCTACTTCTGGTGGCCGAAGATGACCGGCCGGATGCTCGACGAACGGCTCGGCAAGGTCCACTTCTGGCTGTTGTTCGTCGGCTTCCACACCACGTTCCTGGTCCAGCACTGGGTCGGCGTCGAGGGCATGCCCCGGCGGATCGCCGACTACCTACCCCAGGACGGCTTCACCACCCTCAACCAAGTGTCCACCGTGGGCGCGTTCCTACTCGGTGCGTCGACCTTGCCGTTCCTCTACAACGTCTACATCTCGCGCCGTGGGCCGCTGGTCGAGACGGACGACCCGTGGGGTTGGGGCCGCTCTCTCGAGTGGGCGACCAGTTCGCCGCCGCCACGGCACAACTTCGTCACGATCCCGCGGATCCGCTCGGAGTCGCCGGCCTTCGACCTGCACCACCCGGAGGTGGCCGCCCTCGAGCTCGCGGAGAACGACGCTGAGCGGGAGGGCCGCATCGCGGACGCGCCCGACGTCGAGGGTCGCCAGGAACACCTCGACCGGCAAACCGATGACCCGGAGGACAACCGATGATTCACCCCAACAAAGCGTCCGCTGCGCTCGCGCTTCGCCGGGGACCCCGAGCATGAGGTCTGAAGCCTGGATCTTCGCCATGGCGACCGCGTTCTTCGTGGTCGTGAGTCCCACCTACTGGTTCGTCACGTACGACTGGACGGGCACCTCCGCGCTCACCATGACCACGCTGCTCGCCGCCATGGTGACGATCTACCTCGGATTCCACGCGGTCCGGATGGACCCTCGCCCCGAGGACCGCAAAGAGGCCGAGATCGCCGATGGGGCCGGCGAGCTGGGGTTCTTCCCGCCGTACTCCTGGTGGCCCCTGTGGTGCGGGGCCACGCTGGCGGTGTGCGTCTACGGCATCGCACTCGGTGCCTGGTGGCTGTTCATCATCGGGGTCGGCCTCGGCGCCCTCGCGCTGAGCGGGCTGATCTTCGAGTACTACCGGGGCGAACACTCGCACTGATTTGACTTGTGGCCCCGGTTCACGTGATCGTTTCCACGTCGCGTGAGGCCGTTCCTTGTCGTCGACCCGTTACCCTTGAGTGGTTAGCACGTCCTTCGTTTTCGGGGAGTCCCTGCATGTTCCAGCGTCGCCCAGCCACGCCCGCATCGCGGCTGCGCATCAAGCGCGCCGCGGCGACAGCGGCCGCCCTGGCGCTGCTCGGTCCCGTGCTCGCGGCGTGCGACAGCGGGTCCAGCGCTGACGAGGAGCCGGAGACGGCCACGGCCGAGCAGCCGGAGGTCCCCGCACTCAAGCTGAAGTCGAACGTCCGCGGCGCGGACGACGTAGCAGTCGACCACGCCGTGAAGTTCTCGGCGACAGGAGGGTCACTCCGCTCGGTCAAGGTCACCTCCTCGCAGGGTCCGCTCGCCGGCGAGCTCACCCCCGACGGCTCGGCATGGACCGCCACCGGCCGGCTCGAGCCCGGCACCGACTACCGGGTCCGGGCGGTCGCCGAGCGAAGTGACGGCGAGCGCGTCAGCCGCACCTCGACGTTCCACACCGAGGACCTCACCCTCGATGAGCAGACCTATCCGTCCGTTGCTCCGCTCGCCAACGAGACTGTCGGCGTGGGGATGCCGGTCATCGTCACGTTCGACATCCCGGTGACCGACAAGGCCACGTTCGAGCGGCACATGAACGTGGAGTCCACCCCGAAGCAGCCCGGCGCCTGGAACTGGATAAGCGACACCGAGGCCCACTGGCGCCCCAGGTCGTACTGGAAGGCCGGCTCCGAGGTCGCAGTCGACGTCGACATCAACAGCATCCCCGCCGGAAACGGCATCTACGGCCAGGAGAGCCGTCGCGTCAAGTTCGACGTCGGCGATGCCCATGTCTACAAGGTCAACGCCCAGACACACCAGATGCGGGTGTTGTCCAACGGGAACCTGCTCCGCACGATCCCGATCACCACGGGGAAGCCCGGCTTCACGACCCGATCCGGCACCAAGGTCATCATCGAGAAGCACCGCACCAAGCGGATGAACTCCGAGACCATCGGCATCCCGCAGGGAAGCTCCGAGGCCTACGACATCAACAACGTCGAGTACGCCATGCGCGTCACTTACTCCGGGGAGTTCGTGCACGCTGCACCGTGGTCCGTCGGGTCCCAGGGCTACGCCAACGTCAGCCACGGCTGCACCGGCATGAGCACCGCCAACGCCAGCTGGCTCTACAACATGACCCGGCGCGGGGACGTCGTCGAGTACACCGGCACCGACCGACCGATGACCCTCACCAACGGGTACGGCGACTGGAACGCCTCCTTCCCCGACTGGAAGTCCGGTTCCGCCCTCTCCTGACCGCCGACCCGGCGCCAGTTGTCACCGCCACCCCGCCGACCCGGCGTCAGTTGTCAGGTCACGACAGGATGACGCGCTGGCCGAGAGACGCGCGCGCCTTCCGGTAGCCGGCCGCAAGCAACTCGATGGCGTCCTGTTGGCGCCCGAACACGTTCGTCCGGCGGTACACCTCCACCAACCATGCCTGGTTCGTGGCCAGCCACGAGCGACGCCACTCGTCGTGCTCGCGATCCTCTTCGCTCGAATGCCACTCCTCACCGTCGTACTCGGCCGCGAACAGGAAGTCCTCTAGGCCGATGTCCAGCCAGAAGATCACCCGGCCGCCTACCACTACCGGGACCTGCAGCTCCGGCCGGGGCAGTCCTGCGGTGTACCAGCGCAGCCGCAGGGCCGATTCACCGAAGGACGCGGACTTGCCGTCTGCAAGTGGGGCCAACCTTCGAAGGCGGACGACCCCGCGCTGCTTCTTGAACCGGCCGAGCTCGCCCAACAGCTCGTCGCTCTCGAATACCCCCAGCGCCAGCATCCGATCCATTCCAGCCAGCGCCAGGTCCGGGTTGCGTTGCAGCCGACCGAGGTCGAGGGCAGTCCGCAGAGGAGTCGTGACCAGAAGATTCCCGATGGTCATGAGATCCCTGGGAAGGACGCGTTCGCTCCCCACTCCTGATGAGGCCGTTTCGGAGCCGTCCCTCTTGAGGGGGACGGAACACGCTCAGCCGAGGGGTCGCCAGATGGTCGTTGGGCGGCAGGGCGATGTCACCGGCGTGGAGCCACGCCGCTGTGTGGTCGCACACGAAGCAGCCTTCGAGGACGACGAGCTCGAGCGCCCTCGCCCGCGTCGCCAACGTGTCCGGGACCTGGCTCCCGATGTAGAGCCCTCGGACCGGCCGGCGCAGCCAGCCGTCCTGGCACAGACGGAAGAGATGGCTATCGCTCAGCCCGGCGGCGATCGCCATCCCTCGAGTGAACGGTAGGTCCGGCGCCAGCGGGAAGTCAGACTCACGGAGAGGCGAAGTGGGTGTTCGCATGCCGCATGCATGCCCGTCGAGCAGCGCCGGGACACCGGGTGTCGGCAATCTGTGGACAACTGCCATCCGTCCGCGGACGGACGGTCCCGGTGGCAACTGGCGCCGGGTCGGCGGGATCCGGGTGGCAACTGGCGCCGGGTCGGCGGGATCCGGGTGGCAACTGGCGCCGGGTCGGCGGATCCCGGTGCAAACTGGCGCCGGGTCGGCGGGGTCCCGGGTCAGTGGGAGCGGAGCTCTTCGCCCTCGACGGCGTGGTGGCCGTCGAACTGGTGACCGTCGGCGGGGTGGTCGAGACCGGCCTGGAGCTCCTGCTCGTGCTCGGCGTGGTGGTGGCCCTCGTCGAGCTCCTCCCGGGTCGGCTTCTGCACGTTGTCGCCGAACATCGCCTTCGGACAGCTTGGCCCGGGCGGAGTGGATCCGGGAGCCGGGTGCGGGGACGCCGTTGCCGTCGGCAGCCGACTCGACCTCGTAGATCTGGTCGCGGTCGCGCGCGGTGAGCGTGTAGGCCCGGGCGTCGCTGATCGGCAGGTGTCGTTCGCTGTAGCCGCCCTCGGGGGAGCGCATGATGATGCCCGTCTCGTAGCCGTGCAGCAGCTGCTCGTTGTCGTGCCGCTGCAGCGAGATGCACCACCGTCGGGCCAGGATGAACACCAGCACCGGCACGACGAAGATCGCGACCCGCATGAAGTACGTGATGTAGTTCAGGTTCAGGTCGAAGACCACCGCGAGGATGTCGTTGCCGCCCGCTGCCCAGAGCAGGCCGTAGAGCGTGATCGCCGCGGCGAGGAACGCGGTCCGGGTCGGCGCGTTGCGCGGGCCGCTGCAGCAAGTGGTGCTCACGCTTGTCGCCGGTCACCCAGGCCTCCAGGAACGGCCAGAGCAGGACGACGGTCAGCAGCAGGATCGGTGCGATCTGCGCCGGCAGCATGACGTTCCACGACCAGGTCGTGCCGAAGACATGGGTCTCCCACCCGGGCATGATCCTGAGCAAGCCCTCGGCGATGCCCATGTACCAGTCGGGCTGCGAGCCGGCCGTGACCTTCGACGGATCGTAGGGTCCGTACTTCCAGACCGGGTTGATCGCCAGCAGGCCACCCATGAGGGCGGTGACGCCGAAGACGATGAAGAAGAACCCGCCGGCCTTGGCGGCGTACACCGGGAGCATCGGGAAGCCCACGACGTTCTTCTCGGTGCGGCCAGGCCCGGGCCACTGGGTGTGCTTGTGGTAGACGAGCAGCAGCATGTGGGCGGTGATCAACGCCAGGATCAGGCCCGGAATCAACAGCACGTGCGCGATGTAGAGCCGCGGGATGATGATCTCGCCCGGGAACTCACCGCCGAACACGAAGAACGACATGTAGCTGCCGAGCACCGGCGTCGCCTTGACGATGCCGTCGGCGATCCGCAGGCCGGTGCCGGACAGCAGGTCGTCGGGCAGCGAGTAGCCGGCGAAGCCCTCGAGGATGCCGAGCAGGAGGAGCGTGCCGCCGATGACCCAGTTGAGCTCACGGGGCTTGCGGAACGCGCCGGTGAGGAACGTCCTCATCAGGTGCACCAGCATCGCGGCGATGAACAGCATGGCGGACCAGTGGTGCATCTGCCGCAGGAGCAGACCTCCACGGACGTCGAAGGAGATGTCGAGCGTGGAGGCGTACGCCTGGGACATGTGGATCCCGCGCAACTGGTCGTAGGACCCCTCGTACTGGACCTCGGCCATGCTCGGCTGGAACCAGAGCGTGAGGAAGATCCCGGTGATCAGGAGTACGACGAAGCTCCACAGCGCGATCTCGCCGAGCATGAACGACCAGTGGTCGGGAAAGACCTTGCGCACCTGCTTCTTCATGACCGTGCCCAGGCCGAGCCGCTCGTCGGCCCAGTTGGCCATGGGGCCGGCGATCTTGCCGGGCTTCTTCGCGGTGGCCGCCTGGTGGCGGTTGCTCCGCACGAACTTGCCGGTGTCGATGCTCATTCAGAGTCACGCTCCCAGAAGCTGGGTCCCACGGGTTCGTCGAAGTCGCTCTGAGCTACAAGGTACCCCTCGTCATCAACCATCAGCGGCAGCTGCGGCAGGGCACGGGCGGCCGGGCCGAAGATGACCCGACCGGCGTCCGCGAGGTCGAAGGTCGACTGGTGGCAGGGGCACAGCACGTTGTGGGTGGTGCGCTCGTACAGCGAGATCGGGCACCCCACGTGCGTGCAGATCTTGGAGTAGCAGAGGATGCCGTCGACCGACCACTCCTCGCGGCCCTCGGCAGCCGTGGATGTCCTCGGGCTGCATCCGGACCAGGATCACGGCGGCCTTGGACTTCACCACCTGGGCCTCCGCACCCTCGATGATGGGCTCGCCCTCCTCGTCGACCTCGAAGAGCGCGGCCGGCTCGGCATTCACCAGGTCGCCGATCTCGAGGTCCGAGGCCCGGATCGGCGTGCCGACCACGTCGCGGACGACCCGCATGCCCTCACTCCAGATCGTGGCCTCGAGCCCGGCGCCCGGGACGCCGCTCTTCGCCACCTGCTTGGGTGTGGGCCCGAGGTCGCGGAGCACCACGACGGCCGGCAGGATGACGAGGCCGATGGCGCCGAGGAGTGAGTTCCGGACGAGCGGGCGCCGGCCGATGCCCGACTCCTCGAGACCCGCGGACAGGGCTGCCAGGGTCTCCTGGCGGTCCTCCTCGGGCGAGCCGACGGCGTGTCGCATCTCGATGATCTCGTGGTCCGACATCAGCTTGCGGGCCCACTGGATCAGCGCCGATGCCGATGAACAGCAGGGCGCCACCGAAGGCGAGCGCCGAGGGCGACGTTGGAGGCCCCCAGACCCAGGACGGTGTCGGGGTCGTCGCCGATGTCGAGGGCGAAGTAGCCGACGATGAAGAGCGACCGTGCAGACGGCCGACAGCGTGAACAGCAAGGCGATCTGGCGCTCGGCGCGCTTCTCCGCCTTCGGGTCGACGTCGGTGGGCCGCCAGACGTGCGGCGGGAGGCCCGGGTTGGCGATCGGGTCGGCCTCCACCTGCGCCGGAGTGCTCGGCTGGCTCGGCCGGAAGGTTCTCGTCGTCGTGCGGGGTGTTCACGCTTCCACCTTGTCCTTCTTCGAGCGGGTGGTGTGGGCGGCGATCCAGATGGCGAAGCCGACGCAGCGCGCCGATGCCGACGAGCCACGCGAACATGCCCTCGCTCACCGGGCCGAGGCCGCCCATGCCGAAGCCGCCGTACTCGGGCGTGTCCTCGAGCGAGTCGAGGTAGGCGATGACGTCACGCTTCTCCTCCGGGGACAGGTTGCCGTTGGAGAAGTTCGGCATGTTCTGCGGGCCGGTGAGCATCGCCTCGTAGATGAAGCGGGGCTCGACGCCCCGGATCTTCGGGCGCGTAGCCGCCCTCGCGGCATCGCGCCGCCGGAGCCGTCGAAGTTGTGGCAGGCGGTGCAGTTGGTCAGGAAGATCTGGCCACCGCGGACGACGGCCTCCTCACGCTCCTCGTCCGAGAGCCCCTCGAGGCTGTAGTCGGACTCGTCGGGGATCGCCGGGCCGGGGCCGAGCGAGGCGACGTACGCCGCCAGCGCCGCGATCTCGTCGTCGGTGTAGAGCGCCTGCTTGCGCGGAGCCTGCGCGCCGGGCTGGGCCATCGGCATCCGCCCGGTGCCGACCTGGAAGTCGACGGCCGCGGCGCCCACACCGACCAGCGAGGGGCCGAGCGCCCGGTCGCCGTCCTCGGTGAGGATGCCCTCGCCGTTCTTGCCGTGGCAGAAGGAGCAGCCGACGAGGAAGAGCTCGCGGCCCTCGGCCACGAGCTCCTCGTCGGCCTGCTGCTGCTGCGGCCTGCGCCGGCGCGAACGCGGCGTACAGGCCCCCGGAAAGCAACAGTCCGAGGAGCAGGACGACGAGACCCGCCAGCGGGCCACGGCGGTGCCGCGAGAGCCGACCTGCGGAGCGGTTCAGGAGGCGCACATCGATTCCTTGTCGGTTCCGGTCGGTGGGCTACTTGGATGAGATAGATGGTGGCGAACAGGCCGATCCAGACGACGTCGACGAAGTGCCAGTAGTAGGACACGACGATGGCGCTGACGGCCTGCTCGTGGGTGAACTTGCGGGCGATGTAGGTGCGGCCGAGGACGAACAGGAACGCGATCAGGCCGCCGGTCACGTGGAGGCCGTGGAAGCCGGTCGTGAGGTAGAACATCGTCCCGTAGGCCGAGTCCTGGATGGTCATGCCCTCCTGGACCAGCGCGGCGTACTCGGTGGCCTGGCCGGCGATGAAGACCGCGCCCATCACGTAGGTGAGGATGAACCACTCGCGAAGGCCCCAGCCAGGCACGTGGAAGATCGAGCCGGTGCGCCCCACCTGGCCGCGCTCGGCGGCGAAGACGCCGAGCTGGCAGGTCAGGGACGACAGCACCAGGATCGTGGTGTTGACCGACGGCGAACGGGATGTTCAGCAGCGCGGTGTTCTGCGCCCACAGGTCTTCGCTGACGGCGCGGATCGTGAAGTACGACGCGAACAGGGCCGCGAAGAACATCAACTCGCTCGAGAGCCAGATGATGGTCCCGACGCTGACCATGCTGGGCCGGTCGTGATGGCCGTGCAGACGGGAGGCCGGGATCGCAGTTGCTGTCGCCACGGGCATCATTATGTCGATAGCGTGGCGCCGAGGGCACCCCGACCCCCTGAGATTCCCGCGTCATATTGTTCACAGCGTGCTGGGTACGGCGTTCGTGGTGGTTCCGGACCTCCCACGGTTCACCGTGGGGCGGGTGTTCACGGAGACGTCGCTCGAGCCCGTGCCGTTCGTGTTGACGGTCTGGATCGCCGGGCTCTACCTCGTCGGCGTCGTCACGCTGCGCCGGCGCGGGGACCACTGGCCGGTCGGGCGCACGATCTCGTTCGTCGTCGTGGGGATGGGCCTGTTCCTCTTCGCCACGTCGTCCGGGCTGGCGGCCTACGACACCACGCTGCTCAGCGTCCACATGGTCCAGCACATGGTGCTCTCGATGCTGGTGCCGCTCGCCCTGGCGCTCGGCGCGCCGGTCACGCTGGCGCTGCGCACGCTCCCCGCCCGGCCGCGGCGCGGCCTGCTCGTCGTACTCCACTGCCGGGTCGCGAAGGTGCTCGTCGTTCCCGCCGCTGACCTTCACCCTGTACGTCGTGTCGCCATGGGCGCTGTACTTCTCCGGCTGGTACGAGGCCTCCCTGCGCTCGCCGTACGTGCACGAGATGATGCATCTCCACCTGGTGCTCGTCGGCTCGCTCTTCTTCTGGCCGCTCGTGGGCATCGACCCGGTGCCGGGGCGCGTGGCGTATCCCGTTCCGGGTCCTGCTGATCGTGCTCACGCTGCCGTTCCACGCGTTCCTCGGCGTCACGATCATGGGCCAGGAGTCGCTGATCGCCGGCGACTGGTACACCTCGCTCCAGGACGGGCCGATGAGCGCGTGGCTGCCCGACCCGCTCGACGACCAGCACCTCGCCGGAGGCATCCTGTGGGGCTCCGGCGACCTGATCGGCCTGGCGTTCTTCGGCGTGCTGTTCGCGCAGTGGGTCCGCTCGTCGACGAGGGAGGCCGCGCGCGAGGACCGGCGGCTCGACCTGATGGAGACCCGGGCGGCGCGCGAGCAGGCGCGCAAGCAGGACGGTGACAGCCCGGTAGCATGCCGCGGGTGAACGACTCGACCTCCACCCAGGCGGCGCCGCTGAAGGTGCTCGTCTACAGCGACGACGTCAACACCCGCCAGCAGGTCATGCTGGCGCTCGGCGGCCGTCCGCACCCCGACCTGCCGGAGCTGGAGTACGTCGAGGTGGCGACCGAGCCGGTCGTGATCCAGAACATGGACGCCGGCCACATCGCGCTGGCCATCCTGGACGGCGAGGCTGTCCCCGCCGGCGGCATGGGCATCGCCAAGCAGCTCAAGGACGAGATCTACCGACTGCCCGCCGATCCTGGTGCTGACCGGCCGGCCCGCAGGACGCCTGGCTGGCGACGTGGTCGCGGGCGGAGGCCGCCGTGCCCCACCCCATCGACCCGGTCCAGCTCGCCGAGGCGGTCATCTCGCTGCTGCGCTCGCGCGTCCCTGCCTGATCTCGTGACCACCACCTGGCCCGAGGTGCTCTGCGGCCCTGGTGGCCCGGCAGGACCTCACGGCGGCCCAGACCGCGCTGGGCGATGGGCGAGATCCTCGGCGGTGAGGCGACGCCGTCCCAGATCGCCGGGTTCGCCGTCGCGCTGCGCGCCAAGGGCGAGACCATCGACGAGGTGATCGGGCTGGTCGAGGCGATGTACGCCCGGTGCCACGCCGATCTCCGTGCCGGGCCGGCTGCTCGACGTCGTCGGCACCGGCGGTGACCGGTCGATGTCGGTGAACATCTCCACCATGGCCGCGATCGTCGCCGCCGGCGCGGGCGCCCGGGTGGTGAAGCACGGCAACCGGTCGGCCTCCTCGCAGTCCGGCTCGCGCCGACGTGCTCGAGGCGCTCGGGATCCGGCTGGACCTGCCGCCCGACCGGGTCGCGGCCCTGGCCGACGAGGCCGGCATCACGTTCTGCTTCGCCGCCGCCTTCCACCCCGCCATGCGGCACGCCGCCGTGCCGCGGCGCGAGCTCGGCGTCGGCACCACCTTCAACTTCCTCGGTCCGCTGGCGAACCCGGCCCGACCCGCCGCCCAGGCGATCGGGTGCGCCGACCGCCGGATGGCGCCGGTGATGGCCGGTGTGTTCGCCGCGCGCGGCGTCGACGCGTGGGTGTTCCGCGGCGACGACGGGCTCGACGAGCTCACCACCACCACGACCTCGTCGGTGTGGACCGTCCACGACGGGACGGTCACCGAGGTGACGGTCGACCCGACCGGCTACGGGCTCGCCGCTGGCCGCCGCCCGAGGCGCTGCGTGGCGGCGGACACGGCGTACAACGCCGAGGTGGTGCGCCGCATGCTCGACGGCGAGGAGGGCGCGGTGCGCGACGCCGTACTCCTCAACGCCGGCGGCCGCGCTGGCGGTCTACGACGCACCGGGTGCGCCGCGTCGACGAGGCGCTCGCCGCCGGCCTCGAGAAGGCCCGCGACGCGGTCGACTCGGGTGCCGCCCGGTCGACCCTGGACCGCTGGGTCGCGGCGTCCGCGACTCCTAGAGGTCCAGCACGTACGACGATCCCTCCGCGCCGGAAGCCGTGCGGCAGCCGGTCGTAGTAGGGCGACGACCATCCCGGGTCGGGCGTGACCGACCTTGCGGAAGCCGCGCTCGCGGAGCCGCGGCGTCCGGTTCCACACGAACTCGCCGGGGGAGAAGTCGCGGTACCGCGGCGTGACGTAGTCGAGCAGCACCCGGGCCACGTCGCCGTCGCGGCGGATCAGGACGACGCCGACCGTCTCGTCGCCCTTCTCGACCTGGAACGCCAGGTCGTCCTCGATCGAGGCCGTCGGCGTCGAAGCCGGGCTGGTGCCGGGCGATGTCGGTGCGCGTGCACCCCCAGGAAGTGGTGGAGGTAGACGTCGCTCGGTCCCACCTGGAGCACGTCGAACGCCGCCTCGTCGTGGCGCTCGCGCAGCATCCGGGTGATGAACCAGATGTTGATCGACGTCGTCGCGACGTTCATGCCGACCATCGGCCACACGCCGACCAGCGCGTTGAAGAGCGACCAGGCTCAGCGACGCCGCAGAGGTTGAGCAGCCGGAACCGCAGCACCCGGGTCTGCAGCAGCGAGAAGATCAGCAGCGCGCTGCCGCACCACCCGAAGAGGTCGAGCCAGTGATTCTCCAGCCAGGTCACAGGCGAACGCTACTGCGACGCCGGGCTCCCGAGGCGCCGGGTCAGCGCCCACCCGAGGAGCGCGGCGCCTGCCACAGTGAGGACGACCACGGCGGCCGTGGGTCCGTGCGTCGCCGGATAGCCCTCCGAGGCGCTTCTCGCCCACTCGTCCTGTATGAGGTCGAGCTGCGCGATGAGGCCGCCTATGAGCAAGATCGCGGCAGCGGACCAGACCGGCCAGGCCCGGGTCAGCCAGGGTGCGCGGCGGGACCGATCAAGCGCGTATCCGCAGACCAGCAGGAAACCCATGGCGTAGGGGTACGTGTACCTGCCCTGCCATGCCCACCCGAGCTGTTCGTACGTGACCACGGTTGCTGCGATCGGAATCGCTGTCGAAATGACAACGATTCCGGCCAGGGCAACGCGCGCCCGCCCCGAAGCCAGTTTCACCCCGAGGAGGACAAGGATCGACCAGCCCACGAGCACCGTCGCGTACACCGTGAGTGGCGCTGGCACCGTTCGGTTCGGGATGGCGGCCACTGACCCGAGCAACCAGACGGCTATCTGGCCCGGCATCCCGGGCCAGGGCGAACCCGAGATGTGGTCGGCGCCGACCGAGGAGTCGACCGCCTTTGCGTACAGCGTCCACCAAACTCCCAGGGCCGCGGCCGTTGCAACCACGCCGCTGCAGATCAGCGCGTCCCGGCGCCGGACCAACTGCTTGAGGTGATCCGACGGAAGCAACGCAGCTACGGTGCCGACGATCAGGAGCAACCACAAGACGCCGAGTCCCCGGACCGTGGCAAGTGGCAAGGCGCCCACGGTGGCGAGCACGAGGAACGTTCTGGTTCTGTTGGATGTCGGCGATGAGCGGGCGAGGCCCAAGACTGCTGCCCAGACGAGCATGGCGGAGGACGCCTCCAGGCCGTTCGGGGCGGCCAAGGCAGTGGAGAAGAGCAGGGTCGGCGTCGCCACGAGCAACAACGCGACGGTCGGCCACGGGGTCCTGGCCCACAGCCTGGTGGTGAGCGCGGCGAGTCCGATGAACAGGGCGCACAGGACGGCTCCAGCCATCCTCATGGCCATGAGGGCGTCGGCACCGTCGAAGAAGCGACTCGGCGTCCCGATCAGGAAGTAGAACAACGGGTGGTAGCGAGCGGCCGAGCTGGCGACCGTCACCGACCCACCGCCGAGGTGTTCGACCGGGGAGCAGTTACCCGCGTCCGTGTACGGCAGAGCCTCACAGATGGGCTCTGCGGCCAGGACGACATCCTCGGGCACTGTGACCATTTCGCCTCGCCCGATCGGCGAGGGCTTGTGGTGCGCACCCCAGTCGCCGCGCGCCACGCTGGCCGCGCGGTACGCATGGTCGTGCTCGTCAAGCCCCCGGAACGGCGGAACGGCCAATGCCCAGGCCGTCTGCACGAGCAGGGTTCCGACCACGGCCGCGAACAGGACGGCAGCCACCCTGCGCCTGGGCAGGGCTGGTAGGTCCTGCGACGACGCCCTGGCGGCCGGAGGTCGCAAGCGGAGCTCGGTCATCGGCTGGGCTTCACCGTCGGTTCGTGGCCGTCGACCTCGTGCTCCAGCAACGCGTGGGCGCGAGTGAGCCGGGCCAGCCTCTCCTCCAGACGCCGGAACTGCTGATACTGGCCGATGCTGACGAAGGTGAACACCACGACGAGGACGTAGAGCACGAGGTCCGCACCGCGACCGACCCCGACGAGGTTCGCGACGCGGGTAACGGCGTCGGGTGCCACGATGGCGATGACGGCACCAGCGGCAAGAAGCAGGCCCGCAAGCCTGGTCGCTGCCAGTCGGGTCCCGCGCCCTCCGCCGCGCAGCAGCCACCACGCGACCACGAGGACGCTGGCGATGAGAAGGACCTTGACGATCATGCTGACGGGGTGAGGCGAGCGGCCATCAGGTCGTAGACGATGTTGAAGGCGTTGAGGCTGCTCTGGCCCTTGGAGCGGGAGTACGCCGAGTAGCGGATGGAGACCGGGTGCTCGATCCACGTGAGCCGGTGCCGGGCGATCAGTGCCTCGACCTCACTCGCGTGGGCCATGCCACGCTGGGTGAGGCGGATTGCGTGGAGTGCGTTGCGGTTCAGCACGCGCAGGCCGTTGTGGGTGTCGGTGAGTTCCAGACCGCTGCTCCAGCGGGAGAAGCGCAGGCCGGCCTTCAGGACCAGGCGCTTGTGGGCAGGTTGCCCCACGGTCGCGCCCCCGGTCCGGGACCCGAGGACCACGTCGACCCCGGTCTCCTTGGCATAGGCCACCATCGCCGCGGCATCGGCCACCGAGTGCTGGCCGTCGGCGTCGAAGGTCACCAGGTGCTCGATGTGCGGATTGCGTCGGACGAAGTCGAAGCCGGTCTCAAGAGCCGCGCCCTGGCCCAGGTTCACGTGGTGCCTCAGGACCGTGGCGCCAGCTTCGCGAGCCATGGCGGCGGAGTCGTCTGCACTGCCGTCGTCGACGCAGATGACGAGCTCGAACGACTCGTGCAGCTCGTCGAGGACGTCGCGAATGACCGTGCCTTCGTTGAACGTGGGCACTACCACCGCGGTCGTTGCCAGCGTCATCTCGCCTCCTTCCGAGAGCTCAACCGTAGGTAATGCGGGAGCCCGTCGGAGTGAGTTGCGGCGAATGGGTCCGATCGGCAGATCCGCATGGCCCGAAGTGACTATCCGCGTCCCTTGTGCGGGTGGGGAACGGGGGTTCTCTCGCGTGGCGCGCAACCAGGCCCCAGAGCCGTGTCCCTAGGGTGTGGATCGGTGACTTCCGAACAGAGCGATCGGCCGACGATCTCGGTGCTGCTCCCGGTGCACGCGGGGGTCGATGCCGCGTTCCTCGAGCGAGCTCTCGAGAGCATCGCGGAGCAGACCCTTCCCGCCGACGAGGTGGTCGTGGTCGAGGACGGTCCGCTGCCGGTCGCTTCAGGCGCGGTGATCTCGCGATTCGAGGCCCGACGCCGACCTCCGCTCGTTCGAGTGGTCCTGGAGAGCAACGCCGGACCCGGTGCAGCCAATGGTGCCGGCCTGCTGCGATGCAGCGGCGAGTGGGTGGTCAAGGCCGACGCCGACGACATCTCGCTCCCGACCCGGTTCGCCGAGCAGATGGACTGCCTACAGAGGAGTGGTGCCGACGTGTGCGGCACGGCGATGTGGGAGTTCTCGGGTGCGGAGACCAACGTGGTCGCCGTCCGTCGCGGTCCGTCGGACCACGAGTCGATTGCCCGTCGGATGCGCATCAACAATCCGATCAACCACCCGACGGTCGTCTACCGAAGGGATGCGGCCGTCACGGCCGGCGGCTATCTGGATCTACGGCACGGGGAGGACTACGACCTGTTCGCGCGGATGCTCGCGCGCGGTGCGCGGATGGTGAACCTGTCGGAGCCTCTCGTGCTCTTCCGCGCGGACGACTCCATGTTCGATCGTCGCAGTGGCCGCGAGTTCCTGCGCATCGAGTGGCGACTCCAGCGCAACCTTCGTTCCTACGGCCTGATCGGGACTCCGCAGCTGCTCCTCAACCTGTTGGTCCGCCTTGGGTTCAGGTACCTGCCTCGGCCACTTCTGCGTCGTGCCTACCGGAGGTTTCTGGTCCGGCCGACCGAGGGGAACCCCTGAGGGCCAGTCATCGCCGCTCACATTGCAGCGTGGATGT
>CAVZAZ010000022.1:0-44866 GCA_963773355.1 uncultured Actinomycetota bacterium | reverse complement strand
ACTCCGGCGCCAGCGACGGGTGGGCGCAGAGCAGCACCAGGCGCAGCCGCTCGTCGTGCGCGGCCTCGCCGGCGTCGACCATCACTCGTTGCGCCTCCTCCTGCAGGTCGGCCTCGACGGCGAGCACGGGAAGTCTGCGAGCGGCGATTGCTTCCGCACGCAGCCGATCGAGGATGCGGCGTCGCGCGGCCACGAGCAGCCACGCCGCGGGGTTGTCGGGAACGCCGTCGCCGGGCCAGGTGCGGGCGGCGGACTCGAAGGCGTCGCCGAGCCCGTCCTCCGCCAGGTCGAGGCGCCGGTACTGCGCGACCAGCAGGGCCAGCAGTCGGCCCCACTCGTCCCGCAGCAGCTCCTCGAGTCGGGTCAACCCGGCCTCAACCGTCCATGTGCACGATCGGGCGCACCTCGATCGTGTACTGGTGCGGAAGGAGCCGGGCCACGTCGACCGCTGTCTCTCGGTCGGGCAGCTCGACGAGGTAGAGACCCCCGACCTGCTCGACGGTCTCGGCGTACGGGCCGTCGGTGACCAGCCGATCCGGGCCGGGGCGCAACGTGCGCGCCTCCGCCCCGGTGGCGAGCGCCTCTCCGACGAGCAGCTCCCCGCGTTCGCGCACTGCGGCAGCGAACGCGCGGAAACTGTCGAAGACGGCCGACTGCTCGGCTTCGCTCGCTGCTTCCCAGCGAGCGAAGTGGTCCGGCTCGGACATCAGGAGCAGGAACTTCACCCGTTGTCCGACATCGGGATGCAGGCTCGCACCTCGATCGCTCCGTCGGCCCCGGCGAGGACGCCACAGACCTTCAGCAGGTCGTCGAAGTCGTCGCTCTCGATCACGTAGAAGCCGGTCAGCTGCTCGACGGTCTCGGCGTACGGACCTTCGGTGATGGTCAGGTTGTCACCAGATCCGCGCAGGACCCGGGCCTCGCGCGAGTGGGTGAGCTCCGCGCCTCCGGTCACCTTGTGGCCTCGCTCGGCCAGCTTCTGCGCGAACTCCCGGTGCTTCCCGTACACGCGCTCCTTCTCGGCCGTGTCCACGGCCTCCCAGGTGGCTTCGTTCCCCGGCAGCAGGACGACGTACTCGGTCATGACGGATCCTCTCGAACATCGGTGTGGTGAGTCTGTCACTGTGATGACGCACGAGGGAGGGCCAAATCGACACCGACAGCTCAACTAGGGTGCCGCGGGTGCCTTCCGTTCTCCTCGTGACCTACGCCCTGCTGCCCGACGGCGAGCCGGGGGGCGAGGTCCTGGTGCCGGCCTTCACGGACCGGGGGATCGATGCCCGGTGGGTCGTCTGGGACGACCCGTCGGTCGACTGGGCGGGGGCCGACGTCGTGGCGGTGCGATCGACCTGGGACTACCACCGGCGCTGCGAGTCCTTCCTGGACTGGTCCCGCGCCATCGAGAAGGAGACGGTGCTGCTCAACGGCGCCGACGTCTTCGCGTGGAACGCCGACAAGGCCTACCTCACCGAGCTCGCCGAAGACGTCGGTGTCGTGCCGACGCGCCTGCTGGACGACGCGACGCTCGTCACCGGCCTCCAGGACGCCGTCGATCTCTGGGGCACGACGGTGATCAAGCCCCGCATCGGTGCCGGCGGCGTGGGGATCGTCGTCGCCGACAGCGTCACGGACTGGCAGCTCAGTGGCCTGACGGCAGCGCCATGGGTCGTCCAACCACTCGTCGAGTCGGTACGCACGTCGGGTGAGACGTCGGTCTTCGTCCTCGGCGGGCGTCGCGGTCTCCCAGCTCGACAAGACTCCGGTCGGGGACGAGATCCGGGTCCACGAGACGTACGGCGGCCGCTCCCTGCCGGTGGACCTCGGGACCGAGCAAGGCGGGCTGGCCGAGGTGGCCGTGCGCGCGGCCGCAGCACGCGTGGGCGCCGACTTGCCCTACGCCCGGGTCGACATGATGCGCTGGGAGGGACGCTGGGCGGTGAGCGAGCTCGAGCTGATCGAGCCCGGGCTCTACCTCGACGTCGTCCCGGAGAATGCCGGACGCTTCGCCGACCTCATCGCGGCTCGCCTCTGACCCACCAGGCCTCGATCACTTTGGTGCGCGGATTGGGTCAACCGCACCATGCGGCGACCGGCGCCTGCCCGCACCGTGGTCCCATGACCACGACCAGGCCCAGGCCCCGACCGTCGCCGACCACGCGCCGCCGTACTCCCGCGCCGTCCAGATCGCGGTCGGCATCTCCCTGGTCCTGGCCGGCCTGCTCAACGGACTGCCGCAGTACGTCGGACGACCTGCTCGCCGGTGACCTGGACTTCGCCGAACAGATCGTGTGGGGCACCGAGCCACGAGGTCGCGCACAGCGACCGAGCAGTCGCTGCTCCTCGTCAGCGCGCTGTTCCTGCCGCTCGGCCTGCTCGGCCTCGCCCAGGTGACCCGCTGGCGCGCTCGTCGGCTGACCCTGGTCGGCGTGCCCTCGTGCTGTGGGGGATGTGGGGGTTCCACAACGTGCTGGCGATGGGCTACGTCGCCGGCACCGTGGCGCCGACGGTGCTGCCCGTCCAGGACGCCGTGACCCTCAACGACGACGGCCTGATCGGCGACGTCGGCGTGATCGTCACGGCGCTGGTGCCGCACCTGCTCGGGTCGTTCTTCGGCCTGCTGCTGCTGATGCTCGCCGCCTGGCGGTCCGGCCTCTTTCCCCGGCCGCGTGCGCCCTGGTCATCGCCTTCCTGGTCTGGGACTTCCTGCTGCCGTCGTACGGCGTGCTCGAGCCGCACCTGCTGCTCGCGGTCGGGTTCGCCTGGCTCGGCGCGCGACTGGTCCGCCTGCCGTCCACGACCTGGCGCGGAGTCGGCTCCTGATGGATCCCGCCCCGACAGCCGCCCATGCGCCTCATACTGAGCGCATGTGGTCGGCCGTCCGGCTCGGTGACCCGGCCGCCCTGATCGCCTGGGCGGCCGGAGTCGTCGCGGTCCTCGGCACCGGCCTGGCGCCGCACTCGCGGCCGGTGCCGACGACCCGGTGCCGTGGAAGCCGCTGCTCCTGACCCTGGTCTGGGTCGCGCCCGGCGTGCTGATCGCGTCCGCCCGGCCGCGGCTGGCGGTGGGCTGGCTGATGCTGGCCGTCGCGCTGTTCTTCGTCGGCAGCGGGTTGGCCGCGGCTGGCTCGCCCAGGTCGCGCCCGGGGCCGGCGCCGCCTGGGCGGTCTGGTTCGTCGACCGGGGTTCGGCGTTCCTGGTGCCGTGCGCGCTGCTGGCCGTCGTGCTGCTGCCCGGACGGCCGGCTCCCCGCCCCTGGCTGGCGGCCCCTGATGGGGATCGTGGTCGGGCGTGCAGACGGTCGTCGTCGCGTGCTTCTGCCTGGTGACCGGTCCGGCCGCCGGGCCGGACACCGGGGTCGCCGAGCAGTTCCGCCAGCTTCCCAACCCGGTCGGGGTGCTGCCGGCGGCCTGGCGGGATGCCGCTGGACGGGCTGGACCTGCTCGTCCTCCAGCTCCCGATGCTCCTGATCCCGGTCGCGTTCGGGCACCGGCTGCTGCGGGCCGAGCCCCGGCAACGCCCGCGGCTCGTCGTCCTGCTGCTCGGGTCCGCCGTGTTCGCGACGATGCTGCTCGTCGGGCATCTGGCCTGGCCGGCCGCGTCCGGCGTGCTCGACGTGCTGGCCAGTGTCCTGCTCGTCGTGGTCGTCGTCGGGACCGTGCTCGGCCCGCGCCGCGAGGTCGAGTGTCGTCGTGCACCACGCCGCGGTCTTCGTCGCGCTCACCCTGCTGATCGCCGGCGCGTACGTCGCCGCGACCTCGCTCGCCTCCGCGGCAGGCGCGGACCTCCCCGCCTGGGGCGCCGGCACGGTCGCCGCCGTCGTGGCGCTGCCGCTGCTGCCGCTGCGCGCCCGGCTCCAGGCGTTGGGTCGGCCGGCTGGTGTACGGCGACCGTCCGGACCCGTTCGCCGCGCTGACCCGGCTGGCGGAGTCGACCCACCACCTCACGACGGTCCACGTGGCGGTGGAGGAGATCGCGGCGTCCGTGGCGACCTCGCTGCGGGTGCCGTTCGTGCGGGTCGAGGCGTCGGGCGACGTCGCGCACCGCGGGCCGACGGCCGGCGTCGGCCGTCGAGCAGCGGACGCCGCTGAGGTCCGGCGACCGCCAGGTGGGCGACGTGCTGGTCGCCCTCGACCCGACCCGCCGCTGGCGCGCCGACGACGCCGCCCTGCTCGCGTCGCTCGGCCGGCACGGCGGGATGGCGGTGCGCGCGGTCGGGCTGGCCGAGTCCCTGCGGGCCAGCAGGCAGCGCCTCGTCGAGACCCGGGAGGAGGAGCGCCGGCGGGTGGGCCGCGACCTGCACGACGACCTCGGGCCGACCCTGGCCTCGATCGCGATGCAGCTCGGCTCGTTGCGCGGCCGCGCAGCCGTCCGGCTCGGAGGAGGAGGCCCGGCTCGCGCCGGCTCGAGGAGGCGGCCCGCGACGCGCTCGCCGACCTCCGGCGGCTGGCCCGCGAGCTGCGCCCACCGTCCTCGACCAGCACGGCCTCGTCCCGGCGCTGGAGCGGCACGCCGCGCGACTCGGGGTCGAGCTCGCGGTCTCCTGCGAGACGGACCTGGCGGACGTGCCCGCCGCGGTCGAGGTGGCGGCGTACCGGATCGGGCAGCAGGCCCTCGCCAACGTCGCCGCCCACGCCGGCGTGCGCCTGGCGAGCCTGCGGGTGACCGGCGGCCGGGACGAGATCAGGCTGGAGGTCGCCGACCGTGGCACGGGCTTCGAGGCTCCCGACGAGGGCGTCGGACTGTCCTCGATGCGCGAGCGGGCCGAGGAGCTCGGCGGGACGTGCGTGGTGTCCTCCGGCCCCGGCGGCACGGTGGTCACCGCCGTGATGCCGCTGCCCACGACCGGTTCGACCCGGCCGGGATCGAGGGGACCACGTGACCGCGCCGATCCGGGTCGTGGTCGTCGACGACCACCCGATGTTCCGCGACGGCCTGCGGTTCAGCCTCGGCCGGACCGGGGACATCGACGTCGTCGCCGAGGCCGGCGACGGCGCTGCCGGCGCTGCGCGGTCGTCCGCCAGCAGCGGCCCGACGTCGTCCTGATGGACCTCAACATGCCCGCGCTCGACGGCCTGGCGGCCACCCGCGGAGCTCCGGCGGCCAGGCCGCGGTGCTGGTGCTGACGATGTACGACGACGACGCCAACGTGCTGGCCGCGATGCGGGCCGGCGCCCGCGGCTACCTGGTCAAGGGAGCGGGCCCGGAGGAGGTCGCTCAGCGCGGTCCGGGCGGTCGCGCAGGGCAGCGCGGTCTTCGGCGCGACCCTGGCCGGGCGGATGCTCGACGTGTTCGGCCGCGCCGCCCGGCCGCACCGCTGGCCGAGCGGTTCCCGGAGCTGTCCCGCGCGCGAGCGCGAGGTGCTCGAGCACCTCGCCGAGGGGCGCACCAACCAGCAGATCGCCGAGCTCCTGTTCATCTCGCCGATCACGGTGCGCAACCACGTGAGCAGCATCCTGGGCAAGCTCCAGGTGACCGACCGGCGACAGGCGATGCTCCGGGTCCGGGACGACGGCCGCGGGCCGGACTGACCCGCTGCTTGCACTCTCCGGGGGCGAGTGCTAAACATGACGCTGGCACTCTCATCATGAGAGTGACAACTCCGGACCGGTGAGTTGAGGCCAGAAGCGGCGGCGAGAAGGGTTCGCCGGCGCAGCCTGGCCGTCCGTCGCGGGCAACGAACCGGGCCGTCCAGAACTCTCTAGCGTGAAGGAATCGCAGGAGTTATGCCGAAGCTGATTGCTTTCAACGAGGAGGCCCGGCGCGGTCTCGAGCGTGGCATGAACACGCTCGCCGACGCCGTCAAGGTCACGCTCGGTCCCAAGGGCCGCAACGTCGTCCTCGAGAAGAAGTGGGGCGCCCCCACGATCACCAACGACGGTGTGTCGATCGCCAAGGAGATCGAGCTCGAAGAGCCGTACGAGAAGATCGGCGCCGAGCTCGTCAAGGAGGTCGCCAAGAAGACCGACGACGTCGCCGGTGACGGTACGACGACCGCCACGGTCCTCGCCCAGGCGATGGTCCGTGAGGGTCTGCGCAACGTGGCCGCGGGTGCGAACCCGATGGGCCTCAAGCGCGGCATCGAGGCCGCCGTCGCCGCCGTCTCCGAGCAGCTGCTCGGCATGGCCAGGGACGTCGAGACCAAGGAGCAGATCGCGGCCACCGCGTCGATCTCCGCCGGTGACCCGACCGTCGGCGAGATCATCGCCGAGGCGATGGACAAGGTCGGCAAGGAAGGCGTCATCACCGTCGAGGAGTCGAACACGTTCGGCCTCGACCTGGAGCTCACCGAGGGCATGCGGTTCGACAAGGGCTACATCTCGGCGTACTTCGTCACCGACGCGGAGCGCATGGAGACGGTCCTCGAGGACCCCTACGTCCTCATCGCCAACTCGAAGATCTCCTCGGTCAAGGACCTGCTCCCGCTGCTGGAGAAGGTCATGCAGTCCGGCAAGCCGCTGGTGATCATCGCCGAGGACGTCGACGGCGAGGCCCTGTCCACGCTGGTCGTCAACAAGATCCGCGGCACCTTCAAGTCCGTCGCCGTCAAGGCGCCGGGCTTCGGTGACCGCCGCAAGGCCATGCTGCAGGACATCGCGATCCTGACCGGCGGCCAGGTCATCACCGAGGAGGTCGGCCTCAAGCTGGAGTCGACCGGCATCGAGCTGCTCGGCCAGGCCCGCAAGGTCGTCATCACCAAGGACGAGACCACCATCGTCGAGGGTGCCGGCGACGCCGACCAGATCGCCGGCCGGGTCAACCAGATCCGCGCCGAGATCGAGAAGTCCGACTCCGACTACGACCGCGAGAAGCTGCAGGAGCGCCTGGCCAAGCTGGCCGGCGGCGTTGCGGTGATCAAGGTCGGCGCGGCCACCGAGGTCGAGCTCAAGGAGCGCAAGCACCGCATCGAGGACGCCGTTCGCAACGCCAAGGCGGCCGTCGAGGAGGGCATCGTCGCCGGCGGCGGCGTGGCCCTGGTGCAGGCTGCCGACGCGGCGTTCGAGAAGCTCGAGCTCATCGGCGACGAGGCGACGGGTGCCGCGATCGTGCGGGCCGCCACCGAGGCCCCGCTCAAGCAGATCGCGATCAACGCCGGCCTCGAGGGCGGCGTCGTCGCGGAGAAGGTGCGCGGCCTGAAGGCCGGCCACGGTCTCAACGCGGCCACCGGCGAGTACGTCGACATGATCGACGCCGGCATCCTCGACCCGGCCAAGGTGACCCGTTCTGCCCTGCAGAACGCCGCCTCGATCGCGGCGCTGTTCCTCACCACCGAGGCCGTCGTGGCCGACAAGCCCGAGAAGGCTGCCCCCATGCCTGGTGGCGGCGACATGGGCGGCATGGGCGGCATGGACTTCTAGCCAGTCCGTCTCAGAAGAACGAACCAGCAGGGCCCCCGCTTCGGCGGGGGCCCTGCTGCCATTTTCGGGTCGGGTCCCGGATGTGCCACGGTTGGACACGTGGCCACCGACGAGCACCCGGACCAGCGCGGCGAGGACCGCCGGGACCGGTTCGAGGACCTGGCAGCGTGAGGTGATGGAGCCGCTGCGGCGGTTCCTGGCCCGTCGTACCGACCCGGCGACGGCCGACGACGTCCTGGCCGACTCCCTGCTCGTGTGCTGGCGGCGGCTCGACGACGTGCCCGAGAACGCCCTGCCGTGGACCTACGGCGTGGCCCGGCACTGCCTCGCCAACGCGGAACGCGCGCAGCGTCGGCAGCAGCGGCTTGCGGCGAAGATCTCGGTGGTCGATCGGCCGGCGACGGCCGACGCGACGACGTACGACGCAGGGGAGCGCGACGGCCACGTGGAGTCGGCCATGGCCACCCTGCGCAGCGAGGACGCCGAGCTGCTTCGCCTCTGGGCGTGGGAGCAGCTGACGCCGACCGAGATCGCGACCGTCCTCGAGATCACCTCCAACGCCGCCAGCATCCGGCTGCACCGAGCGCGAGAGAGGCTGCGCATCGCCCTGCGAAAGGTCGACGCCGGATCCGGACATGAGCAGTCGAGAGAAGGGAGGAAGCCGTGACCCACGAGCCCGATGACGAGCTGCTGGCCCGCCTGCGCGCGGTCGACCCGGCCTCCTCCCTGCCCGCGGCCGACCCGGACCGGGTGGCCCGACTGCTGGAGGACACCATGGACAACGACCTGTTGACCGAGTCCCGCGAGACCGGAGCCCGCAACCGCGGCCCCCTCACCTGGCTGGTCGCCGCCGCGGCCGCGCTGATCATCGCCGGCGTAGGCGTCTTCGCGGCGCTGGAACTCGGCGACGACACCGCCGACCCGCCCACGGCGGCCGAGGACCGCACCGGCGAGCAGACCGGCGGGGCTCCGGGTAGCGCGTCCGTCACCGAGCTCGGCGCGCCGGCGTCCGCGGCCTACGGCCGCTGCATGGTGCCGAACGTCGATACCCTCGGCGGCGCCGACATCGCGTTCGCGGGCACCGTCGACGACATCACCGACGGACTGGTGACGCTGTCGCCGACGACGTGGTACGCCGGCACGCCCACCGACGAGGTCACCGTGGCGGACTCGTCGCCCGACCTGCAGGCCTTGATCGGCGCAGTGGACTTCCGGGTCGGCCAGAGCTTCCTGGTCGCGGCCAGCGCCGACGGTGACGTGTTCGTGTGCGGGTTCAGCGGCCCGGAGAAGCCGCCGCTGACGGACCTGTACGCCCAGGCATTCGGCGGCTGAGGCCCCGGGCGGGGCGCCGTCTGCGACGCTGTGGCAGTGACACCGCACGGTCTGTTGCTCGCCGCCGGCGCCGGCTCCCGGATGGGGACTCCGAAGGCCCTGGTGCTCGACGCCGACGGCACGTCGTGGCTGCGGCGCTCGATGAGCGTGCTCCACGACGGCGGGTGCGGCGCCGTGACGGTCGTCCTCGGCGCGGCGGCGGACGAGGCGGCCGCGCTGCTCGACGGGTCGGATGCCGAGGTGGTGGTGGCCGACGACTGGGCGAGCGGCATGGGCGCGTCGCTGCGCACCGGACTGACGGCGCTCGACCGGCTCGGAGGCGGACGTCGCACTCGTGACCCTGGTCGACCTGCCGGACGTGACGGCCGACGTCGTTCGCCGGGTGATCGATTCGGGGAGCGGCCCAGGCAGCCTCGCGCGGGCGACGTACGACGGCCGCCCGGGGCACCCGGTCCTGCTCGGCCGCGACCACTGGTCGAGCGTCGCGGACTCGGCGGTCGGCGACCAGGGCGCCCGCGACTACCTGGCCACCCACGATGTCCGCACGGTCGAGTGCGGTGATCTTGCTACGGGTAGGGACGTGGACGTCCGTCCAACCGGACGCCAACCCGGCCCTGAGTAGCCTTGATGCATGGACTCAGTGGCCGAGGTCGGGCGCCGGCTCGGGCACGACCGGCTACCTGTGCGACGACGCCCTCGCCACCGTCACCTACCTCGCGCTGACGATGAATCGCCCACTCCTGGTCGAGGGTGAGCCCGGCACCGGCAAGACCGCTCTCGCGGAGGCGATGGCGGAGAGCCTTGACCTGCCTCTGATCCGGCTGCAGTGCTACGAGGGCATCGACGCCACCCAGGCGCTCTACGACTGGGACTTCCCGCGGCAGATCCTGCACCTCCGGGCGCTCGAGGCGGCGGGCGGCGCCGACGTGGAGGAGGCCGAGAAGAGCCTCTACGACGCCCGCTTCCTGCTTGCGCGACCGGTGTTGCAGGCGCTCCAGCAGACACCCGCCGTGCTCCTGGTCGACGAGGTGGACCGGGCCGACGACGAGTTCGAGGCGTTCCTGCTGGAGGTCCTGTCGACCTATCAGGTGTCCATCCCCGAGCTCGGCACGGTCAAGGCCGCGACCCCGCCGGTCGTGGTGCTCACCTCCAACCGCACCCGCGAGCTGCACGACGCGCTGAAGCGGCGCTGCCTCTACCACTGGATCGACCACCCCGGTCTCGAGCGCGAGGTCGAGATCGTCCGCTCCCGCGCGCCGGAGGTCTCCGAGGCCCTGGGCCGTCAGGTGGTGACCCTGGTCCAGCAGCTGCGCAGCCGCCATGACCTGCTCAAGCCGCCGGGCGTCGCCGAGACTCTCGACTGGGCCCGCGCACTGCACCACCTCGGCACGGCCGAGATCGACCTGGCCGCGGCGTCGGCGACCCTGGGCGCGCTCGTGAAGTACCGCGAGGACAACGACCGGGTGCGGCAGGCGCTGGACCGGATGCTCACGTCATGAACGAGCGCGGAGCCGACGAGCCGCTTCGCCGCGGTGCAGACGAGATCCTGCTCGGCTTCACCCGAGCGCTGCGTGCGGCGGGCGTCCCGGTGACCCAGGACCGGGCGCACGGGTTCCTGGCTGCGGTCGCGGTGCTCGGCGCCGACGACCAGCGGGCGACGTACACGGCCGGGCGGGCCACCCTGTGCGCTGGTCCCGACGACCTCAACCGCTACGACCAGGTGTTCGAGGCCTACTTCAGCGCCCGCGACGGGCTGCCGATGCCCAGGCCGGCCGCGGTCTCGGCGCCCGACCTTCGCCGAGCTCCCGGACACCCAGGGCGACGGCGACGGCGGCGACGCCGACGATGAGATCCGCGCGATGGCCAGCGCGGCCGAGGTGCTGCGGCATCGCGACGTCGCGGCCCTCGGCGTGGCGGAGAAGCAGCGGCTCGCGGCGATGTTCGCGACCCTCCGGCCACGACCGCCGCTGCGTCCGACCGCCCGACACCAGCCGTGGCGGCGCGGCGACGTCGACGCCTCCCGGACCCTGCGCGCCAGCCTGCGCCGGATGGGGGAGCCCGCCGACATCGCCTGGCGACGCCGCGGCACCCGCCCGCGGCGCCTGGTGCTGCTGGTCGACGTCTCGGGCTCGATGAGCGGGTACGCCGACGCGCTGCTGCGGCTCGCCCACCGGTTCACCCAGGCGGTCCGGCCGTCGGGAGCGGTGGTCGAGACCTTCACCCTCGGGACCCGACTGACCCACGTCACCCGCGCCCTGCGCCTGCGCGACCCCGACCGCGCGCTGGTAGCGGCCGGCGAGACGGTGCCCGACTGGTCGGGCGGGACCCGACTGGGGGAGACCCTGCGGTTCTTCCTCGACAGATGGGGACAGCGCGGGCTGGCTCGCGGTGCGGTGGTCGTCGTGTTCAGCGACGGATGGGAACGCGGCGACCCGGCGCTTCTGGCCGCGCAGATGGCCCGGCTCCAGCGCATCGCCCACCGCGTGGTGTGGGTGAACCCGCACCGCGGCAAGACGGGGTACGAGCCGGTGCAACAGGGGGTCGTCGCCGCCCTCCCGTTCTGCGACGACTTCGTGGCCGGACACTCGCTGGCGACCTTCGCCGAGCTGACGGAGCTGGTGTCCCGTGCGTGACGTGCTGACGGAACTGCTGCAGTGGTGGCGAGCGGGAGAGACCATCGGCGTCGGCACCGTGGTCGCGACGTTCGAGTCCGCGCCCCGCCCACCGGGCGCCTCGATGCTGGTCGGCCCGGACGAGACCGCCGTCGGGTCGGTGTCCGGCGGCTGCGTCGAGGGTGCCGTCTACGAGCTGGCCCAGGACGTCGTCGAGTCCGGGGTCCCGGTGCTCGAGCGGTACGGCGTCTCCGACGACGAGGCCTTCGCCGTCGGCCTCACCTGCGGCGGGATCCTCGACGTCTACGTCGAGAAGGTCAACCGCGAGACGTTCCCGGAGCTGGAGGACGTGGCGGCCGACATCGAGGCCGGGCGTCCGGTGGCGGTCGCCACGATCATCGAGCACCCCGACCCGACCTGGCTCGGACGACGGGTCGTCGTACGCCCAGAGGGGATGGTCCCTGACCCTTCGGTCGCAAGAGAGCCGGATGAACAACCCAAACGTCAGGGACTGTCCGGTTCGCTCGGATCGCCACGGGCCGACGACGCGATCCGGGACGACGCGCTCGGGCTGCTGGAGGTGGGCCACCACGCGACGCTGACCTATGGACCGGACGGCGAACGTCGGGGCGAGGGCATGCGGGTCTTCGTGTGGGCGTTCGCCCCCAAGCCGCGGATGCTGGTGTTCGGTGCGATCGACTTCGCGGCCGCAGTGGCCAGGGTGGGCAGCTTCCTCGGCTACCACGTGACGGTGTGCGACGCCCGCCCGGTGTTCGCGACCAGCTCCCGGTTCCCCGAGGCCGACGACGTGATCGTCGACTGGCCGCACCGTTACCTCGAGACCGAGCGAGAGGCCGGCAGGATCGACGGCCGCACGGTGATCACCGTGCTCACCCACGACCCGAAGTTCGACGTGCCACTGCTCGAGGGCGCCCTCCGACTCCCCGAGGTGGCGTACGTCGGCGCGATGGGCTCGCGGCGTACGCACGAGGACCGGCTGGCCCGACTCAAGGAGGCGGGTCTGACCGACGACGAGCTGGCCCGGCTGTCCAGCCCGATCGGGCTCGACCTCGGCGCCCGCACACCCGAGGAGACCGCCGTCAGCATCGCGGCGGAGATCATCGCCGGCCACTGGGGCGGCACGGGTGAGCCGCTCACGGCTACCTCGGGTCGCATCCACCACCGGCGGCCATGACCACGACGAGAGGATCGAGACCATGCAGGGAACGTCCCTCACCGACCTGATCGACGAGCACCTGGGCATCGCCCGGGCCACCCCCAGCGGCCGTAGCTCGGTGACCGTCTACGGCGGCCACGAGCACGCCTTGCGGCAGACGCTCATCACCCTCGTGGCCGGGCGAGTGCTCGCGGAGCACGAGAGCCCGGCGGAGGCCAGCCTGCACGTGCTGGCCGGGCGGATCCGGCTGAACACGGGTGCCGACTCGTGGGAGGGCGGGCCAGGGGACTTCCTCGTGATCCCCGCCGACCGGCACGATGTCACCGCAACGGAGGACTCGGCGACGTTGCTGACCGTCGCGAACAACCTCCGAGGCTGACTCGATGCCACGGTCGGCCAGGATCGCGGCACTGCTTCTCGTGCTACCCCTGGTCGCCTGCTCGGACCCGGAAGCGCGCGACGAACCGGCCGACCAGCCATCCCCCGAGGTCTCTTCGAACGACCCGGCATCCCAATCGCCGGAGGCCGAGGCCTCGAACTCGGCCGGGCAGACGCCGGCGGCCGACCCGCTGCCCGCCCGTCACGAACGCCGTCTCCCTGCCGGCGGTGATGCGGGAGAAACCGACTCCCACCCGGATCCAGCGGCAGCGCCTGGTGGTCGAGACCGATGCCTACACCCGCCATGAGGTGACCTATCGCAGTGGCGACCTGACCGTCTCCGGCATCCTGATCGTGCCGCGCGGCGGAGGCCCGTTCCCCGGAATCGTGCTCAACCACGGCTACATCGACCCCTCCTACTACGTGACCGGCCAGGGGCTGGCGCGCGAGCAGGACTGGCTCGCCCGGGCCGGCTTCGTCGTCCTGCACACCGACTATCGCGGCCACGCGGCCTCCGACCCGGCCTCGGACCTGAGCCGCGAGACCCGCCTCGGCTACACCCGCGACACGATCAACGCGGTCCGGGCACTGAAACGGGAGCCGTACGTCGATCCGGAGCGGATGGCCATGCTCGGCCGGTCGATGGGCGGCGGGGTCACGCTGAACGCCCTGGTCACCCGACCGGGTCTGGTCGACGCCGCGGTGATCTACGCGTCGGTCAGCTCGAAGTACCTCGACAACCTGCGCCACTTCACCTTCCCCAACCGGCCCGAGGAGGCCCGGGCGCTCTACGACCGGTTCGGCACGCCCCGGGAGGAGCCTCGCTTCTACCGCGAGCTCTCCTCGCGCACCTACTTCGACCGGATCACCGAGCCGGTCCTCATGCACCACGGGACCGACGACGAGTCGTGCCCGTTCCCGTGGGCACGCACGACACATCGCTTGCTGAGGGAGTCGGGCGTCGACGCCCAGCTCGAGGTCTATCCCGGCGAGATGCATTCGTTCGTGCCGCGGTGGCAGGACTCCATCGTGCGCACGGTCGCCTTCCTGCGCAGGCAGCTGAACCACTGACGCGTTCCGCCATGACCGGCAGCGGGCTACGGTGACCTCAGCGGACCGGCGACGGGAGACGATGGCCATCGGGCGGAAGGAACTCCAGGCTCGGCGGCTCGACGCTGTCCGCGCCTGGACCAGCTTCGTCGAGCTGGGGGACGGCGCAGAGCCGCTGGTTCGGCCCGAGATCCTCCAGAGCTGGGCACTGTCCCAGGCAGCCATCACGCCCGACGTCGACCAGGCACCCCTTTCCGACGAGGGCGACACCGCGGCGTACTGGCACGGCACGCCGCTGGAGACCGCCGTCGAGCGGGTCGAGGAGGAGCTGCGCCGCACCGCCGAGGACGGCGACCTGGTGATCGCCGTGACCGACCCGCAGACCCGGATCCTCTGGACGTACGGCGGCCGGGTGATGCGGCGGAAGGCTGAGACGGTCAACTTCGTCCCCGGTGGCCACTGGGACGAGGCCAGCGTGGGCACCAACGCGCTCGCGATAGCGACGCGGACCGGCAACCCGTCCATGGTGTTCAGCGCGGAGCACTACGCCGAGATGGTGCACAACTGGGTGTGCTGGGCCGCGCCGGTGCACGACCCGGTCTCCGGCGACCAGATCGGGGTCATCGACCTTTCGACCACCTGGGACCGGACCCACCCGATCGGCCTGGCCACGGCCCGGGTGATGGCCCGGCTGATCGAGTCGGCCATGCCCCGCTCCCACGACTGGTCCGCTGGCGCTTCTCCCAACCTGCCCCCGACCGAGCCCGGGCTCACGCTCTCGCTGCTCGGCACTGCGGAGGCCTGGCTGGACGGCGAACGCCTGCTGCTCAACCGGCGACAGACCGAGATCCTCGCGCTGCTCACCATGCACCCCGACGGCTTGTCGCTCGAGCAGCTGCACGCCCTCGTCTACGGCGACCAACCGGTCACGCTGTCCACCCTTAAGGCCGAGGTCTCGCACCTGCGTGCGGCCCTCAACGGGCAGCTCGCCTCTCGTCCCTACCGCCTCACCCTGCCAGCGCGCACCGACGTCGACGAGGTCCTGGCGCTGTTGCGTCGGGGCGAGGTGCGCGCGGCGGTGGCGGCCTACGACGGCGACCTCCTGCCCGGCACCAACGCTCCGGCCCTGATGGAGCTGGCCGAGGTCCTCGCCGTCAGCGTCCGCGAGGCGCTGCTCGACCAGCCCGACCCTGCTGCGGTCCTCCGCTACAGCGAGCTCGCGCCGTACGACGCCCAGGTGATCGTGGCCTGCCTGAATGCCCTCGGCGAGCGCGAGCATCCCGCAAAGGCGCTGCTCAAGGGGCGCCTGGCTGTGGCCCGCGGCTGACGCGGCTCATCGCCGTCGGCGCCCGAGTCGAGCGTCGGGAGCCAGCGTGGACCGACGGTGGGTGGGAAAGCGTGTTGAGTTGGGCGACGGGCATGGCGTCCTGGAGAGCGCCGTACGTGCCCTCCATGAGTACCTCCTCCGCGGCCTGCGCGACGAGGTTGGCGGCTGCCTGGGCGAGACCGGCGCCGAGACTGATCCTTCGCACTCCACAATCAACCAGTGCGGCGACCCTGGGCGCCGAGGCGGTGGCCTGAATGTTGAGTGGAACACGAACGCGATCAGCGAGGTGTTGCACCGTCGCCGGGTCGATGACCCCTGGGACGAACAGGCCATCCGCTCCCGCTCTTGCGTAGGCCTCGGCGCGCTGCACGGTTTCGCTGATTCTGGCGTCGAGGTCAGTGCCGACGCTGGTGAGGAAGGTGTCGGTGCGGGCGTTGATGAACAGTGGGATGCGGATCTCGTCGGCGGTCCTTCTGACCTGGGCGATTCGTTGCCCCTGCTCCGCGATCGATCGCAACCCGTCGCTGCCGCGGTCCTCGATGTTGACACCTACGGCCCCTGCCCCGATGACGGCACGGATGGTCGTCGCGAGTTCGTCGAGGTCGTCGGCGTAGCCGCCATCGATGTCCGCCGAGACGGCACCTGCACCGCGGCGACGATCCGCCTGACCGCCTCGACGGCGGCGGCGCGAGGTAGGTGGTCCCCGTCGGGATACCCCAGAGACCAGGCGATGCCAGCACTGGTGCTGGCGATGGCCTCGGCGTCCACGGCCTCGATGAGCCGGGCCGATGCCGCGTCCCATGCATTGGGCAGCACGAGCGCTGGCGGTTCATGCATGGCGCGAAACGCCCGGGCACGTGCGAGCTGGGTGGGATCGGGAGGAGTGCCCGACGCCGTGGGTCTCTCCATCGGCAGGCCTCTCGTGTCGGACTTCGCTGCTCCTCGGCCCGAGACGAAGGAAGGGTGTGAGGGGCGTCCACACCCGCGCGTGAGATTGGCAGACGCGTCTGAGGGCGGCGTGAGGCCAGGACCGATCGACAAGGGATCCCCAATTGGGCCCATCCCAGACGCTGGCTCGTGACGCGTCGATCCGGATCGAGGAGGCGTGCGGCCGAGCCAACCTTTCGCCAACCCTTCCGCCCTAGCGTGAGCCGGGTCACAGGTTCGCCCATTCCCCGAGGAGCCCGTCCATGACCCGGATCAACCTCACCGTCGACGGAGCCCAAGTCTCCGACGACGTCGAGCCCCGTATGCTGCTCGTGCAGTACCTCCGCGAGAGTCTCGGCAAGACCGGCACCGTCGTCGGTTGCGACACCAGCAACTGCGGCGCCTGCACCGTGCACCTGAACGGCGCCAGCGTGAAGGCGTGCAACGTGCTCGCGGTCCAGGCGGACGGCGGTGAGGTCACCACCATCGAGGGCCTCTCGAGCAACGGGCAGCTGCACCCGGTCCAGGAGGCGTTCCGCGAGTGTCACGGCCTGCAGTGCGGCTTCTGCACGCCGGGCATGATCATGCAGAGCATCGACCTCCTCAACGACAATCCGAACCCCTCGGAGGAGGAGATCCGGCTCGGGCTGGAAGGGAACCTGTGCCGATGCACGGGCTACCACAACATCGTGAAGGCCGTGCAGCACGCGGCGGGAGCGACGTCATGACCGCCACCGTGGAGCGGCCCGCACCCGAGATCGGCCGGGACCGGCGCCGCAAGGAGGACCAGCGACTGATCACGGGCCGGACCCGGTGGACCGACAACCTGCAGGCGCCCGGCATGCTGCACCTCGCCATGGTGCGCAGCCCGTTCGCGCACGCCCGCATCACGAGCATCGACACCGCCGCGGCGAAGGCGGCTCCCAACGTCGTCTCGGTGATCACCGGGGCCGACGTCGCCGACGAGCAGGGCGGCGTACCCACCGCGTGGCCGATCACGCCCGACCAGAAGACACCGAACCGGCCGTCGATAGCAGTCGACCGGGTGGCGTTCGCCGGCGAGGTGGTGGCCGTGGTCGTGGCCCGGTCCCCCGCGGAGGCCCAGGACGCCGCCGAGCTGGTGGACATCGACTACGAAGAGCTGCCCGCGGCGCTCGACCTCAAGGAGGCAGCCGCGGACACCGTTCTCGCCCATCCGGACCTCGGCACGAACAAGTCCGCGTTCTGGCAGTTCGACTCGGCCGAGGCGGGCACCGGCGGGGCGGTCGACGAGGCGATCGCGAAGGCCCGCACCGACGGGATCCTGCTCGAGCGGGAGTACCGGCAGCAACGGCTGATCCCTTCGTTCATGGAGCCCCGCTCGTTCCTCTGCGACCCGACCGGCGAGCAGATGACGCTGTGGTCCTCGACCCAGATCCCGCACATCACGCGGTTCTTCCTGGCCGTGGTGCTGGGCATTCCCGAGAGCAAGGTCCGGGTAGTGGCGCCCGATGTGGGCGGCGGCTTCGGCGGCAAGCTGCAGACGGTGCCGGAGGAGATCATCACGGTGCTCGCGGCGCGGCGCGTCGGCAAGCCGTGCAAGTACACCGAGACCCGCTCGGAGTCGCTGGTCGCCGCGCATCACGGCCGTGACCAGTGGCAGTCGATCACGCTGGCCGCCGACAAGAGCGGCACGGTCACCGCGCTGAAGGTCGACCTGACCTGCGACCTCGGCGCGTACGCCGGCACGGTCGGAGGTGGGGTGCCGATCCTGGGCGCGTTCATGTACAACGCGATCTACAAGTTCCCGGCCTACCAGTTCAACTGCACCAACGTGTACACGAACAAGACGCTGACCGACGCCTACAGGGGCGCCGGGCCGGCCGGAGGCGACGTACGCCATCGAGCGGATCATGGACGAGCTCGCCGTCGAGGTGGGCGTCGACCCGCTGGCGATCCGGGAGCAGAACTGGATCAAGCACGAGGAGTTCCCGTTCACGACCGTGGCCGGTCTGGAGTACGACTCCGGCAACTACGAGGCCGCGACCGCACGCGCCAAGGAGATGTTCGGGTACGACGAGCTCCGGGCCGAGCAGAAGCGGCGCCGGGACGCAGGCGACCCGGTCCAGCTCGGCATCGGCATCTCGACGTTCACCGAGATGTGCGGCCTGGCCCCCTCGCGTGTCCTGGGCCAGCTCAACTACGGCGCGGGTGGCTGGGAGCACGCCGAGGTGCGCATGCTCCCCACAGGCAAGGTCGAGGTGGTCACGGGTACCTCTGCCCACGGCCAGGGACACGAGACCGCGTTCAGCCAGATCGTCGCCGACCGGCTCGGGGTGGCGTTCGAGGACGTCGAGATCCTGCACGGAGACACGCAGATCGCCGCCAAGGGCTACGACACCTATGGCTCGCGATCACTCGTCGTGGGCGGCGAGGCGATCGTTCGCGCCGCCGACAAGGTCATCGAGAAGGCGCGCCCGATCGCGGCCCACCTGCTCGAGGCGTCGGCCGACGACCTGGAGTTCGACGGCGGCCGTTTCCAGGTCCGGGGCACCGACCAGGGGATGGCGATCGGGGAGATCGCGACCGCGGTGTTCGCGGCCCACAACCTGCCGGACGGAGTCGAGGCGACCCTCGACTCCGAGGCGACGTTCGATCCGTCGACCTTCAGCTTCCCGCACGGCACCCACCTTTGCGCGATGGAGGTCGACACCGAGACCGGCGGTGTATCGATGCGCAAGTACGTCGCCTGCGACGACATCGGGAACATCATCAATCCGTTGATCGTCGCCGGCCAGGTGCACGGTGGCCTGGTGCAGGGCATCGCGCAGGCGCTGTGGGAGGAGGCGGTGTACGACGACGCCGGCACGCTGGTGTCCGGCTCGTTCGTGGACTACCTGCTGCCCACGGCGGCCGACACGATCAGCTTCGACATCGACCACACGACCTCGCCCTCGACCACCACCCTGCTGGGCACCAAGGGCGTCGGTGAGGCCGGCACGATCGCCTCCACGCCGGCCGTGGTCAACTCGGTGGTCGACGCCGTCCGGCACTTCGGCGTGAACGACATCCAGATGCCGCTCACGCCCGAGCGGGTCTGGAAGGCGATCAACACCGCCGGCGGTGGCGATGAGGCCACCGAGGGTGCGGCGATGCCGCACTTCGATCAAGCAGAACCCGGTCGTGACAGCACAGAAGGAGCAGGCCAGTGATCCCCGCACAGTTCGACTACGTGGCACCCGTGTCGATCGAGGAGGCTCTTGGTGCCCTCGCCGAGCACGGCGACGACGCCAAGATCCTGGCCGGCGGTCAGAGCCTGCTCCCGGTGCTGCGGATGCGACTCAACGCGCCCGAGGTCATCGTGGACCTGGGCCGGATCGAGAGCCTGCGCGGGATCCGTGACGACGGCGACGCCATCGTGATCGGCGCGATGACGCCGCACTCGGTGGTGGGCTCCGACCCTCTGGTGGCCGAGCACGCCACCCTGATCACGAAGGCCGTCGGACACCTGGCCGACGCGCAGATCCGGCATCGCGGCACCTTCGGTGGCGCCCTGGTCCACGCCGATCCGGCCGGCGACCTGGGGGCTCCCGCCGTGGCCCTGGGCGCGGAGTTCGTGATCGCCGGCCCCGGGGGCCAGCGGACCGTGCCCGCAGAAGAGTTCTTCGTCGACATCTTCGAGACGGCCGTCGGTGACGACGAGATCCTCACCGAGGTCCGGATCCCCAAGCACACCGGCTGGGGCGCGCACCACGAGAAGTTCGTCCGGATCGCCCACCAGTGGCCGATCGTCGCGGTGGCGGCGGCGGTCAGGGCCGACGGCGGCACCATCGCCGAGGCACGGATCGGGCTGGCCAACATGGGCTCGACCCCGTTGCGGGCGCGCTCGGTCGAGGAGGCGCTCGCCGGTCAGCCGGCTACCGAGGACGGCGTGCGCGCCGCCGCGGCGATGGCGGCCGAGGGCGCGAACCCGCCGTCGGATCTCAATGGTGACGCCGACTACCGCCGGCACCTGGCGACGGTCCTCACCCGACGCGCGGTCCTCGCTGCCGCCGGAGGCTGACAGGAGACACGCCTGATGGAACTCGCCCACCGGTTCACCGTGCCGACGCCGGTCGAGGAGACCTGGGAGCACTTCAACGACATCGCATCGATGGCGGAGTGCTTCCCCGGTGCGACCGTGACCTCGGCCGAGGGCGACACCTTCCAGGGGTCCTGCAAGGTGAAGCTCGGGCCGATCGCCCTGGTCTACAACGGCTCGGGCACCTTTGTGGAGAAGGACGAGGCCGCGCATCGGTTCGTCGTGGATGCGAAGGGCAAGGACAAGCGTGGGAACGGCACGGCGGGCGCGACCGTCAAGGTGGCGATGAACGACGCCAGCGGCAGCACCGATGTCGAGGTGCTGACAGACCTGGCGATCACGGGCAAGCCCGCGCAGTTCGGGCGCGGCGTCATGCAGGACGTCTCCGACAAGCTGCTGGGCCAGTTCGTGTCCTGCCTCGAGACCCGGCTCGCCGGAGGTGGCGCAGAGCCCGCCGGCGAGTCCAGCCAGGAGACCGCGGCGGCTGCCGACGACCCGAGGTCGCCCGAGGTCGCCCCACCCGACCCGCAGGCCGAGCCCACTCCGGTCTCGCCCGGGCCGGTCTCCGAGGTGCCGCCCGAGCCCGCCCAGCCGCCATCGGCCGTCGCCGAGCCGGCGCCCGCCGCTCCGCCGCCGAAACAGGACGACGCGATCAACCTGGGCTCCACGGTGCTGCCGATCCTGATCAGGACCTACTGGTGGGCCGCGGTGATCGTGCTGGCGCTCGTGGTGCTGGTCATCTGGTTGGTCGCAAGCTGAGTCAGGGCTCGACTCCCGGCGCACCCACAACGTCGTCACGCAGTGGCGCCCGCACGCCGTTGACGGCCGCCGGAAGCTGAGGCTCGACCCGGCCGATCGCCAGCAGGCCGACGATCACGCAGCCGGTCACGAGAGTGCCGATGTAGACCTCGCCGTGCCCGTGCCCGATCAACCAGCCTGAGATCGGCGGTGCGATCACTGCCGCCAGCTGGAACGCGCCGGAGGACACCGCGTTGTAGCGCCCGCGCAACCTGTCGGGGGCCAGGTCGTTGACCAGGGCGGGGATCGTGGGCTGCAGCAGGGTCTCACCCAGGGCGAACACCGAGGCGAACGCGGCGACCAGGAGGGTAGCCCCGACAGTTCCGGGCACCCAGCCGGACGCCCCGAGCAGCAGCCAGGAGACCGCCCACACGACCCCCATCACTGCGATCACCCGGGTGCGGCGACGCCCCTCGATCCGCTGCAGTACGACCAGCTGCAGCAAGACGATGACGAACGTGTTTGCGGCGAATGCGAACCCAAGGCCCCGCGTCGACACCTCGCCGACCGAGTAGGCGAACGCGGGAAAGCCGGTGTTGAGCTGGGAGTACCCGACGAACGACGCGACGAAGGCGAGCACCGTCAGGGAGGCGACAGCGGGCTGGCGGAGAACCGCGAAGTAGCTGGTCTCCGCCCCGGAGACGCTCTCGTCGTGGACCGGGCGCCCGGCCACGTGCCGCAGCGGCAGGAACAGCAGGAACAAGGCCGGCACGTAGCTGACCGCATCGGCGAGGTAGATGCCCTGGAAGGTGACCAGCCGATCCACGTCGACCAGGAGGCCGCCGACGATTCCCCCGATCCCGATGCCCAGGTTGAGCAGCGCGAAGTTCACCCCGAAGAAGCGTTGCCGGAGTTCCTTCGGCACGACGACCGCGATCAGGCTCTGCGTGGCCGGCCACGAGAGTCCGAAACCGATGCCGGACAGGACCAGGGCGAGGCCGGCCAGCTGCCGGGTCTCGGCGAAGGCCAGCACCACGTCGCCCGCGATCAGGAAGGACAGGGTGGAGATCAGGACAACGCGTGCGCCCCATCGGTCGATCGCCCACCCGCCGGGACCGACGACCAGCAGCCCGGCGAGGGGCGGCAGGCCGAGCAGCAGCCCGGCGTGGCTCAGTGGGAAACCACGCACCACGTCGAGATACACGACGTGGAACGGGATCACCAGGCCGGTGCCGATGAACTGGAAGACGATCACCGACAGGAAGAGCCTGCCCTCGCGCGGCAGGTCGTGCCAGAAGGAAGCGAGGCTGGGTCGCGCCGGGTCGCTGCTCATCGTCGGTGAGTCTCGCAGCCGCCACCGACGTCGGGCACGCGGTTTTCGGTTGCGGTCAGAAGACGTTGAGCGGCCGGAACTGCACCGAGATGCGCGGCCCGGCGCGGGCGACCTTGGGGACACAGTGCTCCCAGGTCCGCTGGCAGGAACCGCCCATGACGAGCACGTCTCCGTGACCCATCTCGAACGAGAGTGACTCGCCGCCGTTCCGCGGCCGGAGCATGAGCCGACGTGGGTCTCCGAAGGACAAGATGGCGACCATCGTGTCCTGGGTCTTGCCCCGGCCGATCGTGTCGCCGTGCCAGGCCACGCTGTCCCGTCCGTCCCGGTAGTAGCAGCATCCCGCCGTCACGAACGGTTCGCCGAGCACCGGGAGATAGTGCTCCGACAGGGTCGCCCTGGCCTGCTCGAGCAGCGGGTGCGGCAGTGGCTCGCCGACGCCGTAGGTGTGCACCAGTCGCGGCACATCGACGACCCGGTCGTACATCTGTCGTCGCTCCGCGCGCCACGGCACCTCCGCCACCAGGGCGGCGAAGACGTCGTCGGCGCCACCCATCCAGTTCGTGTGCACGTCCACCCACGCTCCGCGGGTGAGGACGGTCCGCTCGCCGGCCTCGAGCGCGGGCACCTGGGTGCGTCCCGTGTCGAAGAGAGTGCCCTGGAAGTCCACCGCGCCACGGTATCACGCGGTCGAACAGATGTTCGATATACGTCGGTGACGCCCGGAAGTCGATGAGTACTGCCGAACCGGGCAGTCTGCACACCTGACACGTTGTCCACAACGAAAGGGAGCAGCAAGCATGCGCAAGGTCATCGAGCAAGCAGTCGTCACCCTGGACGGTCAGATCAGCACGCCGCAGGACTGGCTGCCCACCAGGTGGGAGGGAGAGTTCGAGGACCTCTCCCGGGAGCTGCTCTTCTCCGTCGACGCGCTCCTCTACGGGCGGATCAGCTACGAGAACCACATGGAGGTGTGGCCAACCCTGGAAGAGGCGTTCGGTGAGTACGCGGTCCGGATGAACACGATCCCCAAGCACGTGGCCTCGCGCACCCTGACCGAGGTGACGTGGAACGCCACCCTGCTCGACGGCGATGTCGTCGACGCCGTGCGCAACCTGAAGGAGCAGCCAGGCGGCGACATCCTCAAGATCGGCACCGGCGGTTCGTTCAGCCGGACGCTGCTCGAGCATCGGCTGGTGGACGAGTACCTGTTCTGGCTGTTCCCCGTCATTGCCGGTAGTGGCGAGCGACTGTACGAGGGGATCGATCCCACCGACCTCGACCTGGTCGACGTCAAGCGGCTCGACAACGGCATCGTCGGCCTCACCTACGTCCCGACCGCCCGCTGACGCCACCGCGGAGCCACGACCAGGCCTGCCTATCGTGCCAGGACCTGCTTCTCGTGCAGGAACGTCACGATCGGCCAGACGCCTTCACTGGTGTTCGAGATGGCTGTGTACGTCGAGCCGCGAGCGGGGTCGTGGCTGGTGAAGAACGACACCCCGGCGTCGTACCCCTCGAACATGAGTGCCCCGGACGCGTCGTCGATCGAGATCCCCAACCCGTAGTGGACGTCCTCGTCGGCCCAGGGCCAGCGCGGCTGTGTCATCGTCGCGAGCGTCTCGGCCCTGACGATGCCGGCTCCCACGAGGGCGGTCCACAACGTGGTGATGTCTGCCGCCGTCGAGTAGATCCCGCCGTCGCCGGTTCCGCGGACCGGCAGGTGCAGCACGTTCGTGCGCATCCCGTCGAGGTCGAGATAGCCCGTGGCCGTTCCGGGCGGGAGCTCGTCGGAGCGGAGGAAGGCCGTGTCGGACATGCCTGCCGGGCCGCACACCTCTGTCTCGACCAGGTCGTGGAACGGAGTGCCGGAGACCCGCTGGGCGATCAGCGCCAGGACGACGTAGGCCCCGTTGCAGTACTTGGCCCGCTCGCCGGGAGCGAACAGCTGGGGGAATCCGTCCAGGACTGTCAGGTAGTCCTCCGTCGTGGCCAGCGTATGGACCGGCACCGGCAGGGGGTAGTCGGTGATCTCGTCAGTCGCGTCCTCGTCGAAGTAGTCGCCGATCCCGGAGCTGTGCTCGAGCAGGTGCTGGACAGTCACCCGCTCGTCGATCAGCGGCAGGTCGTCGCCCAGCACCGACCGGGCCGGCGTTTCGAGCGCGAGCCGGCCCTCCTCGACCTGCCGCATGACGGCGAGCGCGGTGAAGGGCTTGGCGCCGCTGGCGATGGCGAATCGCGTGCCGACCGTGTTGTCGATGCCGCACCGCCGGTCCGCCAGCCCGTAGGCCGCGGCGAACCCCCGGTCTTCAGGCAGGTCGACGCGTACGACGCCTGCGAACCGCTCCCTGGCCGCAAGCGCGTCGAGCTCCTCCCGTAGGGCCTCCATGAGGTGACGCTATCTGGCGAAGCCGGCCGCGAGACAGCGGTTTTAGCGTCGTCCTCGACCAGCGAACGGCGGGCAGTGGGTGTGCGAGAGATCCGGGACGGTTCGGGGGCGTCTCAGGGACGGCGTTCCGCGAAACCCCGTGGCGAGCGCTTGGTGCGCCGCGCGAGGCTGAGGGCATGACCGAGACTCGGATGCCGGAACCCACGGCCACCGTCGCCGCCCGCGTGCGCAACCTGACGAAGACCTACGGCACGGGGCAGGCTCTCGTGCGGGCCCTCGACGACGTCACCCTCGATCTCGCCGCCGGCGAGTTCACGGCCGTGATGGGAGCGAGCGGTTCCGGGAAGTCGACCCTGATGCACTGCTGTGCCGCCTTGGACACCGCCGACTCCGGCTCGGTGTTCATCGGCGAGCAGGATCTGACCGAGCTCGGCGACAAGGCGCTGACGGCGCTCCGCCGGGATGCCATCGGCTTCGTCTTCCAGTCCTACAACCTGGTCCCGACCCTCACCGCCGAGGAGAACATCCAGCTGCCTCTCGCCATCGCGGGCCGCAAGCCGGACGCCGACTGGTACACCCGCGTGATCGAGACCGTGCAGCTGGGCGACCGGCTGACCCACAAGCCGAACGAGCTCTCAGGAGGCCAGCAACAACGGGTCGCCGTCGCCCGGGCGCTGGCCAGCCGGCCGCGGATCGTCTTCGCCGACGAGCCCACGGGCAACCTCGACTCCCACTCCGGCGCCGAGGTCCTCGAGCTGCTTCGGCGCAGCGTCGACGACTACGGCCAGACCATCGTGATGGTCACCCATGACCCGATCGCGGCGGCGTACACCGACCGCGTGGTCTTCCTGGCCGACGGCACGGTCGTCGACGAGATGCGAGACCCCAACCGGGAGCGGGTGATCGAGGTGATGACCCGGATGACCGCCGCCGTCGGCGCCACCCCGCAGAACCCGGAGCGCTGACGTGTTCAAGGCGGCGTGGAAGAGTCTTCTCGGACGCAAGCTGCGCCTGCTGATGAGCACGTTCGCGATCGTGCTCGGCGTGGCGTTCGTGGCAGGCACCCTGATCTTCTCCGACACGCTGAACCGCAGCTTCACGGCGCTGTTCGCGTCGACCGTCGGCGACGTGGTCGTACGCCCCACCGGCGGTACGTCGGCGGACGGCATGCCCTCGACTCGAACCGTCCCTGGCGCGCTGGCCGAGGAGCTGGAGTCCGTGGAGGGCGCGGAGCGAGTGGACGGAAACGTGACCGCGCTCGGCGTGTTCGTCATCGACGAGGACAACAAGGTGGTCGGCGGCAACGGGCCGCCGGCGATCGGCGCCAACTGGTCGGACGCGCCGGCGGGTCACGACCTCGAGGGCTTGTCGATCGTGGACGGCAGGCTGCCGCAGGGCCCGGACGAGGTGGTGTTCTTCGCCGCGACCGCCGAGGACTCCGGCTACACGATCGGCGACCGGGTGCGGCTGGTCACGGCCACGGACCAGGCCCGGCTGGATCCCGAGCTGGTCGGCATCGCCGACTTCGAGGAGGGCGGCACGCTCAACGGGGCCACCCTGGCCATGTTCGACACCCCCACCGCCCAGGAACTGTTCCTGGACGGCGAGAACGCCTACACCGACCTCTGGGTGACCGCCGAGGACGGGGTGTCCCAGGAGGAGCTCCGCGACGCGGTCGCCGAGCGGCTGCCCGACGGGGTCGAGGCGGTGACCGGAGACGATGCCGCGGACGAGTCCGCCTCGGCGCTGCTGGAGGCAATCTCCTTCCTGCGGACGTTCCTGCTGATCTTCGCGGGGATCGCCCTCGTGGTCGGCGCCTTCCTCATCGTCAACACCTTCTCGATCCTGGTCGCCCAGCGCAGCCGCGAGCTCGCCCTGCTCCGGGCCCTCGGCGCCTCGCGCAGGCAGGTCAGCCGGTCGGTGCTGTTCGAGGCCTTCGTGCTCGGCGTGCTCGGAGCGACGCTCGGCCTCGGGCTCGGCGTGCTCCTCGCGATGGGGATCCGGGCCTTCTTCGGCCAGTTCGGGCTCGACCTCTCCGGCCAGTCCCTCGTCTTCGACTGGCCCACGGTGGCCGCGGCCTACGGCATCGGAGTCGCGGTGACGATGACCGCCGCGTGGCTTCCCGCGCGGCGGACCGGTCGGATCGCTCCGGTGCAGGCGCTCCGCGACGACGTGGCTCTGCCAGAGTCCGCGATCCACCACCGGCTGCTCGCCGGGATCGCACTGATCCTGGTCGGCGGCACGTCGATGGCGCTCGGTCTGTTCGTGGACGTCCCGCGCGCCGGATGGTTCGTCGGAGCGGGTGTGCTCGGTGTGCTCCTGGGAGTGTCGGCCGCCAGCCCCGTGATCAGCAGGCCGTTCCTGGCCGCTGCGCGGGCGGCGTACGCACGCCTGTTCGGGACCGTCGGCAACCTGGCCGGGAAGAACTCGCTGCGCAACCCGCGCCGGACCACGGCGACCGCATCGGCCCTGATGATCGGGCTGGCGCTCGCCTGCACCATGGCGATCGTCGGCGACTCGGCCAAGGCGAGCGTGGACGAGACGGTCGAGGAGAACTTCGTCGGCGACTACGTCGTGAGCGCGGTCTTCGCGCAGCCCTTCTCGCCAGCCATCGCCGACGAGATGGAGGGCGTCGAGGGCGTCGAGACGATGATCCGCCAGCGGGCCAGCATCGGCGAGCTGGACGGGGACAACCAGGGGATCAGCGCGGTTGACCCCGAGCAGATCGAGGGTCTCAACCTCACCATGGTGGCCGGTGCCGTGGATGACCTCGATGACCAGACGATCTTCGTGTCCGATGACTGGGCCGAGGACAGGGACCTGGACGTGGGCGACACCCTCACCTGGCAGATGCCGAGCGGCGAGGAGGAGTACCGGGTCTCCGGCATCTTCGAGGACACCCCGATCGTGTGGTACCCGCTCACCACGATCGACACCCTCGCGGACGCCGGCTTCCAGAGGTCAGACAACAACCTGATCGTGATGGCCGCGCCGGGCAGTACCGGACTGCAACAGCGACTCGATGCGGTGGTCGAGGATCTGCCGACAGTCACCGTGAAGGACGAGGCCGCGTTCGCCGAGGAGCAACGCGAGCCCATCGACCAGCTGGTGATGATGATCTTCGCGCTGCTCGGCCTCGCCCTGGTGATCGCGGTGCTCGGCATCGTGAACACGCTTGCCCTGTCCATCATCGAGCGCACGCGCGAGGTCGGCCTGCTTCGGGCGATCGGCCTCAACCGGCGCCAGCTGCGCTGGATGGTCACCCTGGAGTCGGTCGTGATCGCGCTGCTGGGCGCGCTGCTGGGCGTGGTGCTGGGGATCGGATTCGGGATCGCGATGATGTACGCCGTCCGCGACGAGGGACTGGAGGTGATCAGCGTGCCGTGGGTCCAGCTGGCCATCTTCCTGGGACTGTCGATCGTGATCGGCGTCCTCGCCGCCGTTTTCCCGGCGCGTCGGGCCGCTCGCCTCGACGTACTCCGCGCCATCGCGACGGAGTGACCGTCCGAAGTCTCAAGGGCTTATCAAATTTCGGCCGTAGACAGATCCTTAACCGTCAGATCTGAGACGAGGAGCGCTGTTCGGCCCTAGAGTTCGCGTGTGGAACTGTTGGTGGGGGAAGGTCGCACACTCAAGCACGTACAGGTGCGCGAGTACGTCAGGGCGCTGGTCAAGGACTCGGAGCCCGGCTCGCCGGCGCCGTCCGAACGCGAGCTCGTGCATCGCTTCGGCGTGGCCCGGATGACCGTCCGCCAGGCGATGGACGCACTCGTCGGCGAGGGGCTGCTGGAGCGGATTCCCGGCCGCGGGACGTTCGTTGCCCGGCCGCGACGCGAAGTGGGTCGGCTGATCGGCTTCACCGAGGAGATGACCCGCCGCGGGATGCTGGGCGAGTCGCAGACGCTGCTGGCCCGCCGTGAGCAGGCCGGACCGGGCGTCGCTCGTGCCCTGAGCATCACCGAGGGCGACGCGGTCATCCACTGGAAGCGGCTGCGCCGCGCCGACGGCGTCCCCATGTGCATCGAGGACGCCTACCTCAACGAGGTGCTGATCCCCGGTTTCCTGCAGAGCGGCATGCCGACCAGCCTGTACGACGCACTCAACGATCGCGGTCTGCGGCCCACGTGGGCGGAGGACTCGATCTCGGCCGACCTGGCCGGTGCCGACGAAGCATCGATGCTCGAGGTCGAGACCGGAAGTGCCGTGCTGCGCCAGGCGCGCCGCGCGCTGGCGGGCGACAAGATCGTCGAGGTGTCCCGCACCGTCTACCGCGCCGACCGGTTCACCCTCTGGGTGCAGCTCGGTCACGAGGGCTGACCGGACCGACCGTCCCGGCACGGGTCCGCTGAACTGCGCCTCCGGCGCTCTACAGTCGTCCCATGGGCATGGCTCCTTCGGGCACGCCGATCCTCGAGGTCACCGTCCTCGGCCCGCGCGACGTCCCGGGAGCCGACGAGGGTGGAGCTGACCGCGTGCAGCTCGTCTCACTCGACGACTCCGGTGACGACACTCCTCGCTCGCCCGAACCGGCCACGGTGTCGGCCGTGTGCCGCGAGACCGAGCTCCCGGTCTTCGTCCTGCTGCGGCTCAACGAGTCCTGGACCACGACCGGCGGCGAGCTGACCCGCCTCGTCGGGCTCGCCGAGGACTACCTGGGCTGCGGGGCGGCCGGGGTGTCCTTCGGCTTCCTCGACTCCGACCTCGAGATCGACACCGAGGTCTGCGGACACCTCGCGTCGGCGCTGCCCGGTGTGCCGTGGACCTTCCACCGCGCCGTCGACTCCTCCCTCGACCCTCGCCGCTCGTGGCGCCGGCTGGTCGGTCTACCCGGCCTGGTCGCGGTCTGCTCGGCCGGATCTCCCCGCGGCCTCGCCGTCGGGTACGACGATCTGCTCGCCACCGCCGAGGCGGACCCGTCGATCGCAGCACTGCTGATGCCGGGAGGAGGACTCCTCGGCGAGCAGGTCCCGTGGTTCGCGGCGGTGGGCGTGCGGCAGTTCCAGCTCGACGCGCAGGTGCGCCCCGGGGCGTCGTACAAGTCCTACGTCGACGCCGGCCACGTCCGGTCCTGGCGGCTGCTCGTCGACCGGGCCGCGGAGCGCGGCCTCGGGTCCGCCGACGCCGGATGATCATGATCGACCCGCCCAACGCCGCCGGCCACGGGCGCCTCTGGTCGCACCTCGCCAGCGACACGTCGTACGACGAGCTGCACGTGTTCGCCCGCGAGCTCGGCATCCCCGAGCGGGGCTTCGACCGGGACCACTACGACGTGCCGGCGGAGTGGTACGAGCGGGTCGTCGCCCTCGGTGCCGAACCCGTCACCTCGCGCGAGCTGATCCGTCGCCTGGTGGCCGCCGGCCTCCGCCGCCGCAAGAACGCCGGTCCCGCTGGTCGTGGTTGATCCGACTCACCCGGTGAGTTGGATCAACCACGATCCTGCATGTCACCCGCGAGCTCGCGGTTGATGTTGGCGCGGGCGCGGTCCTCCCAGTGCTCGCGAGCGTGGGTGGTGTGGAACAGGTGCGGCTTGCCGAGCAGGTCGCGCAGGACCGCGGCCCGGCCCTCGGCGAACAGGTCGTCGGGGACGGAGGCGTACTCGCGGCGCACGGAGGCGGTGTACTCCGCGTAGCGCGCGGCCGGCGCAGCGAGGATTGCGAGGTCGGCATCTGAGAGCACGCAGCCGTTGCGATAGTCGTCGGCCGGGCGGTGGGTCGCGGTGAGCCGGACCAGCCGCGCCACCTCGGCCCCCATCGCATGGTCGAGCCCGGCAGCGGTCAGCGCGGACTCCGCCCACTGGGCCGAGCGTTCCTCGTCGCCGGGCTGCCCGTCGTACACCCCGTCGTGGAACCAGGCCGCCAGGACCACCGGGAGGCGATCGAAGGTGGCGCCGGCCGCGGCCAGCTCGTCGATCCGGTCGAGGACCTCGGTCAGGTGCCGGGTGTCGTGGTAGCCGCGGGCCGGGTCGGCGTACGCCGCGAGCAGGGCGTCGCGTACGTCGTGCGCCTCGGCGAGCGGCCAACGGGCCTCGAGCTCCATGGCGGCATTCAATCAGGGGCCGGTCGTGCGCAACGGGTGAGCTGAGGGCGTCGGTCAGCCGTGTTCCGGTGCCCAAGTCACCCGTTGCCCGGCAGGCCGCCAGACCGAGCTCAACCAGCGAGCTCGGCGGGGAGCGGCCCGGCGTGGACCACCACGAGCGAGGTGACGGCGCGGGTCAGGCAGACATACAGCCGACGCAGCCCGGTCACCCGGTCCGGCTCCCCGGCGACGACGGCTGCTGGCTCGGCGAGCACCACGTGGTCGAACTCCAGCCCCTTCGCCAAGGAAGCGGGGACCAGGTCGAGATGCTGCTCGAACTCGGTCTCCGCAGTCTCCTCGGCACCCAGCAGGGCGAACCCGATCTCAGCGGCGGTGAGGGCATCGCCGAGTGCGGGCACCAGCGCGTCGGGGGTGATCAGCCCGATCGAGCCGTCCCGGGGGATGATCGAGAGGATCCGGTCGACCACGGTCCGGGTCAGCCCCTCGGGCCCGGAGGCGACGAGGGCCAGGTCGCCACGCGAGCGGCGCACCGACGTGGGCGGCGTCAGCCCGGGCGCGATCTGGGGCAGCAGCCGGGCGGCGTACTCGATCACGTCGCCGGGCACCCGGAACCCGCGGGTCAGCTCCTCGACATGGGCGTCGGGCTTGCCGAGATGGGTGAGCGCCTCGGCCCAGGTCCGCGTGGCCCACGGAGTCGTCGCCTGGGCCAGGTCGCCGAGGACGGTGAGCGAGCCGGTCGAGCTGCGGCGGGCCAGCGCGCGCAGCATCATCGGCGACAGGTCCTGCGCCTCGTCGGCGACGATGTGCGCAAGGGACGGCGTCCGCTCGACCAGGTCGGCGGCTTCGTCGAGCAGGACGGCGTCGGGCAGGGACCAGCGCGCCGACCCCGGGCCCCGGGACGGCTTGGCCCACAGCAGGGACTCCTGCTCCTCGGGATCGAGGATGCCGTCCGCGGCCGCGGCGAGGAACTCCGGCTCGCTCAGCAGTCGCCATACCAGCCGGGCCGGGTCGGCCGCCGGCCACAGCTCGTTGGAGTAGTCCTTGACCGGCTTGCTCCGCGCCACCGCGTTCTGCACCCGGTCGTCGGGGGAGTCCCCCGACAGCTCCATCTTCACCAGGATCCGGTGGGCGAGCGCCTGCGGCAGCATCGCCCGCGCGGCGGCGTACCGCACACCGCGAGCACGCAGCGCCGTGATGACCTCTTCGGCCTCGTACGCCGCGACCCGCCAGCGGCGGGCGTCGCGCGGCACGACCAACCCCTCGGTGGGGACACCGACGTGCGACCACAGCGCCCGCTCCAGCACCGCCGCCAACCGGGCGTCACCCTTGAGCGTGGCCACCGCGGCGTCGTCCACACCCCGGATCGGGTTCCTCGGCTGCATGACGGCGAGCGTTGCCGCGGCGAGCTCCTCGATCGTCGTCTGGCGCGCGTCGATCTCACCGAGTGCCGGGAGCACGTCGCTGATGTAGCGCAGGAAGCTGGCGTTCGGCCCGACGACCAGCACCCCCTGGCGGGTGAGCTGCTCGCGGTGCGCGTAGAGGAGGTACGCCGCGCGGTGCAGGCCGACCGCGGTCTTGCCGGTGCCCGGCGCGCCCTGCACACACACCGAGCGTGCCAGGTCGGAGCGGACGATGACGTCCTGCTCCGGCTGGATGGTGGCCACGATGTCCCGCATCGGCCCAACGCGCGGGCGCTCGATCTCGGCCTCGAGGATCTCCGAGTGCTCCTCGACCTCGCCCGCGGCCAGGTTCTCGTCCTCGTAGGCCGTGAGCCGACCCTGCTGGAAGCCGTACCGACGCCGCATGCCGATCCCCATCGGCTCGGTGCGGCTGGCTCGGTAGAACGGCAGGCTGACCGGGGCGCGCCAGTCGATGACCATCGGTTCGCCGGTCGGGTCGGAGATGTGGCGGCGGCCGATGTGGAAGTCCTCGCCGTCGTGGTAGTCGACGCGTCCGAAGAACAGCGGGATCGACGGGTCGTCAGCGAGCTGCTTCATCCGAAGTGCGAAGGCCGACTCGAGGTATTCCCGGCTGACCCAGTCCCCGGCCGCCGACGAGTCCATCGAGGCGGTCCGCTCGCGCATCCTGGCCAGCTGTTCCCTGGATCGGGCCAGGTGCTCCTGTTCGGCTGCCAGGTCCGAGGGTGCGGGCATGCGAAACCTCCGCTGGTAGCGGTCGGGCAAGGGGGACGGCGACGCTAACAGCCGGACGCGGCGTGCGTCACGCGGTTTCTTCCCGGCCCGGGGCCATGGCCCAGCGGATGGTCTGGGTGGCGGCGGCGCCCATCGCGCGGACCACCGTCCGGTCCGAGACCGGGCGCCACGGGAGCCCCAACGGTTGTCGGGTCCACCGCGGCATCAGGCCCACCGCGGCGGCCATCAGGACGCCGTACGGCGGCCGCATCGGTCGCGGGAGCTCGGGATGGCGCCGGAGGTACTCGATCGCGTCGACGGCCGCGGGTGTCGCCCGCAGCTCGGGCCGGAAGTCGCGGAGGACCTGGCGGAGCTCGTCCTTGGTTGCCGGCGGGTCGACGACACCGAGCCGGCGTGCGACCTGGGCGGTCTGCGCGACGTACTCGTCCACGCCTGCCTGGTCGAGGGGGCGCCGGCCATAGACCTGGTGGGCGAGCAGGAAGCTGTCGATCTCGGCGGCATGCACCCACAGCAGCAGGTGCGGGTCGGCCGCGGTGTACGGCGTCCCGTCCTCCATGACGCCGGTGATCCGGTCGTGGATGGCGCGGACGGCGGCGACGGCCTGCTCGGCGTCGGCGGTCGTCCCGAACGTGGTCACGGCGATGAAGCGGCTGGTCCGCGCGAGCCTGCCCCACATGTCTCCGCGGTAGCCGCTGTGCTCGGCAACGGCGGCCATCGCAGCGGGGTGCATCGTCTGCAGCAGGATCGCCCGGATGCCGCCGACGAACATCGCGGCGTCGCCGTGGACCCGGCCGATCGGGCTGGCACCGTCGAACCAGCGCGGGCCGGGGGTGCCATGGATGCGGTCGCGGTGCCGGGGCCCGTCAGGTCCGGCGACGCGAAGGAACAGCGCCTCGCCCAATCGCTCGCGCACCCCGGCCATGGTCCGAGCGTACGGAGTCGGTCCGCGGGTGACTTGTTGGTGCCGGGGGCGCAGGTGGCGGGCGCCATCAGGAGCGGCGCGCGTCGTCGCCGTCACGACGGCACTCGCAGCCTCGGGGTGAACAGGGTTTTCGATCCAGTCTCGTCGGCTCTCGCTCCTCCGCGACCGGCCCCCGGCAGACCAACTCTGGCCGAGTTGGAGGGCCGCGGTCATGCCGCAATCTTGGTAACTCAGGTATCCGCGTGACGGGGCAGGGCCCGCTCGGGCATCATGCACGAGGTGCAGCCCACAGAGGGGTCGTTCCGTGCGTTGGCGAGGAGCTCGCCATGGCGGTGGCGGACCCTGCACGTCAGGCGCCTGGAGATCCTTCAGGTGGACGCGGACCTCGACCACGTGTTCGTCGGCGTCGGATGACCGAGGAGGTGCGCGGGGACGCGGCCGGCGGTCGGCTGTTCACCCCGGCATTCATCCTGCTCGGGCTCGCCGACCTCGCCTACTTCACGTCGGTCGGCGTCGCGATCCTGACGCTCCCCCTCTACGTGACCGGTCCGGTCGGCTCCGACGAAGCCGGGGCCGGGCTGGCCTTCGGCGCCTTCGGGGTGACGGCACTGGTCTGCCGTCCGTTCGCCGGCCGGCTCTCAGACCGGCTGGGGCGTCGGCCGCTGATGCTGGCGGGATCGCTGATGGCCGGCCTGGGCATGGTCTTGATGCCGGTGGTCGAGGCCCTGCCGTGGGTGATCGCACTGCGGCTGCTGCAGGGGGTGGCCGAGGCCGCCTTCTTCGTCGCCGGCTTCGCGATGCTGGCCGACCTCGCGCCGCCGAACCGGATGGGGGAGGCGCTGAGCTACAACTCCCTCGGCCTCTATCTCGGGATCTCTTTCGGTCCGCCGCTTGGTGAGCTGCTGCTGGAGACGTGGAGCATCCAGGTGGCGTGGTACGGCGCCACCGCGCTGAGCGGCCTGGCCGCCGTACTGGTGCTCGCCCTTCCCGAGCCGGTCCGCGAGTCCGACGACGAGGGGCACGGGCGGCTGATCCACCGGCCCGCCGTGCCGCTCGCCCTCGGGTTCTTCGCGTCGCTGGCGGCCGTCAGCGGGTTCCTGGCGTTCGCGTCGCTGTACGCGCGGGACATCGACATGAGCAACACCAGCCTCGCCCTGTTCACCTACGGCTGCGTCATCGTGGTGCTTCGGGTGACCTTCGCCAAGGTTCCCGACCGGTTGCCCTCGCTGCCACTGGCCGTGGCCTCGCTCGTCGCCATCGGACTCGGCCTCGTCGTGATCGCTGTGTGGCAGCAGCCGATCGGGCTGCTGGCCGGGGTCGTGGTGATGGCGGCCGGGGTCACCTTCGCCACCCCGGCGTTCTTCGCGGCGATCTTCGCGACCGCCCGGCCCTCCGAGCGCGGGGCCGCCTCGGGAACCGCGAGTGCGTTCATCGACCTCGCCCTCGGGTTCGGCCCGATCGCCCTCGGGCTGGTCGCCGACGCGTTCGCGATCCCCGCGGCCTTCGCGGTGGGGGCGGCGATCGCCTTCGCAGGGGCCGCCTGGACCCTGCACCTCTCGCGGAAGGTTGGCCGGACGTCATACGAAGCGTGACCTCTGGCGAACGCTTCGCATGACGTCCCGGGTTCTTGGTCAGTCCTCGCTCGGCACCAGCACCCACAGGGCGATGTAGATGATGAACTGCGGGCCGGGCAGCAGGCAGCTCAGCACGAACAGCACGCGGACGGTGTTGGGCGACATCCCGAAGCGTCGGGCCAGGCCGGAACAGACGCCGGCGATGACGCGGTTGCGAGGACGGACGAGCTCTTTGGTCATGCCTCGAGCGTCCCTCGCCACCCGGCCGATTTCATCCCCGAGACGCGAATACCGGGGTCGAGTCAGGGTCAGGCCGGCAGGTCCTCGGCGTCCACGATCCGGTAGGCGTACCCCTGCTCGGCGAGGAACCGCTGGCGGTTCTGCGCGAACTCCGCGTCGACGGTGTCGCGGGAGACGATCGTGTAGAAGCGGGCGGTCTGGCCAGCGGACTTCGGTCGGAGCAGCCGACCGAGCCGCTGGGCCTCCTCCTGGCGGGACCCGAACGACCCGGACACCTGGATCGCGACCTCGGCCGAGGGCAGGTCGATGGAGAAGTTCGCGACCTTGGAGACGACCAGCAGTCCGACCTCACCGGACCGGAACGCCTCATAGAGCCGCTGCCGTTCCCGCACCGGCGTCTCGCCCTTGATGACGGGGGCATCGAGGATCTCCGCGATCTCGTCGATCTGGTCGATGTACTGCCCGATCACGAGGGTCGGCTGGCCTGCGTGCCGATCGACCAGGTCGCGCACGACGTCGATCTTGTGGTGGGTGCAGGACGCCAGCCGGTACCGCTCGTCCGGCTCGGCCGTTGCATATGCGAGACGCTCGGCCGAGGGCAGGGTGACCCGCACCTCCACGCAGTCGGCGGGCGCGATCCAGCCCTGGGCCTCGATGTCCTTCCATGGCGCGTCGTACCGCTTCGGGCCGATCAGCGAGAACACGTCGCCCTCGCGGCCGTCCTCGCGGACCAGGGTCGCGGTCAGTCCGATCCTGCGTCGCGCCTGCAGGTTCGCGGTCATCCGGAAGATCGGTGCGGGCAACAGGTGCACCTCGTCGTACACGATCAGCCCCCAGTCGCGGGCGTCGAGCAGCTCGAGGTGCGTGTAGACGCCCTTCCGGCGCGTGGTCATCACCTGGTACGTCGCGATCGTGACCGGCCGGATCTCCTTGACGGCGCCGGAGTACTCACCGATCTCGTCGGCCGTCAGCGTGGTGCGCCGGACCAGCTCGTCCTTCCACTGCCTGGCGCTCACCGTGTTGGTGACCAGGATCAGGGTCGTCGCTTGTGCCTGAGCCATGGCGGCCGCGCCGACCAGGGTCTTGCCCGCACCGCACGGGAGGACGACGACCCCCGAGCCGCCGTACCAGAACGACTCGGCCGCGTCCCGCTGGTAGTCGCGCAGGTGCCACTCCGTCTCGTCGAGGGCGATCTCATGGGCCTCGCCGTCGACGTAGCCGGCGAAGTCCTCGGCGGGCCAGCCCAGCTTGAGCAGCGCCTGCTTGAGATTGCCTCGTTCGGAGCCGTGCACCACGACCGAGTCGTCGTCGATCCGGGCACCGATCATGCCGGCGACCTTCTTGGCCCGAAGGACCTCCTCGAGCACCGGGCGGTCGTTGCTGACCAGCACCAGCCCATGCGTGGGGTGCTTCTCCAGCCGCAGCCGCCCGTACCGGGCCATGGTCTCGGCGACGTCGACGAGCAGTGCGTGCGGGACCGCGTACCGGCTGTACTCCAGCAACGTGTCGACGACCTGCTCGGCGTCGTGGCCCGCCGCCCGGGCGTTCCAGAGGCCCAGAGGAGTCAGGCGGTAGGTGTGGATGTGCTCGGGCGATCGCTCCAGCTCGGCGAACGGTGCGATCGCCTTGCGGCAGTCGGCGGCCCGCTCGTGGTCGATCTCGAGCAGCAGCGTCTTGTCGCTCTGCACGATCAGGGGGCCATCATTCACCGGACGATCCTACGGCCGGACCCCAACGGAGCCCCCTGCGGTTGACGGGCCGCCGGGCGGCACGGTTTCCTGCGCCGGTGAGCGATCTTCGCATCGAGCCGGTCGCGGGCGAGGCCGCGATGGAGAACTGGCGACACGTCCACAACACGATCATCCCGACCGCGGCGCTGTCCCTCGACGACGTGCGCGAGCGGGTGGGACGTCACGTGCTCGAGGTCGCGTACGCCGACGACGTCCTCGTCGGGTGCTCGACGCTCCGGCCACCCGCGGGAGAGGCAGTTGTGGCCACCGTGATCGCGCGGGTGCTGGCCGAGCACCGGCGCCAGGGCTTTGGCCGGGAGCTCTACGAACGCTGCCTGGCGCGGGCCCGGGAACAGAACGCCGAGGTCATCGAGACGATCGTCCTGGCGTCCAACGAGGACGGGCTCCGCTTCGCCGTTGCGCACGGCTTCGTCGAGGTCGAGCGCTACCTGCTGCCGGGGGACGAGGTCCCCTTCGTCACGCTCCGGCTCCGCGAGCTGGCCTGACGGAACGACGGCCGCTGGTCGCGACGACGGCCGTCGCGTCGCGGTCGTCGTCGCACACGACACGCCCTTCCAGCCCGGCACCCGCGCAGGCGTCGAGGGTGCCCGGGACCTGGGTGAGGCCGGTCTCGACGACGAGATGACCGCGGGGGGACAGCCAGGCCGGAGCATCCGCGATGATCAGGCGCTGGACGTCCAGGCCGTCGGGCCCGCCGTCGAGAGCGGTCCGCGGCTCGTGGTCCCGTGCCTCCGGCGGCATCAGCGAGACCGCGTCGCTGGGCACGTACGGGACGTTGGCCACCAGGATGTCGACCCGGCCGCGCAGGCCCACGGGGAGAGGCTCGAAAAGGTCGCCGGTGAAGACCTGTCCGTTCTGACCCAGGTTGCGCCGGGCACACCGGGTCGCCGCCGGGTCGATGTCGACGGCGTACACCTCGACCCCGTCGATCTCTTCCGCGATCGCGGTCGCAACCGCCCCCGACCCGCAGCACAGGTCGACCACCCGAAAGGGGGGCAGTACTTCACGAACGACACCGTCTGCGGGCGCCTGATGGTGCCTTTCGTGACGTACTACCCGGATTGCCTCCTCCACCAGGAGCTCGGTCCGGCGGCGGGGGACGAAGACGCCGGGCTCGACGTGGATCCGCAGACCACGGAACTCGGCCCAGCCGACGACCTGCTCGAGCGGCTCCCCGGCGACCCTGCGAGCCAGCATCGACTCGAGCGCGGACGCAGAGACTGCCTCGGCGAGGAGCAGCGCGGCCTCCTCCTCGGCGTACACCGAGCCTGCGGCCCGCAGCATGGAGGTCGCCGCGGCGAGCAGGTCAGGCAGGGGACCCTGCTCGCTGCCGGGCGCGGTACGCCGCCACGTTGGCCCGCGACGAGCAGCGCTCGGAGCAGTAGCGGCGCGACTGGTTCGGGGAGGTGTCGACGTAGACGTTCGTGCAGGGGGCGGCGCTGCACACGCCGAGCCGGTTCGGCCCGAGGTCGCAGACCAGCGTGGCCAGGCCGAGCAGCGCCTCGCCGATCAACAGGTCGGCCACGGTCGCCGCCTTGGTGGCGACGTGCAGGTGCAGGTCTCGCTCGTGGTCGGAGATGCGCGGGGTGATCGGGTTGTGCTCCATCAGCTCGTTGATGCCGTCGACGACCCCCGCCGTGTCGCCGCTGTCGGAAGCCTCGAACACCGGGCGCAGGTCGCGCTGGAACCGGCGCAGCACGGTCGCGTCCTTCTCGGTGCACTGGTCGTGCAGCCAGTCCCGGTTGGCGAGGTGCATGACCAGGCGCTCGCGGTCCGCGAGGTCTGCGTTGAGCAGGTGCGCGGATGCTTCGGCGTACCTGATGAAGTCCACGCTCAGAGCATACGGCTCGCGACGTCATCCTCCGGGGCGGATCATCCCCGATTCGTAGGCGAGGACCACGGCCTGGACGCGATCGCGCAGTCCCAGCTTCATCAGCAGTCGGGCGACATGGGTCTTGACCGTGTTCTCGGTGATGTAGCAGGCGCTCGGCGATCTCGGCGTTGCTGAGGCCGCCGGCGACCAGCCGGAGCACCTCGGTCTCGCGTGTCGGTCAGGCCCCGCGACGGCTCCGATCGGTCGTGGCGTCGCGCTGCCGCGAACTCCTCGATCAGTCGGCGGGTGACGCTCGGCGCGAAGAGCGAGCCGCCGTCGGCCACCACCCGGATCGCCGTGGTCAACCGCTCCTCGGGTGCGTCCTTGAGCAGGAACCCGCTGGCCCCTGCCCGGAGGGCGTCGTAGACGATCTCGTCGAGGTCGAAGGTCGTCAGCACCAGGATCGCGCGGGCGCGTCCTCGACGGCGGTGACCCGCCGGGTCGCCTCGATGCCGTCCATGACCGGCATCCGCACGTCCATCAGCACGACGTCCGGCCGGCGCTCGGCGCACAGCGACCACGGCCTCCTTGCCGTTCGCGGCCTCGCCCGACGACCTCGAGGTCGGGCTCGGTGTCGAGGATCATCCGCAGGCCGGCGCGCACGAGCGGTTGGTCGTCGGCCAGCACGACCCGGATGGCGCTCATCGCGTGATCACGTCTCCACCGAGTAGGGCAGCCGGGCCCGGACCGCGAACCCGCCGTCCGTCGCCGGGCCCGGTCTCGATCTCGCCGCCGACGACCGCCACGCGCTCGCTGATCCCGACCAGGCCATGCCCCGTGCCGTTGACGGCGGCGGGCCCGGTTCCCGTGTCGGTGACCGACAGGGTCAGGTCGTCCTCGCCGTACGTGAGCCGGACCGTCGCGCTCGCAGGTCCCGCGTGCTTGAGCACGTTGGTGAGAGCTTCCTGGATGATCCGGTACGCCGAGAGGTCCACGCCGGGCGGCACGTCCCGGTGGTCTCCGGCCGCCTCCACCTTCACGGGGAGGCCCGACTCGCGCACGTCGTCGAGCAGGTCGTCGAGCCGTGCCAGCGACGGCTGGGGTGACGTGGCGGCGTCGCCCTCGGTGTCGCGCAGCAGGGCCAGCAGACGGCGCATGTCGCCCAGGGCCTGGGTGTTCGTGTGCTCGATCGCGTCCAGCGAGCGCCGTACCGTCGACTCGTCGCGGCCCAGCATCCGCCGCGCTCCGCGGGCCTGGAGCACCGTGACCGAGATGGCATGCGCCACGACGTCGTGGAGCTCGCGGGCGATCGTGGCCCGCTCCTCGGCGATGGCGCGCCGGGTGTTCTCCTCCTGCTCGAGCTTCAGCTGTGCGTTGGTGCGGGCGAGGTCCCCGCGCAGTCGCAGAGCGAGTCCGGTCGCCCACGGCCCGCCGACGAAGAAGACGCCGAAGACGACGTCCCCGACGCCGGCAGTGTCGCTGTCGGTCATGACGAAGACGGCGATGCCCAGGGCGACCAGCACGACCGCGGCCGCGATCTCCCGGCCGCGGGTGTGCGCACCAAGTGAGAAGAGGGAGACGAAGAAGATGACCACGAACGTCGACGAGTCCGTTGTCGAAACCGGGCGCGGTCCTCGTCGAGTGCCATCAGCGCCAGCCATGTCGGCGAGGAACGCCGGGACCGGCTGGGTGCGCCGCCAGTACAACGGAAGCGCCGCCCGCCGCCAGCGGGAGGCGCGCGGCAGGTCGGCTCCCTCCCACGCGAGGCAGCTCGGCGCTCAGACCGAGGAGCGCGAGCGTCGCGATCACGGGGTCGCGATGTCTGCGACAGCCATGCCAGCCACCTCATGCGGACACGGTAGGGCCGCACGGGCGGTCCGCGTGGTCACTCTCGAGGATGACGCGGAGGGTCGCTCTCACGAATGACGGGTTCGCTTCGGCGAGTGACGACGGAACTGGTTCGGTCGCCGAACACTCGACTCATCCGATCCACCACACCAGGAGGTCATCATGACCAGCATCACCGCCACCACCGGACCCGACACCCGTCGCTCGATCCCGCCCGTCGCCGTCGCAACGCTCGTCGGCACGACCGCCTTGAGCGCACTCGGCGTCTTCGCGGACGGCACCGACGGTGCCCAGGGCAGCGTCGGCGAGTTCCTCGTGATCGCCGGGATCACGGCCGCTGCCGTCGCCGTTGTCTTCGGGCTGGTCGTACCGCGGACCCAGCTCGGAACGACAGGCGGCCGGCGTGGGCCTGGGCCTCGCGATCGCGGGGCTGGTAATGGTGCTCGTCTTCTGGTCCGGGCTCACCCCACCCCTGGCCGTCGGCGGCATGCTGCTCGGCGCCGCTGCCCGGCGCACTGGCCGGCGGCCCGGCCTCGGCGGCGCTGCCGTCGCGATCGGGGCCCTGGCCCTGGTCGGGTACGTCGTGATCTACGGGCTCGACTGGATGGCGACCAACAACATCGCCGGCATGTGATCGCCGGCGTCTGACGGGGGCATGGCGGCCAGGCTGTCCCGCCCGGGGTCTCGAGACGGTGCCGCGCAGCGGCATCCAACGGCGACCCGGTCGGGGCAACCGGTTGCGTTCGGCCGGCCCGGTTGGCTGCTCAGTCGGGGATGGCGCGGACGGTGGTGATCCGGTGCACCGCGAACGTTCGGGTGTCGTCGCTCCGATGGTCGTGCGCCGTCAGCCAGCCGCCTTCGACCCGGACCGGATCCACGACCCGCTCCGTGCTGGTGCCGTGGTTGTCGACGTACCCGATCAGGACCGTCCGCCGCGCCTCGACCGCCTCCCGGAGGGCGGCGAGGGATCCGATGGGGGTCAGGGTCGCTTCTTCGGCGGCCGGACGTGCCGAGCTGGCGCGGTCGCCGGCCCGGATCGCGGTGACGACCTGCGCCACGCGTGCCGTTGCCCGGGCCGATCGCAGCTGAGCCCCGCGCCTCTGCTTGGGCGTGCGGGCGCGCAGCTGGTCGGGGCGAGCGACCCGCACCGTGCCGTCCATAGCCTCGACGACCGGCGCGGAACCGAGCTCGCGCAGCCGAGGAAGCAGGACGTCGAGCGGGGTCGAGGTGACCAGGACCGTCGGCGCGATCCGCCGCAGCTGCAGGGATGCTGCCTTGGGGTGGTGCAGCAGCTCGGTGAGCGCCGCCTCGTCGTCCGCGCGCAGGAACGCTTCCGCATGCCCGACCCGGATGGTGCCGAACGTGCGGGACGTGTCGTCGATCAGGTACGTCAGCGGCTGCGGCACCGGCGTGCGCGAGACCGTGCCGACGAAGTCGTGCACCTCCACGGCCGACCAGCCGACGTCGAGTGCGCGGCGCACGGAGCCGGACGTGAAGCGATAGACGGTCGCGCCGCCTCGGGACTCCACGTCTGCGACCAGCTGGAGCTTGCGGGCAAGTGCCGTCTCCAGAGGGCCGGGCGCCACGGCGGTGAGGTCGGCCTGGATCAGGACGTGGTCGACCGGTGCGGGGAGCAGCGGTGCCAACGTCTCGACCGCCTTGGCGTCCTCACCGGCGAGCAGGGAGCGGCCGAAGGTGGACATCCCACCCAACCCCGTGACGCCGAGGGCCGCCGCCTCGGCGAGTGCCCACACCACCTGGTCTGCCCGGGGTCGTGGTCGCCGTGGCCGCAGCCAGGCAACGTGCGCCACCGCGGACGGCGTACCTGTGCCCGTCGCGAGCACCTCACCGGGGGGCAGCCCGCCCAGGACGGCGAGCGCCATCCGGCGGGACTCGGTCGCGATCCCACTGGACAGGTCCGGGGCGAGGGCGTTCTGTGTCTTGCCGGCGGCATCCCGGGTGCCGACCATGCCCGGCACCCGGTCGTTCTCGAGCCATGCCGTGGCCAGCGTGGACCAGCGTTCCGCGACCGATCGCGTCGTCCACACGTCGAACGCATCGGTCGGCAGCCACACCGGGTCGCCGTTGGTGTCGCTGCGCATGGCGAGGAGTCCGGCAGCAGCGGCCGTCTCGATCAGCAGGCCGGCGGTGGGCTCGTCGACGTGCAGCTGGGCCGCCGCCGCCTTCAGGTCGCGGACCGCCAGGCCACCGCTGCGAAGAGCGCTCGGGGGATCGGCGCCCCAGTGGTCCAGGAGCAGCTCGACCCGACGTACGGCTTCGAAGGCCGCGCCCGCCGCCGCGCGGTCCACGAGCCCGGTCTCCCGCTCGGAGGTGGCGAGGTCGGGCGGGACGTCCACGGGGTCGCGGGTCGTCCTCCCGCCGCGCAGGGCCAGCCCGACCTCCCCGGGCACCCGAAGCAGCCCCCCGGCCCGGGGCACGAGCAGCTTCCGGGACAGCAGCTCCTCGGCGGGGCTGGTGGCCTCGTCCGGCGACACGTTGTGCCGCGCGGCGCCGGTCGTGGCCTGGCCGCCGCTCTCGTCGACGTGGTCGAGCATCGCCCGGGCAGCAGGGCTGATCTCACCGAGGAGCCGATCGACGTCGCCCGGCGCCATGCGTTCCGGCGTTGCGGGGTGCAGGCCGCTCAGGGTCCCGGCGCCTCCCGCAAGTCCCTCGGCCACGGCGCTCAGCGCTCGCAGGCCACCCGGCGACTCCCAAGCCAGGGCGACATCGAGCAACCGCCCGGCGGCAGCCGTGACGGAACCGGCGTCGGCGTGGACAATCGAGACGAGTTCGGGCAAAGGGGTTTGACCGGCCACGACGAGGGCATCAAGGACACAGAGCTCGAGTCGGGTCAGTTGGTCGAGCGCACGCAGAACAGAAGACCGGGTGGCAGCTCGAGACGCCAGCTGGGCGGAGTCGTGAGGTGCGGGAGTGGCGAGGTCGGGACGCTCGCGAAGGAGCCGGGAGAGCCGGTCGTCCGGCCACCCACGCAGCTGGTCCGCCAGGGTCCGGAAACCCTGCGGACTCGAACTCTTCGCGGACATCCCTCTCACGCTACCGGCCAGGTCTGCACCCCGCTGCGTCCTTGCTCCGAAGCCCTGGGGGAACGCATGAACAACGTCGAGCTGCACCATGGAGCGGCCACAGACGTCGGCCTGGTCCGGGAGGTCAACGAGGACGCGTACCTCGCCGCTCCGCCCGTCTTCGTGGTGGCCGACGGCATGGGCGGTCACGAGGGCGGCGACGTGGCCAGCGCCATCGTCGTGGAGGAGTTCGGGCGGCTGGCCGACGAGGGCTACGACCCGCGCGGCGGCGCCGAGATGGTGGCGGCGACCCTGCGCGAGTGCCAGCGCCGGATCGCACAGTACGGCGAGCGACAGATCAGCGAGGGCCGACAGGAGTGGTACGCCGGCACGACGGCCGTGGTGGCCCTGCTCGTCGTGGACGACGAGGGGCCCAAGTGGCTGTTGGCGAACCTCGGCGACTCGCGGATCTACCGGTTCAGCGGCGAGGTGCTCGAGCAGGTCAGCGTCGACCACAGTGTCGTGCAGGAGCTCGTCGAGGCCGGCACGATCAGCCAGGACGACGCAGCGACCCATCCCGAACGACACGTGATCACCCGGGCGCTCGGCGGTCCCGATCCGACCGAGGCCGACTACTTCCTGCTGCCGCTCCCGTCGGTCGAGCGCCTCGTGCTGTGCTCCGACGGGGTCAGCGGGATGATCGACGACGCCGCGATCGAGACCATCCTCACCGAGACCGCCGACCCCCGCGACGCCGCCGATCGGGTGGTGGCGGCCGCGGTCGCCGCCGGGGGTCGGGACAACGCCACGGCTGTCGTGGTCGATGTGG
>CAVZAZ010000021.1:0-40038 GCA_963773355.1 uncultured Actinomycetota bacterium | reverse complement strand
CATCGTGCAGCAATCGTCACACAGCGACGAGGCGCCAACCATGAGGAGCAACCCCGGCGCGACCCTGAGGCGTGACCCGCCGCGATCGGGCAGGATCAGGGTCGTCCCCGATGGTGCCGGGCCTCTCCCGGACGCAGGCTTGGAACATGACAACGACCCCACCCGATGCACCCACCGGTCCCCCGGAGCACCCCGCCGGCGAGGAAGGCCCGCGCGTCACCCGTGACGAGATCCGCGATCTGGGCCGACTCCGGCGCTCCACCGCCGACCGGAAGGTCGCCGGCGTCGCCGGCGGCCTGGCCCGGCACCTCGACATCGACCCGCTGATCCTGCGCGTCGCGTTCGTGGTCCTCGTCTTCTTCGGCGGCGCCGGCATCATCCTGTACGGCGCCTGCTGGCTGCTGGTGCCCGAGGACGGGTCGGACTCCGCCGCGATCACCCTCGACGAGCGCAGCCGGACCGTCGCACTGCTCCTCGTCGGGGTGCTCGCCGCCTTCGCGTTGCTCGGCGACACCTGGGGGGTCTTCTGGTTCCCGTGGCCGGTGGCCGTCATCGCGGTCGTGGTCTGGCTCCTGCTGAGCCGCAGGGATCACCGACGGTCACGCTCCGCCGGCCCCGGGACACCTCACCCGCCAGGCGCCGGGGGCGGCCCGGCCGCAGCGCCAGCGGCCGACGCCGCAACGGCGTACGAGACCTCGCAGCACCAGGCTTCGCCGTACCAGACCGCGCCGCAGCAGGCCCCGCCGTACCAGGCCTACCAGGTGCCGCCGGTGCAGCGTGACCCGCGAAAGCGCGGACCGATCCTGTTCTGGTTCACCCTCGCTCTGATCGCCCTGGCCGTCGGGGTCCTCGGGATCCTGGATGTTGCCGGCCTGGGCGTGGCCGATGCCGCGTACCCGGCCCTCGCGGTCGCCATCACCGGCGTCATGCTCCTGGTCGGGTCGGTCTACGGCCGTGCGGGCGGCCTGATCCTCCTCGGCCTGCTCACCACGGTCGGACTGGTCGGCGCGACCGCCACGGCCAAGGTGGACCGGGACACCGACCGGCACACGCCGACCACCGCCGCCGCTGTCGACGACAGCTACGACTTCAACGCCGGTGAGCTGGTGCTCGACCTGTCCCAGGTGAGCGACATCGAGGAGCTCGACGGTCGCACGATCGACATCGACGGCGGCATCGGCCGGATCGAGGTCATCGTCCCCGACGACGTCGATGCGGTGATACGCGGCCACGTCGGTGGCCCGGGACACGTCGAGGCGTTCGGCGACGAGGACGGCGGCGTCGACAACCGCGTCACCCGCGAGCACGACGGCGGGGTCGGCGCACCCACCATCACCATCGACGCCGAGCTCGGCGTCGGCGAGATCTACGCGACGAGCGAATGAGGACGGACATGGACACCATCGACGCAGGACGTCACCCCGTGAACATCGGCCATCTGGTGATGGGCATCGCCTTCCTCGGCCTGGTCGGCGTGTGGACGTTGGTCCAGGCCGACGTCGTGACCGGCGACGACATCCGCTGGCTGCTGCCGATCCCCTGGGTCTTCGCCGGCATCGCCGGGCTGCTCGCGACCACGATGACGGTCCGCAGACGGCACGGGGTCAGCCAGAGCGGCTGGGTCGGAGGTGAGGACCCCGCTGCAGAGCCCGGCGCCCCGAACGATCCCGACGACGAGCTCGCCGCCCGGATCGAGGCAGCCGCCGAGTCCACCGACGAAGAACGCTGACGAGAAACCCCGGAACTTCTGGAGTTCCGGGGTTTCTGGCGTTCCGGTCCGGGGAAGGACTACCGCATCCGCTCCGGAGCCATCTCGGAACGGCTGGCAGACCCGACGGACGACAGGGGACATCATGGGCGACACCGGCACCGAGCTCGGTGTGGACTGCTACGAGCTGTACGACGCGGGACACAACCTCTATCCCGCCATCGCGTCGGAGTTCGACGCCTGCGCGACCGAGTTCTCGGCGAGCAGCAGCTACAACGCGTTCGTCCGGGACTCGAGCATCGGGCTCGGCTACTCCGGTGCCTACACCGAGTGGTCGGCCGCTGCGAACACCCTCGACAACGTGCTCGCCGAGACCGGGCGCAACCTGCGTGACACCGGTCAGGCTCTGATGCTCGCCGCCAACACGTACGCCGCAACGGACGCCGCCGCCCAGGCTGAGTACGACCGACGCAAGAGGGAGCTCGGCTGACATGAGTTTCGAGGAGCTGTCCGCGCACGCCCAGGAGATCGTCGAGAAGGCGATGGAGTGGGACCTCGAGCGCATGGGCTACATGAAGGTCGGCGACAACGAGTGGATGCCGAGGTCGAGCTACGGCGGTCGCGCCGGTCAGTATCCCGGCTACGGCGGCAGCACCATGACCCAGTCCCAGGTGGACGCCGACATGGCCGAGGTCTCCGGACGGTACGACGACGTGCCGGGGCTGTTCGACGCGTTCTCCTCGCTTCCCGACCCGGCCAGCTTCGACGCGGGCATCGACGACCTGACCGCGGCGCTCGGCAAGCTCTCGCAGGGCAGCGGCGGTGAGGACCCGACCAACGGCTCGCCGACACCGGCCAACACGATCCTCGACGGGATGGACACCAGCCAGGACTACCTGGCCCGCTGGACCGGGATCGCCGCGGCCCAGTTCAAGGAGAACTTCGTCGACACCTTCGAGTCGATCACCACCAACCAGTTCCTCCTGACGAGCTACATCAAGGGCGCCCTTGAGGCCGAGAAGTCCCTGTGGGACGCGGCACGCCGGAACATCGACGAGATCGCCGAGGACACCATCACCGCGCTCGAGGAGATGGGTGACTGCGGCAAGAACGAGTGGAGCATGGCGTTCTCGGTCGCCGGCGCGGTGGTGGCCCTGGTGGCGGTCCCCTTCACCGCCGGTGGCTCGCTCGTCGCCGCGGCGACGTTCGCCGGCATCGGTGGTGCGCTCTCGATCGGCGGCGCGGCCGTCGGAAACATGGAGGACCCGCCGGAGCTCGACATGTCCGGGGAGAGTCCCGAGGCCGTGATCGGCAACATGCGCGAGGCGATCACCAAGCTCAAGGACGAGATCTCCAAGGCGGAGCAGAAGATCGCCGACAAGATGACGGAGCTGCAGGGCATCGTCGACGGCCACCGCGAGCTCTTCGTGGCGCCGCGGCCCAACCTCGCGGACTCCGGTCCCGGCGACATCCGCGACGACATGGGGGTCCCGCGATGACCACCAGCACCATCGACAACCCGATCAACTCGCTCGACGTCACCGTCGCGACTCCGGACGAGAAGGCCTACGGCAGGGTGCGAGGTCGCCGCGAGGTGTCGGTCTGGTTCGCGCCGGGCTACTACGACGCCGCGACGGAGTCCGACCTGCAGCGGCAGCTCACCCGGCTCGGGCGGCTGCTGTTCGCGGCGCGGATGCGCGAGTACTACCGCCTCCGCAGCCTGGCCTTCCGTCGCACCGTCACCAAGGAGTCGCCGCCGGCCACGGACCGGGACCGCGAGTTCGTGGACCGGCGTGACGAGCTGGTCGCCGAGGGTTCCTCCCCCGACGGTCGGATCCGGGTGTCGGCAGTCGGCATGCAGAACTGGACGGTCTCCATCGAGCCGGGCCTGACCCGGACCAGCGACGAGCAGTCCTTCCTCGCCGACCTGGCGACCGCCGCCAACGCGCTGGTCGACGACCAGTTCGCGAAGGTCCGCGAGCTCAAGTACGACGTCTACGCCTGAACGCCGCGCATATCACTGGTCGAGGTACGAGGGCCGCGCAGGCGCTCGCTTCGCCGCACCGCAACCACCGGACGACCTCAACCCGTGGCAAGCGGGACCACCTGGCGCAGGGCGACCTCCAACGGGTCGGGGTGCTCGCCACCCGGGGACCCGTCGGCGCGCAGCTCGTAGTCGCGGCCGACCTCGAGATCGAGGGACCCGTCCTGATCCGCCTCGAAGACCTGCCGCATCAGCGTCCGTTCCCCGCTGTTGGTCTCCTCGAGGAGCTCGACCGGCGCCGACCCGTCCAGGGTCGACGCATCCGCCCCGGACCGTACGTCGTACTCCACGCGCGGGCCGCCGCCACCCGACTGCCACGTGACATCGCGGAGGTAGACCTCGGTCGCCACGATCACCCAGGACCGCGCCTCGGCCGCCCACCCCAGCTCGGGGAGGTAGGGCAGGACGACGTGGTCGCCGACCGTGCAGGTGACCCGGTAGTCGATCTGCGGGTCGTCCAGCCAGCCCCGCGTCGGGGCAGTCCGGTGCCGGCCCGAATGTCTCGGGCAGCTCGTACAGCGGTGCGGCCCGGCCCTCCTCACGCTCGCCACTCACGGGGTCGACAGACTGGGTGACGCCGTCGTACCCCACGTCCAGGGCAACTTTCACGCCGTCGCCCGGCACGGCGACGTAGACGGGACCGCGCTCGCTGGCCAGGTTCGGTGACACCCGGATGGTCTCGCCCCCGGTCACCAGGTCCAGCGTGATCGGCTCGGGTTGGGTCGCCATGACGAGCGCGTAGCTCGGCAGCGCCGTGTCGTCGATCTGCCACGCCAGGGGCACGAAGCTTCCGTCGTCCGGCGCGCGACGTCCCTGGAGGTCCGACGTCTGCTCCTCGTCCACCTCGGACAGGGGTTCCCCCACGGTGAAGGTGATCTCGCCCACCGGTACGCGGACCTCGGCCTCGGTGCCCGTCACTTGATCGGCATCCCGCGCGACCACGATGTCACCGGGCTCGGCGCCCTTGCCCGCGACGACCGCGCACCCACACGCCGAAGAGATCACCAGCGCCAGCGTGACGACGCGCGCGCGACGTGACATGACACCCCCGATGCGACAGCGAGCCCTCACCCTCCACCAGAGCGTCGCGCCGGGGCAAGCAGGGGACGGTCAGCCAACCCGGTCCTGCCCGTCCTGCCACTCCTCGCGCGCCGCGAGGGCAGTGTCCGGGTGGTCGCTGAACATGCCGTCGACGCCCGCGTCGAGGAACGCCCGGGCTTCGGCGATGCCGTCGCCGAACGCGTTCGGATCGGTGCCGCGCCTGAAGTTGGTCGCCATGAACTGGTTCTCGTCGCGCAGTGTCCAGACGTGCACCACCATGCCCTCGTCGTGCGCGTCCTCGACCAGCGCAGACGGTTCGCCGGTCTCGCCGGTCACCGGATCCCGGGGCAGGACCAGGTCCTTGTTCGCACCCACCCCGTCGGTGTACCGCGCCACCCAGGCGAGACCGGCCGGGGTCACCAGGTCGGCGTAGGTGCGTGGGTCGCCGGCGGCGACGAAGTCGTACGGCGCCCCGACGGCGTCGATCAGCTGCACGAGCGGCACGTCGGTGCGCCGGTTCAGCTCGCGCAGGTTCGCCGTCTCGAAGGACTGGATGAACACCCGCGAGCGCCGCTTGTCCATCCGGTTGCGGTGAAGCGCGCGGAGCAGTGGCTCCTCCAGGGAGAGTCCGATGGAGTCGAAGTAGGTCGGGTGCTTGGTCTCCGGGTACACACCGATCCGCCGACCCGCCCGTCGCGACTCGTCGCGGACCAGCCGCAGCACCTCGTCGAACGTCGGCACCTGGTAGCGGCCGTCGTACCGGGTGTTGCCCGGGCGGACCCCCGGCAGCCGCTCCTTCGCGCGCAGGGTGCGCAGCTCGGCCAGAGTGAAGTCCTCGGTGAACCATCCGGTCACCGACCTGCCGTCGATCACCTTGGTCTTCCGCCGGGCCGTGAACTCCGGGTGATCGGCCACGTCGGTGGTGCCGCCGATCTCGTTCTCGTGCCGGACGACGAGGACGCCGTCCTTCGTCGACACCAGGTCGGGCTCGATGTAGTCGGCACCGAGCCGGATCGCGAGCTGGTAGGCCGCCAGCGTGTGCTCCGGTCGATACCCGGAGGCACCACGGTGGCCGATCACGATCGGCTGGTTGGACTCGGGGCGCTCCCGGGCGACCGCCGGCTCCGCACCGGCGGCCGGGGCAGCGTCGACAACGGGGGCGAGGAGCAGCGGCGAGGTCAGTCCGAGGCCGACGGCGGTGATCCGAGAGGTGGTCATGTCCTCAGGCAAGCGGCGACGGGTGACGCGACGGCACGCACGAGGTGAATGTCGGATGATGGGCCGGTGACGCTTCCCACCCTCGGCACCCTGACCTCACTGCCCGCCCTCGAGCACCCGGAGCTCCTGGCACCGCCGGTGGCCGCCGCCCTGCGGAGCTGGCCCTCCGCCTCCGGGGTCGCGGTCGTCGAGATCGATCCCGCGGTCGCGGACACAGCCGCCATGAGCGAGGCCTACGGCCTGTCGATGTCCACCGGAGCCAACTGCGTCGTGGTCGCGGGCCGCCGCGCAGGCGAGGAACGCGTAGCGGCATGCGTGGTCCGGGCCGACACCCGAGCCGACGTCAACAACGTGGTCAAGCGGATGCTCGACGTGCGCAAAGCGTCCTTCCTCGCCATGGAGCGGGCTGTCGAGGAGTCCCGCATGGAGTACGGCGGCATCACCCCGGTCGGCATCCCGGACGAATGGCGGCTCCTGGTCGACAACCGGGTCACCGGGATCGAGGTGGCGGTCATCGGATCCGGCGTACGCCGCTCCAAGCTCCTGCTGCCCGGGTCGCTGGTCGCCGAGCTCCCCCGCGCCGAGCTGGTGGACGGCCTGGCCGGCTGAGGCTGCTGCCATCCCTGGTGTTGCGTGGTCCAGCGTTCATCCGCCCGTCATGTCGCAGCCGACGGCCGGACCGATGGCCCGCGCAGCATTGCGGTGACACATGGACCGGAACGTTGCCCGGAAGGGGGCCACCATGTCGGTCACGACCCGTGACGTCGTCATCTGGACCGCTGCCATGCTCGCCTTTCCCTTCGCCGTGAACATCACCTCTCTCGCTGCCTCCGACGCCGCGCCGGACCGGGACCGGCGACCTGCCGACAACGGTGCATCCGTGGAGGAGCAGCGGGTCACCGGGCTTGGCTCGAGGTGATCATCGCCCCGATTGGGGTACACATGCTCCATGGGTAATGACCGCCACGAGACCGAGACCGAACGGCTGGACCGCAAGTGGGGTGACCTGCTCCAGGAGCTGCGAGTCATGCAGACCGGGGCACAGCTCACTGCCGGCTTCCTGCTCACCTTGCCGTTCCAGACTGCGTTCGCCGACCTCGACTCCTTCCAGCGCGGCCTGTACCTCACCCTCGTCCTGCTGGCAGCCCTGACCACCGCGCTGGTGCTCGCGCCGGTGGCCGTCCACCGGAGACTGTCGGGACGCCACGTCAAGGAACGCCTGGTGCAGGCCGGCCACCGACTCGCGACCGGCGCGCTCATCGCCATCGGCCTGCTCGTGACCGGGATGGTGGTCCTGATCTTCGACGTCGTCGAGGGTCGCGGAACCGCGCTCGCCGTGGGCGCTGCCACTGCAGTAGCCCTGCTGATCCTCCTCGCGGCGCTGCCGTTCGCGCTGACCAGGGACGAGTAGGGAGGCGCGGCTGCCGACTGCGTGGTCGAAAAGCGTTCGCTACTGTCTGCGGCGCTCCGTACCGTTGAAGGGTGCGCCAGCTCCCTCTCGACCACCCAGGTGTCGCCGACCACCGCTCCCCCGGCCGGTTCCTCTGGTGGATGGCGAAGGGTCAGTGGCGCACCCTCGTGGTGGGCATGCTCTTCGGCATCGTCTGGATGAGCACGCAAGCGGTGCTGCCGTTCGTGCTCGGTCGTGCGATCGACCGTGGCGTCGCGGCCAAGGACTTCGACGAGCTGCTCAAGTGGGCGCTGGTCATGCTGCTGATCGGTCTCGTGCAGGCAGGGAGCGGCATCATGCGGCATCGCTTCGCGGTGACCAACTGGCTGACCGCCGCCTACCGCACCGTGCAGCTGGTCGGCCGCAAGACCGTCCACCTCGGCGGCACCCTGCCTCGCAAGGTGTCCACCGGCGAGGTGGTCGCGATCGGCACCAACGACCTCTCCCACATCGGCCAGGTGATGGACGTGAGCGCCCGGTTCGCGGGAGCGATCGTGTCGTTCCTGCTGGTCTCGGTGATCCTGCTGACCACGTCTGTGACCCTCGGGCTCGTCGTGCTGATCGGCGTGCCGCTCCTGATGCTGGCGATCGGGCCGCTGCTCAGCCCGCTCCAGCGGCGCAGCGCGCACCAGCGGCACCTGATGGGCGACCTCGCCAACACCGCGAGCGACATCGTGAGCGGCCTGCGGGTGCTGCGCGGCATCGGTGGCGAGCAGGTGTTCCACGATCGCTACCGCCGGGAGTCGCAGACGACGCGACGCGCCGGCGTCGAGGTGGCCAAGCTGCAGTCGGTCCTCGACGCGTTGCAGGTGTTCCTGCCGGGCGTGTTCGTGGTGCTCGTGGTGTGGCTGGGCGCCCGGTCGGCCGTATCCGGGCAGATCACGGGCGGCGAGCTGGTCGCGTTCTACGGCTACTCCGCGTTCCTGATGATCCCGCTGCGGACAGCCACGGAGTACGCCAACAAGGTGATCCGGGCCCGGGTCGCCGCGCACCGGATCTGCCGGGTGCTCGCGCTGACGCCGGACCACACCGACCCCGAGGTCGCCACGTCCTCGCCCCCGCCCGGCTCCGACCTGTACGACGAGCGCACCGGCCTGCTGGTGCGCGCCGGGTCGCTGACGGCGGTGGTCGCCAACCAGCCCGATGAGTCGGCCGCGCTCGCCGACCGGCTCGGGCTCTGCAGCCCCGTCGTCGACTCCGACGTCCGGCTGGGCGGCGTACCCCTCTCCGAGCTGCTCCGCGAGGAGGTGCGCCGCCGGATCGTGGTCTCCGACACCGGAGCCACCTTCTTCTCCGGACGCCTCGGCGACCGACTCGACGTGACCGGGAGAGGCGGCCTCGACCGGGCACTCGACACAGCGTCGAGCGACGACATCTTCGACGCTCTGGACGACGGGCTCGACACGATCGTCGCCGAGCGCGCACGCACGTTCTCGGGTGGGCAGAGGCAGCGCCTGATCCTGGCCCGGGCCCTCATCAGTGACCCGGAGATCCTGGTGCTGGTCGAGCCGACGTCCGCCGTCGACGCCCACACCGAGGCCCGCATCGCCTCCCGTCTCCGCGCGCACCGTGCCGGCCGCACCACCGTGCTCACGACCAGCAGTCCGCTCGTGCTCGACGCCGTGGACGAGGTGGCCTTCCTGCGCGACGGTCGGATCGTGGTCACCGGGCCCCATGCCGACCTGCTCGCCTCGAATGCGGAGTACCGCGCCCTGGTCACCCGCGACATCGGCCTCGAGAAGCCCGACCACCGGGAACGCGAGGCCGTGCGATGAACACCATGCTGCCCGTCGCCGACGGCCGGGCGGTGCGCCGCTACGCCACCCAGATCGCCCGCCGGCATCCGAAGCTGCTCTGGGGGGCGGTGGCCCTGCACGTGCTCGCCGCCGTCGCGGCACTGGCCGCGCCGCGGCTGCTGGGCGACCTGGTCCAGGCGGTCGAGACGGGGACCACCACCGCACACGTGGACCGGATCATCCTGGTCCTGGCCGGGTTCCTGCTCGTCCAGACGGTGCTGACCCGATACGCCCGCTACGCCAGCCAGGTGCTCGGCGAGCAGGTGCTGGCCGAGCTCCGGGAGGACTTCGTCGGCAACGCCCTCGCCCTGCCGGTCGGCGTCGTCGAGTCGGCCGGGTCCGGCGACCTGCTGACCCGGACCAGCCGCGACGTCGACCAGCTGGGCTGGTCGGTGCGCTGGGCGCTGCCGGAGTGGACCATCGCCGTGGTCTCCGCAGTGATCACCTTCGCGGCCGCACTGTCGGTGGGCTGGTGGGTCGCGCTGCCGTGCCTGCTCGGCGTACCGCCGCTGGTGATCGGGCTGCGCTGGTACCTCGCCCGCGCCAAGGACGGCTACCTGCGGGAGAGCGCGACGTACTCCGACGATCAACGCCACCCTGACCGAGACCGTCGAGGGCGCACGGACCGTCGAGGCGCTCGGGCTCGGCGACGAGCGGATCCGGCAGATCGACAAGGACATCAAGGGCTCCTTCGACGCAGAGCGCTACACGCTGTTCCTGCGGACGGTGTTCTTCCCGAACATGGAGATCGCCTACCTGATCCCGACAGTGCTGACCCTGCTCTTCGGTGGCTACCTCTACATGCAGGGGTCGGTGTCCCTGGCCGACGTGACCACGGCGACGCTCTACGTGCAGATGCTGATAGACCCGGTCGACCGGATCGTGAGCATCCTCGACGAGCTGCAGATGGGAGCCGCGTCCCTGGCCCGCCTGCTCGGCGTTGCGCAGGTCCCGGACGACCGGGAGGTCACCGGCGCGCAGCCGGTCGACGAGAAGCTCGAGGCCGACGACGTCCGGTTCTCCTACGTCGCCGGTCGAGACGTGTTGCACGGGGTCGACCTCGACGTGGGCGTGGGCGAGCGGATAGCGATGGTCGGACCGTCCGGCGCCGGCAAGTCGACCCTCGGACGGCTACTGGCCGGCATCCACCCGCCGCGCACCGGATCGGTGACGGTCGGCGGGGTGGGCCTTGTTGAGCTGCCGCTCGGGGACCTGCGCGGGCACGTCGCGCTGGTCACCCAGGAGCACCACGTCTTCGTGGGCACCCTCCGCGAGAACCTCGCTCTGGCGGCGCCACCGGGGGCCGGGGACACCGAGATCCGCGTTGCCCTCGACGCGGTGGACGCGCTCGACTGGGTCGAGGCGCTGCCCCATGGGCTCGACACGCTGGTCGGCTCCGGTGGCCGCTCGGTCACCGCTGCCCAGGCCCAGCAGATCGCGCTCGCGCGGCTGGTGCTGGCCGACCCGCACACCCTGGTCCTGGACGAGGCGACCTCCTTGATCGACCCGCGGTCCGCGCGGCACCTGGAGCGGTCCCTGGCCGCCGTCCTCCATGGCCGGACCGTGATCGCGATCGCGCACCGGTTGTTCTCTGCCCACGACGCCGACCGGGTCGCGGTGGTCGAGGACGGCGTGATCTCGGAGTTCGGCTCGCACGACGAGCTGGTCGGCGCCGGTGGCTCCTACGCCGCCCTCTGGGACTCCTGGAACGGCCGGCACTGATTCGTCAGGACTGGATCGGGATCCGCAGCCGCCACCCGACCTGGATCTCGTCGGGGTCGTCGATCCGCGGGTTGGCGGCCACGATCTGACGCACTGTGACCTTCGTGAAGTCCTTCAGCTTGCGCACGATGCCGGTCAGCGTGTCGCCGGGCTCGACGCGGTAGAGCAGCCAGCCGTTCATCTCGGGGAAGATGATGACCTCGACCTCGCGGGTGTTGAAGCCGGGGCTGGGTCCCTTCGTCCGGCAGGCCCGGGTTGTCCCCGAAGACCTGGACGGTGAGCCGGGTTCCGGCGCGAGGCGGGTCGTCCACCTTGACGCGCGCCGAGAACTCCCCGATCCCGGTACCGCCGCCGCTGGACTGGGCGAAGTCCCGCGCCAGGACCCTGCCGCGTGGCCCGAGCACCCGGATGCCGATGGTGCCCTCGAAGCCCGCGCCGATCCCCGAGACCAGGAACCGCCGAGCGACCAGCTCGTTCTTGACGGGCTGTCGCACCCGCACGTCCGTGATGAGTCCCATGCTGCCCCCTGATGGCGTCGTGGGTGAGACCCTTCGGAGTCTAGGAGCAACCGATGGCCGGCGACACCTGTCCGACTCGTGCAGTCGCTGGCGCGGTCACCTCCCGGGGTGTGGGCCGCCGGGTAGGTTCGAGGCACCACCGGCGGGAGGACGACCGTGATCGACCTGACCAAGGGCCAGGAGCTGGCGCTGGCCACCGAGGACGGCCAGCCGCTGACCCGGCTGCAGATGGGTGTCGGCTGGGACAAGGAGCCGACAGCCGGTTTCATCGGGACCGGCGCGCCCGACATCGACCTCGATGCCTCTGCCGTGCAGTTCGCGGGCGACCAGCTCTTCGACCTCGCGTTCTACAACAACCTGCAGACCCGCGACGGGTCGGTCGTGCACCAGGGCGACAACCTCACCGGGCGCGGCGACGGTGACGACGAGCGCCTCACCGTGGACCTGGGCCGGGTCTACGGGAAGGTCGACACGATCGCCTTCCTGGTGAGCAGCTACCAGGGGCACAGCCTCGAGTGGATCAACCGTGCCTACTGCCGGCTGGTCGTCGACGACGACGTCGAGCTCGCCCGCTTCACGCTCACGGGAGGGGTCACCGAGACGGGTCTCGCGATGGCCACGCTCTTTCGCGACGGCGAGCAATGGAGGCTGCGGGCGATCGGCGAGGGAATCGCGGTCAAGGTTCCGACAGAGTCTGTGGAGGCGCTGCGCAGGTTCCTCTGATTGCAGTGATCCTGGACGTTGGGCTGCTCCCCTGGATCTCACGAGGGAGTGAGGTCCGGGTGGACGATCCACACGTTCGGCTCCCAATAGCTGCCCCGGTCCGATGACCGGTCGATGCGCACGGTCGCCAAGCCATGGGGGAACACGTAGTCACCTGACTCAGGGAACGCCATCTCGGTCCACGTCTCCCACTCGGAGACCGTGCCGGTGATCTGCAGCGACTTGGGGAGCGGGGTCGAGACCCGCGCGCCGAGGCGCTCGTGGATGCGCATCCATGGATCGAACAGCTGCCCGTCGTCTCGGCGCCACTGGACATAGCGCTCGATCGCCGTGACTGGATAGCGCTCCTTCAACGATGGCCGAACGGGAGCGACGAGGTGGGTCAGCCCTTGCCGTTCTCCGATCGTGCGCATGGCCCCGAGCAGCTGGGCGGCGAGGCCGCGGGCGCGGCCCTCGCGCGGGCTCTCGGCGGCCAGGGCACACAGTGTGTTCACGGGCTCGCCGGTCCTGACGCGATCGAAGATCTGCTCGAGCGCGGCGTCGATTCCCGCCGGCAGCGTGTCGTCCACGCCGTTCCACCACAGCGGCCCGGTGTGCCCCTCGGCGACCACCTCGTCGCTCTCGTCGTCGTGCAGCACGAACTGATAGTCGGGCAGGTCCTCGTCCAGGTGCCCCCACCAACGGTTCAGCACGTCACCATGCAGGTTGTACTCCGGCCACACCGACTCCGACGGGATGCCGCGCTCCCAGAGATCGGGTCGCTCTGCGGCGGTGTGCACGGTGAACGTCATGGACCCATGATGCCCGGCTGATGTCGGGAGTCCATCCTGCGCGGAGTCATGGGCCGCTCCCCGCGCACGACCGCGTCGATCGCGGCACTTCCATACGCCGCACAGACACGCCGGAGCAGCCGAAGCCACCTGAGGAGTTGCTGTGATAAAACCTACTAACTTTATATAGAAAGAAGAGGAACGTGAGTCTCGGATCACCTCGTTCGGTCGTCGCCGGCCTGCTCGTCATCCTCGGCATCCTTGCCGCTCTCGTCCCCGGCGAACCCGGTGGCGCCGACGCGGCCCCGCCACCTCCCGACCGCCGACCCAACATCGTCTTCATCCTGATGGACGACTTCTCTCTCGAGCTGTTGGCCACGATGCCGCAGGCCCAACAGCTGAAGTCCGAGGGCGCGGTCTACGCCAACGCCTTCGTCATCGACTCCCTGTGCTGCCCATCGCGCGCCTCGATCTTCACGGGCCAGGCGCCGCACCAGACGGGCGTGCTCACCAACACCCCCAACGACCCCGACCTCCCCGATCGGGGGGTTCGACGCCTTCCAGCAGTACGGCAACCTCGAACGCTCCTTCAACGTCGCGCTTCAGGACAGTGGCTACTCCACCGGCTTCATCGGCAAGTACCTGAACCGCTACGAGGCCTCGACAGTCGACGGTGTCGTCCACCCGCCGCCGCCGGTGCCTGGATGGACGGACTTCGAGGCGATCCTCGGCGGCGGCTACAACGGCTGGGGTTACAAGAGCACCCGTCTCGACGACAGCGGGAACGTCCTCCTCGACAACCACCCCAAGCCCGCGCTGACGGATCCAGCGATCGACGACGAGTACGCCACCAACGTGGCTGCCGACAAGGCAATCGCCTTCATCGAGCGGCACCGCGACGAGGACGCGCCGTACTTCCTGGAGATCGCAACCTACGGCCCGCACAGCCAGCTCGACGCCGCCTACCCGGGCAGCCCGCAGTTCCCCTCAGCCATGGCCGACCGCGCGCCGGCCGGCAACCCGACCGGTGGCAACTGCGGCCTCAAGACCTGCGGGGAGCTGACACTTGCCGACCTCGTCGGGTACGGCGACCCGCGCGATGACAACGCGCCGACCTATCTGCGGCCCGACGGCAGCACCGCCCCGGCTCCGCCCTGGCGGACCAACAACATCTCGCTGACCGACGCCCAGGCGCTCACCCGTTACCGCGCCGCGCCCGCATGGTCCAATCGATCGACCGGATGATCGGACGGGTGCGGGCAGCCGTCGGACCCGACACCTACGTCGTGCTCACGGCCGACAACGGCTTCCACCTCGGGCAGCACCAGCTCAACGGCGGCAAGGGGACGCCGTACGACTCCGACAGCCGGGTACCGCTCGTCGTTGTCGGGCCGGGAGTGGTGCCCGGCGAGCGCCACCAGTTCATCAACAACATCGACCTGGCGCCCACCTTCGAGCAGCTCGCGGGCCTGAAGCCGGCGCCGTTCCGGTCCGGCATCAGCTTCGCCAGGACGCTGGCCAGCCCGAAGGCCGCAACCGCCCGCTACGCGGTCTTCGAGCACACCTACGCCAAGTCCGTTCCGGGCGAGGTCGACCTCGACACGGGATCAGGCGGGACGATCGACATCATCCCGTCGTTCATTGCGGTGCGCGGCTCCCGCGGGCTGCTGGTCCGCTTCGACCTCGACAACTCGTGGCAGGGCACCGACTACGCCTGGGAGCTCTACCGCTACGACCAGCCATGGGAGGACACCAACGTATTCGCAGACGACCACGACCTGCCCTGGGCCCGCGACCTGAAGCGGCGGCTGGAGCGCTGGGTGGACTGCAACCCGAATCAGTGCCGGGCAGTTGTCCGGTGACCGACGATGGAGGAGGCGCTTCCTCTTGAGTCGTAACGGGCCAGGGCCTCACAGACAAGGGTCTCCACGCTGACCATTGTGCGCACCCGTACGCCGACACGCCTCTCGGAAGGGGCGGTTCACACCGAGGCGCCCTCGTAGGCGAGGAGCCTCTCGACGAGGCGGGGACCCTGGGAGAGCACCGCGAGGTGTCCACCGGGGATGGTGTCGGCCTCTACCCCGAGCCGGTCTCGGGCCTGGCGCTGCATGAACTCCAACGGGAAGAACCGGTCATCCGTGGCGGCGATGACGTTGGTGGGAACCTGTGGCCACTCATTGATGGGGCAGGGGTCCCGCGTCGGCGTGGCCTGCTGGTCGGGCACGTGACGGGCCGACTCTGCCCTCAGGGCCGGATCGAGGTCGTGCACGAAGTGAGGCCAGGATCGAAGCGGGCCTCAGCAGGGATGCCAAGGCTGACCAGGTACTCGGTGTGGGCCTCCGGCTGGCCGGTCGCGGCCGCCCACTCGTTGGCGCTCTCACCAGGCCTGGGGATCATCGCGGCGACCAGCACGATCCGCGACACCGGCCGCCGGGTCGCGACCACGGGCGCCATCATCCCCGCCAGCGACTGAGCGACGACAACGACGGGCTCGGTGCCGAAGACCCGGGCGGCGTCCACCGCGGCCTGCGTGTACGCCTCCAGACCGGCCGCCGGGTCGGCGCACGTTAGGTCCGGAGCGACCGCTTGGTGGCCGTGCTCGGCCAGGGCCGCCTCCACGCGGTGCCAGATCCAGCCGGTGCTGGCCGCTCCGTGGAGGAGCAGGTAGTTCGCCATCGTGAGCTGGCCCTTCCGCTATGCCCGAGCCTGGGCATACATCAGCGAGCCGGGGGTAGTAAGCAGCTGACCGGTCTCGAGCAGAGTCTTGAGACCGGAGAGGATCATGGGCCAGCCGCCGTAGAGCTCTGCGTTCGCGCCGGCAGGCAGCTGGTCGTGCACGACGGTGAGCCGGCAGGAGTCGCCCATCTGCTCGATCTCCCAGCTGACCCGGGTGGTGCCCTGCGCATGCACGTCGTCGCTCCACAGCGCGTCCAGGGTCTGCACGAGCAGACGGGGCGGATCGACGACGAGGTTCTCGCCGCTGGCGATGTCGACCGCTCCGGGGACACCGGAGCGGTAGGTCGAACCGGGCGTCCACTCGGACCGGGTCTCGACGCCGAAGCTGTATTTCGCGCGCAGCGCGGGGTCGGTAATGGCCTCCCACAGACGGTCGGGCGTGGTCTTGATGAAGATCTCGAACACGGCCGTGCGCTCGACCGGGGCGGTGCCTTGCGCAAACGAGACGGTGGTGACGTTGGTCATCGGGTGTTCTCCAATTCGGTCTTGAGCTCGACAAGGGCGCTGGCCCAGGGCTCGGCGTACTTGCTCACCCAGCGGTCGTGGATGAGCCGGATGGGCACGGGGTTGAGGTAGTGCAGCTTCTCTCGCCCGCGCTTGCGGGTGACGACGAGTCCGGCTTCCTCCAGCACCTTGAGGTGCTTCATCACGCCGAAGCGGCTCATCGGCACCCGCTCCTCCAAAGCGGTCAGGCTCTGACCGTCCTCGGCGAACAACGCGTCCAGCAGATCGCGCCGGGTCGGGTCGGCAAGGGCCTTGAACACCGCGTCCACCCAATGACGATAGGTGACCTTTTGGTCACATGTCAAGCCCCGAGACACGTAGCCAGGCCATTGACAGGGTTTTTCTTGACCGGTACAGAGAATTTTGGTTACTGTACCGGTACAGTAACCGAGAGGAGAACCACTCATGTACGAGCCGATAGCTGCGGACCTGGCCGTCCGCCTCACCCGATACCACGCCCAGAGCGCCCTGCCGGACGCTCCCGTCGTCCCAGACGTCGCGCCTCGTGTTCGCCGCGACCGGGGCCGGGTGGTCGTCCGAGTGCGCGCCGCGGCCGCTGGGCGCCTTCGAGTGCTGGCGACCTGGGTCGAGCCCAAGCGTGGCACGCAGGCCGTGTGCTGACGACAAGGCGTCATACTGGGTCACTCATGGCCAAGGTCACCCTCCAGTCGATCGCGGACCGCGTCGGCGTCAGCCGGATGACGGTGTCCAACGCATTCTCGCGCCCCGACCAGCTCTCCGCCGAGCTGCGCCGCAAGATCCTGGTGGCCGCCGCCGAGGTCGGGTACGTCGGCCCCGACCCAGCCGCCCGCGCCCTCGCGAGGGGCAAGACCGGGGCGATTGGGCTGCTCCTCAACGGCCATGTCAGTGAGGTCTTCGAGGACGCCGTCTCGGCGCAGCTCTTCGCTGCGATCGCCGACGCTTTGGCGGCACACGACCTCGCCGTGACGCTGCTGACCCCGCTGCGGCCGGGCGGGTTCTTCCCCGCACGCGACGTCGCCATCGACGGCGCGCTGGTCTACAGCTGTAATGCCGCCACGGCCGGTATCGACTGGCTTGAGCGGCGCAAGGTCCCGATGGTGACGATCGACGAGATCCTCCGACCCGGCGTCCCCGGCGTGAACATTGACGACCGCGGCGGCGCCCGCGCCGCCGCCCAGCACCTCATCGACCTGGGTCACACCAAGATCGGCATCCTCGCGCTGCAGGACGCCGAGAAGCCAGGCCCTACGACCGACTTGACGACGCTCTCGGACGCCTACCCCATGCGGGAGCGGATGCACGGCTGGCGCGACGCCCTGGACGCAGCCGGCCTCGAGCCGGTCGTCCGGCTGGCGCCGTACACCCCTCGCAGTGCCGCCCACGACGTCGCCTTCGAATTCCTCGACACGCCGGTCACCGGGGCGCTCTGTTTCTCCGACGTCTTCGCAGCCGGGGTCGTCCGAGCCGCAGAAGGACGCAACCTCATGGTGCCTGCCGACCTCTCCGTCGTCGGGTTCGACGACCACCCGCTCGCCGTCACGACCCGACCACCGCTCACGACGGTGCGCCAGGACATCGCCGCCAAGGGCAAGGCCGCGGTCGCCCGGCTGGTAGACATCCTCGGCGGCGGGGCCCCGGACTCGCAGATGCTCCCGACCGAGCTCGTCGTCCGCGAATCCTCGGGCCCGCGGGCATGAGCCATCCGGCCAGAAGCGCTGGTACTCGCCGAGGCCAGGTGTCGTAGCGGCTCCGCCGCGCTGGCAGTCCAGCGCAACGGTCAGGACGTCCTGGTGCCGGCGAGGTAGGAGTGGACGGCGGAGATCACCACGGACCCCTCGCCGACCGCCGAGGCCACTCGCTTGACCGACCCGGCGCGGACGTCACCGACAGCGAACACTCCGGGCACCGATGTCGTGAAGCCGTCGCGGGTGACTACGAAACCTTGGGCGTCGAGCTCGACGCCCACCTCGTGCAGCCAGGTGGTGCAGGGGTCCGCGCCGATCATCAGGAAGAGACCGTCCGCGTCGAGCCGGACGTCCCGCTCGAGGACGTGGTCCCGCCAACTCAGGGCGCTCAGCCGACTCGTGCCATGGACCGTGGACAGCTCCGAGCGAGGGTGGACGGTGACCCGTTCGTGGTGAGTGAGGCGCTGCGCCAGGTAGTTCGACATCGTGTCGCGGAGGTCGTCACGGCGGATCAGGACGTGGACCTGGCCGGCGTGCCGTGCCAGGAACAGGGCGGCTTGGCCGGCCGAGTTGGCACCCCCCACCACTACGGCGTTCCGACCGGACACCACCTTGGCCTCGAGCTCGCCCGCGGCGTAGTAGACGCCGCGTCCCTCGAGGTCAGCCAGGCCAGGCACGTCCAGGCGCCGATACCGGGCGCCGCTGGCGATGACCACTGCGCAAGCGACGATGTCGTCCTCCTCGTCGAGCCGGACGCGGAAGCCTCCGGACACCTGCGACAGCCCCGTGACGGAGCGTGGGGACACGAGCCTCGTCCCGAACTTGACGGCCTGCAGCATCGCGGAGCGTGCCAGCTCTGCCCCAGACACGCCCCGGGGAAAGCCGAGGTAGTTCTCGATCCGCGACGAGCTGCCGGCCTGGCCCCCGATGGCGACGTCCTCGACAACGACCACGTCGAGCCCCTCCGAGGCCCCATAGACGGCGGCCGCCAGCCCCGCGGGACCGGCGCCCACCACGAGCAGGTCGCATCGCGAGTCGTCGGACAGGCACCACAGATCGATCCCCAGCGCTGTCGCGAGATCGCGCGTCGTCGGTGAGGTCATCACCCGCCGCTCCCCCGTCACCACAACGGTGCCCGCTTCAGGCAGCGCAGTGGTCTTCGCCAGCTCCGACCACGCCGACGCGTCCGACCGCAGGACCGTCCGGTAGGGCAGTTGGTTGCGCTCGGCAAACTCCTGAAGCCGGTGGAGGTCGCGGTCGTCGTCGCCAGCGAGCACGAGACCGCCCGCTCCCATCCTCTTCAACAAATGCCGACGGGCGTCGAACGCGGAGAGCAGGACATCGCTCAGCTCCGCTGAGGTCTCCACGAGCCGGCGCAGCTCCTCGACCCGCACCCGGAGCACCGCGGTCTCCTCCATGGCAACGCCCGGAAGGAAGGCCCGCTGCCCCATCAACATGCCCAACTCGCCGACGAAGTCGCCCTCCTCGATGACGAAGACCACCCGGTCTTCCCGGCGGTCAACAAGAAGTACGCCGCCGGCCTGGACGAGGTACAGGTCGTAGGGGTCACCGGCGTCCCACAACAGCTCGCCGGGCTCGGGATGCAGCACCTCCCCAGCCGAACGCAGCAGGTCCAGAGCATGTTGGCTGAGCACCGGCCAGGCAAGCGCATCGACATCGTCCTGCCGCCGGGACGAGTAGTGCGTCTGCTCGTCGGGCCCGGGGATGCTGCTCATGCGTCTCCTTCGCCTGGCGTCTGGATCGACCCAACACTCTCACCAGGAACGGTCAGTGAGGTCATCCCACGCAGACCGGCAGCACGAGGTCATCGCCATGACCGCGCTTGGCGACATGAGAGTGCACCCCGCGTTCATGATGCGACCGACGGCTCTCGGTGGTCAGCCGAGGAACATGGTGCGAGCGGCCTCGACACCCTCGACGGTGGCGGGTGGGTGGCTGATCTCGGCCCACCTCTCCGCCGTGAGACGAAGTCGATCGGACACGAGGACTTCGTCGCCCCTCGCGTCCTTGGAGATCCCGTCCGGCCGATAGCCCAGCTTGCGGGAGACGCCTTGCGATGAGTGGTTGTCCGGGAAGACCTCGGTGGTCGCGTCGGTGGCACCCAAGTGATCAAAGGCCAGAGTCAGCAGGCCCGCCCGCGCTTCTGTCCCCAGGCCCTGATGGTGATGAGGCAGTCCGAGCCAGGAACTCGTGGTGACCCCACGGACCACCCGAAAGTCTCGGCTCCGGAGGGTCACCATGCCGATCGGCTGGTTGCCAGAGACGAAGACGCCCAGCCCGAGCGTCCAGTTCACCGGGGTCCAGGAGGCGAGGTCGTCCCAGTAGCTCTGAAGCAAGATCCTGGCTCGATCCTCCGGCGTGCCCTCCGTCCATGGAGTGAGGAACGGCCTCTCGGTGGGCTGGTGCACACCGTCGGCCACGACCTGGGCCAGGGCCGCGAGTTCGTTCTCGTCGGGAAGACGCAGCGTCAGTCGGGGTGTGTGGATCCGCAGGGCAAACGTCGGCCACAGGTCAGAAAGCACGAGCGTCAGTATCGAAGGGCCGCAAACCTCAGACAACCGGTTATCCGGCCATGGCATGAAAGAGCGTGCGCTGCGGGCGGGCGCACCCACGCGCACGTGGCGAGCCTTGTAGTGCATCTGCCGGGCGAGGATGCTGTTCGCATGAAGCCCATCGAGTTCGAGCTCGAGCGCACGATCCGGGCACCGATCGACCAGGTGTTCGCGCGGCTCGTCGACATCGAGGGGCACAACGACTGGATGGCCGACACGGGAAGCATGCTCAAGCACACCCGGCAGACGTCTCCCGGAGAGCCCGCCGTCGGTACGACGTTCGTCGACGAGACGAGCCAGGGTCCGATGCCCGGGGAGATAGCCGAGATGGAGGCGCCGCACACGATCGTCTACCACTGGTGGGAGAAGTCGAAGTCGGGCAAGCTCAAGTTCGAGGGCTGGCCGAGCTACCACCTGCAGCCCTCCGGCGACGGCGAGACGTTGGTCCGCCATCGCGGCAAGTTGGTGTCGTACGGCGTGTGGCGCCTGGGCACACCGATCTGGCGGCGGTTCGCCGTCAAGGAGCGCACCATCACGGTCGATGCGCTCAAGGCGTCCTTCGAGCAGAATCCGAGTTCTGCTCCTGGGTGAGCGTCTCCGCCCGGTCGGGATCGGGGCAGGCCCCCGATCCGTCCACAGACAGTCCCTGGCACGCGTCGTCCATAGGTAGTCGCGCGGACCCTCTCGTAGGTCGGCACGAGCTGGTTGGGTTTCGTCATGGCGATTGCACCGCTCCCGTTCCCCGCTCCTGCTGGAGTGGTGGCCGAGGCGTGTGGCCTGGTCGGCCGGCTGGCCGACACGATGTGGGCGGCCCGCAGCTCCGAGGAACTGGTCGGGACAGTCGAGACCCTGCAGGCGTTGCGCTCCGCGATCGCGGCGGTCGAGGCGCCGGCTCTGGCCGAGATCGACGCCCGGGAGGTGGCGCGGCGCGAGCTGGCGTGGGGCTCGACCGCCGACTGGTTCAGCCACGTCGCCGGCGTGTCCCGCGGGCACGGCAAACGACGTGTCGAGCAGGCTCGCGAGCTGACCAACGGCCGGGCTGCCACCTTGCGCGCCTTGCGTGACGGTGCGATCAGCCCGGAGCAGACAAGTGTCATCGTCGACGCGGTGCAAGGTCTGCCCACGAGCGAGCACACGGTCCGCGACAAGGCCGAGCAGGTCCTGCTCGACGAGGCCGGCCGACTCAACGCCACCGAGCTCGCGCGGGCCGCTCGTCACCTGATCGAGGTGGTCGACCCGGACCATGACGAGCGACGGCTGGAGAAGAAGCTCGAGCGGGACGAGCGGGCTGCCCACCACGAGAGGTTCCTCTCCGTGGCCGAGGGTGGCGCAGGTGGGGTCCGGCTCAAGGGTCGCGGCACCGTCGAGGACGCCGCGGTGCTGAGGGCCGCACTGCTTCCGCTCACCGCACCGGTCCAGGCGGTCGACCCGGAGACCTGCGAGTCGTCCCGTGATCTTCGCGACCACGGCGCCCGGATGTGGGACGCACTGGTCGAGGTCGCTCGCCACGCGCTCGCGACAGACCTGCCGCCGGAGTCCCACGGTGCCCGCGCGCGACTCACCGTGACCACCGACTTCGACTCGCTGCGGGCCGGTCTCGGCACTCCGGGCACCACCGATGACGGCTTGGAGCTCGACCTCTCCGCCATCCGTCGCCTCGCCTGTGAGGCCGACGTGATCCCGGCCGTTCTGGGCTCCCGCGGGGAGGTGCTCGACCTCGGTCGCCTGCAGCGCCTGGTGACGGCGGCCATCTGGCGGGCACTGGTGCTCCGGGACCGGCACTGCGCGTTCCCCGGGTGCACTCGGCCACCGGTCATGTGCCACGCGCACCACATCCGGCACTGGATCGACGGCGGCGACACGTCCCTGGCGAATCTGGCGCTGCTCTGCGGTCACCATCACCGGGTCATCCACGACAGTCCATGGGAGGTGCGCCTGTCGCTTACCGACCAGCGACCGGAGTTCCGGCCGCCGCCGAAGCGCGGAAGCACCCCGGAGTGGCTCCGACATCGGCCCAGGCGCGAGTGACGGCCGGTCGGGCGGCTCGCCTCAGACGCCCGAGATGCGGATCCCGGACTGGGTCTTGTACTTGCGGTTGATCGAGATCAGACGGCGGTCAACGGCTCCAGCTGACGGGCCAGCCGGAGCTTGCCGGCGTCGATCCCGACCCGCCCGGTGACGCAAGCGGCCAGGTCGATGGCCACGGCCTTGCCCTCGACCGAGTCGCCGCAGACCAGGACGTCCTCGTGGTCGAGGTACTCCTCGTCCGACCACAGGTTCTTCGCCGACACGTGGTGGAACGCGCCGACCACGGTGGCCTCGGGCGCGATCCGCTGGGCAGACTCGGCCGCCGAGCCCTCACCGCCGTCGATCACCCGGCCGTGCGCACCCGCTTGTCGAACGCCAGCGGGTTCACGCAGGAGATGACGGTCTTGCCCGGCGAGCGGTAGCGAGGCGACCAGCTCGTCGTGGCCGTCGTACGGCACCGCGAGGAGTACGACGTCGGCGTCGGCGCACGCGTCGGCGTTCGCGGCACCGGTCGTCTCCAGGCCGAGCCGTCCCAACCGCTCGTTCACCTCGGCCGCGGCGGCGACGCGCCTTCTCGGCGGCCCGCGACCCCAGCACCACCGTGTGCCCGTGCTTCGCGAAGCGGTAGCCCAGCCCCTTGCCCTGCGGGCCGGTCCCGCCGATCACTGCGACTCGGTACGTCTTCGTCCAACGTCGCAGGTCCTCCTCGTGTCTCGCCACGCCGGTCATCCTTGCCACCGTGACAGTGATCCTGTCACAGTTGCGGACGAGCCAGCCGAACCCGGACCGGAGGACCACGTGAAGCTCTCGATGCCCCTGATCTACGCCGGAAACCCGCGCGAGACCGCCGACCAGGTGACCGCGTCTCGAGAAGGCCGGGCTCGACACCATCTGGGTGGCCGAGGCCTACGGCTTCGACTCCCCGACGCTGATGGGCTACCTGGCGGCGAAGACCGAGACGGTCGAGATCGGCGCGGCGATCCTCAACATCTACTCCCGCACCCCCGGCGCGCTGCTCCAGACCGCCGCCGGGCTCGACAACGTCTCCGGCGGCCGCGCGGTGATCGGCCTCGGCGCCTCCGGACCGCAGGTGATCGAGGGCTTCCACGGCGTGCCCTACGACAAGCCGGTGACCCGCACCCGCGAGATCGTCGACATCATCCGGCGCGGCCTGCGGCGCGAGTCGCTCACCAGCGACGGCATCTACAAGCTGCCGCTGCCCGCCGACCAGGGGCTCGGCCTGGGCAAGCCGCTGAAGCTGCTCAACAAGCCCGAGCGACGCGCCGTACCGATCTTCATCGCGGCCCTCGGCCCGAAGTCGGTCGAGGGCGCCGCGGAGTACGCCGACGGCTGGCTGCCGTTCCTCTTCCTCCCCGAGAAGGCCGACCAGGTCTGGGGCGAGGCGCTCGCGAAGGGGACCGCCAAGCGCCCGGAGGGGCTGGCGCCGCTGGAGGTCGCCGCCGGCGGCATGGTCGCGATCGGCGAGGGCGTGGACACCAAGGCGCTGCTCGACTTCGCCCGCCCGCTCTACGCCCTGTACGTCGGCGGCATGGGCGCCCGGGGCAAGAACTTCTACAACGACCTGGCCTGCCAGTACGGCTTCGAGAAGGAGGCCAAGGAGATCCAGGACCTCTACCTCGACGGCCACAAGCGGGACGCCGAGGCGAAGGTGCCGCTGGAGTGGCTCGAGGCCGGCAACCTGGTCGGCCCGGAGTCGTACGTCAAGGAGCGGATCGCCGCGTTCCGCGAGGCCGGGGTCACCAACCTGCAGCTCACGCCCTGCCACCGAGGACCCCGCCGCCACGATCGCGCAGGTCAAGGAGTGGGTGTCGTGACCCGCCGCCGGAGTCGCGCCCGGCTGCACTCCCCCGGCCGCTACGCCAACCTGGACCGGATCAGCCGGCTCGACCCGGAGAGCGACTACGACGAGATCGCCAACCTGACCGCGCGCTACGAGTTCCCGTGGGACTACACGCAAGGGACCGGCATCGCGTTCCTCCGCGACTACGGCGTGCCCTCGATCGCGCGGGTGCTGGACCACACCGGGGAGTTCGAGCGCCACGGCGTGAAGAGGTACGACGACACACTGCTCATCGGCGACGAGTCGACGATCGAGGGCATCGACTCCCCCGCTCTCACGCCGCTGCGCGCCGGCTCAACCAGATCCACGGCCACTACGACATCCCCAACGACGAGTTCCAGTTCGTGCTGGCCACGACCATCGTCGGGCCGGTCCGCTGGATCGAGGCCTACGGCTGGCGCCGCCTCGACCCGAAGGAGATCGCGGCCCTCGCCAAGGTCACCACCCGGTTCGGCGAGCTGATGGGCATCTCGGGCCTCCCGTCGACGTACGACGGGTACCTCGAGCTCCTCACCTCCTACGAGCGCGAGCGGTTCGAGTTCGACCCGGCCAACCGCCGGGTGACCGAGGCGTCGATCCGGATCGCCCGCGAGCTGGCTCCGGCACCGCTGCGGCCGCTGGTGCGGCGAATGACGATCGCCCTGATGGACGAGCCGCTCCGCCGTGCCCTCGGGATGCCCGCGCAGCCGGCCTGGTTCGTGCGCGCGGTCCGGAGCGGCCTGAGGCTGCGCGGCCGGTTGCTGCGCCTCTTCCCGCCCCGCCGGGCGGCCTACCGGCACCGACCGTCGTCGTACCCCGAGGGATACGCGCTCGGAGACCTCGGGCCGGTGTCGATGCTCGAGGAGCTGAACCAGAGGGAGCTGCAGCGATGAGACGCGAGATCTTCGACGAGGACCACGAGGCCTTCCGGGATACCGTCGGCGCGTTCCTCGACAAGGAGGTCGTCCCCCACCACGAGCAGTGGGAGCGGGACGGCATCGTCGACCGCGACGTGTGGGCGAAGGCCGGCGCCCAGGGCCTGCTCGGCCTCCAGCTCGACGAGGAGTACGGCGGCGGCGGGACGTCCGACTTCCGCTACAACGTGGTGATCGGCGAGGAGATGACCGCGTCGGGGCGTCTACGGCGCCGCCTTCACCGTCTCAACGACATGATCGTCCCCTACCTCGTCGCCAGCGCGAACGACGAGCAGAAGCAGCGCTGGTTCCCGGACCTGGTGCAGGGCGAGAAGATCGCCGCGATCGCGATGACCGAGCCCGGCGCGGGGTGCGACCTGCAGGGCATCCGCACGACGGCGGTCGACCAGGGCGACCACTACGTCCTGAACGGGAGCAAGACGTTCATCTCCAACGGCATCCTCGCCGACCTCGTGATCGTGGTCGCGCGGACCGACCCCGAGGCCGGGCACCAGGGCATCTCCCTGCTCATGGTGGAGCGTGGGATGAAGGGGTTCGAGCGGGGCCGCAACCTCGACAAGGTCGGGATGCACGCCCAGGACACCGCCGAGCTGTTCTTCGACGACGTCCGGGTGCCGAAGGAGAACCTCCTCGGCGAGGAGGGCGCCGGGCTTCGGCTACCTGATGACCAACCTCTCCCAGGAGCGGCTCTCGATCGCCGTCTCCGCCGCGAGCGCCTGCGAGGTGGTCCTCGACCAGACCTGACCTACGCCAAGGAGCGCGACCGCCTTCGGCAAGCCCATCGGCAAGTTCCAGCACAACCGCTTCGTGATCGCCGAGATGGCCACCGAGGCCCACATCGCCCGGGTCTTCGTCGACGACTGCATCAAGCGCCACGTCGCCGGTGAGCTCGACCCGAAGACCGCGTCGATGGTGAAGTGGTGGACCACCGAACTGCAGAACAGGCTGGTGGACCGGGGCGTGCAGATGCACGGCGGGTACGGCTACATGATGGAGTACCCCATCGCCCGAGCCTTCGTGAACGGTCGGGTCGGTACCATCTACGGCGGCACGACCGAGATCCAGAAGGAGATCATCGGTCGCAGTCTGGGATTGTGAGACACCACCCGCTGGGCTCTGGTCGAACCCCGTGGCGGTCCACGATGATCGGGATCGTCCCCCACCCAGGAGCCACCCATGACCGCCGACGTACTCACCGACCGGTCCCGGATCGAGCAGCAGGTCGCGGGCCGGACCCTCATCGACGCGCTGGCCGACACCGTACGCACCTACGCCTGACGAGCCGGCGTACTCCGACAAGCACCACGTGCCCGACGGCGAGACGTGGCGAACCCTCACCTGGACCGAGGTCCGCGAGCAGGCGCGGACGTCGCGGCCGGCCTGGTCGAGCTCGGCCTCGGCGTGGGCGACACCGTCGCGATCATGGCAACGAACCGGATCGAGCACTACCTCGCGGACATGGGTGCCGTGCACGCGGCCGCCACCCCGATGTCGATCTACAACACCCTCTCCCCCGAGCAGGTCGCCTTCGTCGCCGGCCACGCCGAGCCGACGGTCGTCGTCCTCGAGAACGCCGACCACCTCGCCCGCTGGCAGCCGGGCGCTCGACGAGACCCGGAGCGTCGGCACGGTCGTGGTGCATCGACGCCGGCGCGGTTCCCACAGACGCCTCGACAGGCCCAGGGCAGCCCCGGATCGTGCCGTGGGACGACCTGGTGGCCTCCGGAGCGGCGTACCGCTCCGCACATGCCGACGAGCTGGACGCCCGAGCCCACGACCTGGACCCGGACGCGCCGGCGACGATCCTCTACACCTCCGGCACGACCGGGAACCCGAAGGGCGTGGTGCTCACCCACCACAACGTGCTCTACGAGGCGCGTCAGCACGCTCGAGGCGGCGGGGCTCCACGGCGCGCAGACGCGCGGTCAGCTACCTCCCGCTCGCACACATCGCCGAGCGGGTGCTCGGGCTCTACGGCCCGCAGATCCAGGGCAGCCACATGCACGCCATCGGAGACCCCGCGGAGCTGCTCGGCCGCACTCGGTGAGGTGCACCCGACGAGCTTCTTCGGCGTGCCCCGCGTCTGGGAGAAGATCAAGACCGGGCATCTCCGCCAAGCTCGCCGCCGACCCGAACCCCGACAACGTGAAGCTCGTGCAGGACTCGATGGCCGCCGGACTGGCGTGGGTCCAGGCGCAGGAGGTCGGCGGCACGATGACCCCGGAGATCGAGGAGGCCTACCGCGAGGCGGACGAGGCGATCCTCGGGTTCCTCAAGCTGCTCCTCGGGCTGGACCAGGTGATCTGGGCAGGCTCCGCGGCGGCGCCGATGCCGCTCGAGGTCGCGAAGTTCATGGCCGGCCTCGGCATCAAGGTCTTCGACGTCTACGGCATGACCGAGACCTGCGGCGCGATCACCGCCAACGGACCGGAGGGCTTCCGACTCGGCACCGTCGGGCGCGCCACTCCCGGCATGGAGGTGCGACTCGGCGACGACGGCGAGGTGCTGGTCCGCGGTCCGGTCAACACCCCCGGGTACTTCCGGCAGGACGGACGCCACGAGGACGCTCATCGACGAGGAGGGCTGGGTACACACGGGCGACATCGGGACCCTGGACGACGACGGGTTCTTCGCGATCGTCGACCGCAAGAAGGAGCTGATCATCACCTCGGGCGGCAAGAACATCTCACCGTCGTACATCGAGAACCTCCTCAAGGAGTCGCCCATCGTGGGCCACGCGATGGCCGTCGGCGACGGCAAGCCGTACGTCGTCGCCGTCCTCACCCTCGACGGGGAGATCGCTCCGCTGGTGGCGCAGAAGATGGGCGTCGAGTTCACGGACCTGGCGGACCTGGCGCAGAAGCCGGAGATCCGGGCGATGGCGCAGGCGGCGGTGGACGCGGCGAACGAGAGGCTCTCGCGCCCGGAGCAGGTCAAGGCCTTCGAGCTGCTGCCGATGGAGTGGACGGCCGAGTCCGAGGAGCTCACGCCCACGCTCAAGCTCAAGCGCCGGGTCGTCAACACGAAGTACTCCGACGTCCTGGACCGCCTGTACTCATGATCCAGGTCCTGCCCCGTCGGTCTGTCAGATGACCCTGGCGCCCCTGCGCAGCCGGCGGCGCACGTCGCGCAGCAACAGGCGCGCCGGCAGCTGACGCAGCCGCCTCGGGACCATCCGGTAGACCGGCGGGAACACCCTCCAGAACAGGTCGTAGGCACGCTGGTCGCGCGCGGACCACGGCAGCGCGAGGATCGCCCGGGTGTGCGGGTCGAGGTTGCCCCGGGTCATCAGGCTCTGCAGAGGTCTCGCCGGACGCAGGTACCACGGCGCGCCGGCCATCGACACCAGCCGCGCGGCGTACGCCTGCACGTGCGGATCGCTCTCCAGTCGTCGGAGCGACTCCTCCCAGTACGTCTCGAACTCCCGCCGGGTCTGCGGCCACGCCTCCGGTCGCACCTGCAGGGCAGTGCCGAGGACCCAGGAGTCGCGGTACATCCGCTCACGGGCGGCCGCGGTGAGCCTGCCGAAGACCCGCTCGTACAGGGTCTCGCCGTTGCGGGCGAGCGTGGCGGCCACCCAGAGCTGCAGCTCCGGGTCGAATGCGGAGTACCGACCCGGGGAGCGGACGGGCGCGTGCGATCCGGTTGACCAGTCCGGCGACCTCTTGTTTCTCCTCATCGGTGCCCAGGACCATGACGTAGACGTACGTCAGCGTGCTGCGCAGCCGGTCGACGGGGCGACTCAGCGTCGTACTGTGCTCGGCGACGCCTAGACCGACGCCGGTCATGGCCAGCTGGTACATCACCGTGGAGCCGGCGCCCAGCATGAACATCAGCTCGGCGGCGACGTCGTCGAGCCCGAGGTCCGCGGCCGGGGCCGCGGCCTCAGCGGGTGGGTCTCGCGGCTCGCTGGAGGGTGGCTCCTGGGACATGAGCACCTCCCCTGGCGAGGCTGGGTCGATGTCCGACACGACAGCAGAACCGTGCGGGCCGTGGCAAGAGCGGCCGAAAGCCCTGCGGACGACCCCGCACTGCGGCGAACGACTGTCGAACTGGCGATGAAAATGAGGAGGTCCTCCGGTCTGATCGGGGGAAACCCTGATGCCGACTGTCCCCACCCTGTGATGGAGTTGTCCCATGCATCGTCAGATCGCCGGCAGGCTGACCGGCCCAGTGTCCAAATGGATCGTGTTCGTCGCTGTCCTCGTCGTCACGGGTGCGATGAGCACCCTCAGCTCCAAACTGATCGACGTCCAGAACAACGAAGCCTCCTCCTGGCTGCCCGGCTCCGCCGAGTCCACCAAGGTGGTCGAGGAGCTCACCGGGACGGTCGATCCCAACGACATCCCGACCCTGATCGTCTACCACCGAGACTCAGGGCTGACCGACGACGACCTCGCGGCGATGGACGAGCAGGCCCAGGAGATCGCGGAGATCGACGGCGTCACCGACGAGGGCGTCATCTCGCCCGAATGCCGCTGCCGAGCTGGAGGCACAGGGCCAGCAGGTGCCCCGCTCATCTCCGAGGACGGCGAGGTCGCCTATCTCGCGCTCACCTTCAACTTCGGCGAGAACGGCTGGAACGACATCCCCGAGGCCGCCGACGAGATCCGCGACATCGCGCAGATCGACGGCGTCACCGTCCACCTCGCCGGCTTCGGCGGTCAGGCGGCCGACGCGGCCGAGGCGTTCGAGGGCATCGACACCAACCTGATCCTGATCACGCTCGCTCGTGGTGATCGTGATCCTGCTCTTCACCTACCGCAGCCCGATCCTGTGGCTCCTGCCGATCATCTCGGTCGTCGTCGCCTACACGATCTCCGGCGGCGTCGTCTACCTCCTCGCCAAGTACGCCGACCTCACCGTCAACGGGCAGAGTCAGGCGATCCTCGGCATCCTGGTGATCGGCGCCGGCACCGACTACGCCCTGCTGCTCGTGGCCCGATATCGCGAGGAGCTGCGCCGCCACGAGGACCGGCACGAGGCGATGGCGTTCGCCCTGCACCGGGCCGCCCCGGCGATCCTGGCCAGCGCCGCGACCGTCGTCGTCGGCATGCTGTGCCTGATCTTCGCCGACCTCAACTCCACCGCCGGCCTCGGTCCGGTCCTCGCCGTCGGCGTCGCCGTCACCTTCCTGGTGATGGTGACCCTGCTGCCCGGCGCTGCTGGTGATCTGCGGCCGGTGGATCTTCTGGCCGAAGCGGCCGACGTTCGGCTCGCCCGAGCCGACCACCTCCGGCTTCTGGGCCAGGGTCGGCGGCCGGATCGCGCCGCGTCCGCGTGCGGTCTGGGCCACCACGGCCGTTCTGCTGCTGATCGCCTGCCTCGGCCTGTTCAAGCTCGACCCGTCCGGTCTGTCGACCGAGGAGTCGCTACACGAAGGAGTTCGACTCGATCAAGGGTCAGACCGCTGCTGGTCGACCACGGGCTCGACGACACCTCCAACACCGTGCAGGTGGTCGCCAACACCGATCAGATCGCCGCGGTGCAGGAGGCGATGGCCGACGTCGACGGCCTGGGCGAACCCACGCCGGCGCAGGACATCGGCGACGGTCGCTCCTACTTCGAGGCGACCGATCGGCGCCGACATCTCCTCCACGGAGGCCTTCGACATCGTCGAGGCGACCCGCGACGCCGTCCACGACGTCGACGGGGCCGATGCCCTGGTCGGTGGCGGCTCCGCGTTCTACCTCGACACCAAGATCGCCTCCGAGCGCGACAACAAGGTGATCATCCCGATCGTGCTGGTCGTGGTGTTCCTGATCCTGATCGCTCCTGCTGCGGGCGCTGGCCGCGCCGCTGATCCTGATCGGCACGGTGGTCCTGTCGTTCGGAGCGGCGCTCGGCATCTCGACGCTGCTGTTCACCGAGGTGTTCACCCGGGCGCCGATCTTCGAGGTCAACGAGGGGTTCGCCCACGCCGATCCAGGGTTCCCGTTGTTCGCGTTCGTGTTCCTCGTCGCGCTCGGCATCGACTACAACATCTTCCTGATGACCCGGGTGCGCGAGGAGACGGCGACCACGGGCACCCGCGAGGGCTCGCTGGTGGCGCTCTCCTCGACCGGCGGTGTGATCACCTCGGCCGGCCTCGTGCTGGCGGCCACGTTCCTCGTGCTCGGCTCGCTCCCGCTGGTGTTCCTGGCCCAGCTCGGCGTCGCCGTCGCGCTGGGCGTGCTGCTCGACACGATGATCGTCCGGTCGGTGCTGGTCACCGCGATCAACCTCGACCTGGGCGGCAAGATCTGGTGGCCGAGCAAGCTCGACCGTGGCGCCGCCGCGGTCGAGGAGCCGACGCCCCGAGCGAGGAGCGCGCCCGGTCTGACCGGGACCGGTCGACACGACCGCTCGACCGCGACGACGGGCGCGTCCGTGGGGTGATCCCGCGGGCGCGCCGTCCGGCGTTCTTGGGAGACTGGCCGCATGGGACGAGCCGCGCAGTCGACCGACGCCGGCCCAGGTCCGCCGGGCGCTGGCCCGCGCGGAGCGCGGCGCGGCCCTCGACCTCGCCGAGGCGACGGCCCTGCTGGCCGCCCGCGGACGAGGAGCTGGACCGGCTGTGCGCGGCCGCCGCCCGGGTGCGCGACGCCGGGCTGGTGCGCGGCCGGCCGCCCGGGCGTGGTCACCTACTCCCCCAAGGTGTTCATCCCGGTCACCCGGCTGTGCCGGGACCGGTGCCACTACTGCACGTTCGTCGAGACGCCGGGGCACGCTCGCCCGCGAGGGCCGGGCGCCGTACCTCTCCCCGGACGAGATCCTCGACATCGCCCGCCAGGGTGCCGAGCTGGGCTGCCTGGAGGCGCTGTTCACGCTCGGCGACCGGCCCGAGGACCGCTGGCCCGAGGCGCGGGAGTGGCTGCGACGAGCAGGGCTACGACTCGACGCTGGCCTACGTCCGGGCGATGGCGATCCGGGTGCTGGAGGAGACCGGCCTGCTGCCGCACCTCAACCCGGGCGTCATGTCGTGGGAGGAGCTGAACCGGCTCAAGCCGGTCTCGCCGTCGATGGGGATGATGCTGGAGACCACCTCGCGGCGGCTGTTCGAGGAGAAGGGTCAGGCCCACTACGGCTCGCCGGACAAGGACCCGGCCGTGCGGCTGCGGGTGCTGGAGGACGCGGGCCGGCTGTCGATCCCGTTCACGACCGGGCTGCTGGTCGGCATCGGCGAGACCCTGACCGAGCGGGCGGAGACGATCTTCGCGATCCGCGCGGTCGCCCGGCAGTACGGCGGCGTCCAGGAGGTGATCGTCCAGAACTTCCGGGCCAAGCCGGACACCGCCATGCGGCACGCCGACGACCTCGGGCTGGACGAGTACCGCGCCACGATCGCCGTCACCCGGCTCGCTGCTCGGCCCGAAGGCGCGGGTGCAGGCGCCGCCCAACCTGGTCGACCTGGCGGAGTGCCGGGCGCTGCTCGACGCCGGCGTCGACGACTGGGGCGGGGTCTCCCCGCTGACGCCCGACCACGTGAACCCCGAGCGCCCGTGGCCGTCGCTGGAGCGGCTGCGCTCGATCACCGCCGAGTGCGGCTTCGAGCTGCGCGCCCGGCTCACCGTGCACCCCGAGTACGTCGTCGCACGGCGAGCCGTGGCTCGACCCGCGGGTCTCCGGCCACGTCGCGGCGCTGGCCTGCCGACGGCCGACGCCGGCCTCGCGCGCCCCGGCGTACGCCCGGAGGGCCTGCCGTGGCAGGAGCCCGACGGCGGCTTCGCCACCTGCGCGACGGCGTCGGGCCGCACCGACCTGCACGCCGCCATCGACACCACCGGCCGCACCGACGACCGCCGCAGCGACTTCGACGAGGTCTACGGCGACTGGGACGCCCTGCGCGAGTCGATAGTCCGCCGACGAAGCTGGCCGAGACTCGCGCGCGGATCGACGGTGCCGATCGTCGCGGACTATCGGCCGCTGGCCGCAGGCGGAGAGGGACCCGGCGGGGCTCACCGACGAGCAGGCGCTGGACGCTGATGACCGCCGAGGGCGAGCTGCTGGAGCAGGTGTGCCGGCTGGCCGACGACCTGCGCCGGGACACGGTCGGCGACGAGGTCACCTACGTCGTCAACCGGAACATCAACTTCACCAACGTCTGCTACGTCGGCTGCCGGTTCTGCGCGTTCGCCCAGCGACGTACCGACGCCGACGCCTACTCGCTGTCCCTCGACCAGGTCGCCGACCGGGCCGAGGAGGCGTGGGAGCTCGGCGCGACCGAGGTGTGCATGCAGGGCGGGATCGACCCCGAGCTGCCCGGCACGGCGTACTTCGACCTCGCGGCCGCGGTGAAGCAGCGGGTCCCCGGCATGCACGTGCACGCGTTCTCGCCCGATGGAGATCGTCAACGGCGCCTCGCGCACCGGCCTCTCGATCGAGGACTTCCTGATCAAGGCCCGCGAGTCCGGCCTCGACACCATCCCCGGCACCGCCGCGGAGATCCTCGACGACGAGGTCCGCTGGGTGCTGACCAAGGGCAAGCTGCCCGACCCAGACCTGGATCGACGTGGTCACCACCGCGCACCGGGTGGGCCTGCGGTCGAGCTCGACGATGATGTACGGCCACGTCGACAACCCGCGGCACTGGGTCGCAGCACCTGCGGGTGATCAGCCGGATCCAGGACGAGACCGGCGGCTTCACCGAGTTCGTGCCGCTGCCGTTCGTGCACCACTCCTCACCGATCTACCTGGCCGGCGTCGCCCGCCCCGGCCCGACCCTGCGCGACAACCTCGCCGTGCACGCCATGGCCCGGATCCTGCTGCACGGCCGGATCCCCAACATCCAGACCAGCTGGGTCAAGCTCGGCACCGACGGCACCCGCGCCATGCTCCGCTCCGGCGCCAACGACCTCGGCGGCACGCTGATGGAGGAGACCATCTCCCGGATGGCCGGCTCCGAGCACGGCTCGGCGAAGACGGTCGAGGAGCTGCACCGAGCATCGCCGACGGCGATCGGCCGCCCGGTGCGCGAGCGCACCACGACGTACGGCGTCCCGAGTCAGCGCGACAAGCGCCGACACCGCCACCCGCAGGTCGCGACACCAGCGCCTCGTAGGCCGCGTCCCGGTCGTCGGCCCGGAGCACCGCCGACGGGGTGGGTCGTGGTCAGCACCCACGCCGGCGGATGGGACGACCTCGAACGTCTCTGCGGCCAGTCGAGCAGCCGGCCCCGGCGTCTGCCCCACCCGGAACGCCGAGCCGTAGACCGCCTTGCCGGCGGTCCCGCCGAGCACGACGACGCCGCTCGGCTTCACCACCGCCGAGCTCCGCGACCAGCCACGGGCCGCACGCCGTCACGTGCCAGCCGGCTCGGCGACTTGTGGATGCGCTGCTTCCCGCGCGTGCCCGGAGAAGCGGAAGTGCTTGACGACGTTGGTGCGGAACACGTCCTCGGGCGGCAGGCCGGCCTCGGCCAGCGCCCGGTCGAGGATCTTGCCCGCCGGGCCCACGAACGGCTCGCCCGCGAGGTCCTCCTTGTCCCCCGGCTGCTCGCCCAGCACCATCACCGCGGCCTCCGCCGGGCCGTCGCCCATCACCGCCTGGGTCGCGTCGCGGTACAGCTCGCAGCCCGCGGCAGTCCTGAACCGCCTCGCGCAGTCGCTTCAGGCTCGGCCGGTCCGGGACCCACTGCTCGGCGCCGGGACGGTCCTCCGTGGCCATGGCCCGTGCCGACCAGCGATGCCCGAATCTCGCCGCGGCGACGCTAATCGCCGTCCTGCCGCGGCTACGCGTGACCCCGCTATGGCCAGCATCGACGTCACCGGTCCCGATCCGTCGACCGCTCCGAGGAGATCCTGACCCCGGACGGCGCTCGACTTCGTCGCCGACCTGCACCGCCGGTTCGGCGCGCGGCGCGACGAGCTGCTCGCGGCGCGCGCGAGCGGCGCGACGGCGATCGCGCGAGACCGGCACCCTCGACTTCCTGCCGGAGACCGCCGACGTGCGCGACGGCGACTGGTCGGTCGCGCCCGCGCCCGGCCGACCTGCAGGACCGCCGGGTCGAGATCACCGGCCCGACCGAGCGGAAGATGGCGATCAACGCCCTCAACTCCGGCGCCCAGGTGTGGCTGGCCGACCTCGAGGACGCGAACACGCCGCACTGGCGAGAACGTCGTCGGCGGCCAGGTCAACCTGTACGACGCCGTACGCCGCGACATCGCGTTCACCTCGCCCGAGGGCAAGGAGCTACGCACTCGCCGACCCCGACCGATCCCGGTGATCGTGCCCCGGCCGCGCGGCTGGCACTTCGACGAGGCAGCACCTCGTCGTCGACGGAACGCCGGTCGTCGGCGGCGCTGGTCGACTTCGGCCTCTACTTCTTCCACAACGCCACGGAGCTGCTCGCGCGCGGCACGCGGCCCCTACTTCTACCTGCCGAAGATGGAGTCGCACCTCGAGGCCCGGCTCTGGAACGACGTGTTCACCCACGCCCAGGCCGCGCTCGAGGTCCCGCACGGCACGATCCGGGCGACGGTGCTGATCGAGACCATCACCGCGGCGTTCGAGATGGACGAGATCCTCTACGAGCTGCGCGACCACATGGCCGGGCCTGAACGCCGGGCGCTGGGACTACCTGTTCAGCATCATCAAGAACTTCCGCGACGCCGGGCCCGTCGTTCACGCTGCCCGACCGCAACGCGGTCACCATGGACGCGCCGATGATGAAGGCCTACAGCGACCTGCTGGTGCACACCTGCCACCAGCGCGGCGCGTTCGCGATCGGCGGCATGGCCGCGTTCATCCCGAGCCGGCGCGACCCCGAGATCAACGAGCGCGCGTTCGCGAAGGTGCGCGAGGACAAGACCCGCGAGGCGCACGGCCGGCTTCGACGGGTCCTGGGTCGCCCACCCCGACCTGGTGCCGGTGTGCGCCGAGATCTTCGACGAGACGCTCGGCGACCGGCCCAACCAGCTCGACGTGCTCCGCGACGACGTGCGCGTGACCGCGGCCGACCTGCTCGCCGTCGACCGGACGCCCGGCGAGCGCACCGAGCAGGGGCTGCGCGGCAACATCCGGATCGGCATCCAGTACCTCCAGGCCTGGCTCTCCGGCAACGGCGCCGCCGGCATCAACAACCTGATGGAGGACGCCGCCACCGCCGAGATCTCCCGCTCCCAGGTCTGGCAGTGGATGCTCAACGACGCCACCCTCGACACCGGCGAGACGGTCACCCGCGAGCTGGTCGAGCGGATCGTCGAGGAGGAGTACGCCGCCCTCCGCGACGCGTCGGCGCCGAGGCGTTCGACGCCGGCCACTGGGACGAGGCCCGGCGCCTGTTCGTCGAGCTCCGCCCTGAGCGAGGAGTTCCCCGACTTCCTCACCCTCCCGGCGTACCGACGCCGTCCTCGCCGCCGAACGCTGACCCGCGCGAGAGAAGGCCAGCGTGGTCACGTCGGACTCCGCTGCGGCGTCGACCGCGCAGGTACCCGATGCGGGGATGACCTGCGCAAGCCCGGGGTGAGTGCGAGCGTCACGGCCAGCGACGCGGTGGCGAGCAGGCCCATGCTGACGGACGTGGGCAGGTACGACGCGAGGATGCCGGCGATGATCGCCCCTACCGACTGGCCGATCATCATGCCGTTCATCGCCAGCCCGAAGGTCTGGCCGCGACTCTTCGTGCCCGGCCGCCCGCAGCAGCCGGTCCTGGAGCGGCAATGAGGCGGCGTAGCCGATGGACGAGACGAAGCCCACGACCAGGACCGCGGGGACCGGGGGTGCCAGCCACAGAACCAGCCACGGCGCGGCCAGCAGGAGACGCAGGGGTTCGATCAGCCGGTCCCGGCGGTCGGGCGGGATGAAGCGTCCCATCGTGATGTCGCCGACCAGCATGCCGGCGGCCGTGGCCGCGAAGAGGAAGCCGGCGTGGTGGGTCAGCGGGACGAACAGAGCCTCACACCCGACGATCAGGCCGTTCGGCACCCACATGCACATGTACACCGGCCGGGTGACGGGGGAGGTGAGGAGTGTGTGGTTGAGGCTTCGGGTGCGCGCGACGACACCCCGCAGTGGCGTGGATGCGGGCCGGTCCGCGATTCCCCACCAGATCGTCAGGACGAGTACGACGTCGATGATGGCGGCGAGGCCGAACAACTGCCCCGCGGTGACCCACGCCATGAGCAGCCCGCCGACGCCGTACCCGGCAATCTGGAAGATCCCGACAGCGGCGTTGATGGTCGAGCGGCCGAGCAGGAACCCGTCCTCCCCCAGGATCTCGGCAAGGAGGCGTTGCGTCGTGCCGGCCGTCGCCGACCCGATCAAGTAGGGAATCGCGAGGATCACGAACCGCGCCGGCCATGGCAGGCCGGGAATCGCCTGCAGGCTGTGGGTCGCCAGTCCGCCGAACGCGACCGTCAGGTAGGCCTTCCGCGGGCGGAGGCTGTCGGAGGCGCCGAGGACGGTGGCTGAGCCGATCAGGCTGATCAGTGGACCCCCGAACAGGCTGAGTGCCGTCAGCACCGGCGACCCGGTCTCGGCGTAGGTGATCGTGCCGAGGGCCAAGGAGGCCATGGACATGGAGGCGATCGCGAGGCAGCGGGTCAGGAACAGGGCGCGGAACTCCGCGATCGCAAACAGCTCGCCATAGGTGCGCACGCGAGTACCCTCGCTGGCCGTAGGACCCAGCCATAATCTTTCGCGTGGAGGCGAAACATGGGCACCTGGCTGATCTCGGCCGACCTGCTGGCGCGCAGCCGGTTCACGGTCTCCCCTCTGCACGAGACCCTGGCCGCGGTCTCGGTGCTGGACCCGGGCCGCCGACGCCCCCTCGAGCCCTGGCAGCGGACCTTTCGCGTGGCGCACCAAGAGGCATTCCTGGCCATGCTGGCGGAGCGCCCGTTGCGTCGCGTCCTGCTCCGCTGGGCCTGGCGTCCGCGCCGCGGGTCGCGACCGGGTTGGACGGCCGACTTCCTCACACCGGCCCCGCCGTACGCCGATCCGGACATCGAGGCGGAGTTCGCGGCCCTCGACGAGTGGACCGATGAGACGATGCGAGCGGAGCTGGCGTCCATGCATGACGTCCCCCTCCCCGACGAGTTGCTTCGGCCAGGGCTGCGGTCCGAGGTGCGCGGCCTCCTGGAGTGGGTGTGGACGGCGACCATCTGTGCCGACTGGCCCCGTCGCCGGAGGACCCTCGAGGCCGACATCGTCTCCCGGACCGCGCGCCTGGCCAGTCGGGGCTGGGCCGGTGTGGTGGGGGACCTCGGGCCCGGCACGGAGTGGCTCGGCGGGGCCCAGCTTCGGATCAACCGATACGACCTGCCACCGCGCGAGCTCGCGGGCGCGACCGACCTCTTCCTCGTCCCCGCCCACACCAGGGGAATCTGGCCCGCCTGGACGGCGCCGAGGCGCTATGCCCTGATCTATCCGGTGACCGGCATGCTGGCGACCGTCGACGACGTTGACGCAGGCGGTCTGGCCCGATTGATCGGTGTGAACCGCGCACGACTGCTGCAGGCACTCGACGTCCCGCGGAGCACGACTCAGCTCGCTGCGCTGCTCGATCTCCCTGTCGGCTCGGTCGGGAACCACCTCCGCGTTCTGCTCCGGGTGGGGGTGGTGCTGCGGCGACGTTCCGGACGAGAGGTCCTCTACTGGCGGACCGGGCTCGGGGACGAGCTGACAGCAGCGGGCCTGGCACCTTCCTGACCCAGCGCCGACCCGTCAGAAGGTTGCCGACGGATCAGGGCGGAGGCAGTCGCCGGAGACCCAGACGGAGCCGAGGTCGGCGTCGCCGCCGAGGGCGAAGATCTTGGCGAGCGCGTCCTCGGGCGAGATGGCGTGCCGCAGGCCGACGTCGAGAGGGTCGGCGGCGAGCGGGCGGACCAGGATGGCGTCGAACTGCTTGCCGACCCCGAGATCGCCGACCTCGTCGCCCAGACCGAGGGCCAGGGCCCCCGCGCGGGTCGCGAGGTAGAGCAGATGCGGTGAGGTGAGCGGGAGCCCGGCCGGACCCAGCAGGGACTGCGCGAAGTGCGCCTGCAGGCCCTCCTTGAACAGTGAGAACCCGGTGCCGGCCCCGACGTCGGAGCCCAGCGCGACCCGGACGCCGTGCTCGACATGGCGGCGCAGCGGGAACAGGCCGCTCCCCAGGGCCGCGTTGCTGGTCGGGCAGTGAGCCACCGACGCGCGTCGACCGGCCAGGACCGCGAGTTCCTCGTCGGTCGCGTGCACGTTGTGGGCCAGCACGGACCGATCCGAGACCAGCCCGTGCCGGTCGTAGGTGTCGACGTAGTGCTCGGCTCCGGCGAAGGACCGGGCGACCTCGGCGATCTCGGCAGGGTTCTCGTTCACGTGGGAGGTGAAGGGGTGCCGGGGACATCCTTCAGCACGGCGCCGCAGGCATCGAGGATGTCCTCGCCCGCCGAGTACGAGAACCGTGGCGTCACGGCGTACCTCGTCCGGCCGGCACCGTGCCATCGGGCCGCCAGCGCGCACGCCTCGTCGTACGCACGCTCGGGGGTGGTGAGCAGAGGCTCCGGAAGCAAGCGATCGCTGACCACGAGACCAGCAGTCACCCGGAGGCCGACCCGGGTGGCTTCCTCGAAGAGGGAGTCCGTCGCGCCGAGAAGTGCGATCCGAAGACCAGGGCGGTGGTGGTCCCGGCCGACAGCAGGCCGCAGACGAACTCCGCGGCGACCTCGCGGGCGTACGTCGGTGACCGGCCGCGCCTCCTCGGGAAGGGCGCACCGCTCGAGCCACTCGAGCAGCGGCATGCCGAGCGCGCCGATCGCGCGGACCTGCGGGTAGTGCGGGTGGGCGTCGACGAGGCCGGGCAGGAGTAC
>CAVZAZ010000020.1:0-276899 GCA_963773355.1 uncultured Actinomycetota bacterium | reverse complement strand
GACAGACCGGGTTCGCCGGGCATGGCGAACACGTCGTAGGTGAGCTCCAGTTCGCCGACCTCGGGGTGCCGGTAGACCTTGGTGCCGGTGCGGTGCTCGTGCACATCCTGGTCAGCCCAGTCCGCTGCGGAACTGCGGGCTGCGCATCGACAGTTCGCCGACCAGGGCCGTGAGGCTCGCTGTTCAGCGGGTCGCGCACCGGCCTCGTAGCGGAGCATCGCGGCGGTCAGGCTGCAGGCCAGGGTCCAGTCCACGTAGTAGTCCCGTGCGCGGGAGTCCAGGAAGATGAAACGTGCGAGGTTCGGCCGATCCGACTCGAAGTGCTGCATGAGCAGTGCCCGTCCCATGAGGTTGCCTGCGATGAGGTCTTGCTGGGAGTTCGAGACGACCGCGGGCGGTTGAGGTTGTCCAGCACCCGTTGCACGGAGGCACGTACGCCGGTGTTGCGGTGCGTACCTAGGTCGTCCTGAGCTGGTCTGGGCGCGACGGCACGCGCCAGGTCGAAGAGGTGGCTGCGCTCGACGTCGTTGAGGTGCAGCGCCCGCGCGATGGCGTTGAGGACGCTTTCGGACGCGCCCTGGATGTTGCCGCGCTCCAGGCGGGTGTAGTAGTCGAGGCTGACCCCGGCGAGCTCGGCGACCTCTTCGCGCCGCAGCCCCGGAACTCGGCGCTCGCCGCCGAAGTCGCGGATGCCGGCTTGTGCGGGGGTCACGTTGCCGCGACGGGCGATCAGGAACTCGCGAATGTCGTCCTTGCTGGTCACGATCCCCACGGTAGGCCGATGCCTAAACGGGTGGGAGGTCCTGATGGAACCTCCCACCCGACGCTGGTGTCGCGGGTGCCTCACGTCGGTCAGAGGGTCAGGAGGACCTTGGTGGCGCGGCGCTCGTCCATTGCCTGGTAGCCCTCCGCTGCCTTCTCGAGGGGCAGGGTGAGGTCGAAGATCTTGCCGGGGTCGATCTTGCGGTCCCAGATCAGTTGGATGAGGTCGGGCAGGTAGCGCCGTACCGGCGTAGGGCCGCCCAGGGCATGGATGCCGGCGAAGAACAGTTCGATGCCGGGGATCACAACGTCGTAGTTGACGCCGACGTAGCCCAGGTGGCCGCCCCCGCGGGTAGCTCCGATGGCCTGCATGAACGCTTCCTGAGTGCCGACGGCCTCGATGACCGAGTGGGCGCCGAGCCCACCGGTGAGCGCCTTGATCTTTGCCACGCCTTCCTCGCCGCGTTCCTCGACGATGTCGGTGGCGCCGTAGAACCGGGCCAGCTGCTGTCGCTTGGGGTGGCGGGACATGGCGATGATCCGCTCCGCGCCCAGCTGCTTGGCCGCGAGGATCGCCATCAACCCGACCGCGCCGTCACCGACAACGGCGACGGTCTTGCCGGGACCAGCTTGGGCGGCGTCGGCGGCGAACCAGCCGGTCCCGAGCACGTCGGAGGCCGCCAGCAGCGACGGGATGAGGTCCTCATCGGGCTGTCCCGGCGTCGCGACGAAGGTCCCGTCCGCGTGCGGAATCCGGGCCCTCTCCGCCTGGGTGCCGATCCCGGCGTGCGACGAACTCGGCGTGCACGCACTTCGACTGAAACCCGGCCTGGCAGATCTCGCAGGTGTTGTCGGAGATGACGAACGACCCGACGACGAAGTCGTCCGGCGCGAGCGTCATCACCTCCTCGCCGATCTCCTCGACGACACCGACGTACTCGTGCCCCATCAACGTGTGGTCGGCGTCTTCGACGCCGCGGTAGGGCCACAGATCAGACCCGCAGATGCAGGTCGCGGTCAGCCGGATGACCGCATCGGTGGGCTCGATGATCTTCGGATCCTCACGCTCTTCAACTCGAACATCTCCGGCGGAGTGCAGCACGACGCCACGCATGTGGTCCTTCCCTCGCTTCTGTTGTCACATGTCTAGGTTCTGTCGGTGGCTGCCGACCCTCGGGTCCTCGCAGCCGCTCAAGACCGACGGTAGGCACGGAGCACGGAGGACCGGGAGGCTCTGCCAGAACCCCTCAGGTCGCCACTCGGCGCACTCGAGGCGGTTGCCTCACCTTCCATGGTGGGTGTTGTGAAGGTGCTGCAAGCGGAGTTCAGCGCGAGGGTTGGTCGTGGCCCTGTGCACGGTCGATCGATGCGGGACCTGGGCATGAGCGGTGCGCGCCGCGGCAGGAAGCTCCGCACCACGACCCGGGCACAAACGGGCACCGGGCGACGACCGGATGGAGCGCGACTCCACCGCCGCTGCCGTCGGGAGCCGCGTGCCCCCGGACGACTCAATCCTCGATCTCAGCTGACCGCTGGCTGATCAGGTGGGGAAGGTGAGCCGTCGCACGGCCGCGACGAGCGTCTCTCGCTGGACTGCGAGGCCGTTCTCGGAGGCGGTGTGGGTCTCGGCGCCGCCGTGGATCAGCACGAGCAGGAGCAGGAGCAACTGGTCGGCGGGCAACTCGTCGCTGACTTTGCCCCGCTGCTGCGCGGCGGCCATCGCGTCGAGCTTGCGCGTGTTCGACGCTGCGGTCTCGGGTAGCTGATTCATGACACCGGGCCGTTCGAGCTGGTGCCAGCGCACGAGCCGAACCAGCTGCGGGTGCGCGACCGCGAAGTCGAACAGGGCCGCGGCGTACGCCGGGAGGTCGTCGGCGGTGAAGGGCACCGTGTCGAGCAACAGGCAGATATTGGTTTCGAGGGCATTGTCGAACAGCTCTTCCTTGTTGCCGAAGTACGCGTAGATGAGCTGCTTGTTGGCTTCGGCGCGAATCGCGATCCGGTCGACACGTGCCCCGGCCAGTCCGTACTCGGCGAACTCGGCGGTGGCAGCGTCGAGGATGCGCTGCTTCGTTGCGGCGGAGTCCCGGGTGGCCATAACTCCGATCATACAACCAACTAGTCAGTTGACAGCCGAGACGTGCCGGCCTAGCATGTAACTAACCGGTTAGATGGGACTGGATGGTTCGACCACTGCCCGTCGTCGCCGGACCTCCATCAACGCACTAAGGCACGAGAATGAGAAGGAAAACGACATGTCCAAACCCACCAGAGTGGCTCTCGTCACCGGCGCCTCCTCCGGGATCGGAGCCGACACGGCGCTGCGCCTGAAGGAAGCGGGATACACCGTCTACGGCGCCGCACGGCGCACCGAGCGGATGTCCGCGCTTCAGGACGCAGGTGTGAACATCCTCAGCCTCGACGTCACCGACGACGACTCGATCCGCACCGCGGTCGACAGCATCATCCGCGAGTCGGGACGCATAGACGTCCTGATCAACAACGCCGGGTACGGCTCCTACGGCTCCATCGAAGACGTTCCGATGGTCGAGGCACGCGCACAGATGGAGGTCAACGTCTTCGGCCTGGCCCGCCTGACGCAACTCGTGCTGCCGCACATGCGCGCGCAGCACAGCGGCACGGTCATCAACATCAGCTCCGTGGGCGGCGAATTCACCACGGTCCTGGGCGGCTGGTACCACGCCAGCAAGTACGCCGTCGAGGCCCTCAGCGACGCCCTTCGCATGGAGACCGCGCAACACGGCATCCACGTCGTGGTCGTCCAGCCCGGCTCGATCCGCACCGAGTGGGGCGCGATCGCCGCGGAGAAGCTCAAGGAGACCTCCGCTACCGGCGCGTACGCGACCATGGCCAACGGTGCCGCCAGCGCCCTCGCCGCGAGCTCAGCGCCGAACGCGCGCAACACGTCGGAGCCCGCGGTCATCGGCAAGATCATCGTCAAGATCGCCAAAGCCCGACGACCGCGCACCCGCTACCGCGTCGGATTCGGCGCCCGGCCCCTGGTCTTCCTTCGCCGGTTGCTCTCGGACCGCGCCTTCGACTCAATCATGCGCCGCGCCATGGGTGTCTGACCCACGCGCCTTCGAACAGGAGAGACCGTGAAAGAGCTTAGCAACACCGTCGCCGAAACTGCCGCCATTTAGCGCGCAGCTCGTGTTCGCGGATGGTCACGGGCTCATCTGTCTTGTTGACGATGATGACCCCTCCTCCGAGACCAATGTCGCAGCCAGCGAGCAGCAGCGCGCATCCAAGGCAGATCAGCGATTGCCCGATCAACTGCCTCGTCATGAGTTTGCCCCCGGTGGAGTCGTGAACGCGACTTCACGCAGTGTGTTTCCTGCATGGGTCCATCGCGTTCGCAGCCGCCGCTCCGGCGCTTCGGGGCGCGCAGTCGAAACCTAGCTGCTCAGAGCGGTCCGGCGACCGGAACGTACAGTTGTTCTGATCCTCTGCCGACTGCGCTGGGGGTCGGGTGTCCTGGTCGAGACGCGCTAGGCCGCCGGCTCCGGCACGAAACGCGGTCCTCGGTGAGAGCGTGGTGGTCCCTCTGACGGGCAGCATCCGGACATCGGCATGAGAGTGCGTCCGTACGGGGCATGTGAGTGCGTTCGTGATGGGGCGTGCCCGCCGCGCTCGCACCCACGGGCGTGAGCGTGTCTCACCCGAAGGAGAGACCCGACGGCCACGCACTTGGTTAGTACCCGGTCGGCGGCGGAATCACGCACCTGAGCGCGGCAGAGGAGTCCGGAGGGTGCGCGTCCGTCGCGTGTTGCGGTGCATTCGTCTGGCTTCTGCCGTCGCGCCTCGGTGTCGAGCCGTTGCGCGACTTCTCGTTGAGGAGGAGCGTGGTGAGGCGGTGGTCAACAGAGCCGACCACCAAAGCGACGGAAGGCGCAGCGATGACCCGCTTTGGCATGATCTCAGGAGCCGACCGCCGTCCTCGCGGCGTTGGTGGCTCCAACCATCGGCTTCGGGGTCCCGGCCTCAGGGGCAGGCCCGTGGAAACCTGAATCCGACGGCTTCACAGAGGACATCGAAGACTTTTGCGGCGTCACCGGCTTGACTGTGCGACTGGTCAGCACCGTGGAGGGTCGGGTCAAATGGGCACCACGCGGCCCCGACCGGCTGCCCTACCGCCAAGCCCACTTCACCTCAACCGACGTCTACACGAATCTCGCGACAGGCGAGTCGGCCACGGAAGTATCGAAGGACAACGAGAACTTCCTCCACGTCACCGACAACGGCGACGGCACGCTGACGAACATCCAGAGTCACGTGTTCAACAAGAAGATGTTTGACGAGGACGGCAGGTTCATCGGTCATCGCATCGGTCGTCTACTCATCGAGATAGTGGTTGACCACGCAGGCACGCCGACGGACCCGGACGACGACGAGTTCGTCTCTATCAGCGTCGAGAGCAAGGTCAAAGGCGACAACCTCTGCACCACCATGCTGCGGGCGATTGGATAAGCAGCGTCATCTGGTTGCGGCCCGCTTCCGGGTGAATGGCGGGTCCTGTCATCGGCATGGAAGCGGTCGGATCGCGGCATGTGATTGCGTAGTGACTGAAGAAGCCGCCGCCCTGGCACGGGGGGGAGAACCAGGACGGCGGTTCCGGGTCGGTGGGTCAGGGGATGGGGGTGCTCGCGGAGCATGGCCAGAAGTCGGCTGGCGCTGCGGCGTACCCGAGGGAGTTCAGTGTCCCGTCGTCGAGAACTCCCACGGCGCCCAGGGATGCGCACAGGTCATCGGCCGCGCCCTGGTCGTCGGGTGGTGCCTGCACGATGGTCGCGCCTAGGGGAGCGAGGAGGGCGCAGGTTCCGTCGAACGAATTGGTAATGCGGGCGTTGCCGAGTGTGTTGATGGGGCCGTTGTAGAGGACGTCGGAGTAATTAGTGCTGTCCGCCAGGGTGTCGTCCCAGCAGGCGCCGATGGGGTCGGTGAACGTGTCGATGGTGAACGGTGCCGAGGTGGCGGCAGCGTGTCGTCCGTCCTTGAACCTGACCCTGACGGTGAACGTGTAGGTGCCATCGGCCAGTCCGGTGAGAGTGTCCTGGGCTCTGGTCGGGTTGGCTGCCGGCTTGGTCAGCGCGCCGCAGGAGACGAAGGCGTGGGTGGTCGCGGTGTCGACGGTGCAGACGCGTGAACGGATGGCCCGGGGCCACCGGTTGATGCTGTACCCGAGCGACACGCTGTTGTCGGCGTTGCCCGTCGGACCGGAGGTGATGGTCACTTGTGGCTTCGCGGCTGCGGCTGGACTGGTCGGGATCAGCAGCATCGCTGCCGCCGTCGCCAGTGCTGCGCCGATCACGATCAGCGCACGGGTGGGGATGAACTTCATGGGCTCTCCATCTCGGGGTGGGCTTTAGCCCGAGACGGGTACTTCACAAGGTCCCACTCCCGACGGCGACCGCACATCCCCCCACCCGGGACCCTCAGCGGTAACTAGACACAGTGCTCAGCCGCCCATCCCTGCATCGGCAGGTCCGAGCGGATTGCGGCATGAGAGTGCGTCGTCGCGACGTTCGGTGGGGCGCCTCCGGGCTGTTGTGCAACGTGGTGGCGGCGGCGGCGATCTCACCGCGTTAGGGCGCGCGATCCGCTTCGTTGCCGGCGGGCTCGTACGTCGTGATCTCGATGACGTAACCGTCGGGATCAGGGAGATAGATCGACCAGGCGACGGCGTAGTCGCCCTCCTCGTAGTCGATACCGCTTGCGTTCAACTGTTTCTTCGCCGAGTCGAGACCAGGACGCGAGGTGCGGAAGCCGACATGACGTACCGGGTCCTCGGATCGCGCCTCGAAGCCGTCCGTCCGCGAGAACAAGGCGACCCCAGAACCGTTCGCCTCGAAGACAGCCGGATATTCGCCCCACGTCGCCTCATGCGCTCGCGTCAGACCGAGGACGCCTTCATAGAACTCGATCGAGGCGGCCATGTCCGAGACGGCCAAGCCCACGTGGTCAAGCGCGTCTAGTTTCATCGCGATCACTGCCCTTCTCCGACCGGATGTGCAACGAATGCTGCCCCTTCAAGTGCACTTGACGTCAAGGTGTTTTTGCCCACGACGCTTCTGACCGCACGCGCCAGTGGCACGCCAGCCTCGGCGCCGAGGCGTTCGGCGATTTCAGTGCACTATCCGCGGCAGATCCGGACGTTCACCCGGTGGACATACTCGCGGCGAATGACGCACGGATGCGAGCGCACACAGCGCGGTAGGAGGCAGCGACCGGGTTCTTGATGTCCATGACCGTTGCCTCTGCGATCGCTCACGGCGTCTTGGCTTCGACCGTAACCTTCTTGATCTTGCCGGTGAAGGTGAAGGGCGCCAGCAGATGACGCACCCACACCGGGATTCCACGTCATAGGTGCCACCTCCCGGGACACTCGATGTCGCCGCAGCGGCACCTGGGTTTCGGCGCGAGCCGGACGCGGGCACCCTTCGACGCGTTGTGCTTGGCGCACATGCCCTGAAGGTTCGATCGCACGATCCCGAGATCCGGGCGTTGCTTCAGCGGGATGATGTGGTCGACCTGGGTGGACGGACGACCACAGCCGCGCACGGCGCAGATCGGCTCCTCTGCCGGGCCCCCCAATTTTGGGGGACGTCGCCATTGGCCGGGCTTCGAGGGCGATCACCGGTGCCAGCATCACAACCGGCTCCACACGTGGAGCCTCGTCACGTCAGCTCCGGGGGGAAACGCAGTGTCCAACATTCTGAACGATCTCGCGGGTCGCCCTCGTCGTCCCCACCGTCCCCGTCGCTCGGCGTCCGCGGCCCTTGCGCTGGTGATCGGGGTCGGGTCCTTACTCGCCGCGGTGGTGGCTACCGCGCCGACAGCCAGCGCCGCGCCGCCGGAGCTCAGCCATGTCGCCGACGTCAGCACCGCCGGAAACCGGTCCACGCACTCGGTCCGGATCCCGACCACCGTGCAAGCAGGAGACCGCCTGGTCCTGTTCCTGACCTGGAACTCCCAGGTGACAGCGGGGAGTCCGGGAGCCGGCTGGACCCAGCTGCAGGCCCGCACCGGGAGCGGGATCAGCGGCCGGGTGTGGACGAAGGAAGCGGTCGCCGCTGACGTGAACGCGCTGGTCAGGGTGACCACCTCGGCGGCCGCCAAGTCGGTGTTCACCGTGGTGGCCTACCGCAGCACCGGCGACGACGTCCCGGTGACGGCCTCGGCCGTCGGAGGGGCGAACACGGCGTCCAGCAGTCACACCACTCCGGCCACCGCTGTCGCGGACCCCAACTCGTGGCTGGTGAGCGCGTGGAGTGAGAAGTCGGGCAGTACGCCGACCTGGAACCTGCCGGCCACCGTCACGTCGCGGGACAGCAGGTCGGCGAGCGGCGCGAACAAGATCAGCATGGTGGTGGCGGACTCCAACGGCGGCGTCCCGACCGGGACGGCTGTCGGCCGCACGGCCACGACGAGCGTGTCGGTCTCGCGTTCGATGCTCTACTCGGTCGTGGTCAGCCCCGGCGTGGGGGACGTGGTCCCGAACACGCCGCCCACGGCGGAGTTCACGTTCTCCTGCGCCGCGCTCGTGTGCGCGTTCGACGCCGTCGACTCCGATGACGCCGACGGCGACGACCTCACCTATGACTGGGACTTCGGCGACGGCCAGGACGGCAGTGGCGTCGACCCGTCCCACACCTACGCCAGCGCGGGCACCCGGACCGTGACGCTGACCGTCGACGACGGCAGCGACACCGACACCGCGTCCGAGTCGGTCACGGTCGTCGCAGGCCCGGCACCGCCGGGCAACCAGCCGAAGCCCGGCCACACCAGCCTGGTGCCCGACGTCGCGCACACGAACATGCCGGTGATCAGCAACGGCGAGATCTGGGACATCGAGGTCGTGGGCAACCGCGCCTTCGTCGCCGGCAGCTTCACCTCCGCGGTCAACCGGGCCGGCAACGGCGCGACGGTGACCCAGCCCGGCCTGATGGCGTTCAACCTCAGCACCGGCCTGATCGACACCACGTTCCGCCCGACGTTCGGCGAGGGCGGCGTGAATGCTGTGGAGGCCTCGCCCAACGGCCAGCGCCTGTACGTCGTGGGAAGCTTCAACACGGTCAACGGCGTGACGATGCGCAAGATCGCCTCGTTGAACCTCACGACCGGCGCACCGGTCGCGGGCTTCCAGGCCAATGGCAACAGCCAGGCCAACGCGCTCGCTGTTACCAACACCACCGTTTACGCGGGCGGCCGGTTCACCACGGTCAACGGCCGGACCCGGGTGGGCCTGGTTGCCGTCGACGGGGTGACCGGGGCGGTCGACATGGCCTTCGACAACCAGCTCTCGGGCGGAATCGGCACCAACGGGACGCTCACCGTCCAGCAGCTGAAGCTCACCCATGACAGCTCCAAGCTGCTGGTGGTGCACACCGGCCGCCGGATCGACGGGCAGGACCGCTACGGCGTCGGCCTGATCGACACGGCCACCAAGGAACTGCTGCCCTGGCACACGAGGCTGTGGGAGGACAACCTGCAGTACGTCGGCGGCATCCAGCGGATCTACGCCGGCGACATCGCCCCGAACGACGAGTGGTTCGTCGTGAGCAGCGGTTCTGGCGGGGACCGGCCACCCATCAACGACACCGCGATCGCCTTCGACATCAACGGTGGCGCGAACATGGCAGCCGCGCTGGATCTCGCGCGCCTTCGACAGCATCTACTCAGTCGCGATCAGCGAGCAGGCGGTCTACATCGGCGGCCACTTCCAGTTCAACGAGTCGCCCACGGCGCCCGACCCGTGGCCCGGCCTCGACGACGTCGGCTACGGCACCGGCCAGGGCCTGGCGGCGTACGCGCTCGGCGACGCGGTGGTCCGCCGCGACCACCTCGGCGCCCTGAACCCGGCCGACGGCAAGGCTCTCGAGTGGTACTCCGGCTCCCAGTCCTTCGAGGGCAACAAGGCCATGGAGGCCACGCCGCAAGGCCTGCTGACCGGTGGTGACACGCAGCGCCAGGGCGGTAGCGCCGTAGGCCGCGTGGCGTTCTTCCCCTTCTCCCAGCTGCCCGCGCCCACGGCCACCGACACCACCATCACCGCCCCGATCGAGGGCCGGGTCGTCCCGACTGGCCAGGAGTTCGTCATCCAGGGCACTGCCCGCAGCTCGGCCACGCTTGCCCGTGTGCAGGTGGAGGTCAAGTCCGGTAGCCAGTACCTACAGGACAACATGACCAGTTGGGGGGCCTTCAACACCATCGACGCGCAGCTCGGACACCCCGTCCGGCGGTGTGACGCCGTGGTCGCTCCCGGTCACCATCGCCGAGCACCCGCGAAATGGAGATCCTGGCCCGCGCGATCAACACCAACGGCAGCCAGGACCCGGTGAAGGCCAACAAGCAGATCGAGTCGTTCAGCTTCGACGACCTGCCGCCGAGTACCGGCATCTCTTCACCGAGCAGCACGCTGCAGACGTCGACGTCCTTCGTGCTCCGAGGCTCGGCCAGCGACGACAACGGCGTCAACGCGGTGTCGCTCTACATCCATGACCTCGACACCGACACCTACCTCACCGAGGACGGGACGGTGGTCGACGACTACACGACGTTCCGGATCGACCCCGACGTCCCGGGTGCTGTCAACACCACGTGGCAGCACGAGGTCACGTTGCCACGTGAGGGCCACTGGAAGATCGGCGCGATGGCGGTCGACACGGCCGGGCAGTCCGACACCCGCTGGGCCGTGGCCGAGTACATCGTGGACTCGTCCGGTCAGCCGCCGACGGTCACCGTCGCGCAGCCGATCGCGGTCACCCCGCCGACCACTCCACCGACGCTGAACATGACGCCTGGCGGGCGGGTGACCTTCTCGGGTACCGCCACCGACGACGAGTCGCTGGCCACGGTCGAGGTCAGCCTGCGCAACAGCACCACACGCGAAAACCTCGCCTCCGACGGCAGCTGGGGTGCCGACGTCATCCAGGGCTGGTTCAAGGTCTCGCCGGCCAACCTGAACGCCGCGTCGTACAACTGGTCCTTCATGACGCCGGCCGCGCTGGTACCGGGCTCCTACACGTTCCAGGTCCGGGCGACCGACAAGCAGGACCTGACGACGTCGTCCAGCCTCCAGGGCCGGGTCAACATCAACGTCACCGTACCCAGCGACCTGCCACCCAACGGCCTGCTCAACGTCACGGGCAACCAGGTCTCGGACACCTTGCACCTCGATCTCGCGGGCACGGCCACCGACGACTTCGGGGTGAGCGGGGTCAGGGTGTCGATCCTCGAAAACGACACCGACCGCTACCTCCGGCCGAACGGAACCCTGGCCGCCGGCTTCGGCACCATCAACGCGGTCCTCGCGACACCGGGTACCACCAGCACGACGTGGACCCTGCCGGTCGACCTGCCGATCAACGGCGACTACTCGGTCACAGCGTACGCCGTCGACGGGTCCAACCAGATCGACCCCTCCACGTCCGGTGCCACGGCCCGGTACGCGATTTACCCGGGGGACTTGCCGCCGACGTTGTTGCCCAACCTGGCCTCGCCGACCGAGGGTACGGCCTTCACCGAGTCGCGGATCTTCGTCAGCGGACGGGCCGAGGACGACATCGCCATGGCCGAGGTCGAGGTGGCCGTGGTCAACTCGCTGGGCCAGTACATGAGCAGCAGCGGCAGCTTCGGCAGCTCCGAGCGGTGGATCAGCGCGTTCCTCAACAGCCCGGGATCCCTGGGGTCGAACTACTCCTACACCACGCCAGTGATCCCGGACGGCGCGTACCGGGTCAGGGTCCGTCCGATCGACAACCACGACCACTTCCCGGAGTACAGAGAGGTCAACGTCACCGTGACCGGTCCAACCGGCAACGTTGCGCCGGTGGCGAACGGCACGGTCACCTGCACGGCGAACGTCTGCACCTTCGACGGCCGGGGCAGCACCGACGAGAACCCGTCGACCCTGACCTACGCATGGAACTTCGGGAACGGCCGGACCGGCTCCGGCGCTCTGCCGACCAACACCTACACGTCGGCCGGCACGTTCACGCCGACCCTCACCGTCAGGGACGAGTACGGCCTGACCTCTCTCATGACGCTGCCTCCGGTCACGATCGTCGAACCCGCCAGCAACCAGCCGCCCACCGCGGTGATCACCACGCCCACCTGCCTCGGGCTGACCTGCAACTTCAGCGGCGCGACCTCGAGCGATCCCAACCCGACCGACACGAGGACCTACCTGTGGAACTTCGGCGATGGGGGATCGACCAGCACGTCTTCCGCGCCATCACGCACCTTCGCCACAGCCGGTACCTACACCGTCTCCTTGGCCGTGACCGACGGCTGGGGCAAGTCACACACCACCACCAGGACGGTCACGGTCGCGCCATGACCAACCGCACCTGAGCACACGGCGCCGGGTCCGCGGGCCGACGACGCCACCAACACCGAGGCGGACGCGTCCCGGGCGATGTCGTGCCCGAGCACCCGGGCTCACCCGCATCAAGGTCAGCAAAGTGGCCAGCCTGCGGATCGTCGTCGTCTTGCCGGCAATAGGTTTGGTGGGTGGGCGCGGGAGGGGGATGGTCAATTCCTCGCCAACCCGGGGGAATCGAGTACCCGGGGGCGGGCATCCCCCTCCCGCGCGTCTGTGAGGGTGCGCGGACCGAACCGAAGGAGGTTGGTCCGGGCCGGGCCCCCATTGTGGCCCCGGAACGGGCGGTGGGGAAGGTTTGCCTGCTACCCACATGCCACCCCGCCCGGGCAGTCCATCAGGCCGCCGGCTTGAACCGGGCGGCAGCAGCGACCACCGCTCTCGCAATGGCTGCTAGCCATTGCGCGAGCGCGCTGATCTGCCCCATCAACGCCACCATCCGGCCGTTCCTGGCCGCCGACGGCATCTCGGCCGAGCAGGTCGACACGAGGCACGAGGCCCGGCGCAAGTCGGTGATCATCCAGATCGTGCTGTGGTCGCGAGCCTACGCCCCAGGCCTCTGGTGGCCATCGGATCACCCGGCCGGTGCGCAGGTAGGCGGTCAGCTCCTTACGCAGCGCACCGCGGGACTGCACGAACAGGGTGCGGTAGATGCTCTCGTGGGACACCTGCATCTCCGGGTCGTCTGGATGGCTGATCTTGAGCCAGCCGGCGATCTGCTCCGGCGACCAGCTCCGGCGACCAGCGACGCCGCAGCTTCTCCTCCACGATCGCACGCAACACCGGGTTGGCCGCCAGCTTGCACGCCTTGGGCCGCGTCGCCCGGACCCAGGCGTGACGGTCCGAGAGGTGCCCGCGATACCCCGCCCGGCCACCGTTCACGGCCACTTCGCGGCTGATCGTCGACGGCGCCCTGCCCAACCGGTCCGCGATCACTCGCAGCGATAGCCCCGCCGCCAGGCCGCGCGAGATCTCCTCCCGCTCGCTCAGGCTCAACCGCCCCGACGACCTACGGCGTGGATCCGGGCGGATCCCGCCACACCGCTGCAGATAGGTCCGCAGCGTGCTGGTCGACAACCCCAGTTGCCGCGCGGTCGGTTTGGCCGCATGACCGGCCCGCAGCCGCACCCAGATCTCATCGACGTCTGCCGGCGACAACCTCCGATAACCACGCGCCACCACAACCTCCTCGAATCAAGGAAGTGTTGCGCTGACCCATTGAGAGCGCCGGCATGAGCGGACGTTCGCTGCCGAGGAGGTGCTTGCATCCTGTACCGGGGTACAGGCTTCCCGTGGTCTCATGAACACGATGACGACCCATGGACCGGAAGGCCTTGGGTGGGCCTCGGTCGAGGCGTGCACCCTGCCCACCGCCGAGCGGCCACTCAGGTTGGTCGACTTCGACGACCTGTTCGCTCGAACTGCTATTGGTTTTGGCCGAGCTCGGGTGCGATGGTTCGGATGACGGGTCGTGCCATGTGGAGGCTGGTTTGCGAGGCGCTTAGATGGTGATGGCGATCTTTCCTCGGGCTTGCCCGGCTTCGAGGTGTCGCATGGCTTCGGGGACTTGGTCTAGCCGGTGGGTTCGGTCGATGTGTGGTGTTACCAGGCCCGCCTCGATGAGTTTCGAGAGCCGTTGGAGGTCGCTGGCTCGCTGCTTGGCGATGAAGTTGGTCAGTCGCTGATGTACGCACAGCGACAGAGCCAGGGCCCGCAGCGGTCTGCCCATGCTCCCGGTCCAGCTGCCTCCTTCTTCGCCACCGACGATCACCGCTGTCCCGGTCGGCGTGAGGGCGCGGCGGAGCCGCGAAACTGACGGATTGCCACCGATGTCGAGGATCAGGTCGTAGCGTTCGGAACCGCCGGCGAAGTCGTCGCGGGTGTAGTCGATGACCCGGTCGGCGCCGAAGGATCGCACTAGGTCGAGCTTCGAGGTGTTGGCTACACCGATGACCTCGGCGCCGACGGCCTTGGCGATCTGCACGGCGTAGGAGCCGACTCCGCCGGAGGCGCCGATGACCAACACGCGCTGCCCATGGGCGACCCGGCCATGGTCAGACAGAGCCTGCAGGGCGGTGGCGCCTGAAACCGGGACCACCGCGGCCTCCGCGAAGGACAGGTTCACCGGCTTGGGGGACAGTTTGTCCTCTCGCGCCACGGCGTATTGGGCGAAAGTTTCTCTGCCGAAGCCGAAGACCCGGTCGCCGACGGCGTACTTGGTCACTGCCGATCCGACGGCGACTACGCTGCCGGCGACATCCACCCCGGGCACCGGGTTGCGCGGGCGGCCGACTCCGAATGCGAGGCGGCCCAGATATGGCCGGCCCGTCATGAGGTGCCATGTGCCCCGGTCGAGGCCCGCCGCGTGCACCCGCAGCAGCACCTCGTTGTTGTTCGCGATCTGAGGTCGAGGGATCTCCGTGACACGCAAGACGTCGGCGGACCCGTACCTGTCCTGAACGACCGCCTTCATGGTGGTTGTCTCGGTCGCGCTGGCGTGCATTGTTTCGTCCTCTGAAATGTTGTGGATCTACGGGCGCTGGGGCTAGTTGACTACGAGCTCAGCCGGCGTACACGGGGACCTTCTCGGGATCCGCGTCAGGGTCCTCCTCGGGCTCCACCGGAGGTGAGATGGCATCGTCACGGCGGGGCGCGAGCGGCGACGGCTCGACGAACAGGGCGCGGGCGAGCCAGGTGGGCAGCCACCAGTTCCATCGGCCGAAGGTGCTGACCAGGGCGGGCACCAGCAGGGCGCGGACGATGGTGGCGTCGATGAGGATGCCGACTCCGAGCGCGGTGCCGAGGACCTTGACGTCGGTCCCCGGTGACGATGGCGAGCGCGGAGAAGGCGAAGAAGAGGATCAACGCTGCGGACGTGACGAGCCGTCCGGTCCGGCCGATCCCGGTGATGACGGCCATGGAGGTGTCTCCGGTGCGGTCGTACTCCTCCCGCATCCGGGCCAGGATGAAGACCTCGTAGTCCATCGACAGGCCGAACAGGAACGCGAAGATCACCACCGGCAGCCAGAAGTTGATGGCGCCGGTTGGGGACACGTCGAAGATCGCGTCGGACCCGTTGCCCAGCTGCCAGAAGAACACGATGGCCCCGAAGACGGCCGCGAGGGAGATCAGGTTGAGCAGCACGGCCTTGAGCGGCAGGAGCACGGACCGGAAGGTGCGGACCAGCAGGATGTAGGTGATCAGCGCGATCAGCGCCAGCACGTACGGGAACTTGTCGTAGACCGCGCTGAAGTAGTCCTCGACCGTCGCCCCGAGGCCGGTGATGCCCACGTCGCCGCTGACGGCGGGCTCGACTGCCGCCCTGATGTCGTCGACCACGGCGGAGGCGTCGCTGTCCAGGGTGGCGTCGGTCGGCAGGACGTCGACGACGGCGCTGTCGCCGACGGTGGTGCCGACGACGGCCAGCTGGACACCATCGACACCGCGGGCCGCCTCGGCCGCTGCCTCCGCGTCGCTGGCCGGCACGAGGACCTCGACGGGGGTGATGACTCCGGTTCCGACTCCGCCGTCGGTCAGGGTCTGCAGCGTGTCGTATCGCGGGCCACTTCGCGCCAGCGACTCGAGGCTCGACCCCGGCCCGATCTTGAGGCTGAACACCGGGATGATCAGCAGGGCGAGCATCACCACGGCCACGGCCGTGGCGACGAAGCGGTGTCTGACGATGAGCCGTGCCCATGCCGACCAGCCGCGCGAGGCGCGTGCCTTCCTTGCGGATGCGGGGGTAGTCGATGCGCGGCCCGATGCTCGACAGCAGCGCCGGCAGCAGGGTCAGGACGACGGCCACGCTCACGAGCGGGATCAACATGCCGGCGAGTCCCATGCTGCGCAGGGCCGGCACCGGGACGATGAGCAGCGCGAGCAGGCTGATCGCCACGGTGACGCCCGAGGCCATGACGGCGTGTCCGGCCGTCTTCATGGCGACGACGACGGCCTCCTCGTTGCTGCGTCCGTGCGCGCGCTCCTCGCGCCAACGCGACACCAGGAGCAGCGAGTAGTCGATCGCCACGCCGAGCCCGATCAGGGCGATCAGGAACTGCACGATGATGCTCACGTCGGTGAACGTCGTCAGCCCGAGCACCAGCATGAACGTCGTCAAGATCGACACGGCCGCGATGAGCAGCGGGAGCAGCGCGAGGAACGACGCGAACACGAAGAGCAGCACGATCAGAGCGCCGGCCGCGGCGAGCAGCGTCTCGACCAGAACGCTCGATTCCTCCTGGTCGCCGCCTGCGGCGAGCAACGCGTAGGACGTCAGGCCGCTGTCGAAGCCCTCGGCCGCCGCTGCCTTCTCGAGCGCGGGGTCGAGCTGGGTCTCGATGTAGGGCCCGAACTTCACCGGGACCGGCGCCTGGATCAGCGCGTACGTCGTGCGCCCGTCATCGGTCACGAAGCCCGGGTCTCCGGTGCTCGCGAAGTCGACGACACGCAGCGTCAGATCGTCCGGCACCGCCGCAACCGCGGTCGCGAAGACTCCTGCGACGGCGTCTTGGTTCTGCTCGACCGTCTCGCCCTCCGGCACCGTGACGACCGCGACGTAGGTGTCGACGGTGCTGGACGCCGTACGTGTCGATCAGCTGCTGCTCGGCATTGTCGCCCGGCTGACCGGGCAGCGAGAAGTCGAGCGTCCACCGCTCACTCAGCGGGCTGACGGAGAACATGCCGCCGAGGAACAGCACGCAACCAGATCGCGCTGACGATCCGACGGTGATGCATGACGAGCCGGGCAAGACGCTCCACTGGAACTCCTGATTGAGCGGACGGTGGTCGGCCGCCGGTGGCTTGCAGCACACCAGCGGTTGGATGCGGACCCGAACCCTGAACGCGTCTAGGCAGCGGCCCCGACTCCTATGGTGGTGAGGCCCGCCCTCCGGCCGGCCCCATTCCCTACTAGGACGCTAACCACAGGCAGGACGGGTCGGAACGCCCAAACCGGACCGACCCGAGGACAAAGGGGACGGTTCGCGGCATTGGCACCGGCAGCACGGCACACTCATCGAGAGTGCGCCAAGTTGGCACTGTCGGTCTTACCGCGGCAGCTCGAGTGCGGCATGCCGCCTGTCATGGAGCTTCTGGCCGAGCCCGCCGAGCAGAGCGCCGGAGGGGAACACACGGCAGACACAGGGCCCCTGGGGGCAAGGGCCACCGCGGCTCAGTCCTGAATGCCAGCCCGGAACGTCCCCAGAAGGGACGACTTGTCCTGGGGAATGGTCGCGGGTCGGTCAGTCCCTCGCTGGTAGGCGTACTGTCAAGAGAGCGTTTCGCTTCGGATCTCGGACTCACAACCAGAGCCGAGCGCTAGACCGACACTCCCTGAGGAGGTTGCCATGACACGGCAACCCGAAGCGCCAGACGAGTTCCTCACGCCCGCCGACGTCGCAGCCATCCTTTATGTCGACCCCAAGACCGTCACCCGGTGGGCCAAAGCCGGCAAGATCGACTCGATACGCACTCCGGGCGGACACCGGCGGTTTCTGAAGTCTGACGTGCTGGTCCTGCTGACTGGCTTGCGCCAACACCATCCCGCGCTGGTCTTGTCCACCGCCCACACCGCCGAGCAGGGGACTGCTTTCCAGCCGGTGCCAGGCACCGAGGTGCCGGTGGAGTTCCCCGCCACCCTTCGACTGTCAGAGCCGGGTTCTGTCGTCAACACTGCGACCGAAGATGCGGCGGCCGCTGTGGTAGCCGAGGCAGTTGCCATCGCGCTCAAGGCCGAGGCCGAGGCGGCTGCGGAGGCGGTGCTGGTGACCGCTGCCGCGGTCGCTGCCGCCGCTGATAAGGCGGCGGGCGCCGCGGCGCGGGCGCGGGGAGCGCGGGCGTTCGCCGCGGCCGAGGCGGCGCGGTTGGTGGCCAGTGAGGCCATTCGAACCGCCGAGGTCATGCAGTCACGAGCGGAAACGGCGGCCACCCAGGTCGCACAGGCCGCGGCTCGGGCGGCGTCAATTCTCGTGGCCTCCGGTACCGCCGGCCAGGAAGCCGAGGCCTCACTCGCCGCGCTCCGGGTCGCGGCCACGGTGAAGGCGGCCGCAGACGCGACAGCGCAGGAGACGACTGTGGCGGCCGCGTCGGTCGCGAGCGCCGTGGCCGCGGCCGCCGCTCACGTGGCGATGACCGTTTCTGCCGTCGACACCGAAGTTCGAGACCGAAGTTGCCGCTGCTGCCCGCGCGCTCCAGGACCTGACCGCAGTCACGGCGCAGGCAGTCGCCGCGGAGACGAAAGCAAGGGCCGTCGGCGCCGCGATCGCAGCACGCCAAGCCGCTGCCGCGGTGGGTGCCTAACACCCCACCACTCAGCGCGGCCGGGCGCCCTTCTTGATCGAGCGCCCGCCCGGACAGCGGCATGAGCGGACGCCTCGACGCGATGGAGAGAGGCGGCTCGCCCGTCATCGGGCCGGCCCATTCGGGATGCACATTCTCAACGTGCCACCTCAGGCGTAGAGTGGTGGTTCTTCGGCTGGCACCGCCTAGACCCCGCCCTTCCAGGCCGATCCATCTGCTCTAAACGCCGGGAGTCGAACATGGCGGGCATCGCGACCGACTGGTCGCACCAAGCCACCTTCGAAGCGTCACCGATCAGTGCTTCCCAGGCCCGCGGCTTCGTCACCCATTACCTCGTCGATCACCGCCTGTTGTACCTCGTCGATCCGGTTCGACTCGTGGCGAGCGAACTTGCCACCAACGCGCTGGTGCATGCGCAGACGGCGTTCACCGTGACACTGGCGTGCCTGGACGAGACTGTGCTGCTCACGGTGCGAGATGATTCCCTGGCGCTTCCTACTCGGCGTGCCGCCCAAACCCTGGATCTGGCGGGCCGTGGGCTGGAGATTGTGGACATCGTCAGTCTTGAGTGGGGAACCAATCAGGACGGGGCCGGGTCGAAGTCGGTCTGGGCGTCCTTCGTCATCCGGGGACCTCGGGAGTTCTAGGCCTTCGGCGCTGTCCAGACGGATCCGCATCGGCTTCGATGACGGCGCCCATTGCCGCCCGCCAATCGGCAGATCCGAGCGGATCGCGGCATGTGAGGGCGTCGTGACTGAAGAAACCGCCGCCCTGGCACGGTGGGAGAACCAGGACGGCGGCTTCGGTTTCCTCCTAGGGAGCGGTCACACAGGTCGCCTGCATGGTCCAGCCCATGGTGTCGTTGACCGTGAACGCCGTGCCGTTGTTCTTGCTGAAGATGACCGTCGTGCCGCTGTCCTGGGGGCCGTTGAAGACCGAGCTGGACGCGTCACCGGGCACGGTGGGACCGAGGTCAGCAGGCTGGAGATCTGAGCTGGTGAAGACACCGACCACTCTCTTTCCGGTCGGGCAGGTGATCACGCGGCTGAAGGAGGAGGTCGTCGAGTTGCTGGCCACGAACTCACCAGTGGCGGTCACGACCTCGTAGCCGGAGACGCCGTCTACACCGTTGGTGCCGTTGGTGCCGTTGGTGCCGTTGGTGCCCGGAGTGCCGTTGGTGCCCGGCGTGCCGGGTTGGCCCTGCTGGTTCCAGGTGAGCTTGGCCTCGCCCTTCTTGCAGGTGGCGATGTTGTCGGCGTCGATGATTCGGATTGCGCCACCGGACTTGAGGTAGCAGGCGGTGATCGTGCCGTCGGCACTGGGGATCTGGGCGTACGCGACTGCGCCGCCAATCCCGAGAGCCAGTGCTGCGCCGATCACGATCAGCGCACGGGTGGGGATGAACTTCATGGGCTCTCCATCTCGGGGTGGGCTTTAGCCCGAGACGGGTATTCACAAGGTCCCACTCCCGACGGCGACCGCACATCCCCCCACGCGGGACCCTCAGCGGTAACTAGACACTGCGCTCAGCCGCCCACTCCCTGTCATCGGCAGGACCGCGCACCCTCAGCGGCATGAGCGGACGCTGCCAGTGAGTCGACATGAACTGATGGGGATCAGTCGACCACGTCGATCAGCCGGCGCAGTGCCGCGACGTGCTCGCGCAGGGCCTTCCGGCCGGCGCTGGTCAGCCCGATCCACGTCGTGCGTCGCCCCGCCCGGACGCCCTTGCGGCTGCGCACGTAGCCGGCGTCGGCCAGTGCCGAGACGTGTTTGGACAGCACCGAGTCACTGACCTCGAGAGCGTCCCGCAGCGTGGCGAACTCCGCCTCCGACACCGCGGACAGCGTCGTGACGCACCTGCAGCCGGGCCGGGGCGTGGATCAGCGGGTCGAGCTCGGCCATCAGCCGGCGACCAGCAGCGCAACGAGCCCCAGGCACGCGAGCACGGCGAGCGCGGCGAGCACCCGCGGCGAGGCGCCGCCCGCGTGGGCGGCCGGGTCGTGCCGGTAGGCGTGCCACCACCGGAGGGCGCCGAACGCGTAGCCGACTCCCCCGGCCACGGCCGCCGCCGCGACGAGCCACCAGCGCGACTCGAAGGCGGCCCACGTCGCGGCCCCGAACGCGCCCATGTAGATCAGCGTCGACGTGGCCCCGGTCCCAAGGACGATCTGGCTGGACAGACCATCGACCCTGACGCCGTTGATCCGCCGGAACTGGTACAGCAAGAGCGCGGCCACGCCCATGAAGACCGCCACCCCAGCCAGCGCCACCGCGAGCCCGGCGGTCGTCTGAGCGGCGATCCCGTAGGCGGCGGTGCCCACCTGGACCGCGACCGCGGCGGCCAGTACCGGGTGCAGGCCGGTGGGCAGTCGCAGGCCGGCGGCCAGTCGCTGGCGCGCCTGGTCCGCCACGGCGAGCTCGGAGCGGGGATCGTCGGGGTTCTGCTGCACCGGGTTACTTTCCATAGTGGAAAGTATGCTCGTTACTTTCCAGTTTGGCAAGTATGCCAATGTCGTCAGCAGCCGGCGGTCGCTCGCTCAGCGCGGCACTTGGACGCCCGACGTTACTGAAAGCTCCGATGCCTCGCTTGGCCTTGAGGCAGCGAGTCGGCCACCCGGACATCGGCATGATCGGTCAACTACATTCTCGCCGCCTACATGGCCTCAGGCACCTAGCAGGCAGTCAGCGACATGACCGCGCGCATCGCGGCATGAGCGCGTGCTTCTGCGTAGCCTGTCGACGCCCGGGAGGTGACCGCGGGTCATTCGCGGCGGAAAGACGCTACGTCGCGACCGCGTGTCCCGGCACGGCCATCTTGGATCAAGACCAGGGAGTCTCGCGCAGTCACCTCACGACGTTGCGAATGCCGAACGGGACGGGGACGCTCGGCACCCGACTCAGCTGATCATCTCCCTCACCGCCAGCGCCTTCGCGGAGGATCGCGAACGCTGGTTCGAGGCCGGGATGGACGACTACCTCAGCACCCTCACAGGTCGGGACCTGCGGCTTGTGGGCAGGGGCGGGGCCGAACCGCCGACCACGGAGTCCAGCCAGTGTTCTGGTCACTGTGGCAAGTGTAGGGATGCGTCACGTTCCTGAGATCGACCTAAAGCACGGTCCCGGCCCCGTACTTTCGGTTAGGACAAGACTGGCCATCGAACCGATGCGCGCACGACGCGATGCCGCGAGGGTTGAGCCCATGATCACAGTTGAGTCCCTGACCCGGAGGTACGCCGGCTTCACCGCCGTCGACAACGTCTCCTTCACTGCCCAGCCCGGCCGCGTGACCGGTTTCCTCGGTCCGAACGGTGCCGGCAAGTCCACCACGATGCGCGTCATGGTGGGTCTGACCGCCCCGACGTCCGGCTCGGCCACCATCGACGGCGTCCGGTTCGCCGACCTCCCCAACCCCGGCCTCGAGGTCGGCGTCCTGCTGGACGCCTCGGCCCAGCACGCCGGCCGCACCGGCCGCGAGATCCTCACCATTGCCTCCGACACCATGGGCCTGCCCGGCTCTCGCGTCGACGAGATGATCGAGCTGGTGAGCCTGACCCCCACCGAGGCCAAGCGCCGCGTGCGCAACTACTCCCTCGGGATGCGTCAACGGCTCGGCATCGCCACCGCACTCCTCGGAGACCCCCAGGTGCTGATCCTCGACGAGCCCGCCAACGGGCTCGACCCCGCGGGGATCCGGTGGATGCGCGACCTGCTGACGGGCTTCGCCAGCCAGGGCGGCACCGTGCTGCTGTCCTCGCACCTGCTCCACGAGATCGAGGTCATCGCCGATGACCTGGTCGTGATCGGCAACGGCAAGATCGTCGCGTCCGGCACCAAGGAAGAGCTCCTCGCCGCCGCCGGGACGCTCGCCCGCTCGACGTCACCGCGCGACCTCGCCCACGCACTCGAGCAGGCCGGGATCCCCAGCACGCTCGCCAGCGACGGCTCGGTCCGCACCGATGCCGATCCCGCTCGGGTCGGGGCCGTGGCCCTGACCGCCGGCATCGCCCTCACCGAGCTCCGGTCCGCCGAGGGCGCCGGCCTCGAAGACATGTTCTTGTCGCTCACTGCCGACACCCAACGCGAAGGAGTTGCGGCATGACCGCCACGATCGTCCCCCCGGCCACCACCGCCCGGCCCGCCGGACCGCCCAGCCCATCCCGACCACTCGGCTCGTCAAGGTCGAGCTGCGCAAGATGTTCAACACCCGCTCGGGATTCTGGATGCTCATCAGCATCGGCGTCCTGTCGGTCATCGCGACCGGGGCGGTCATCATCTTCGCTCCCGACAGCGCCGTCACCTACGAGAGCTTCGCGACGGCGATCGGGTTCCCGATGTCGGTGATCTTGCCGATGATCGCGATCCTGGCCGTCACGAGTGAGTGGAGCCAGCGCAGTGGGCTCACCACGTTCACGCTGGTGCCGAGCCGCGGACGCGTGATCGGCGCCAAGGCGATCGCGACCCTCCTGGTGGGCCTCGGCTCCATGGCCGTCGCCTTCGCGGTGGGCGCCCTCGGCAACGTGGCCGGTTCCGCACTCGCCGGCGTCGACACCGTGTGGGACATTTCGTTGTCCATGGCGCCCCAGATGGTGCTCGGCAACCTGGTCGGCATGGCCATCGGCTTCACCCTCGGTGTCGTGCTGCGCAACTCCGCGGCCGCGATCGTGGGCTACTTCGTCGTCTCACTGGTCATGCCGGGCATCCTCGTCCTCCTGGCCCAGGTGCGCTCGTGGTTCGAGGACCTGCAGCCGTGGATCGACTGGAACTACACGCAGGTGGAACTCTTCGAGGGCGCCACGAACACCGGTGAGGAGTGGGCGATGCTCGCCTCGACCACGATGATCTGGATCGTCATTCCCCTCGTCGTCGGGCTGCTGTCCCTGCGCCGCTCCGAGGTCAAGTAGTCACACACACGGGCGGCGGTATCCGGAACTCATCTGTGCGTTCCGGATACCGCCGTTTCGTGGTGGATCGGCTCAGCGTGCGAACAGTTCACCCTGTTAGTGCGAAGATCCCCAGCGCGGGTACGTCTGAGCGACATCACCGCTGCACGCCGTACACGTTCGCTGAATCACTCCCGTATCAGGACCAGACGCACATCTGCGCAGCGCGAGCGAGGCTGGATCTCCGTGCTACCGAGGAGTAAGGACGACGCCTGAGCAGAGCCAACTCACACTTTCCCTCCGGAAGGCGAAGGACCAACTGCCGAGACTCCCAGCACCCCGGGTGTCGTGCTGACACCGGATCTCCCGACAGCCTCGTTACTGGCTGGAAGTAGTTCTCCTACATGGCCGTGGACCGGTCCCGGCTGAAGGCCCGGGCGGCCGCCGGCGACGCCTCCGCGAAGCGTGCGCTGGCCGTCACCCAGCGCACGTCCTTCATGCTGTCGGGAGCCCAGCTCCGGATCACGGTGACCGCCCTGGTGGTGGGCTTCGTCGCGGAACCCCTTATCGGGCCCTCCCTCGGCGAAGCCCCACTCGGCGTCCTGGCGTCCCATCAGCGAGTTGGTCTGCCCGACCTGGGACTGGATTGCGTCGCTGGCGCCGGTCTCCTCGAGCACGCACGTCATCACGACCACCGACACCATCGAGGCGACCTCGCCCTCGGACGGGCTCGAGATCGTCAGCGACTTCCCCTCGTCACCAACGCTGACGTAGTCCGACAGGCTGCCCACGTCGTCGGCTGCCGGGCTCTCGTTCTCGGGATCCGCTGTGCACGCTTCAGCGGCGGCCTCGAGATCGGTCTCGTCGGATCCGCCGTCCGAGCTGCTGCAGCCAGCCAGCACGCCGACGACGACCCCGAGGGCGGCCCCAAGAGTGCGCACGATCATGCGGAAGGGTCGCACGGCGCGCGCATGCCTGTCAGCGGAACGGCCCCGAGCACATGCCGGGGCAGTTCGGACTTTCGGACTAAGGGGCGCGTCGCACCGGCCGCACGGTCTCGTGCGCCTCTATGTAGCTGCCAAGGTCGTCAACGTCGATCCGCCAGCCGATCTCGCCACCTTGACGCCGACTCGGTTCTTGCGACGGAGCTCATCGAGTACGAAACTCGCACGGCAACTACGTCGATGAGGGGTGTCAAGGTGCCCCACGGATAGGACCGAGCTACGTGAACCGCCGCGGGACGACCCACCGGGGACCCGTGACAATCCCTCGATACAGAACCAAGTCGTCCCGCACACGGTACGGGACCGGCCTGCCGGCCGCAGCGAGCGCGAACGCGTACTTCTCAAGTGCATCCAGGAGGCCGCGCTGGGCATCTTGGTTTCGCGGTGCCGCCCGGCCGGCGCTCAACTCCAGGCGCGCGTCGCCAACGCCGTGACGGAGCGACTCCAGGTTGTTGCCCACGAGGGGTGTCAACATCGGAAGGGCCTTTCACGGCCGACACAAGCCGTGGCTGACTCGTCCCGGTTGGGGTTAACTCGATGGTACCCGGTGAACACCGGGCCGAGCCTGACGTAAGGGTCCCCTGGTGCCACTCGGTTGGAATGGCACCAGAGGACCCAGACAGAGGGGACTACCCACCATCACCCCTCGTCGGGGCAAACGTACCCGGGTCGCATCCTTAAGATGCCGGTCGCTTGGGTAAAGCCCGGTGGCAGCCAAGTCCGGCGCAAGGGTGCCAGCGGCGCGGGTACGGCACGAGGCCGCCTACTCGCTGCATGGGGTCAGGAGAAGGCGGCCTCGCAACAAGACACGCTACCCGCGGCTCAGTCGCGGTACCCAATATCCATGAAGGGCCTTTGGCACGCTCCCGTGCGTCGCTATCGTGTCTGGGGTCGCCGACGACTTTGGCGCCCGGCCCCGCGCTACCCCACCAACCAGCGCGTGGCCGGGCGCCCTCTTGATCGAGCGGCCGCCCGGACAGCGGCGTGTGCGGATGTTGTCAGAGGCGGACGAGGTTGGCCGCGTACTTCGGGGCCCGAGCCGTAGCACCGCGCGGCCAATCGTGCGACTGCGCCGCAAGGGTCGTGAGTTCTGCACCCGGATCGATCCGAAGGGTCGTCGACCCCTACTGCACGTTCCGATGCGGTGCGATGATGGTCCTGGCGGCTGAGTGGCCGCATGCGGACCGCGTGGACGTGCGCTCGGTCGCGCCCACGAAAGGGTGAGGTGCTGTGCCCAATCCCGACACACTTCTCGACAGCCTGGAGCGGTTCGCCGCCGCCCTCACCAGCGGTTACGGCATCGGTGACGTTCTCCATAACCTGACCGAAGAGATGGCTGAGGTGCTCAACCTCACCGGAGCGGGCGTGACGTTGGTTCACGACGGCCAGCAGCGCTTCGTCACCGCCGCCGTCGACGCGATCGCCACCCTCGAGCGTGTGCAGGAGAACTGGCAAAAGGGCCCGTGCATCGACGCTGTCGCATCGGCAGGCCCAGTGGCGGTGCCGGACATCGCCGCAGAAGACGCCAGCGAACGCTGGCCGGACTACGTCATCGCGGCCAAGACCGCGGGGATCCAGGCCGTCGCCGGCATCCCGATGCTCGCCGAAGGCGAAGCGATCGGGGCGGTCAACCTGTATGACAGCCAACCGCGCAACTGGTCAGCCGAGGATCTGCGAGTCGCCACGATCTTCGCCAGCATCGCAACTGGCTACCTCACCCACGCTTCGGCTGCACAGCAGCAACAGCGCACCGCCGAACAACTGCAACAGGCGTTGAACACCCGGCTCATCATCGAGCAAGCCAAAGGCGTGCTCGCTACCAAGCGAGAGACCACCGTCGATGACGCGTTCCAGACACTCCGCAAGTACGCCCGAGACCACAACGCCCGCATCCACGATGTTTGCCGCGCCGTAGTGAAGGGCGACCTTCTCCTCTAGAACCCACCTCGGTCATCAGTGATCTCTCATCGGTTGGTCCATGCGTGCCCGTAGAGGCTGAGCTGCTCCCATTGCGGGCAGGCAGCGGACGCGGGGCATACCGCGCAGCTCACGAGCCGATTTCGCACTGATGAGCTTCACATCAATCGCGGCGGTGTGACGCACCTTCGTGCATCGCATCATTGACGTGCGTCCCACACGCTTCAGGGAGATCCGCGAGGCGGCGGCGATGAGTCACCCCATGGGGTTGACTCGAGACGCGGATGTGTTGACGTGCCGAAGGCCGTCCCGGTCAGCCTTCCCCGCCTTGGTCGGGGTCGTCGTACTCATCGTGACGTTCGTCCTCACGCTCCCAGCCCTCGCGCGCGATCTCTCGGGCGCGCTGTGCGATCACCTCGGCGTCCTCGATGTCGTACAACTCCTCGGTGGCTTGCTGAAGAGCCCATGCCGGGATGGGCGCGGCGGATGAGCCTTCGTCCGGGTGCGACATGTCCTCCTCTGATGCCTCGTCGGTGGGGAGCTCGACATTACGCTCCGCTCGTCCGGCGTGCGTGGTGCGTGCGAGGGTGGGCCGCCTTGGGCGGACTACCGTTCCAGCATGGCAACTATCGTGCTGCGTGTTCGGCTTCTCGGTGGCGAGCACACGGACCTGACCTACGAGGATCCCGACCAGGTCGATGAGGATGAGATGGTCGAGCAGGTCATCGAGGTGCTGCGCGAGGAGTCCGTGGTCCTCCGCTGCCGCCACGGCGACCGGTTGGTCGTGCTCTACTCGCGCGGCGTGGCAAGCATCGAGGTGTCACCGCGAGGAGCGATTCTGTGAGCCTGCCCGCGGCGGACTGCTCGAGGTGCAACGACCCGACGAGGAGCTTGGCCCGATCCGGCAGCCGGCAGTTGCTCTTCCCCGGCGTAGCCATCGAGCCCGCGGCGGGCCAGTCATGCGCCATTTGGCGAGCTGACGCGGCGGTATGACTGTGAGGATCGCCAACGCAGCCTGATGGTGCTGGGCTGTGGGTTGGTGACCGCGGGTGTGACCCCCGGAATGACTGGCTTCGTGCCTTGCTGCGACCTGTCCGCTCGTGGTTGCCGGCCCCGGCCCGGTTGGAGGAGCTGGCCTGATCAGGAGCTTGACCACCTGGCGTTAGTGGCGCCGGGCGTGTCTCATCACAGTCCTGCCGAGCCTCCGTCCCGGACCGGAACCACGTCCCGTCCGGCGAAGGAGAGAACGCATGAACAGTCTGACCGATCTGCGCGAGGTGGTCGATGTCGTCATCGGCGTCGACACCCACGTCCATACCCACTCCGCGGCGGTAGTCGACACCGCGACTGGTGGTGTCCTCGACGAGATCACCGTCGAGGCGACAGCCGAGGGCTATGCCGAGCTCGTGGAGTTCGCCAACAACCACGCGATGTTGCGGGCCTGGGCGATCGAGGGGACCGGCGGTCACGGCGCCGGTCTGAGTCGTCACCTGCTGGAGATGTCGGAGATCGTCATCGAGTTGGACCGTCCGAAGCGGGCCGCGCGCCGCAACGGCGCGAAGTCCGATCCGCTCGATGCGATCCGCGCTGCGCGTGAAGCGATGGCTCGACCGCGGTTGGGAACTCCCCGCACCGGGGGCGAACGCCAAGCACTCTCGGTGCTCTTGGCTGCGCGCCGCTCCGCGATCAATGCCTCTACCGAGGCCCAGCTGCAGGTCTTCAGCCTGGTGATCGCCGCACCCGAACCCATCCGAGCTCGGTTCCGTGGTCAGAAGCTTGCCGCGATGCTCAACACCGCCGCGAACCTGAGAATGCACTCGTCCTGGGACGTCGAGACGGCCAGCACCGTGGTGGCGCTGCGGACCTTGGCTCGTCGCGCGCACGCGATGCTGAAGGAAGCGCGTGAGCTGCAGAAGGCGATCGTGGCCATCATCCGCGGCTGGCGTCCTGACCTGCTCGAGGAGTTCGGCGTCGGTCCGATCGTGGCCGCGACGGTGTTGTGCGCGTGGTCCCACCCCGGCCGTATCCACTCCGAGGCGGCGTTCGCGATGCTCGCCGGCGTGGCACCGATCCCGGCGAACAGTGGCCAAGTCACCACCCGTTATCGGCTCAACCGTTACGGCGACCGCCAGCTCAACAACGCCCTGCACACCGTGGTCCAGAGCCGGATCCAGTACCAGCCAGCCACCCGCGACTACGTCGCTCGCCGCACTGCCGAAGGCAAGACCGGCCGAGAGATCAAACGCTGCCTTGCCCGCTACGTCGCCCGCGACCTCTACCGCCTACTTGAAACACGGCCCACAGCTGCTTGACGAAGCATAGGAGCGTCGCAGTTTCCGTTTCTGCTCGGTGTCAGTCTCCGTGCTCGATAGCTGAGATGCCGGTCTACCCCTGGTTGCCCCCGCCCGGCGCCCAGACAAATGGCGGGGGGGGGGGGGGGGCTGAGTGGGCGCCAAGCTTGCTCTGGGCACAGGGGGGACGGCCCCGAGCGGGCTGAGTCCACCTATCCGACGACGGTGAGTCTTCACTGAACCTGGGTACTGCTACCGGGTGAACACGCAGGGAAGGATTGCGCGCCGGCCTCGGCTCGGTCGCGAGGTCCTGCCACGGTGAATCGATGACCAGGGCGGAAGCGCGCCAACGCGTCCACGAAGCTCAATCTGCGTGGCTGCAGGCACGAGAGACCTACCACCACGAGTCCTCGCAGTACGTGCGACTCGGGTCCGTCCGGGGGTTAGGAGAGACCGTGCACGAGCCTCTCGATCAAGCTGCCATGGACCGGCTGGAGGAGTTGCTTGCCGCGCTGACCGCTGCCCAATCGGCCTACCTCAAGGCGTCGCACGCCTATCACGAGGCACCCTGAGCGCGCACCGCCCCGGCGCGAACTCTGCTCGGCGGAGGTGGCTGTCCTGGTTGTTGGTTAGGCCTGCCGCGACCTGCTGGAGGGTGCGGCGCTCGGGGACCGACGGGTAATCCGACGGGGATGACTGCGCAGTGGGGTTCTCTGGGATGATTCAGTCATGGTGCTGACCTCCAAGCAGGTCGGTGCCTGGGCCCCGGTCGGTGTTCCAACACCGGCCGATCCACCGCGAGGACTCAGTGGAGGAGCCGTAACCCAGCCCGGGATCTCCTCGTTGACAGGAGGTAGTCCCGGCGCACGGCGGGGGGGTGCGCCGTGACTACGCTGCGCCGAACTGGCTGAGGTCCGGCCCAAAGGGACCGACGGGGGTGCCGGAACATCCCCGGTGAACCAACCCCGTGCTCGGCAACTGTTCCGCGAGGTCGGGGAATGGGTCGAGTTCCTGATCTATCTCAAGGCGGGGTCGACCACGACGTTCGGCTCTGGTGCTTCTCCGATTGTGTCGCCAACGACAACAGCGGAGGGCGACGAGGAATGACATCAGGGCCATATCGTCGGAAGGCGACGCCCACCCCGCAATCTGGTGGGGGCAGGGTGGGCGTCAGAATGCTCAAGGCTCACGGAACGCCTCGATGCATCCGAGGCTACGCGCCGAAACCGCCCCTGGCACTACCCACTGTCGGGGGGTTTCGGGGTCGGATTATTCGACCAGATCGACTAGGTAGTTAAGCGCCACCGCGAGCTCCCCACGGAGGGGTCCCCTAGTGCCGCTCGGATGGAATGGCACCAAGAGACCCAGACAGAGGGGACTACCCACCATCACCCCTCGTCGAGGGGTGATGTACCCGGGTTGCGGCCTTCAGATGCCGTCGCCCGGGTAAAGCCCGAACGACGCCAGACGCCCAGAACCGCACAGCGGCGGGGCTCGGGTTGAACCCCTGCTCCGCGGGTACCGCATCTCATACGAGGGGACGTTTACCGCGGGGCACATCCTCTCCAGGTCCTCGAGGTCTAACAACGGCTTCGGGGACTGCCTATGTGATCGGCCAAGTCGCCATACCGCACCACTGGCGCAGACCGAGCCGGAGGTCTAGGTTCGTGATCCATAGAGATCAGTCGTCATAGACCCCGACGAAGGCATCCTTTCTGAGGGGTTGCATCCAACGGGCGACTCCGTCTCGCACACCATGTCTTGGGCTGTTGCACCCCTCATGGGGCTGGGCCGGTTGGCGTGTCGGTTCACGCACCCGGCACGTCGGTCGGCTCGCACGGGTCGTCCGGGGCACCATGTGGGGGCTGGTGCCTTGGATGGCCGTGGGTGGCATGGCTACCCAATAACCGTGAACGGCCGTTGACACGTCGCCGTGCGTCGCTATCCTCTCTGGGGTCGCCGACGCCGCCCCCGTCGTCGTGCGACTTTGGCGCCCGGCCCCCGCGCTACCCCACCACTCAGCGCGGCCGGGCGCCAGTCCTGTGCCGGACGCGGGAGAAGTCGACTGGGCGATGGATGAGGCGGCACAGAACGCCCACCCCGGACGGGGGAAACCCAGGGTGGGCGCCGTATTGCTCGAGGCTTCACGGGATGACGCCTCGATGCGGGCGACGCTACGCGCCGAAACCGCCCCTGGCGATGGTCTGCCGGGGGCGGTTCTGTTTGGTCGCACCAACGGAGTGGCTTAAGCGTGGGTTTGCTTGACCTCCGAGATCACCACGTGCTCGTCGTGAGTCATCGGCACTTCGCCAGAGAGGATCCGCCGCAAACGATGCGCGGTGATACCGGTTTCGGCTGTCACGCGGCTCCGAGTAACTCCCCGGCGTGCCATGCTCTCTCGGTGCACCTGCGCCAGGAACTGTGCCGCATACGTGCTTGTCGCCATGCCTGAGACGCTGGCGAGGGCATCCGCCAGGTCTGCCGCCTCGACGGGGGTCAAGAGGAACTGAACCCGCCCTTGCGAATCGTCGATGAGGACACGGTCGCCGGCCTTTCCGGTGGCGCGCCTAGCGGTCACGGTCCCTTGCCAGGTGCCCGTAACAGATGCCTCGTCGAGAGGCCGTGAGAAGCCTCGCGGTGACGTCTCGTGGGTGGTATCTGCAATGGTTGTTGTCATGGTTCTTCGGGTCCTCTCTGTAGGTTGGGTGACAACCACCATCTGAGAGGCGGTAGATGTCAGTCCAAGATATTCCGGCCCACACCGCTTCTTACCTGCCCGTTCGGAACGCTGGGCCGCACAGCGCTCATGCGTCCCTAGTGCGCGACTACCTGGACTGAGGTTCCGTCCGGATGAATCGCTCCGGTGACGAGCACGACGTTCGGCTCTGGCGCCTGGGAGGCTGCATCTGACCAGATGTGGCGCTTCTCCCATTACGTCGCCAACGACAACAGCGACGGGTTCTTCGACTTCCGGGCGAATCAGGGCAGTCGGCACCCCGCCAAGCGGCACCTCATCTTCGGCGAACACCCCGACGATCAAGGTGGCGACGCCCACCCCTATTCGGTGGGGGCAGGGTGGGCGCCGGCATGCTCGAGGCTCACGCGACGGAAAGCCTCGATGCGTCCGATGCTACGCGCCGAAGTCGCCCCCGGCACTCGGACTGCCGGGGGGTTTCGGTGTCGGACTTTCGACCAGATCGACTAGGTAGATAGGCGCCACCGCGAGCTCCCCCCGGAAGGGTCCCCTGGCGCCGCTCGGATGGATGATGGCACCAGGGGACCCAGAGAGGGGAAACCCCCACCGAACCCCCCTCATCGAGGCACGTACCCGGGTCGCACCCCTCAGATGCCGGTCGCTCGGGTAAAGACCGGACGAGGCAAGACGCCCAGAACCGGCCAGCGGCGGGACTCGGGTTTAACCCTTCCTCCGTAGCGCACCTCTGGCGCAGACCAAGCCGGAGGGTTAGGTTCGTGGATCACAGAGATCAGTCGTCCTGGACCCCGACGATGACATCCTTCTGAGGGTTCTTGGTTCCAAGGGCGACTCCGCCTCGCACATCATGTCCTGGCCGTTGCACCCTCATTGGGCTGGGTTGGTTGGCGTGTCGGTCACGCACCAGACACGTCGGCGGCTCGCTACGGGCCGTCCAGGGCACCATGTGGGGGCTGGCGCCTTGGACGGCCGTGGTGGCGCGGCTACCCAATAATCATGAACGGCCGTTGACAAGATGCCGTGCGTCACTACCGTTTCTGGGGTCGCCGACGCGCCCCCGTCGTCGAGCGACTTTGGCGCCCGGCCCCCGCGCTAACCCCCACCACTCAGCGCGGCCGGGCGCCAGGCCGGGTCGATGAACTCGTAGCCAACGGGCTCGCCGCCCGCAGCGTCGGTTCGTCCATACGCGACTGAGTGCTTCTGTTGCTCGTCGTCGGGTACAGGGTGGGCGGCGCCCGCCCCTCCGCGCCCCCCTGCGGTTCCCGAGAGGGGCGGGTGTCCTATCTACTCAGGGGCCAGGCCGACCAGGTAGTGAAGCGCCCCAGCGCGAGCTCACGCGCATCGGTCAGCCGCACAACCCGGTCATGATGCCACCGACCAAGGGCCACCTGGTCGTCAGCCACTCCCTGGCTGTCATCGGTACGCCAATCTCATGTGAACATTCCTGGTTCAGTCGGGGATTTGCGTCCCATAACGCTCCTGACCTGAGTGTCTAGAATGCTCAGATGCACAGCGTTCATGCGTCCCTGGTTCGCGACTACCTGGGCTGAAGTGCGGTTCGCGGCGGCCCTGCTCGTGCTGGGGCTGGTCGCGACCGGTTGCACGGCGGACGACGCCGAGGATCCCGGCGCGGTCTCGACAGGCTCGCCCACCGAGCGATCGGAGCCCGCCACCCCGACCGGCCCGACCGAAGAGCTGTCCGAGGGCATCGGGTCCGAGCCCCGAGAACCGGTCGCGCCCGAGGATCTCCGGCTCCGGACCGCCGTGGAGACCGTCGACCATCTGGCCGGCAGCATCGGCCCCAGGCACGCCACCAGCCCGGCCTACCGGCGCGCGGCCGCCTGGGTCGGGGCGCGGTTCCGGGCGCTCGACTACGAAGTACGCCGGCAGCCCGTCGACGTGCCCGGCGGCAACTCGTGGGGGGTCCCGGTGGCGCCCGGGACGTCTTTCAACGTGATCGCCAGCCGGCGCGGGTTCGACCCCCGCCGGCCTCACCTCGTGGTGGGCGCACACCTCGACACGGTGCCGCAGGCCCCGGGCGCCGAGGACAACGCGTCCGGCGTGGGCGTCCTGCTGGCCGTCGCGGAGGCCATGCTCGAGCGACGAGCCCGGCTCCCGGTCCTCCTGATCGCCTTCGGCGCCGAGGAGCCGCGGGGGTCGACCGACGCGGACCACCACTACGGTTCCCGGGCCTACGTCGCGTCCCTCGGCGCCGCCGAGCGACGAGCGGTTCGCGGAATGCTGTCCCTGGATCGCGTCGGTGTCGGGGGAGTGGTTCCGGTCTGCACGGCGGGTGCCGACGCCGCACGGGCTCAGGCCCTGAGAGCAGGCCGACGTGCCGGGGTGCCGACGCTGCCCTGTGAGAACCTCTCGAGCGACCACTGGTCGTTCGTCCGAGAAGGGATGCCGGGGGTGCGGATCGGCAGCACCCCGTACGCCGCGTACCACAGCCCCGCCGACCTCCCGCGGGTCGTGCAACCCGCCCAGCTTGAACGCACCGGACGCCTCGTCCTCGCCTGGCTAGCGCGCCCCTGAACGACGGAGGATGTTCGACGAGCTCGGTCAGTCGGAAAGGAACGGGCCCGTGCTGTTCGCCCACACGTCCCCGAGGATCGCGTCCGCGGCCGCACCGCGTACCAGGCGGGGCCGGAATCCGGCGTCCATCTGGTACGGCGCCAGTGCCACGGCCTTGAGCTCGTCGTCCCAGAACGTCGCCGTCAGCGTGACTCCCTGCATCGTCTGCTCCATGAAGTCCATGTCGAAGACCAGGTTGCCCAGGGAGTGGGCGATGACCGCGTCGTGGTACCTGCCCAGGCCCTGCACCCAGTGCGGGTGGCCGCCGGCGACCAGGTCCGCGCCGGCGTCGACCAGCATGCGAGCGACCTCGCCCTGCACGGGCTCGGCCACATGCGTGTACTGCTCGCCCCAGTGCGGCAGCACGACGACCACGTCGACGTCGCGGTCCAGCCGCCGCACCTGGCGCCGGACGTGCGCGAGGTCCGCCGGGTTGAGCGGCCCGGTCCGGGGCGGCATCCGGATCGACAGCGCGCCCGGCTGCCCGCGCCCCGCCTGCGACGTCTCGCCGATCGCGTTGAAGCCGACGAACCCGAACCGCACCCCCTCGTGGTCGAGAACGACCGGCCGGCTTGCGGCCGCCAGGTCGCGGCCGGCGCCGAACGCGTCGAGCCGGCTGTCGCGCAGGATCGCCACGGTGTCCAGGAGCGCTCCGTCGCCGTAGTCGCCCGTGTGGTTGTTCGCCAGCGAGATCGCGTCGAACCCGAGTACGGCCAGGTCGTCGGCGACCCTCGGAGGCACCTCGAACGAATCGGTGCTCGGCTGCTGCTGGGGTGTGCCGTCGTCGGAGAGGGTGCTCTCGAGGTTGGCGACGGTGAGGTCGGCGGCCGCCAGGTGTGCCCCGAGCGGCCGGAGCGGAGCCACCGGATCGCCGGGCGGCGCCGCGGCCTCGACGCCGCGGTCGAGCATGATGTCACCAGCGACCGTCAAGGTGGTGACCACTCCGGGCTCGCGGCCGCTGGTCCGGATCGGATAGGCGGCGGGCCGGCGCAGGGGGTCGACCCCACCCACGACGACGGCCCGGACCGAGGCGTCGACCCGCGAGGCGGGGATGGCGGCCAGCGCCGCAGGGTCCGACGCGACGGCTCTGACCGACGAGACCAGGGCGAGCGCGTCGCCGGAGCCGTCCAGCGGTCGCCACGTCTGCACCCGGCCGTCGACGACCCGGCGCGCCACGCGGGGTGAGACCCGGATCGGGCCGCGCGTGTGGTGCACGGCGAGCACCACCGGCTCAGTGGTCTCCGGTGTCGGTGACCCCGTGGGCGAGTCAGCGGGAGACTCGCCGGGTGTTGACGAGGGGGTGCCGGAGGGTGATGCCGCTCCCGGCTGCCCTGGCTCACCGTCCGCGCTGCACGCCGCGACCGTCGCCAGCAGCGCGCCGGCGACCACGCGGCGTACCAGCCCGGCCATACCCAAACGGTACGACGTTCGGGTCGCGCGCCGGGCCGGGCTGCAACCGTTGGCATGCTCGACGCGTCTATCGGCCAGGTAATGAAACCGATCTCGAGGAGCAGCCATGAACATCCGAGCACGATCAGCCAGCCTCATGGTCGCGGGCCTGGTCGCCGTGAGCCTGGGCCTCGCGGCCCCGGCTGGGGCCGCGGTGACCACCTACAACGACGGCGCGGACGCGACCGGGTCTCTGACCGACATCCTGACGGTGCGGGTCGCGCACGGGACCACCCTTGCCCTCGTCAAGATCACCTTCCCGGACCTGCGGAAGCGGTCGGAGGCCGGCCCGTCCGGCATCAGCATCTACCTGGACACCCGCCCCGGCCGACGGGGCCCGGAGTACCGCCTCGGGACGGGTCTGCAGAACGGCACCGACTACCAACTGATGCGGATGCGCGACTGGAAGCCCGTGGGTGGGGTCCTGAGCTGCAACTACGACCTGAACCTGCAGTTCGGGAAGGACCGGCTCGTCTTCAAGACCACACGTGGCTGCATCGGCACCCCCTCCGACCTGCGGGTGGGCGCCAGGATGGTCGACCACTTCGACTCCTCGCACCCGATCGTCGACTGGATGAAGAAGCCCCGGCAGTGGACGACGTGGGTGGCCAGCAGCTGACCTGCAACCGAGGGGTTGCGTCTGTGGTCTCGATGTGCAAGCATCTGGTTGCACATCAACACACTTCGAGACCACGGAGAGCCCCATGGACGAGCTGGACCGGATCGACCGGAAGATCGACATCGACGCGAGCGCGGAGCGGGTCTGGAGCCTGATCTCGCGGCCCGGCTGGTGGATCAACACCGGTCGGATAACCGCGGACCAGCACGTGGAGCGCCGGGATGGGCTGGACGTGGTCCACCACCCGGACTACGGCGACTTCCGGATCCAGACCGTCGACGTCGACCCGCCGCGGTACGCCTCGTTTCGCTGGTTGAGCGATCCGGACGCCGAGGAGACCCCCGTCTCGACGCTGGTCGAGTTCTGGATCGACGAGCGTCCCGGTGGCGTCACCCTCCGGGTGGCCGAGAGCGGGTTCTCCACGCTCAGCCCCGACCGCGAGTACTGGCTGGCCCGGCGCGAGGAGAACGTGGGGGGCTGGGAGCAGGAGCTCGCCGTCGCCCGGGAGTACGTCGAGTCGGGCGTGGGGGCCCGGTGACCCCGCCCGTGACCCGGGAGCTCGCTCCCGTGTTCTCAGCGCTGGCCGACGACAACCGGTGGCGGATCCTCGCCAGCCTCGGTCAACGACCTGCGTCCGCCTCGGCGCTCGCCGCGGAGTTCCCGATCAGCAGGCAGGCCATCGTCAAGCACCTGGAGATCCTCCGGGCCGCTGGTCTGGTCGAGTCCGAGCAGCGCGGACGGGAGATCGTGCACCACGCGTTGGGGGCCCGGCTCAGCAGCCTGGCCCGCGACCTGGACCGGATCGCCTCCGCCTGGGATGTCCGGCTGGCGCAGATCAAGGCCATCGCCGAGGCGGGCGAGTGATCAACTGGCGGCGACCAGGCCCACAGCGAGGCCGCACAGGACCAGGCCGACGCCCTGGGCCCGGTGGATGTGCTCCTTCAGGATCACCGCGGCGAGCAGGATCGTGAACGCGGGATAGAGGGAGGCCAGGACGCCGGAGACCGTGAGGTAGCCGCGCTGGGTCGCGAGCAGGAAGGTCAGCGTCGCCACGGTGCTGAGCAGGCCGCACCAGGCCGCGGGCACGACGGATCTGTGCCGCGGGACCCAGGGTTCCCGCATCAGGGTCGCCATGAGGACAACCGCCGGGACCGAGACCACCTGGGTCACGGCGAGTGGCCACAGACCGGCCGTGTCCGGGATCTGGCCCAGTGCGGCGAACAGCATCCCGAACCCCGCGCCGGCGAGGAGGCCGTCGACCACGCCAGCGGCGGTGCGCCGGTCCCCACCACCCGCGGGCGACGGCTCCCGCGACACGAGCCAGATGCCCGGGAGCGCGGCGACGATGCCCAGCCAGGCGAGGGCGCTGGGCCGCTCCCCGGCTGCAACGCCCACGACGAGGGGGACCAGGGCGGCGCCGACCGCGGACACCGGCGCCACGACACCGAGTCTCCCGGCCGCGAAGCCCCGGTAGAGGAAGCCGGCCCCGGCCCCGCTGCCCAGCCCGGCCAGGGCCGCCCAGCCGAAGTCAGCGCCGGTCGGGTCGCCGGTCACGAACACCGCGACCACCGCCGTGGAGACCGCGGCCACCGCGGCGCCGATCACGGCGACCGACCACGCCGAAATTCGCCGCGAGAGGATCCCCCCGATGAAGTCCGAGAGGCCGTACGCGAGCGCCGAGATGATGGCAAGGACGATCGCCATCAGGTCGCCACCACTCCGGCGACCCAGGTGAGCGCGGCCAAGGTCGCGGCGGCGAGCTCGATGAGGATGCTCACTCCCACGGCCTTCAGCGCGGACATCGTGGACGGCCACGCCGCGGCCGGCCCGACCCGCCGCGACTCGGCGAGGTACACACCGAGCACGAACCCCACGAACAGACCGACCACCGGGATGACGAAGAACCCGGGTATGGCCAGCGCGACCCCTGCCCACTGCGTCGAGGCAGGGATGCCGGCGTCCTTGAGCTGGCGCCCGGGAACCGTGTACTTCACGACGGTGCCGACCAGGAGGAACGCCGTGGCTACCCCGAACACGGTCCACGCGGTGGCGCCGCCCACGTCGATGGTCCAGACCAGGATCGCCGCGAAGACCAGCAGGATCCCGGGCAGGATCGGGACCACGATGCCGATCAGTCCGACCAGGATCGCCAGCGCGACGACGAATTCGGTGGGGCTCACGGCGCGATCACGCGGCACACCCTCCCATACCGACCCGATGCGAACGGAGCCCGGATCGCACGGTCCGGAGACGAGAACGACCCCGGACCTCTCGGTCCGGGGTCGACTCGAAGTTCGGGTCGGTCAGCGCTCGGTGTCGGGCACTGACGTGGGCGTCTCGGCGAGCTTGTCGGTCTCGTCCACCAGGTTCACCGCGATCTCACGGAGCTTGTCACCGTGCTCGCGGGCGTGGTGTGCGCAGAAGAGGAGCTCGCCACCCGACTGGAGCTCGACGCGAAGGTAGGCCTGGGCTCCGCAGCGGTCGCAGCGGTCCGAGGCGCCCAGCACTCGAGCGGCGGGGGCAACGGCAGTGGTCACTTCGGCCTCATTTCCTGATCATCCGTTGTCTGGTCCAACGTAGCGGCGGGGATCAAACATTCCCGAACCCACGTGGTACCGGACACGTCATCCAATCATGTAGGTCCTACCCGGCGTCCGGAGTTTCCAAGCATCAAGAACCCCCGAACTGAGGACGAGCCCTGTAAAGACGAGCACTGTGGAAGTGTGACGCGTGGGTGGGTCGCCTCGTTGCGTTTTCCCGGGACCCGAGCCCGATCGTTTCCACTTCGTGACGTGAACCACTCACCGTGTTGTCGACCAAGGTAGACCCGGTCCGCGCCGCTCACCGGCAGGCGAGCCTGCATCCGTGTACGGCGTGTCGCAGGTAGATTCGGAACTGCACCGAAACCGGATCGGTCTCGATCCGGCAGACGGCTCGTTACTCGTGTCACAACCATCAGGAGCACCACGATCGACAACACGTACAACGCGGCACACCTCCTCGTTCTGGAGGGTCTCGAAGCCGTCCGCAAGCGCCCCGGGATGTACATCGGGTCGACCGACACGCGCGGCCTGATGCACTGCCTGTGGGAGATCATCGACAACGGCGTCGACGAGGCCCTGGCCGGCGCGGCGAAGCGGATCGAGGTCACGCTCCACCCCGACGACTCGGCGGAGGTCCACGACGACGGGCGGGGGATCCCGGTCGACAAGGAGCCCCGCACCGGGCTGCCCGGCGTCGAGGTGATCTTCACAAAGCTGCACGCCGGCGGGAAGTTCGGTGGGGGCTCGTACGTCGCCACGGGCGGCCTGCACGGCGTCGGAGCCTCGGTCGTGAACGCGCTGTCGGCGCGCCTGGACGTCGATGTCGACCGGTCGCCGTCGCAGCAGGGGATGTCCTTCCAGCGCGGCGTCCCGGGCGTCTTCGCGGCCGACGGACCGGGCGGCAAGTTCGAGAAGAAGTCCGGCCTCACCCGCAGGGGCAAGCGGGTGGCGAAGGCGAAGACGGGCACGATCATCCGGTTCTGGCCGGACCGCCAGGTCTTCACCAAGGACGCCCGCTTCGTCTACGAGGAGCTGATCACCCGGGCGCGGCAGACGTCGTACATCGTCCCCGGCCTGGAGCTGGTGATCCGCGACCTGCGCGGTCCGGACCCGGTCGAGGAGAAGTTCCGCCACGACGGTGGGATCGGGGAGTTCACCGAGTTCCTGGCCGGTGACGAGCCGGTGACCGAGATTCGCAGGCTGCAGGGTGCCGACACCTTCACCGAGACGGTGCCGCTGCTCGACGACAAGGGGCACATGACGCCGCAGGAGGTCGAGCGCGAGCTCCAGGTCGACATCGCGCTGCGGTGGGGGACGGGCTACGACACCGAGTTGCGGTCGTTCGTCAATGTGATCGCGACGCCCAAGGGCGGGACGCACCTGAGCGGCTTCGAGCAGGGGCTGACCAAGACCTTCAACGAGGTGATGCGGTCGGCGAAGGCGCTCAAGGTCAACGACGCGGACGTGATCAAGGACGACGTCCTCGAGGGGCTCACCGCCGTGGTGACCGTCCGGCTGGCCGAACCGCAGTTCGAGGGCCAGACCAAGGAGATCCTCGGCACCCCGGCCGCCCGCACCGTCGTACGCAAGGTGGTGTCGACGGAGCTGAGGAAGTTCCTCACCTCCACGAAGCGAGCCGACAAGGCCCAGGCCAGGCTGGTGATGGAGAAGGTCGTCGGGGCGTCCAAGACCCGGATCGCGGCCAGGCAGCACAAGGAGACCCAGCGCCGCAAGAACGCCCTGGAATCCTCCGCTCTGCCCTCCAAGCTCGCCGACTGCCGAAGCAACGACACCGAGCGCAGCGAGCTGTTCATCGTCGAGGGGGACTCCGCCCTCGGGACCGCGAAGTTCGCCCGGAACTCCGAGTACCAGGCGCTGCTGCCGATCCGGGGCAAGATCCTCAACGTCCAGAAGGCGTCGGTCGGCGACATGCTCAAGAACGCCGAGTGCGCCTCGATCATCCAGGTGGTCGGCGCCGGCTCCGGCCGGACGTTCGAGCTCGAGGCCGCCCGCTACGGCCGGATCATCTTCATGGCCGACGCGGACTCCGACGGTGCGCACATCCGATGCCTGCTCGCGACCCTGTTCTTCAAGTACATGCCGGCGCTGATCGAGGAGGGCAGGGTCTTCTCCGCGGTCCCGCCGCTGCACCGGATCGAGCTGTCCAACCCCAAGAAGGGGATGGACAAGTACATCTACACCTACTCAGACGACGAGCTGCAGCGGAAGCTGGCCGAGCTGACGAAGAAGAACGTGCGCTGGAAGGACCCCGTGCAGCGTTACAAGGGACTCGGCGAGATGGACGCCGACCAGCTGGCCGAGACCACGATGGACCCGCGCCGCCGCACGCTTCGGCGGATCACCCTCGACGACGCCGACGATGCTGCCAGGGTGTTCGAGCTGCTGATGGGGTCCGATGTGGCCCCGCGCAAGGAGTTCATCGTCCAGGGCGCATACGACGTCGACGTCGAGGCACTGGACGCCTGACCCTGACCAGGACCTGACCAAACTGCGTCCCCGGACGTCCTGGCGTCACCTTCGCAGGATGCTCACGCCGGCCCACACGACCAGGCAGAACAGCACCAGGAACACGGCCAGCTCGACCAACCCCAACCCGAACATGGCTCGAGTGTGGCAGATCGCGGGCTGCGGGGCGTCTAGAACTTCTGCTCGAGCAGGCCCGTGTCGACGTCGTACAGGAATCCCCCCACCGCGACCGTCTTCGGGATCAGCGGGTGGGAGCGCACCTTGGCGACGTCCTCCTCGAGCGCCGCCACCTGGTCGGCGATGACGTCGAAGTGCTGCCAGGAGGCGTCCTGGCCGGCTGACTCGGCGACCCGGTCGCGCAGCTCTGCTTCGGTGTTCGCGGTCATGGCGCAACGCGTGTGGGGGACGACCAGGACCCGCTCGACCCCCAGCAGGTGCACCCCGAGCACCAGCGCCTCGAGGGCCTGGGGCGTCACCCTCCCGCCGGGGTTCCGGAAGATCTTCGCGTCGCCCTGGTGCAGGCCGAGCATCCGCAAGGGGTCGATGCGTGAGTCCATACAGGTCACGACAGCAACTCCCGCGTGGGCGACGCCGTCGAAGCCGCCGAGGTCGAAGTCGGCGGCGAACTCACGGTTCGCGGCGATCAGGTCGTCGAAGGCTTCCACGTGGAGGACGCTAGCGGAGCGTCAGCCGGCCGAGCGCAGCATCTCGCTCGCGTCCACCGACCGGGTGCGAGCGGAGCGGAACAGGACGAGGGCGAGGACGCCGGCGACGACTGCACACCCGGCCGCTCCGAGGAAGACGGTCTGCTCCTGGGCAATGCCCGCGACCTTCAGCAGCTCGGTGAACTCTGCGCACCGGCTCTCGCCGTCGCAGACCTCGCGCACGTTCCGGAGGTCGGCCTGCTCGGAGTAGTAGCGGCGGAGCCCGATGGTCGTCAGCGCGGAGATCCCGACCAGCATCCCGACCATCCTGGCGACGACCACAAGCGCAGTGGCCAGGCCGTGCACCGCGTGCTCGGTGCTGGCGAGCACCGCCGCGTTCACCGGCGCGAGGGCCAGACCGAACCCGAAGCCGCCCAGCAGGAGGGCGACGTTCGACGAGGCATCGTCGAGGCTGGTCAGGCCCCACCGGCTCATCAGCACGAACGCCACGGCCGCACACGCCATGCCGACCGCCGTGATGAGCCCGGAGGGCAGCCGCCGCGTGAGATATCCACCGACCACGGCGCCGACGGGCAGTGCGATCAGGAATCTGACCAGCACCAGCGCCGCCATCAGCTGGCTGTCGTCGTAAACCGTGGTGCGGGCGAAGATCGGAATGTCGATCAGCGCAGCGATGAGCGCGGCGCCGATGAAGAAGCTGACCAGCAGCGAGCCCCAGGCCGGGGTAGGACGCATCGCGCCGCGGGGAAGCAGCGGGGTCTCAGCGTGGCGGAGGTGCCACACGAGCGCGGCCGTGGCCAGTCCGGACCCGAGGAGATACCAGACGCCCTGGTCGGAGAAGACCTGGATCTTGGGGTCGGCGGTGCCGAAGGCGAGGATCACGCCGGACAACGCGGCCGCGAGGAGCAGCGCCCCCACGAGGTCCGCCTCGCGCACGGTCCGCCCCCAGCCACGCAGATCGACCAGGGGGCGTCGGGCGGTAGCGCACCGGATCAGGAACAGGACGGCACCCGCCATCGCCACCGCACCGATCGGGCTCAACCAGCGCCCGTCGGTGACGAACGGAATGAACACCTGCCCCCAGGTGAGGTCACGAAGCAGGAATGACGGCTGCGTGAAGGTCAGGGTCCCGGCGACGAGGGTCACGAGGAGGAGGAGCACGCCGAGGTAGTCGGGGTGGGCTTGGGTCAGGGTCGCCGAGCCGTCGCGAGTTTCCTCCTCCGCTTCGATCCCCGGGAGAACTCCCGACGGCTCGGCTCCTTGTCTGGCACTCATGTGGAGTGCGACCGCCAGGACGAGGCCGACGACGAGGTTGACGAGGAAGATGACCCGCCAGTCGGCGAAGGCGAGCACCAGCGCTCCGAACAACGGGCCCAGCACGCTCCCGATCTCCTGCACGGCCGACACCACGCCAAGGGGTACGCCGCGCCGGTCGACGGGATAGAGGTCGGCCACGAGCGCCAGCGTCGCCGGGACCAGCCCGCCACCTCCCACGCCCTGCAGGAAGCGGCCGGTGACCATCGTGGGCAGGTCGTAGGCGAGCGCCGTGACCAGCGATCCGACGGCGAAGACGACCAAGGCGGCAACCAGCACCGGCACCCGTCCGCGCAGGTCCGCGATCCGCCCGATGAGCGGGAGCATCGCGACGTACCCGAGCAGGAAGCCAGACACGATCGGCGCCGCCCGCTGAAGCTCGTTGATCGGGATCCCGACCGCGTTCATCATCTCGGGCAGCGCCAGCACCACCACATAGGTGTCGGCGGCCGCGAACGCGACGGCGACCGCCGCGAGCCCGAGCAGCAGCCGTGGCCGCGCCGTCATGGCGCGGTGATCTCCTGCTCCGTGCCGTAGTCCTGGAAGCCGATGGTGTAGGTCATGGACTCGGTGTCGGGATAGAAGACCCCGCTCAGGACTGCCTCGCGGAGCTCACCGTCGGCGTTGATGGTGTACGTCGCGTCGAAGTCGCCCTCGGCACTGGGGATCACGTTCGCGACGACGTCGCCGGGCACGGTGCCGGTGTACTCGGTCAGCACCTCCCGGTTGTCCTCGCCGCCGCGGACGCTGTCACCCTCCTCGACGTCCGTCGTGGCCGGGAGCAGGGACGAGAACCCGGCGTCGGGGCTCATCAGCAGCGCTGGGTCCGGGGCGCCGTACTCCTCGGGGTCGACGTCGGACCATCCGGGCGTGAGCGGGATCTGTGCGTAGACCGTGTCATCGACGGCGACGACCGGGACGTCGAAGTCCGTGCCGGAGAGGACCACGGTGATCTCGCCCTCGAACGCGGGCGGGTGCACTCCGACGCCTTCGGCGGCCTTGAGGGCCGTGAGGCCGTCCGGGAGGCCTTCCGAGTCGAGCGTCAGGTTCACCCCCGTGGTTTCGTCCAGGGTGTCCTTGGCGAGCTGGAGGACTTCCTCGGGGTCGCGGTCATCGGAGACCGCGTCGTCGTCGCTGCAGCCCCCGAGAAGTGCGGCAGCGGCAAGGACGAGCACGGTGCCGCGGCGGCGGAGGGTCGACATGGGGTCAGCCTGACACAGTCATTCGGACGAGCCGGCGGAGCCGCCGAGGCGGAGCCCGACCGGCCCGGCGCAGGCGGCGATCGGCTGACTTCCGGGGGTCCCGGAGCCGTCCCGTCGCCCGGTCGCGTCGGGCAGGTCGACAGGAGCGCCGCTGGCGGCCGCAGCCCGGGCGGGAGCGTCGCCGGCCCAGCCGAAGACCAGGGCGTCCTCGCCCTTGAGGAACCGATGGCACCGGACGCCGCCGGTGGCCCGGCCCTTGGCGGGGTACTCCGAGAACGGCGTCACCTTGACCGCCCCGGGCTCGGTCCCGGGCAGCGCGGTCGAGGATCCCGACGACGTGACCACGACCGAGTCGGCGGCACCGAGGGCGCCGAACCAGGTCACGGTGGAGCCGGCTGCCAGCTTGATGCCCGCCATCCCGCCACCGGCCCGACCCTGGGGTCGGACCGCACCGGCCCCGAAGTGCAGGAGCTGCGCGTCGGTGCTGATGAAGCACAGCGTCTCCTCACCCGTGGACAGGTCGACGGCCCCGACCACCTCGTCGCCCTCCTTGAGGGAGATGACCTCCCACTCGTCCTTGGCCAGCACCTCGGGGTTCACCCGCTTCACGACCCCGTGCCGAGTGCCGAGCGCCAGGCCGGGCCCGTCCGCAGGCATCCCGGTCAGGGCCAAGGCTCGCTCGCCGGTCTCCATCGAAAGCACCTCGCTGAGCGGCAGGCCACCCTGGAGGTTGGGGTCGTTGGCGGCTGCGGGCAGGGCGGGCAGGTCGAGCACGCCCAGCTTGAGCAGTCGTCCACGAGAGGTCAGCGACGCCGACCTCGCCCCGGGCCGTGGTGCGGACGGCGGAGACGATCACGTCGTGGTTGGTCCGGCCCCCTCCCGAGCCGACTGGTTCGTCGCTGGTGGACCGGGCCAGCAGCCCGGTCGAGGACAGGAAGGCGAAGCAGGGGTCGTCGGCCACCTCGAGGGGTACGGCGGCAGTGGTGACCGTGGTGCCTGCGGACTCGAGCAGGACCGTCCGGCGGGGTGTGCCGTACGTCTTCGCCACCTCGGCCAGCTCGTCGGACACCACCTTCCGGAGCAGCGTGTCGTCGGCGAGGATCGCGTCCAGCTCCTCGATGGTCCGCTTCAGCTCCTCCTGCTCCTTCTCGAGCTCGATCCGGGAGAACTTCGTGAGCCGTCGCAGGGGCATGTCGAGGATGTAGTCGGCCTGGGTCGGGCTCAGGTCGAACACGGCGATCAGCCGCTCCTTCGCGGCCGCTGCGTTGTCGGAGGTCCGGATCAGCTGGATCACCTCGTCGATGTCGAGGATGGCGATCAGCAGCCCGTCGACGAGATGCAGCCGGTCGGCGGCCTTGCCGCGGCGGAACACCGAGCGGCGTCGGACGACGTCGAACCGGTGCCCGAGGAAGACCTCCAGCAGCTCCTTGAGGCCCAGCGTGCGCGGCTGCCCGTCGACCAGGGCGACGGTGTTGATGCCGAACGTGTCCTCCATCGGAGTCAGCTTGTAGAGCTGCTCCAGGAGCGCCTCGGGGTGGAAGCCGTTCTTGACCTCGATGACCAGCCGCAGCCCCTTCTCGCGGTCGGTGAGGTCCTTGATGTCGGCGATGCCCTGCAGCTTCTTGCCCTGGACGAGGGTCTTGATCCGCTCCACGACCTTCTCGGTGCCGACGCCGTAGGGCAGCTCGGTGACGACGATGCCCTTGCGCCGCGCCGACGCGTCTCGACCCGGGCCGTGGCCCGCATCCGGAAGCGTGCCACGGCCGGTCTCGTAGGCATCGCGGACGCCGTCGAGGCCCGACGATCTTGCCGCCGGTGGGGAGGTCCGGCCCGGGGATGAACCGCATCAGCCCGTCGACGCGTCGTGTTCGGGGTGGTTGATCAGGTGCCGCAGGGCCTGCACCACCTCGATCAGGTTGTGCGGGGCGATGTTGGTGGCCATGCCGACCGCGATGCCGGTGGTGCCGTTGACGATCAGGTTCGGGATCGCCGCGGGCAGCACGGACGGGCTCCAGCTCCCGGCTGTCGTAGTTGGGCTTGAAGTCGACGGTCTCCTCGTCGATGGAGGCGGTCATCGCCACGGCCGGTGCCGCCATCCGGCACTCGGTGTAGCGCATCGCGGCGGGGGAGTCGTCGGGCGAGCCGAAGTTCCCGTGCCCGTCGATCATCGGCAGCCGCATCGACCAGGGCTGGGCCATCCGGACCAGGGCGTCGTAGATGGCGCCGTCACCGTGCGGGTGCAGCCGGCCCATGACCTCGCCGACGACGCGCGCGCTCTTGACGTGGCCGCGGTCGGGGCGCAGGCCCATGTCGTTCATCGTGTAGAGGATCCGGCGCTGGACCGGCTTCAGGCCGTCCCTGGCATCGGGCAGGGCGCGGGAGTAGATGACGGAGTAGGCGTACTCCAGGAACGACGAGCGCATCTCGTCGCCGACATCGATGTCGAGGATGTGCTCCTCGAAGTCGTCGGGGACAGGTTGCTTCGTACGTCGTGCCATACCAGCCATTCTCCCCGGCGCCGCCCAGCGTTCATCGGCGGCCACGCCGCCCGGAAGGTCGCCACGAGTAGATTCTCGCGGGTGACCGGCAACGAGGACGTCTCAGCGGCCCCGCGCCACTGGGAGGCCGACGTCCTGCTCCGCGACGGGAGTACGGCGCACATCCGGCCGATCCAGCCGGAGGACGCCGAGATCCTGGTCGAGTTCTACAGCCGGGTCTCGGACGAGTCGAAGTACTACCGCTTCTTCAGCCCGATGCCGAAGCTGTCGGACCGCGACGTCGCCAGGTTCACGCAGGTCGACCACGTGGACCGGGTCGCCTTCGTCCTGCTTCTCTCCGGCGAGATGATCGCGGTCGGCCGCTACGACCTCGTGAAGCCGGGTGAGGCCGAGGTCGCGTTCCTCGTGGAGGACCGCCACCAGGGGCGCGGCATCGCCCAGATCCTGCTCGAGCACCTGGCACAGGCAGGTCGCGAGCGTGGCGTGGACCGGTTCGTCGCGGAGGTGCTCCCGGACAACCACAAGATGATCAACACCTTCCGGGACGCCGGCTACCGGATGGTCAGCGAGTACGAAGACGGCGTGATGGTGCTGGAGTTCCCAATCGACCCGACCGACACTGCGATGGGGCTGATGGCCGGGCGGGAGCACCGGGCCGAGGCTGCCTCGATCGAGCGGTTCTTCAACCCGCAGTCGGTGGCCGTGATCGGGGCCAGCCGCCGTCAGGACACCATCGGTCAGGCGCTGGTGCGCAACCTGGTCATGGGCGGCTTCACCGGTCGGGTGTACGCCGTCAACCAGGTCGCCGAGGCGGTGTCCGGCTTGCCGGCGTACGCCTCCGTGGGGGACATTCCCGGCGACGTCGACCTGGCGATCGTGGCCGTCCCCGCCGACGCCGTCCCGGACGTGGTGCTCGACTGCGCCGCGAAGGGCGTGCACGGGATGGTGGTGATCTCCTCGGGCTTCGCCGAGACCGGCGAGGAGGGCCGCCAGCGCCAGCGTCGCCTGGTCGGGCTGTCCCGGTCCTACGGCCTGCGCCTGATCGGCCCGAACTGTCTGGGCATCATCAACACCGACCCGAGCCGGTCTCTGAACGCCTCCCTGGCGCGGGTCCTTCCCCCGCGCGGGCGCGCCGGCTTCTTCTGCCAGTCCGGCGCCCTCGGCTCCGCCATCCTCGAGAAGGTCAGGAACCGCGGTCTTGGGCTCTCCACGTTCGTCAGCGCCGGCAACCGCGCCGACGTTTCGGGCAACGACCTCCTGCAGTACTGGGAGGAGGACGACGCGACCGAGGTGGTGCTGCTCTACCTGGAGTCGATCGGCAACCCCCGCAAGTTCTCCCGGATCGCCCGTCGGGTGTCCCTGCGCAAGCCGATCATCGCGGTGCGCTCGGGGCGGACCACGCAGGGTGTGCCGATGGGGCACGCCGTGCGTCAGATCGCGGCGCCCTCGCAGGCCGTTGACGCGATGTTCCGTCAGGCGGGCGTGATCCAGGTCGACACCCTCGAGGACATGTTCGACGTCGCCCAGCTGTTGGCGCACCAGCCGCTGCCGCGTGGACGCCGGGTCGCCATCGTCGGCAACTCCGACGCCCTGGGCCTGCTGGCGGCCGACGCCGCCGCGTCGGTCGGGCTCGTCGTCAACAAGTCGGTGGCGTTGGGTGCGGACGCGACGGCCGAGGACTTCGAGGACGCGCTCGACGGGGCCATCGACGACCCCGACGTCGACTCCGTCGTCGCCGTCTACATCCCACCCCTGAACGTCTCCGGCGAGGACGTCGCCAATGTGCTCGCAGCCGTCGGGGAGCAGTCCGACAAGCCGCTGGTGTCCTCGTTCCTTGGGGCAGAAGGAGTTCCGGAGCTGCTCCGGGTGCCCGACGTCGCGGGGCACACCGCAGGTCGCGGCTCGGTGCCGTCGTACCCCGCCGTCGAGGCGGCGGTCCGCGCCCTGGCCCGGGTCGTGGGCTACGCCGTCTGGCTGCGTACTCCCGACGGGCTCCACGACGAGGTCGGGGACGTCGACGCGGCCGGGGCCAAGCAGCTGGTCGGCAGCGTGCTGACGAAGCACGGCGACGGGACCACCCTCGACCAGGAACAGCTCACGCAGCTGCTCGCGGCGTACGGAATCGACCTGTGGGAGGCCCGCCCGGTCAGCAGTGCCCGCGAGGCCCAGACGGCGGGTCGGGAGCTGGGCTGGGACGTCGTCCTCAAGGCGACCGCCGACCACCTGCGAGAACGTCCGGACCTCGCCCACGTCTGGCGCAACGTCGACTCGGCCGCCGAGATGAAGACCGCGTGGGAGTCCCTCAACGCCTTGATCACCGAGCCCGAGAAGGCGGGGTTCGTGGTCCAGAAGAACTCCCCGCCCGGGGTGCCGGTCGCGATCCGCACCGTGGAGGATCCGCTCTTCGGTCCGGTCGTGTCCTTCGGGATCTCCGGCCCGCTGACCGAGCTGCTCGAGGACCAGGCCTTCCGGATCCCACCCCTCGTGGCCGGCGACGCTGCCGCGATGGTGCGCGAGATCAAGTCGTCGCCGATGCTGTTCGGCTACCGCGGCAGCGAGGTCGTCGACGTCGCCGCCGTGGAGCACCTGATCCTCAGGGTCGCCCAGCTGCAGAACGACCTGCCTCAGGTCAGCTCGCTCGACCTCTCCCTGGTGCTCGCCGGGGCCGACGGCGTGAAGGTCCTGACGGCCGCCGGTCGGGTGGATCCGGTGCTGGACCCGCGCTCGGACTGGTTCGTGCGTCGGTTACCGCGGACCCCGGGGGACACCCTGTCCGACTGACCGCGTGACAGACTGCCGACATGCGCACGAGCACCACCGACGACCGCGACCGGACCGTGGAGTTGCGGAAGGCCATCCACCGGACCGGCTACTACCCAGAGGTCGTCGCCGACGGCGTCGAGGGAGCGGTCGCGGGGGAGCAGGTGGTCTCCTACTACGTGCACCACGAGCCCACGTTCGAGCGGGACGAGGTCCGCCGCCACCTCACGGTGGTCGTCGTGACCCCGAGTCGGCTGATCCTCGCGCACACCGACGAACACGCCGGTGACGATCTTCTGCCCGAGCCGTACACCTCGACCTCCACCGAGGCGATCCGGTTGTCGTCGGTGCGGTCCGTGGTCGTGACCCGGATGACGGCGAACCCGACATCGGGGCCGAGCCTGCCGGCGGAGGCCGTCATGACCGTCGGGTGGGGTGGGGTGAGCCGGATCGACCTGGAGCCGGCGACCTGCTCCGACCCGCAGTGCGACGCCGACCACGGCTACACCGGCGTGTTCGCGTCCGACGACTTCTCGTTGCGCGTGTCCGCGGCCGCTGACGGCTCCGATGCCGTGGCCGGCCTGCTCTCGTTTGCAGAGTCCCTGTCCGCCCGGACCCACGCGGAGTGAGTACCGACCACCACTTCGTCGAGCCGGCCTACGGCGCTCGCTCGCTCGGCGATGTCCTGCCGGCAGTCGCCTCCGCCCTGGGCACGTCGATCGGCGACACCCCGTCGCGGCTGGCCTTCCCGGACGCATCGTCGTACGTCGTCTTCCTGATCGACGGTCTCGGGGCCGAGCAGCTGCGCCGGCACGCGCACGCCGCCCCGTTCCTCTCCTCGCTGCTGTCCGGTCAGGACGTGGCGACCGCCGGGGTGCCGTCGACCACCGCGACCAGCCTGACCTCGCTCGGCACCGGTCTCACACCGGGGACGCACGGCCTGGTCGGGTTCACCTCCCGGATCCCGGGCACCGACCGCCTGCTGAACGCCCTGTTCTGGGACAAGTCCGTGGATCCTCTCGAGTACCAGCCGCACCCGACCGCCTTCACCCGGCTGGCCGCGAAGGGGGTCACCGTCACCAGCGTGAACAAGCGGGAGTTCCGGCTGAGCGGGCTGACCGTTGCCGGGCATCGCGGCGCCGACTTCGTCGGGGCCGACCGGGTGGGCGAGAGGATCGCCGCCGTGGCGGCGGCAGCGCAGGCCAGACCGTCACTCACCTACATGTACGACGGCGACCTCGACTGGACCGGGCATCGATATGGGACAGCGTCGACCCACTGGCTCCAGCAGCTCACCATCATCGACGCCGAGTCGGAGCAGCTCCGCGACGCCCTGCCGACGCACACCCGCCTGGTCGTGGTTGCCGACCACGGAATGGTGGACAGCCCGCCCGACCGACGGGTCGACGTCGACGAGATCACCGAGCTGCGCGACGGCCTTGCCCTGCTGGGGGGTGAGGCCCGCTTCCGGCACCTCTACTGCCGCGGCGGTGCGGTCCAGGACGTGGTGGCCACCTGGCGGTCCGTGCTCGGTGACCGGGCCGAGGTGCTGACCAGGGACGAAGCGGCCGGCCGGGGCTGGTTCGGAGCCCTGCAACCCACCGTGCGCCCTCGCATCGGCGACGTCGTCGTCGCCTGCCGCGACGACGCGGCGGTCGTCTCCACCGCCGACTTCGCCTACGAGGCGACGCTGGTCGGCCTGCACGGGTCGCTCACGCCCGAGGAGATGCTGATCCCCATGCTCGTCTGCTGAACCGGCCCCGGCAGGGTCTGGTCACTCAGTTCGGGTCACTCAGGCTCGTTGCCGGCGTCGTCGCCGACCCGGTACGACGACGTGACCCCGTCGTACATCAGATGCGCCACCAGTCCCTCGGAGGCGTGCGGGAGGTTGTGGCAATGGTCCATCCAGAGACCGGGGTTGTCGGCAAGGAGCGCGATCTCGAACGACTCGCCCTCACCCACCTCGAGCGAGTCGACCCACCACGGGCTGCCCGTGGCCGCCTCGCCATCGCGTGACAGCACGACCGCGTGATGTCCGTGCAGGTGCATCGGGTGGGTCTCGCCGCTGTCGTTCTCGATCCGGAACACGACGACATCGCCCTCGGCGACCATGTACATCGGGACGTCGGGGAACAGGTGGCCGTTGACGGTCCACCACATGCCCGGACGACCGTCGAGGAAGCCTGGCCGCTTCCCGATGCGGTAGTCGAACCTCCGGTCCGGGGCGTCGGTGCCGAACCCGATGTCGGCCGGCTCGCCGTACGAGAGGAGGTCGACGAGTTCCTCCGGAGCGGTGCCGGCGTCTCCGTCGCCTGGGTCCGGGCCGAAGACCATCGCCGTCGTGCCGGCGAAGTCCACCCGCAAGCCGCCCTGGGGCACGGTGAAGCCGAGGTCGATCCTGCCGCCGGCCGGCACCTCGAACCCCTCGTCCGTGAGCTCACCGGGTTGGTTGACCTCGGTGCCGTCGACGGCCAGGACCCGGTACGGCGCGCCCCGCACCCACCCGGTCGAGAGCCCGTTGTCGGTGTTGATCACGCGCACCCGTACCTGTTCGCCAGCGGCGGCATCGACGACGGTGGTCCCGGGCTCACCGTTGAGCGTGGCGCCGTCGTCGTACTGGTGCAGGACGGCCAACTCGTCGCGGACCTCCGGGTCGGGTTCTGCGGGGTCGACCACGAAGCCTCCCAAGAGGCCTCCCACGACCTGCTTGTGGGAGATCTGGTGGGAGTGGTACCAGAAGGTCCCCACCTGGTCGGCTACGAACCGGTAGACGAACTCCTCGCCCGGACCGACCGCGTCCTGGGTGACGCCGGCGACGCCGTCGGCAGAGTTCGGGACGTCGACACCGTGCCAGTGCAGGGTCGTGCCGCCCGCGACGTTCTCGTTGACGAGGGTCACCTCGACCAGATCCCCTTCGGTCGCGCGGAGGAGTGGACCCGGGGAGGTGCCGTTGACCGTGTAGTGGTCACCGTCCTCGCGGACGGTCAGGGTCTCGGCTACGTCGGCCGGCCGATCCGGGTCCGCGGTCAGCTCCGCGACCGGAGTCCCGTGGTGGCCGTGCCCCCCGCCATGCTGGCCACTGGGCCCGCCGCCCCAGTCCTGGTAGCCCATCGTGGCCATGTCGTAGGTGTCAGGCAGCAGGCTCGCCTGCCAGAACCAGCCCAGGGGCAGCACCACGGCGGCCGTGGCCGCGATCGCGAGCCACAGCCGCCACCTGGACCGCAGGGACACCCCTAGTGTCGTAGCCGCTACGCGGCGACGGGGGCGGGAGCGGCGTCCGCCAGGTGGGTGCTGGCACGCTTGCCGGCGGCGATGGCGGCCCCCATGAGGATCAGGGCGTTGATGCCGTGCAGAGCACCGAACGCCGGGTCGACCTCCCGGGACAGCGCCGGGAGGATGATCACCTGGAGCACGATCAGCACGAAGATGCCGGCGGCGTACTTGATGCCGCCCGGGATCTTCGCGAAGAACGAGACGATCAGGAGGATCAGGGAAACCAGCGGGATCAGCAGGAGCCCGACGAAGAACATGTGGATCGCAAAGCCCCACTCCGCGGTGAACAGCGACTCACAGTCCGACTCGCACTCGAGGACCTGCTTGTTCAAGACGCCGTTGTCGTTGCTGATCCAGTCACTGAGACCGAAGAACGCGTACGCGATCGCTCCGGCCTGGACCACCACCAGGACCGCGATGGTGTACGCAAGGAATCGGTAGGTCTTCTGCATCTGATCCTCCGGGAGCATTCGAGGGTCACCCGTGGCCTGGGCCGGGGTTTCTGGGTGTCGAGGGAAGAGGATCCTCGCGCTGGCACGCTGGTGCAAGCACAAAACGAGGGAATCGCCGAGGTTCGTGAGAAGTGGTCTATACCGGTTCTCGCGCCTCCGGCATCAGCCGAATGGCAGCGGCTCGGGCGCGAGGCTGACCGCCTTGGCCCGGTCGGCAGTGAGCCGACGTCGGTGGTGCTGGCGGCAGAGCACCTCGTAGGCGACGTCCGCCGGCTCGCTGCCGGCAGTGTCGACGTCGCCGACGACGATCACCTCGCCCTCGACCACCATCACGCCGTTCTCGGTGCGCGCGTTGTGCGTCGCCCGCTTGCCGCACCAGCACAGCGCCTCGACCTGGAGCACGTTCATCCGGTCAGCCAGCTCCACGAGGCGAGCGCTGCCAGGGAAGAGCTGGCTCCTGAAGTCGGTGAGGATCCCGAACGTGAAGACGTCGATCTGGAGCTCGTCGACGACCTTGGCGAGCTGGTCGATCTGGGCGGGGGCGTAGAACTGGGCCTCGTCACAGATGAGGTAGTCGATCCGGCCGCCCTGGGTCAGCTGGGTCACGACGTAGGACCAGAAGTCGAAGTCGTCGCCGACCTCGAGCGCGTCGTGGGTCAGCCCCAGTCGGCTCGAGAGGATGGCCTCCCCGGCGCGGTCGTGGGTGGTGAAGATCCGGCCGACCCGACCACGCGCGGCGTGGTTGTGGTTGGTCTGCAGGGCGAGCGTGCTCTTGCCCGAGTCCATGGTGCCGGTGAAGAAGTGCAGTTCAGCCACGGGGGGAGATCCTGTCACACCGACCGGGCAGGATGAGTTCCATGACCTCGGGTCCGCTGATCCCAGCCGACGAGCTCCGTGCCGCCCTCGTCGGGTCCGGCCGGCTGCGACCGTCCGTTCTTGACGTGCGCTACCGGACGGGCGCTCCGTCGGGACCTTCCGAGTTCGCGGCGGGGCACATCCCGGGCGCTGCGTACGTCGACGTCGACACCGAGTTGGCGGCGCCGCCCGGCACGCGTGGGCGCCATCCGCTGCCGGCTCCCCGGGAGTTCGAGGCGTCGATGCGCCGAGCGGGCGTCTCCGGCGGCCGCCCGGTCGTGGTGTACGACGACTGGGGTGGGCGCGCCGCTGCACGTGTCTGGTGGCTGCTGCGCTTGCACGGCCATCGGGACGTCCGGGTGCTCGACGGAGCCTGGCCGGCGTGGGTGGCCGCCGGGGGAGACGTCGAAACGGGAACCGCCGCGCCGGGCCAGGGCGACTTCGTGGTCTCGACAGGCTCGACCACCGGGGGAGCAGGCTCGACCACCGAGGAACCAGCGATGCCGGTCGTCGATGTGGACGCGGTCCCGCGGGTCGACGTGCTCATCGACGCCCGGGCTGCCGAGCGATACCGGGGCGAGGTCGAACCGATCGACCGGGTGGCCGGGCACATCCCCGGGGCCGTCAACATGCCAACCGAGTCCAACCTCGACTCCGACGGGCGCTTCCGACCGGTCCCGGAGCTGGCGAAGATCTATGCAGGCGTCGGAGCCGTGCCGGGTGCCGACGTGGCGGCGTACTGCGGCTCCGGTGTCACGGCCGCCCACGACGTGCTGGCCATGGAGGTGGCGGGCATCAGTGCGGCGCTGTACCCCGGGAGCTGGAGCGAGTGGATCGCCGACCCGGACCGCCCGATCGCGCCGTGACCGGGTCCCGCCGGAGAGACCAGACGCATGCGCGTCTACCAGTGCACGCCCTTGAACACCCGGGCCAGCATGATCTGCTCCGACTCCCGGGTGCCGCCATCGGAGTCGCCGCGCGCGGCCGCGGAATCGGGGAAGACGTGGTAGGCCATGTTCAGGATCCGGAACGCCAGCTTCGGCGCAACCGTGTGTGCGACGGCCCCGGCGTTGCCGAGCAGCGTGTTGATCTCGTGCGGCCGCTCGACCATTGCCTCGATCACCAGGTCGGCAGCCTGGGCGGGTGAGATCGTGGGGAACCTGTCGTAGAGCTTGGTGGGAGCGATCATCGGCGTCCGCACCAGCGGCATGTGGATGCTGGTGAACGTGATTCCGTCGCCCACGAGCTCCGAGGCCACCACGTTGCTCCAGGAGTCGAGCGCCGCCTTCGACGCGACGTACGCCGAGAACCTCGGCGGGTTGGTCTGGACCCCGATGGAGGAGATGTTCACGATGTGCCCGCGGCGCTGTTCGCGCATCTTCGGGACCAGCCCCATGACCAGGCGGATCGCCCCGAAGTAGTTGAGCTGCATGGTCCGCTCGAAGTCGTGGAAGCGGTCCTGGGACAGCTTCAGCGAGCGGCGGATCGACCGCCCGGCGTTGTTGACGACGAAGTCGATCGCCGGGACCTCCGAGGCGATCTGCGTGCACAGCCGGTCGATGGCCTCCAGGTCCGACAGATCGCACGGGAAGACGTACGCCGTCCCGCCGCGCATCTCGATCGTGGCCTTCGTGTCCTCCAGCTTGTCCTTCCCGCGGGCGACCAGCACCGGCACGCCTCCAGCCTGGGCGACCTTGGAGGCGGTGACCTGGCCGATGCCGGAGGAGGCGCCGGTGATGACGACGTACTTGCCGGTGAGCGCCTCCCGGATCTCCGGGTCGCCGCCCGTGGACGTGTCGAGGTGCTCCTCCCAGTAGCCCCACAGGGTGCGGGCGTACGACTCGAGGTCGGGGACTCCGATGCCCGAGCCGGCGAGGGCTTTCTCCGTCCTGCGGGAGTCGAATGTCGCGACGAAGCTCGTGTGAGCGAGCACCTCCGCCGGCACCCCGAGCCGACCGACGGTCTGGTCGAGCACGGCGCGAACTGGTGCCGACCTCACCAGGCCGGTGAGGATCGAGGACGGCCGAAGCTGCCGCGGGACCAGGGCGAGCGGTCCCGACGTGGTCAGGCGGCGATCGACGGGCGTGGCGAACTGCGGCGCCCCGGCGGCGGCGCAGAAGAGGTTGACCAGGTCGCCGACCGCCTGCGGCTCGGGATTCACCAGGTGGAAGGCCTCACCGTCGCGATCCGGCAGGTGCGCGAGGTGGTCCATGGCCTTGGCGACGTAGTCGACCGGCACCAAGTTGGTGTCTCCGAGGTCGACTCCAACCAGAGGGAGCCAGGCAGGCAGTCGATCGCGGAGCACCTTCAGCATCGGGAAGAAGTAGTAGGGGCCGTCGGCCTTGTCCATCTCGCCGGTCTGGCTGTCCCCGACCACGATCGAGGGCCGGTAGACCCGCCACGGCACTGACGCTTCTTCACGGACGATCTTCTCCGACTCGAACTTCGTCCGGTGGTAGGGCGACGGCAGGTGTTGGCCCTCGTGGAACATGGTCTCGTCGAACTGCCCGACGTGGTCCCCGGCGGCGGCCACGGACGACACCTGGTGGAAGCAGCCCGCGTCGAGCGCGCCGGCGAGACGCACGGCGTTCCGGGTGCCGTCGACGTTCATCGTCTGGTTGCTCTCGTCGCCGGCGGTCATGTCATAGATCGCGGCGACGTGGAAGAAGTGCTCGATCTCGCCCCGGTGCTCGGCCCGCCACTTCCTGGCGACCCCGAGATTCGCCTTGGCGAGGTCACCGGTGACCGGAATGACCCGGTTGGTGTCCCATCTCCTGATCAGCGCCTCCATCCGGGGCAGCGACCCCTTTCGGACCAGGACGAAGATGTCGCCGTCGCGGTGGTCGAGAAGCTCCTCGACGAGGTGTCGGCCGATGAAACCGGTCGCGCCCGTGACGAAGTACGACATGCCCGGACCCTATCGCCAGGTAGATCTGGCGAAGATCACTCGCTCTTGCCGCCGCCGAACATGATCTCGTCCCAGCTCGGAACGGACGCCCGACCCTTCTTCTTGGCCGGGCGACGGGGCGCGGGCTCCTCGTCCGCCCCTGGCTCGGCGTCCGGCGCTTCGTCGCGCGCCGCGGGCGCCTCGTCGGTGACGGGTGGCTCCTGCGGAGCGGGCGACGCCTCGAAGGGCTCGTCGAGGTAGGCCTCGACCGGCTGCTCGGCTCCGAGGCTGGCGGTTTCGTCCGGCTCGGTGACCAGCTCGATCGCGTCGTCCCCGAGCGGCAGCTCGTCGTGGCCCGGCAGCGCGGTCAGTCGGCGCTCGCGGGCCTGTTGCAGGTCGTCGCGGGCCGGACGCGGTGCTCCGGGAACGCCCTCGCCGGCCAGCCAGCGGGCGTCCTCATCCTCGGCCGTGACGTAGTTGCCGGGCCCGTCGTAGATGTAGGTGGCCGAGCCGCTGCGCTCGCCGGCGGAGTAGGTCCCGGTCAGGGTCCAGCGGCCGTCCTCACGGCGGGAGGCGTCCCACTCGACGGTCTGTGGATCGACGTTCAGCGCACGGAGGTGTCCCGAGACCGCCTCGCCGAGGGTGCGGGCGCCCCCCGGGGACCCGGCGGAGTCGGGCCGGCGGCGTACGGACGAGCGCTGCGCGCGTTCGGCGACGTGCTGACGTTCCGCGATCACGGGGGCGGCGAACGGCATGATCCTGTCGACGGTGGTGTGTGCGGCCTGGGCCACGGCCTCCGGCGTCTCTCCGGCCCGGATCCGGGCCTGGATGTCGCGGGGCCGGAGTGAACTGTCCATCTGAATCTCCAATCGGCGTTGCCCTTCACCGCGGAGGGCGGCCCGGAGCCGAGCGTCGATGTCGAGGGTGAACTCGACCCCCTTGTCGCTGACCAGGAGCAGGCGCTTGCCGTCGTCGCTCAGTCCCGCGAGCGTGAGGTGCGCCATCGGTCGTCGTGCTCCCGCCAGTCCATGATTCCGGTGGCCTGAGCCTACGCCAGCGCGGCGGGTGCATGCGGCTATCGCGCGCGGCGCGCCCGGGGTGGATCACGGGACCCCCAGGACCCGTCGCAGATGGGGGTTGCCGAACACGTTGTCCGGGTCCAGCCGGTCGCGCAGGGCAAGGAAATCGTCGAAGCGCGGGTAGAGCGTCGCCAGGTCCGCGGCCCCCAGCGTGTGCACCTTGCCCCAGTGCGGGCGGCCACCGTGGCCCCGCATGACCCGCTCCATCGACGCGAAGTACGCCGTGTGGTCGGCGTCCCGGTGCGTGTGGAAGGCCAGGTAGAACGCATCTCGGTCGTACGCCGTGGAGAGCGGGACGTCGTCGGCCCGGGCGACCCGGATCTCGACCGGGAAGCTGATCCTCCAGTCAGAGTCCTCGACCGTGCGACGGGCCTCGCGCAGGGCGGTCAGGCCGGCTTCGCGCGGCACGGCGTACTCCATCTCCCGGAACACCACCCGGCGAGGAGAGGTGAACACCCGGTGCGCCACGTCGCTGTAGGAGCGGGCCGCCAGCGCCGTAGCCGAGAACCTGTTGATCCTCGGGATGGCCGCGGGGGCCCGGTTGGCGCCGGCGGTCAGGGCGCCGAAGAGCGTGTTGGAGAAGAAGTCGTCATCCACCCAGCGGCGCCACGTCGGCAGCGGCTCGGCCTCGTCGAGGGGTGCGTCGAGCCGGTTGTTGCGCTTGGTGAGCATCCGGTCGGTGTGCGGGAACCAGTACATGTCGACGTGGTGGTTGTCGGCCACCATGTCGTCGAAGGAGCCGAGCGCCTCGTCCCACGACATCGGCTGCTCGGTCGCCTCCAGGAGGAACAGCGGCTCCACCCGGAAGGTGATCGTCGTCAGGATCCCCAGCGCCCCGAGGCCGAGCCGCGCGTGGTCGAACACCTCCGGGTTCTCCGCAGGCGTCGCCGTCAGCACCTCGCCGGTCCCGGTCACCAGCTGGACACCGGCGACCTGAGCCGACAGACCGGCCGCCACCCCGCCGGTGCCGTGGGTGCCGGTCGAGATGGCGCCGGCCAGGGTCTGCTCGGCGATGTCGCCCATGTTGTGCAGAGAGAGACCGAGCCGCTCCAGCTCGGCATTGAGGTGGTGCAGCCTGGTGCCGGCCCAGGCCGTGACCGTCATCGCGTCCCGGTCGACGGCCACGATCCCGCTCAGCCGCTTGGGGCTGACCATGGTGTGCTCCGGAGCGCCGATGGCGGTGAAGCTGTGCCCGGCGCCGACCATCTTGAGGGTGGTTCCGCTGGCTCGGGCCCGCGTCACGGCAGCGACGACGGCCTCGGTGTCCCTGGGGTGCACCACCTCGTCGGGGCGGGCCGCCTCCAGGCCCGACCAGTTCCTCCACTCAGTCACGGAGGGAACACTAGGCCGTTGAGGAGGGCGCACTGGCGTCCGCCTCGAGACCGCTCGACCCTCGGCCCAGCACCTCGCGCGGCAAGGCCAGGGCGGCGAGCGCGGACACCACACCGGCGCCCAGGGAGACGAGGTACGCCGCCGAGGCGCCGGACGCGTCGATGATCACGCCCGCGACCGTTGCTCCGGGCGCGACCCCGGCCACGAGGCCGGTGTGCATGATCGCCATCCCCTCGGTGAGTCGAGATCCCGGCACGGTCTGCTCGGTCAGCGACATGGTCGCCACCAGGGTGGGCGCGATGGCGAACCCGCCGATGAACAGGGCGACGCCCATGACCGGGATCGAGTCGATGAAGCTGAGGGGACTCATCGCCACGGCCATCCCCAGGGCACCCCAGCGCAGCCGGATCGCCGGCCCCCGGCGCCACGCGATCGCGCCGGTGATGATGCCGGAGAGCAGGCTGCCCAGCGCCCACAACGCGAGCAGCCCGCCCGCGGCGGCCTTCGCACCCTGCTCCTCGGCGAAGGCGACGGTGGTGACCTCGGCCGCGCCGAACAGGGTGCCCAGTCCGGCACACACCAGGATGAGCGGGACCACGGTGCGCCACGGCAGGCCGGGTCGCGGTCCCGAGGTCCGGTGGTGACGGTGCGCGGGGGGCTCGGTGGCCCGCTGCGCCGCGAAGAGGAGCGTCCCGGCGACCCCGGCCACGATCGCCGTAGCGAGCCCGGCAGCCGGGTGCCATCCGGTCGCGAGGACGGTCACCAGGATCGGGCCGAGGATGAACACCGCTTCGTCGTTCACCGACTCGAGGGCGTAGGCCGTCTGCACCTGCGACGGGGACTCGAGGACGTGTGACCACCGGGCGCGGACACAGGATCCGACCGAGGGGAGTGACGCTCCGGAAAGGGCGGCGAACACGTAGGCCGTCCAGGTCGGCCACTCGGCCTGGACCGCCACGACCAGCATGGTCGTGGCGATACCGAAGAGGATGATCGCCACCGGCAGCGCGCGCGACTGCCCCCACCCGTCGGCCCACCGGCCGTGCACGATCGCGAACAGCGCGTTGGCCACCAGGTAGGCGGCCGAGACCGAGCCGGCCAGGCCGTAGGACCCGGTCGCGGTCGAGACCAGCAGGACGATGCCGAGGCCGACCATGGAGATGGGCAGCCGACCGACGAGTCCGGTCGTGCTGAACAGGAGGGCGCCGGGCTCGGCGAGGATCCGGCGGTAGGACGTCAACATCTCGAAACGAGCGTATGACCGGGGACGGCCGACGACGAACCCGTTATCCGTCCCTACGATGGGTCGCATGGCTCCCGACGTCTCGCCGTACGACGGACTCCTGCTCGTGTCGTTCGGCGGACCGGAAGGGCCGGACGACGTGATGCCGTTCCTCGAGAACGTCACCCGTGGTCGCGGGATCCCGCGCGAGCGACTCGTGGAGGTCGGTGAGCACTACCACCTCTTCGGCGGACGCTCGCCCATCAACGACCAGAACCGGGAGCTCCTGTCGGCCATCCGCGAGGACCTGGCCGGAGCCGGGATCGACCTCCCCGTCTACTGGGGCAACCGGAACTGGGACCCGTACCTCGTCGACGCGCTCGGCCAGATGGCCGCAGACGGGGTGACCAGGGCTGCGTGCTTCACGACCAGCGCGTACTCGTCGTACTCGGGCTGCCGGCAGTACCGCGAGAACCTGGCCGACGCCGGCGCGGCGGTCGAGGGAGCGCCCCAGCTGGACCGGCTGCGCCAGTACTTCAACCACCCGGGCTTCGTCGAGCCCGTCGTCGACGCCACCCTGGCGGCGCTGGCCGAGCTCCCGGAGGCGGTCCGCGAGGGTGCGCATCTGTGCTTCGTCACCCACTCCATCCCGGACTCGATGAACGAGGCCAGCGGACGCCAGGGCAACGCCTACGTCAACCAGCACCGAAGTGTGGTGGCCGAGATCGTCGACCGGGTCCGTCAGGAGACCGGCCGCCGCAATCCCCACGACCTGGTGTTCTGCTCGCGCTCCGGACCCGCGCACGTGGCGTGGCTCGAGCCCGACGTCAACGACCACCTGGAGCGGTTGTCGCGTCGGGGCGCCCCGGGAGTGGTCCTGGTCCCGGTGGGCTTCGTGTCCGACCACATGGAAGTCCTCTACGACCTGGACACCGAGGCCCTCGCGACCGCGGAGAAGCTTGACCTCCCGACGGTGCGCGCGGCGACCCCCGGTATCGACCCCCGGTTCGTGGCCGTGGTCAGAGACCTCCTGGTCGAGCGGGCGGCCACTGAGCGCGGTGAGAAGCCCCTGCGCAAGGCGGTCGGCAGCCTGCAGGCCTGGTGGGACCTGTGCGGCCTCGGCTGCTGTCCGAACCCGCGCGGGGAGCGGCCCGCCGTGGGCGGGGTCCCGACATGACCGACGACCTGCTGGGCCTTGCCCTCACGCGGCGAGGTCGGCAGCGGCATTGGTCCGCGAGCGCGCGTTCCGGAACCGTCACTGTCGCAGCGACCAAGTCCAGCGACGTCGACATAGTGACCGAGGCCGACCGGGAGAGCGAGGAGCTGATCCGGTCGGTGCTCGCCGAGGCGCGTCCCGACGACGGATTCCTCGGGGAGGAGGGGCACGACGACGCCGGCACCTCCGGGATCCGGTGGGTGGTGGACCCGATCGACGGCACCGTCAACTTCCTCTACGGCATCCCTCAGTACGCCGTGTCGATCGCGGCCGAGCGCGACGGTGTGGTCGTGGCCGGTGTGGTGCTCGACGTGGCGGCCGGGACCGAGTACGTCGGCGAACGCCGTACCGCGGCCGACGGCGGCGAGACCCTGGTGACCGCGACGCGACGGCGAGCCCAACTCGGTGCGCGCTCCCGCGCCACTCGTCGCAGCGCCTGATCGGGACCGGCTTCAGCTACGACGAGGCCCGTATCCGCGCGATCCAGGCAGAGGCCCTCGCCAGGCTGCTGCCGCAGATGCGCGACATCCGGCGGATGGGCTCGTGTGCCCTGGACCTGTGCCACGTCGCCGAGGGGCGGCTCGACGGGTACGTCGAGGAGGGCGTCAACCTCTGGGACCACGCGGCCGGAGCTCTGATCGCCGAGGCCGCCGGCGCCCGCTGGGAGCTCGCTTCCGGGCGTGGGCGGGAGGGACCTGGTCCTGTGCTCCCCGGAGCACGGCTTCGACGAGCTCCGGACGGCCGTGGAAGAGGCCGGATTCCGGCCGAATCCCGGGAATAGCACCCGACCTTGCGTGTTGTGCGGACACATCGGGAACCGGTGTGCACTGGCACCCGGCATGGTGCACAATCTGGCGCCGACACCGTGGAACTAGCTACGACCGGCGTAGCTCGCGTGAGGGGAGTTGAGGACTGATGGCGACCGATTACGACGCCCCGCGCAAGACCGAGGAAGAGTCCGAGGAGAGCATCGAGGAGCTCAAGGCGCGTCGCCACGACAAGAACTCCGGGAAGGTCGACGAGGACGAGGCCGAGGCGGCCGAGTCGTTCGAGCTGCCCGGAGCCGACCTCTCCCACGAGGAGCTGGCCGTCGAGGTCAAGCCCAAGCAGAGCGACGAGTTCACCTGCATGAGCTGCTTCCTGGTCCACCACCGCTCGCAGCTCGCGGACGAGAAGAAGCTGATCTGCAAGGACTGCGCCTAGGCACGGCCCTAGCCTGCCGAGGCGTCGGGTGACGCGTCAGGTCGTGGCTGCGGAGCCTTGTCGGCGTCCTGGTCGTCCTTGACCAGGTCGGGCGGCAGGTGCCCGGTCGACTTCGTGTAGTAGTCGGCGGCCTTCCGGCTGGCCAGCATCCGGGCGATGCGCGACGAAGGTCCCGCTGACCGCGGCCCAGAGACGGCCTCCCAGATCGTCGACGTCGGGGTCGGCAGGGTTGGCCGGGGGGTTCTTCCCGGTCGCGGCCCTCCACGACGTGTTGAGTCCCTTCTTCGCGAGCGCTGCGGCACCGAGCGCGGCGGCGAGCGAGAATGCCGACCAGACCTTCGATGACGATGCCATGTCCGGACCTTACCCAGCCGCGCGTCGATTCAGTCAGTTCGCGTCAGTGCTCGTGCCAGCTCGTCGGGGTGGCGGGTGCTGATCAGCCAGTACGGCGCGGGGTCGGCCGGGTCGGTGATCTCGCACCCGGACCGCCCGCTTCAGGTAGGGCCGCAGCAGCAGGTAGGCCCGCGCGTCGGCCTCGACGCCGGAGATCCTGCCGGGTCGCCTCGGCGTCCAGCGCAGCTCGACGTGCCCGAGGTGGAGCGCCCGCGATCCGGGCCCGGCCGGCGCGCAGGAAGCCCGTCGTCGACGGTCACCCGTGCGGCGCCGTACGCCAGCAGGCCGAGTGCCAGGCCGCCCATCGCGATCGGCGGTGATGCGTCCAGGCCGCCGTGGGCGGCAGCGCCACGATCATCGCCAGCCACAGGCTGGCGACCAGCATCGTCCCCTGGACCCACCAGCGCAGGGGGACGCTGAGCCGCTCGTCGTACTCCACGGGGGTCAAGGGTATGGTCCGCCCGTGCCCGACCGCCGTACCCGACCCAGTGCCTGCCCCCGAGGTCGCCGTCCTCCGCCTCGATCCGGACCTCCCACTGCCCAGCTATGCCCATCCCGGCGACGCCGGAGCCGACCTGGTCACGGCCGAGGACGTGGTCCTGCAGCCGGGTGAACGGGCCCTGGTGCCGACCGGGGTCGCGCTCGCGCTGCCCGAGGGTCACGTCGCCCTGGTGCACCCCCGGTCCGGGCTCGCGGCCCGGCACGGCCTCTCGATCGTGAACACCCCCGGAACCATCGACTCCGGCTACCGCGGCGAGATCAAGGTGCTGCTGATCAACCACGACCCCGGAGCAGCCGATCAAGCTGCGGCGCGGGGACCGGATCGCGCAGCTCGTGGTCCAGCGCTTCGAGCACGCCCGCTTCGTCGCGGTCGACCGAACTCCCCGAATCCGCTCGTGGAGCCGGGGGCTACGGTTCTACTGGAGGATTCGCCGCTGGCGAGACCCCGAGCAGAGGAGAAGCAGTGAAGTTCCGCCGCAAGTCCGAGAAACCCGACCCCGCAGCCGCGGAGCCCGGGGAGTCGGCCGACGACCACCGGCGAGGACGTGGGCGACCCGGTGGACGCCGAGGGCCCCTTCGACATCGACGACGCTTCCCGACGACGGCGTGCAGCGGGTGGACCTCGGCTCGCTGCTGATCGCACCGGAGGAGGAGCGCGAGCTGCGGCTCCAGGTCGACGAGAGCACCCAGGCCGTCCAGGCGGTCGCTGCTCGCCGGGCCGGACGGCGCCCTCGAGCTGCGTGCCTTCGCGGCCCCCCGCAACGGTGACCTGTGGACCGAGGTGCGACCCCAGCTGGCCGCGGACCTGGCCCGCAGGGGCGGGACCGCCACCGAGCGTGAAGGACGATTCGGCACCGAGCTGGTCTGCCAGCTCTCGGTCCAGACGGCCGAGGGACGGGCTCGGCGAACCAGGCGTCCCGGATCATCGGCATCAACGGCCCGCGGTGGATGCTGCGCGGCACCTTCCTGGGCCGTCCGGCCACCGACCCCGACAGCGCCGCCGCCTGGGAGGACACCCTCACCAAGGTCGTGATCCGCCGGGGTGACCACGCCATGCCGGCCGGTGACCCGCTGCCGGTCGTGCTGCCCGATCGGCCCGGCGCACGGCCCGACGAGTCCTAAACTGTGGCAGTGACGGGCAAGAGCCGTCTGCGGCGCAGCATCAGCAAGTGGGCCAGCAGCACCGAGATGCACGAGCGCGAGCTGCGGCGCACCTACGCCGACTCCGGGCGCACCGGATCGCCGACGCGCCCGACCGCGAGCGGGTGCGGCTGCGCGGCACCCTCAGCACGGTCACGCTCCGGCCGCGCGGCGGCGTACCCGCCCTCGAGGCGGAGCTCACCGACGGTTCCGGCGTGCTCACCGTGGTGTGGCTCGGGCGGCGGCGGATCGCCGGGATCGCGCCCGGCCGGTGCGATCCAGATCGAGGGCCGGATCGGGTCGGCCGAAGGTGGCCGGATCATGTACAACCCGCGCTACGAGCTCATCCCGTGAGCGAACCTGTGACTGACCCCATGAGCGACCCCGCACGCAAGGCCTCCGTCGACACGGTGGAGTCGGTGGTCCGGCACCCAGCTGTCGAAGGCGCTGGGCGGACGCCGCGGCATGGTCGAAGCCGCCGTTCCGACCGTGCTGTTCACGGTCACCTGGCTGACCACCCGGGAGCTGCGGACGGCGCTGCTCGTCAGCGTCGCCGTGGCCGTGCTGTTGCTGGTCGTCCGGATCCTGCAGCGCTCGTCGGTCCAGTTCGTCGTGAACGCGATCTTCGGCATCGGGATCGGCTGGCTGTTCGTCACCATGTCGGCTCGCGTCGGGAGGCAGCGAGGACGACCAGGCGCTCGCCTACTTCCTGCCCGGGCATCATCTACAACACCGGCTACACCGTCGTCCTCGCCTTCACCTGCCTGATCGGCTGGCCGCTCGTGGGGTTCATGGTCGGCAGCGTCACCGGTGACCCCACGGCCTGGCACGAGGACCAGCAGGTGGTGCGGCTCTGCTCGCTGCTGACCTGGCTTCTGGTGTTGCCCTGCATCCTGCGGGTGATCGGCCAGGCCCCGATCTGGTTCGCAGGCAAGTCCGGCGCCCTCGACGCCGACGTCGCGATCGCCATCCTCGGCGTCCTCAAGATCGCCATGGGCTGGCCACTCCAGCTCGCGGCCCTCGCCGCGATGGTCTGGGTGTTGGCGCGCAACCACACCCCGGTCAAGGGCAGCGATCCCGCCGTCGTGCTCGGCGGTCCCCAGGAGGAGGACACCGCCTGACCGGTGGTTGAGGTGCGCCGCATCGGGCATGTCGCCGGGCCGGCGGCGGAGCCGAGGCCCCCCGCAGCCGTGGTTGGGACTGGCCCCCGCGGAGCGAGGAACGAGCGGAGCGGGTGGTAGGCAAGGGGGGCCTCGGCGCAGCCGACGACCGGCGCCCGTCGACGTGGCCTCGACGAGCTCCCCGAACCGGAGAGAGATGCCGAGTTGCCTCGACAGCTGGGTCTAGCCGCCGTGCAGGCTGGGGGCGAGCAATCGCTCGAGCTCGTCCTCGACGTCGGCGGACACCACGAACAGCAGCTCGTCGCCGGACTCGATCGGCTGGTCGGCGTCCGGGGTGTAGACCTGCCCGTCGCGCAGGATCGTGACCAGGGCGCAGTTCTCGGGGAACGGGATCAGCCCGGCCGGGTCGCCGACGTACGGCGAGTCCTCGGGGAGGGTGAGCTCGACCAGGTTGGCGTTGCCCTGGCGGAACGTGAAGAGCCGCACCAGGTCGCCGACCGTCACCGCTTCCTCCACGAGCGCCGACATGATTCGCGGCGTCGAGACGTTGACGTCGACGCCCCAGGCCTCGGTGAACAGCCACTCGTTGTTGGGGTGGTTGACCCGGCCGACCGTCCGGGGGACACCGAACTCGGTCTTGGCCAGGAGCGAGGTCACCAGGTTGACCTTGTCGTCGCCGGAGGCCGCGATCACGACGTCGCACTGGTCGAGGCGTGCCTCTTCCAGTGAGGACATCTCGCACGAGTCGGCCAGGAGCCACTCGGCGTCGGGGACCCGCTCGGGTTTGATCGCGCTCGGCGCCTTGTCGATGAGCAGCACCTGGTGGCCGTTGTGGATCAGCTCGCGGGCGATCGAGCGCCCGACCGCACCAGCTCCGGCGATGGCGACTCTCATGCCTCCTCCTCGGGGCCCTTGTCGATGACCGCGTATGCGTCGGCGGCGTTCTCCTCGCGCATCACCAGGTGGATGAGGTCGCCCTCCTGGAGGATGCTCTCGTGCGTGGGCAGCATGCCCTCGCCGAGCCGGTCGAGCCAGGCGATCCGGCTCTTCGTCTGCTCCTCGAAGCTGATCGTGCGCTGCCCGATCCACGCCTCCGCCACCGGCACGTGGTCGAGCCGGATCGTGCCCGACGGGTCGCGGAAGTCCGGCTCGGCACCGGCGGGCAGCAGCCGGCGGAGCACCTGGTCGGCAGTCCACTTCACGGTGGCGACGGTCGTGATCCCGAGCCGCTGGTAGACCTCGGCGCGGCCGGGGTCGTAGATGCGAGCAACGACCTGCTCGATGCCGAAGGTCTCGCGCGCCACGCGGGCCGCGATGATGTTGGAGTTGTCGCCGCTCGACACCGCCGCGAACGCCTCGGCCCGGCGGATGCCGGCCTTCTCGAGGACCGCCTGGTCGAAGCCGAAGCCGGTCACCTTGTCACCGTTGAACGACGGGCCCAACCTGCGGAAGGAGTCGGGCTCGCTGTCGATGATGGAGACGGTGTGATTGCGGTCCTCGAGGCTGCGGGCCAGGGTCGAGCCGACCCGGCCGCATCCCATGATCACGACATGCACGTGGAAACCGTATCCCAGCCGATACCCGATTCACGGCTCCCAAGGTCTAGCCTGTCCGATCGTGGGTGTCGGCGATGTCTCCAAGCGCATCCTGCTCGGTCGCAAGCTGCGCAGCTCCCAGATCGGCGAGACGCTGCTTCCGAAGCGGATCGCGCTGCCGGTGTTCGCGAGCGACGCGTTGTCGTCGGTGGCCTACGCACCGGACGAGATCTTCATCATGTTGTCCCTCGCGGGCGCGTCCGCGTACGTCTGGTCGTGGAAGATCGGGATCGCCGTCGCCCTGGTGATGACCGCGGTCGTCGCGTCGTACCGCCAGAACGTGCACGCCTATCCCAGCGGCGGCGGCGACTACGAGGTGGCCACCGTCAACCTCGGCCGGAACGCCGGCGTCACCGTGGCGAGCGCCCTGCTGGTCGACTACGTGCTCACCGTCGCGGTCTCGATCTCGTCGGGGGCGCAGTACGCCGCATCCGCCCTGCCGGTCCTGAGCGGCCACGAGGCCACCGTGGCCAGCCTGATGGTGCTCCTGCTGATGGCGATGAACCTGCGCGGCATCCGCGAGTCGGGCACCTTCTTCGCGTTCCCGACCTACGCGTTCATCCTTGCCATGGGCGCCATGTGCGGGTGGGGACTACTGCGGATGCTCAACGGCACGCTGCCGGACGTGGAGAGCGCCGACTTGCAGATCTCCGAGGCGCCTGGCTACGAGGGCGGGCTGACCACGATCGCCCTGATGTTCCTCCTGGCCCGCGCCTTCTCGTCGGGCTGTGCCGCGCTGACCGGAGTCGAGGCGATCTCGAACGGCGTCCCTGCGTTCCGGCGGCCAAAGAGCGCGAACGCGGCCACCACCCTGCTCCTGCTGGCGATGATCGCGATCACGATGATGATGAGCGTCATCGTGCTGGCCAAGCAGATGGGCCTGAGGTACGTCGATCCGCACGAGCTGGATCGGCTGACCCGCAACGGGGAGGAGCTGCCCCCCGGGTACGACCAGGACACGGTGATCGCCCAGATCGCCAGGGCTGTCTTCAGCGACTTCTCGCCCGGGTTCTACTTCGTCGTGACCGTCACCGGCGTCATCCTGGTGATGGCGGCGAACACCGCCTTCAACGGGTTCCCGGTGCTCGGCTCGATCCTGGCCGAGGACGGCCTCGCCCCGCGAGCGCTCGGGTCTCGCGGCGACCGGCTCGCCTACAGCAACGGCATCGTCTTCCTGGCGGTCATGGCGATCGCCCTGATCCTGGCCTTCGACGCGGAGACCACCCGGCTGATCCAGCTCTACATCGTGGGAGTCTTCGTGTCCTTCAACCTCAGCCAGCTGGGCATGATCCGGCACTGGACCCGGCACCTGAAAGTCGAGAAGGACCCGGCCACGCGACGCCGGATGCAGCGCTCCCGGACGATCAACTCGATCGGCCTCACGTTCACCGCCGTCGTGCTCGTCATCGTGCTGCTCACGAAGTTCCTCGCCGGGGCGTGGATCGCCATCCTGGCGATGATCATCTTCTTCCTGATCATGCAGGGGATCAACCGGCACTACCGCAACGTCGCGCTCGAGCTCGCCGCCGACGAGGAGGACAAGGTCCTGCCTACGAGGGTGCACGCCATGGTCCTGGTCTCGAAGCTGCACAAGCCGACGTTGCGGGCGCTCGCGTTCGCCAAGGCCTCCCGCCCGAACGTGCTCGAGGGCGTCTACGTGGCCGAGGACAGTGACACCACCAGCCGGCTGCTCACCGAGTGGGACGAGCGCAACATCGGCGTCCCACTCAAGGTCCTGCACTCGCCGTACCGCGAGGTCGTCAGGCCGATCGTCGACTACGCGATGGAGATCCGAAGGGCCAACCCGCGTGGCGTCGTCGCGGTCTACATCCCGGAGTACGTCGTTGGACGCTGGTGGGAGCAGCTGCTCCACAACCAGACCGCCCTGCGCCTGAAGGGCCGGCTGCTGTTCACGCCGGGAGTCATGGTGACCTCGGTGCCGTTCCAGCTGCGGTCCTCCCAGATCGCCCGCGACCGGGAGGAGCGCGAGCGAGGCCGGGCCCGGGCCGGCGACCTGCGCCGCGGCAACGTCTCCGAAGGACCCGGATCCGGGCGGCAGATCCAGCGGTGAGGAACCCGCGCCGGCGCGTCGCCCGCGGTGGCTCCCGCGTGGGGGAGCGGTTCGACGTCGAGGTCGGTCCGATCGCGCACGGCGGTCACTGCGTCGTGCGCCTGCCCGAGCCCGAGAGTCGGGTGGTCTTCGTTCGTCACACCCTCCCGGGTGAGCGAGTGGTGGTCGCGATCACCGAGGGCACGGAGGGCGACCGGTTCTGGCGAGGCGACGCGATCGAGATCCTCGAAGCCTCGCCCGACCGGGTACCGGCACCGTGTCCCGTGGCCGGACCGGGGCTGTGTGGCGGCTGCGACTTCCAGCACGTCGCGGTGCCTCGGCAGCGCCTGCTCAAGGCCGACGTCGTGCGCGAGCAGCTCGTCCGGCTCGGGGGACTCGATCCCCGAGATCCGCTGGTGGCGGAGCTCGCCGTCGAGCAGGTCCCGGGCGACCGGCACGGGCTGCGCTGGCGCACCCGGGTCGAGTACGCCACCGCGCCGGACGGCCGCCGCGGCCTCCGCAAGCACCGGTCCCACGACGTGGTGCCGGTGGACGATTGCCTGATCGCGCACCCGAACGCCATCTCGCTGGTCGGCAAGGTCTCGGTCCAGCCCCCTCCGGTCGTCGAGCTTGTCGAGACCACCCACGGCCGCCACGAGTTCGCGGTGGCGAGGAACGGCTTCTGGCAGGTGCACCCGGGAGCGCCGAGGGTGCTGGTCGAGACGGTGCTGGACTTCCTGGACCCGAAGCCGGGGGAGACGGTTCTCGACCTCTTCTCCGGAGTCGGGCTGTTCGCGCGGTTCCTGGGGGACGCGGTCGGTCCCGAGGCCACACTCGTGGCGATCGAGGCAGACTGGGCCGCCTGTGTGCACGCCCGCGAGAACCTCGGGAGCCGGGTGGTCGTCGAGCGCGGGACCGTCGACCGGGTACTCGCGACCGCGTACGACGAGCCGTTCGACCTCGTCGTACTGGACCCGCCGAGGGAGGGCGCGAAGCGGAAGGTGGTGGACCAGGTCGCCGAGCGCGCGCCGCGGGCCGTCGCCTACGTCGCCTGCGACCCTGCGGCTCTGGCGCGCGACGTCGCGATCTTCGCCGAGCGCGGCTACGAACTACGGCGGATCCGAGCGTTCGACCTGTTTCCGATGACCCATCACGTGGAGTGCGTCGCACTGCTCGAGCCGCAACCGGTGGCGGGCGACCACTGAGGCCCTCACCCGAATCGGGTGGTGCCGGGCCCAGAGGCCCATGTCAACGTGGTCGCCCGCGCGCGTGCCCGCACGTGGCGCCGCGACCCGCCGCGCCCATCTCGAAGGGACGAATGACCATCGTGTGGACCCGACGCAGACGTCGGTCAGGGGTGCGCTCGGTGGCCACGTTCCAGGGCGAAGTCGCGCGATCGCCTGCTGGTCAGGGCCAGCAGGATCAGGATCCCGAGCGCGACCGATATCAGTCCGCTGTCGATGGTCAGCGCATCGTCCCGGCGCGCCCACGCGCCGAAAACCAGGCAGATGCTGATAGCCGTCCAGACCATCAGCACCACGCGCGGCAGATTGCGTCCGCGCCAGGTAAGCAGGCCCAGGGCGATGTCCGTGAGGCCGGAGACGGTGGCCGTGACCCCGGCCACCACCGCAGACAGACCATTCGGCGAGGTGACATCGGCCAGGGAATCGGGGTCGACCAACAGCCAGGCCGCCGAGACGAGCCAGACCAGTCCCTTGACGATCGCCGCGCCGGCACCGAAGACCGTCGGCGGAGGCGCCGTGCGCCGAGCGACAGGGGTCGACCGGGTCGGGGCCGCGTCCGGCGCGAGGCTTCGCACGTCCAGGACCGGGAGGTGGCCGTCGGTGGCGATCGCGTCGCCACCGCCGTTGCGGGCGTGGTAGCCGGTGGAGAAGTTCTGGATGACATCGACGCGGACGCCGGGCTCCGCCGAGGTGACGGTGCCGAGGATGTGGTCGCGCTCGGCGTCGATGTCTGCCGCGATCCGGTGGGTGATCTGGAGGGTGAAGGTCGACAGGCCCACCGAGCGGTCGTAGCTGCCGGCTGCCACCCAGTCCACGGCGAAGCCGCCGGGCAGCATCCACCCCTCGGGGCACTTCCAGAACCGGACGTGATGTCGCCGCGAGGGGCTGCCCGCGATCTCCTGCTGGTAGGCGAAGTCCTGCTGGCGGTCGAACAGCTGCAACGGGCTGACCGGCGCCCCGGGGTAGCTGCGGCGAGCCAGGGTCGACGACACGATTGCCAGGCCGCTGCGCAGCGTCAGGTCGTCCGCGCGGGTCCAGCCGGCAGCCGCCATCGCCTGGTGCACCTGCTCCTCGGATCCGAGGAGCGCCAGGTTGACCGGGTCGCCGAGCAGGCCGTCACTCGTCCGCGCCCGACCGATGAAGTAGTCGGGCAGGTACACGCCGGTGAGGATGCGGTGGAAGCGCGGCAGCAGCAGATACGCGACCAGCGGCCAGAAGGTGAGCAGGAGCAGCGCGTCCCGTCCCAAGCGCAGTCCGTCGCGCAGCAGCAGCCCGGCCAGCCACAACGCGGCGAGGCCCGCGAAGCAGAACAGCAAGGTGTCCAGCGTTGCCAGTGGAGACCACCGCGCGCGACGGCTGCTTCCCTCAACCACGGCCACCACAGGCACCACCGTAGTGACCCGGGTTCCTGTCGGACACCGCCCCGGATCAGCAGACCGGTCGGCGGTGGTGGTCCGTGAGCCTGTGGATCGGCGTCCTCATCGGGCTGGGAGCCGCCGTTGCGTACGGCGCGGCGACCGCGGTCCAGCACTCCGTGGCCAAGTCCTCGCTCGCCGGCGGGTCCGCCACCGGCTTCGCCGACCTGGTCCGCAGCCCGCGCTGGCTGCTCGGGATCGGTGGGGACTCCTTCGGCCTCGCCGCTACACGTGGTGGCGCTTGCCCTGGCCCCGGCGATCATCATCCAGCCACTGTTGATCCTCGCGCTGCCGATCTCGCTTCCGGTGGGCTGGCTGCTCGGCGGTCCGAAGCCGCAACGCCGGGACTACTACTGCTGTGGCCTGATCGTCCTCGGCCTGGGCGTGTTCTTCCTCTTCATCGGCGACCCGGGCGACGGGTCGGCGCTGGGGACCACCGCCGGCCTGGTCACGATCGGTGTCACGGCCGCGGTCGGTCTCCTGGCCCTGCTGATCGTCCAGCCCCTGCCCCGAGTTGTGCAGGCCGCGGTCTACGGGACCGTCGCAGGCGCGTGGTTCGGTGTCGCGGCCGTGCTCATGGACTCGGTCTCCAATCTCTGGGAGGAGATCGGGTGGTCCGCCCTCACCAGTGCGGCGGGGCTGGTCTCCCTGGCCGGCCTGGTCGTCCTGGGGGTTGCCGCCACTGCCCTGACGCAGCTTTCGTTCGGCCTGGGTGAGCTCCAGGCGAGCTCGCCCGCCAACGTCGTGGCCGACCCACTCACCGCCGTGGTGCTGGGTATCGCACTGCTCCACCAGAACGTCACTGTCGGGATCTGGAGCGGGCTGGGCATCGCCGCCTGCTTCCTGATCATCCTCGCGGGCACCATCGGCCTGGCCGGCGGCAGCCCTCCGCGGCGTTGGACAACCCGTCCCGGTACCAAGCGACTCAGGAGGCCTGTGCCGTCATGACCGAAGAACCCACACAACCGGGCGGCGGAGGGTCGGTTCCGGACGCCACGGTCGCGCCGCCCCCGGACACCGGGACGGTCAAGGCGACGATGGACCGGCGGCGCGCCAAGCTCGCGACCCTGCAGGAGTCCCCGGAGTGGCGGCTCGCCTACTCATACCCGGTGGACTCGCATGCGGTCGACGTCCGGGCGGCCTCCGAGGGTCTCGACCCTGGTGGGCGCGCCGACCGGGTGGTCCGCGTCGCGGGACGGCTCGAGCTGATCCGGCACCACGGTGGCCTCACCTTCGCCGTGCTCCGCGACCGGTCCGGGGCGATCCAGCTCATGGTGGACCGGAACGTGGTCGGCACCGAGGCCTACGACCGGTTCCGCGACCTCGACCGCGGCGACCTGGTCGGTGCCGCAGGCCCGGTCGTCCGGACCAACAAGGGGGAGCCGTCGGTGGCGGTCACCGAGCTCCGGATCCTCGGCAAGGCGATCCGGCCGCTGCCGGACAAGGACAAGGGGCTCACCGACCTCGAGACCCGCTACCGGCAGCGCTACCTCGACCTGGTCACGAACCAACGGACCCGGGACATCTTCAACGTCCGGCGGATCACCATCGCCTCGATCCGTCGCACGCTCGAGGACCACGGGTTCTGGGAGGTCGAGGGTCCGATCCTGTCCAACATCCAGGGCGGCGCGACCGCGCGTCCGTTCATCACCCACCACAACGCGCTCGACATCGACATGTACCTGAGGATCGCGCTCGAGCTGCACCTCAAGCGACTGGTGGTCGGCGGCATGGAGCGCGTCTACGAGCTGGGACGGGTGTTCCGCAACGAGGGCATCGACGTGCGGCACAACCCCGAGTTCACGATGCTGGAGGCCTACCAGGCGTTCGGTGACTACAACGACATGATGGACCTGGTCGAGGCCATGGTCGTCAACGCGGCGACCGAGACCCGGGGCGAGGACCTGGTGGTGCGGGTCGGGGACACCCGGGTCGACCTGTCGCCGCCGTACCCGCGGATCGCCCTGTCGGACCTCATCCAGCAGCGACTCGGGGTGACCATGGATGCGGTCATGCCGGTGGCCGACGCCCGGGCGGTCCTGGACGGTCTCGGTGTCGAGTGGGAGGACGACTGGGGGTCCGGCAAGCTGATGAAGGCCGTGGTCGACGAGAAGATCCAGCACGAGGTGGTCGAGCCGATCTTCGTGCTCGACTACCCGAAGGAAGTCTCACCCCTCGCCCGGGTCCATCGATCCCGGCCCGGCTACGTGGAGCGGTTCGAGCTGATGGTGGCCGGCTTCGAGCTGTGCAACGCCTACAGCGAGCAGAACGACGCCGCGATGCAGCTGGAGGCGTTCCTCGAGGAAGCGCGCGCGAAGGGTGAGGGAGACGTCGAGGCCGGTGACGTGGACTACGACTACGTCCGCGCACTCGAGTACGGCATGCCGTGCACAGGAGGCCTCGGTGTGGGCATCGACCGGCTGGTGATGCTCCTCTCGGAGTCCAGCAACATCCGCGAGGTCCTGTTGTTCCCCACCATGCGGCCCGAGCCCGGGTACGGCGGCGCGATCTCCGCACCCTCCACCGGCACCCGTGGCCTCGGCCCCCTGCATGCTCCACCGCCCGCAGGTGCGGTGGAGCCGGCAGCGGATCCCGCAGTTGACCCCTCAGTGGACACGGTCGTGGCCCTGCCGCTCCGAGAGATTGACCCGTCGGACTCCCCGTCGCGGTGGGAGCGAAGGCGGATGAAGGCTCGCCGGGCCAGAACGACCATCGGCGTGCTCGCCGCAGTCGGCGGCGTGGTCATGCTGCTCACTCCGAACCGGTTCATCAGCACCCATCTTGGGATCTCGGACCCGGTGAGCGAGCTGTGGTTCGAGGTCACGGGCGAGCCCGCGACCGGACGAATCGTGGCCGCCCACGTGTTGACCGTGTTGCTCGGCCTGGGCCTGATCGTTATGGCGGGCCAGCTCGCCCGTGGGAAGCGCAGGGCCTGGCAGCTGTGCCTGGCGATCTTCGCCGCGGGCTGTGTCGCGAACGCCTGGCGGGAGTGGCACTGGCTCGCTGCGGTGTACTGCCTGGCGATGCTCGTGGCGCTGCTCGTGTTCCGGCACGACTTCCGTGGCCGCTCCGATCCGCCGTCATTGTTCCGCCTCTTCCGGCTGGCGCCCCTGTACCTGGGCGCGGTGCTCGTGTTCGGCTTCGTCAGCCTGTACCTGGAGCGGGAACGGATCGTGCCCGACCTGACCGTGGGTCGGGCCCTGGAGACGATCACCCTCGGCCTCGTCGGCGTGGACGGTCCGCTCCACTACGAGCAGCCGTTCTTCCGCGACTTCTTCCCCGCGGCCCTGCTCGCGTTCGGCGTCGCCGGGATCATCGGCGCCGTCTACCTTCTGCTCCGGCCGCTGGCGAGTCGTCCCGCGGTGGACCGCAGCGACTGGCAACGCGCCCAGGACCTGGTCCGGCGCTACGGCCACGACACGTTGGCCTACTTCGCGCTGCGTCCCGACAAGAACTTCTTCTTCGGGTCCGACGGCGAGGCCTTCGTCGCCTACACCTACATGGGTCGGTTCGCCCTGGTGTCCGGCGACCCCATCGGAGCACCCGCGTCGGTGGACCGGGTCCTCGACGAGTTCCTGGACTTCTGCGAGGAGCGGTCGTGGCATGTCGCGCTGCTGGCCGCACGGAGCAGCGAGCGAACCAGGTACGCCGCCCGCGGACTGCGCCACTTCTACCTGGGGGACGAGGCGGTCCTGCGCTGCCCGACCTTCAGTCTGGACTCGTCCGGCATGAAGGCCGTCCGGTCCGCGACCCGCCGGGTGGCACGGACCCATCGCTTCCAGATCATGCGTGAGTCCGACGCCCATCCCGCGCTGGTGCGGCAGCTCAACGCCATCAGTGAGGAGTGGCGGGGCAAGGCGCCGGAGCGGGGCTTCACGATGGCGCTCTCGCAGGACGTGGAGGGCAACGGCGCCAACCCTGAGTTCTTGCTCTGCGTGGCTCTCGGCGATGGCGACGTCCCCGGCGGGTTCCTGAGGATCGTGCCGGTCTACGGTGAGGACTTCGGCTACACCCTCGACCTGATGCGGCACCGTCCGGACGCTCCGAACGGGCTGACCGAGTTCCTGCTCGCCAACACTGCCCTGGCACTGGGCGGCGAAGGCGTCGGCCGGCTCTCCATGAACTTCGCGATGTGGGGGAAGCTGTTCGACGAGGACGTGCACTACAGCCTCCCTCAGCGCCTGGCCAAGCGCGGCATCGACCTGGTCAACCCGTACTTCCAGATCAAGTCACTGCACGACTTCAACGAGAAGTTCAACCCCGAGTGGGTGTCCAGGGACCTGGTGTTCCAGGACCCGGCGGACCTGCCACGGGTCGGCCTCCTGTACGCCGGGGCGGAGGGCTTCCTCGCCATTCCGGGCCTCGGCGAGATGTTCGTTCCCAAGACGGTGAACGTGTACGCCGACCAGTCGTCCGACGGTTCGCCCGCGGCCTGAGGAGCTCTGTTGACGACCAACCGCGCGACGACGATCAGGTCGGTCTCGGTCCTGACCCTGACCGGCATGGTGGTCGGCTCCATGGTGGGTGGCGGCGTCTACACGCTCCCGGCCGCCTTCGGGGGCGCGACCGGAGTCCTGGGCGCCGTCATCGCCTGGGCCCTGGCCGGCACCGGGATGCTGATGCTGGCCTTCGTGTTCCAGTCGCTCGCCGTGCGCCGACCCGACCTGGACGCGGGGATCTACAGCTACGCCCGGGCCGGTTTCGGCAACTACCTCGGATTCAGCTCCGCCTTCGGCTACTGGGCCAGCAACGTCGCGGGCAATGTCTTCTTCCTCGTGTTCACGATGACCACGCTCGGCGCGTTCTTCCCCGGCCTGGGGCAGGGCAACACGGTCCTCGCCGTGGCCCTCGCGTCGGCTGGCGTATGGATCTTCCACGTCCTGATCGCGCGCGGCGTACGCCAGGCGGTGGTCATCAACCGCATCGTCACCGTCGCGAAGCTGCTCCCGATCCTGCTCTTCGTCGTGGTGGTGGCGATCGCGTTCGACGCCGGGATCTTCAGCGACAACATCTGGGGCGGAGAGCCGCGCACGCTCGGCTCACTGTTCGACCAGGTGTCCGACACGATGCTCGTGACGACGTTCGTGTTCCTCGGGGTCGAGGGCGCCAGCGTCTTCTCGCGGCTGGCCAGGCGCCGGGAGGACGTCGGCCGGGCCACCCTGCTCGGGTTCCTGAGCGTGCTGGCGCTCTTCTCGATGGTCACGCTCGTTTCCTACGGCGTGATGCCGCGCGCGGACCTCGCCAAGGCGGACCAGCCGTCGGTGGCGGTGGTGCTCGAGTCGGTGGTCGGCCCCTGGGGCGAGGACTTCGTGAGCATCGGCGTCATCGTGTCCGTACTCGGGGCCTACCTCGCGTGGACCCTGGTCAACGCCGAGGTCATCTACATGCCGGCCCGGACCGCGGTGATGCCCAGGTTCCTCGCTCGCGAGAACGCCCACGGCACCCCGATCGCCGCGTTGGTCCTCTCGAGCCTGTCCGTGCAGCTGCTGCTGGTCCTGGTCCTGTTCGTGGACAACGCCCTGGACTTCATGCTGAAGCTGGACACGGCGCTCGCCCTGGTGCCCTACCTCCTGGCGGCAGGGTTCGCCTTCAAGCTGACGATCACGCGGGAGACCTACGGCGGCGACGAGGATGGGGAGCGCCGCAAGCAGCGGCTGATCTCGGCGCTCGCCGTCGTCTACGCCGTCTTCCTGCTCTACACCGCGGGGCCGGAGTACCTGTTGGTCTCCGCGATCGTGTACGCACCGGGCACCGTGCTCTACGTCGTCGCCCGCCGTGAGCAACGGGCGCGAGTCTTCGCGCCCGCCGAGGCGGCGGTCTTCCTGGTCGTCGCCGCCGCCGCCGTGGTCGGCGTCGTCCTCATCGCCACCGACGCCTTGGTGCTGTAAGAGTTGGGCATGGCTTCCTACACCGTGAACCCTGCGGCCGTGGAACACACGACCCAGCTCATCGACGGTCGGCAGTACGTCCTCGACAGCGACTGGGGAGAGGTGCAGCCCGACGCCGCGGCGGAGAACGCGTTCCTGGAACGGCACACGTGGGATGAGTACGCCGCCTGGCACCTCGGCCTGACCGACGGCGCCAACGACGAGACCAAGGCCCGATACGCCTTCGTGTGCGGCGACCTGCGACGGGTGCACCGGTCGGCGCTCATCGCCTGCGTCTACCGGGCGGCGGAGTGGCGGCACAAGGAGGTCGAGCTGGCCGCGCACGACCTCCTGCAGCACCTGGACGCCACCGCTGGGTGAGGCGCAGAGCAACAGACCGCAGTCACACGGAGCTGCCGGGCTCCACGCGGGCACCGCCGGCGACGCGTTCGCCGGACCGGATCCGCGAGCCCATCCCGACCAGGGTGACGGCGTCGGCGTCATCCGGGTCCTCATCGTGGTCGTCGCCGACTCGGGCGTCCGCCTCGACGACGCACTCGCGGTCGACCACGGCCCAGTCGATGCTGGCGCCGCGCTCGACGACGGTGTCCGCGAAGACCACGCTGTCTCGGACCACGGCGCCGGCCTGCACCACGACCCCCGGGCCGAGCACGCTGCGAAGCACGGTGCCCGACACGCGGCTGCCCGGACTCAACAGGCTGTCGGTGACCGTCCCGCCGTCCAGGACCCGCGCAGGCACGCGCTGCGTCTGCCGGGTGAGAATCGGCCAGCTCGGGTCCGCGAAGACGCCCAGGTTGTCGGTGAGCAGATCGCGATGCGCCGCGAGGTACTTGTGCGGCTCACCCAGGTCCTTCCAGTAGCCGGGCAACCGGTGTGCCACCGCGCGGCCCCTGTCGACCAGTCGTGGGAGCAGGTGCTCGCCGAAGTCGCCCAGACCGCTGTCCCCGGGGCCACTGGCCGGTCCGAGCTCGCGATGAAGCTGCTCGAGGGTCTCGACGAGGACGGCGGGGGAGTAGAGGAAGATCTCGGTCGCCACGGTCGTGGTCTCGGGCTCCTCCGGCTTGTAGGCGAAGCCCACGACCGCACCCGAGTCGTCCACGTTCACGGTCGCGTGGTCGGAGGCCTCGAAGAGGGGGACCTCGGTGGTGACCACGGTGCACTCCGCGTCGGCGTCCCGGTGGGTCCGGACGGCCTCGAGGTAGTCGAACCGGTAGACGTGGTCGGCGCTCATCACCACGACGACCTCCGGGTCGGCCGCGGCGATCTTGTCCCGGATCCGGTACAGCTCGTCTGCATTACCGCGCGCGAAGCCCTCCTCGTCGGTGCTCCCGGTGCCCTCCTGGGGCATCAGCAGCCGGAGCCCGCCCTGGTTGCGGTCGAGGTCCCACGGCCGCCCGTTGGCGACTTCGTCCTCGAGCGTCGACCCGAGGTAGGAGACCGACAGCCACACATCCCGGATCCCGCTGTGGGCGAGGTTCGAGAGCGGGAAGTCGACCAGCTGGTAGATGCCGGCGAAGGGGAGGCCCGGCTTCGCGCGCTCGCGAGTGAGCACGTCCATCCGCCCGCCGGCGCCCCCGGCCTGGATGATGGCAAGGATGCGGTCACGGGCCATGCGCGCATCGTGCCACGGACCCCGGAGCGACCAGCCACTCGACGTCATGTATCTTGATATCAAGAGAAAGTTCAGGTTCGACCCCTCATGTCTTAGGCAGACCTCACTTCCGGAGAGGACAGCCCGGCGGGAAGATGGGTACGAGACGACGTGAGCAACCGACGAGGAGACGGCTGATGGCCAGTCAGGACAGCTTCGGCGCCAAGAGCACGCTGGATGTAGACGGGACGTCCTACCAGTACTTCCGCCTCGACGCGGTGAACGGGGACGGCCTCGACGTCGCGTCGTTGCCGTTCAGCCTCAAGGTGCTGCTCGAGAACCTGCTCCGGACCGAGGACGGCGCCGACATCACCGCCGACGACATCACGGCGCTGGCCGGCTGGGACGAGAGCGCCGAGCCGGACCGGGAGATCCAGTACACGCCGGCCCGGGTGATCATGCAGGACTTCACCGGGGTTCCGTGCGTCGTCGACCTGGCCACCATGCGCGAGGCGATGGAGGAGCTCGGCGGCGACGCCTCGAAGATCAACCCGCTCGCGCCCGCGGAGATGGTCATCGACCACTCGGTCATTGCGGACGTCTTCGGCACGCCCGAGGCATTCGAGCGGAACGTGGAGATCGAGTACGAGCGCAACCGGGAGCGCTACCAGTTCCTGCGTTGGGGCCAGGGAGCCTTCGCCGACTTCAAGGTGGTGCCGCCCGGCACCGGGATCGTGCACCAGGTCAACATCGAGCACCTTGCGCGCGTGGTGTTCACGCGGGAGATCGACGGAGAGCTGACTGCGTATCCCGACACGTGTGTCGGCACCGACTCCCACACCACCATGGTCAACGGCATCGGCGTGGTCGGCTGGGGGGTCGGCGGCATCGAGGCCGAGGCGGCCATGCTCGGCCAGCCGGTGTCCATGCTGATCCCGCGCGTGGTGGGCTTCAAGCTCTCCGGCGAGCTGCCGGAGGGCTCGACCGCGACCGACCTGGTGCTCACCATCACCGAGATGCTGCGCCAGCACGGTGTGGTCGGGAAGTTCGTGGAGTTCTACGGCGACGGCGTCGGGGCACTGCCGCTTGCCAACCGGGCCACGATCGGCAACATGAGCCCGGAGTTCGGCTCGACGATCGCGGTCTTCCCGATCGACGAGCAGACGGTCGAGTACCTCCGCTTCACCGGTCGCACCGACGAGCAGCTCGCCCTGGTCGAGGGGTATGCGCGGGCCCAGGGGCTGTGGCACGACCCCCAGGGCGCCGACTACACCGAGCCCCGGTACTCGGAGCGGCTCGAACTCGACCTTGCGACCGTGGTGCCATCGCTGGCCGGACCGAAGCGGCCACAGGACCGGGTCGAGGTCACCGAGGCCCGCGAGGCCTTCCGTGCGGCCCTGGGCGACTTCGTTCAGGAGGACCAGACCGGCGGCGAGGACCGCAAGTCCGGCGTCCCGGGGCACGAGAAGCCGTTCGGCGTGGTGTCGTCGGCCGACGAGGCGTCGGCGGAGTCGTTCCCGGCCAGCGACGCCCCGGCCTACTCGGAGGACTCCAATGGGGGCGGCGAGCCCAACGACTGGCACCTCAACCCCGAGACGGCCAAGGGCAGGCCGTCCAGCCCGACCCAGGTCGAGCTCTCCGACGGCACGAAGTTCGAGATCGACCACGGTGCGGTCACGATCGCGGCGATCACCTCCTGCACCAACACGTCCAACCCGTCGGTGATGATCGGCGCCGGGCTGCTGGCCAAGAACGCGGTCGAGAAGGGCCTTCAGCGCAAGCCGTGGGTCAAGACCACGCTGGCTCCCGGGTCGAAGGTGGTCAGCGACTACTACGAGCGGGCCGGCCTGACGCCGTACCTCGACAAGCTCGGCTTCAACCTGGTCGGCTACGGGTGCACGACCTGTATCGGCAACTCCGGCCCGCTCATTCCCGAGGTGTCGACAGCCGTCCAGGAGAACGACCTCGCGGTCGTCTCGGTGCTGTCGGGCAACCGGAACTTCGAGGGCCGGATCAACCCGGACGTGAAGATGAACTACCTGGCGTCGCCGCCGCTCGTGGTCGCCTACGCCCTGGCGGGGTCGATGGACGTCGACCTGTTCGACGAACCGCTGGGCACCGACCAGGACGGCAAGGACGTGTACCTCCGGGACATCTGGCCGTCGCCGGCCGAGATCGAGCGGGTCATCGGGGAGTCCATCAGCGCCGACATGTTCGGCTCGTCCTACGACGACGTGTTCGCCGGGGACGAGCGGTGGCGCTCGCTGTCGACGCCCGAGGGCGACACGTTCGCGTGGGACGAGGACTCGACGTACGTCCGGCGGCCGCCGTACTTCGACGGCATGCCGGACGAGCCCGAGGACGTCACCGACATCGAGGACGCCCGGGTCCTGCTGAAGCTCGGGGACTCAGTGACGACCGACCACATCAGCCCGGCTGGAGCGATCAAGAAGGACTCGCCCGCCGGCGCCTACCTGGCCGATCACGGCGTCGAGCACCGCGACTTCAACTCCTACGGCTCGCGCCGCGGCAACCATGAGGTGATGATCCGCGGCACCTTCGCCAACATCCGGTTGCGCAACCAGCTGGCGCCCGGCACGGAGGGCGGCGTCACCCGCGACTTCACGAGCAACGCCAATGGTGAGCAGAGCGTGACCACGGTCTTCGAGGCGTCCGAGAAGTACCTCGAGGCAGGCACGCCGCTGGTCGTCCTGGCCGGCAAGGAGTACGGCTCCGGCTCGTCGCGCGACTGGGCAGCCAAGGGCACGGCGCTGCTCGGCGTCCGGGCCGTGATCGCCGAGTCCTACGAGCGGATCCACCGGTCGAACCTGATCGGGATGGGCGTGCTGCCGCTGCAGTACCCGGAGGGTGAGAGTGCCGAGTCCCTGGGCATCTCGGGTGAGGAGACGTTCACGATCACGGGGGTCACGGAGCTGAACGACGGCAAGACACCGCGGACCGTGAAGGTCAAGGCGGGCGACACGGAGTTCGACGCGGTAGTCAGGATCGACACCCCCGGCGAGGCCAACTACTACCGCAACGGCGGGATCATGCAGTACGTCCTGCGGAACCTGCGCAGGGGCTGACCCCGGTCGCTTGGACCTGACCGTCCCTGACCTCGACCCGGGCGTCGTTGCCGTGTTGGCAACCACGCTCGTGGTCGGGGCCGCCGTGCAAGGCATGGTCGGGCTCGGGCTCGGCCTGGTCGCTGCGCCGGTGGCCATGCTCCTCGAGCCGTCCGTGATGCCGGACCTGCTGCTCTGGCTTGCGATGCTCCTGCCGATGGCGACACTGCTCCGCGAGCACGACGAGATCGACTGGCCGGGCCTCGGCTGGTCACTTGCGGCCAGGGTGCCGGGGACGGCCATCGGTGTCGCGTTGGTCGCCGCCATCTCCGTGCGCTGGCTCGGCGTGGCGGTGGGGCTGGTCGTGCTCATCAGTGTGCTTCTGACCGTCCACACGGTGGTCATCCCGGTCAACCGGGGCAGTCTGCTGGGTGCCGGTTTCATCTCCGGAGTCAGCGGGACGGCGTCCTCGATCGGGGGTCCGCCCCTGGCCGTGCTCCTGCAACACCGCACACCGCGGCAGATTCGCACCACCCTGGCGGTGTACTTCCTGCTCGGGGCCGCGTTCAGCCTGGTCGGGCTGTGGGTGGCCGGCAGGCTCGACGCCGACGTCCTGGTCCTGTCACTCCTCCTCTCGCCGTGCCTGCTCGCGGGGCTGGGCGTGGCCAGGCTGCTGGGCGGTGTCATACCGCGTGACCAGGTGCGGTACGCCGTTCTGGCCGTGTGTGGGGCCTCGGCCGTCGCCCTGTTGGTCCGGTCCCTGGTCTAGGAGCGTGCTAGGGCAGGAGCAGCATCGAGTCGCCGAACTCGTGCCACAGGTACGGCGGCGCACCGGGCGCGGTGATGTCGCGATAGGCCCGGTCGACGAGTGCCCGCCCGGCCACCGCGGCGAGGACGTCCAGGTGGCTGGCGCGGGGGTCGTGGAGGCCGGTGATCAGGCCATCGACGATCCGAGCAGGGCGATCGGGGTGCAGTACCAGCGAGGTCCAGCCCGCTGTGGGCACGACCCGGTCGCCAGCCAGAGAGGACTCCAGGGCACGGACGACGGTGGTTCCGACGGCGACGACCCGGCGGCGTGCCGCACGCGCCCCGTTGACCAGGCGGGCGGTGACCTCCGGCACGGTGAACTGCTCGGGCTGGGGCGGCTCGAACGACTCCTGGCTGGACACGCCGGTGTGCAGCACCACCGGCGTGACCGTGATGCCGCGCGCCAGCAGCCGCACCAGCACCCTCTCGCTCAGCGGGCGCCCGGCGCTGGGCATCTCCGCGCTGCCGGGTGAGTCGGCGTACACGTTCTGGACGACGTCGAGCGGCCACGCGCGGTCGAGATAGGGATAGCGGATCGGGCGACCGTGCGCCGCGAGGTAGTCGACGGTGCTCGATGCCGGCAGGGCGATCGCCCGCCACAGCCGGTGCTGGCCCTCGGGGTGCCCCTCGATCAGCCGCAGCCTGATCCCGCCGGGAAGGTGCAGCACCTCGCCGGGCTCGGTGGTGGCCGGTCCGGTCTGGTCGGCCCGCCGAACCTCGACCACCCAGCTCCCGTCGTCGAGCTGTGTGGAGACGTGCAGGACCGCCGCGCAGCCGTGCCTGGTGAAGTCGACAGCGGCGGGCAGGGTCGCGCTGGTGTTCACCACCACCAGGTCTCCGGGATGGAGGACTTCCGGTAGGTCCCGAACGACGGTGTGACGGGTTCCGGTCGGTGTGGCGACCGCCAGCCGGACTTCGTCCCGGGCCAGCCCGCGCTCCTCCGGCGGCGCGGTGGCCTCGCTCGCGTCGGGGAGCAGGAAGCGCTCGCTCGCGCGGGCGCTCACGCCGGGGTCCCCGCGGTCAGCAGCTCGGCCGCGCGATAGCGGCCGGACGGCAACGTCTCCTCGACGAGCCGCAGCAGGCCGGGTACGACGGTCTCGGGTGGCTGCCGGTCGGAGATGTCCTCACCCGGGAATGCGGCCTGCTGCATGTCGGTGCGCATGTCGCCCGGATCCACGGCGTACACCCTGAGCCGGGGCTCCTCGGCAGCGAGGATCCGGGTGGCGTGGTCGAGGGCGGCCTTGGAGGAGCCGTAGGCGCCCCAGGTCTCGTAGGGCTCGACCGCGGCGTCGGAGCTGATCGCGATGACGCGGCCCCCTCGTGCCCGCAGCTGCGGCAGGAGTGTGGCCGCCAGTGCCATCGGTGCGACCACGTTGACGGCCAGCACCTCGGCGTAGGTCGCGGGGGAGAGCTCGGCGAACGAGGGCAACGGACTGGCGCCGAGCGTGCTGGCGTTGTTCACCAGGAGGTCGGCCCCGCCCAGCTCGGCGGCGGCTTGGGCGAGCGCCTCGCGGTGGTCGGCGTCGGCGACGTCGCCGGCGATGACGTGGTGCGGACCCCCAGGGAACGCCGCCACAGCCCGTTCGAGTGCCCCGGCCTCACGGGCGTCGACAACGAGGCGCCACCCGCGGTCGGCGAGTGCGCTGGACAGGGCGCGGCCGAGACCGCGGGATGCGCCCGTGATCACTGCGACAGGCATCTGCTTCTCCTGAGTCCGTGGGGCCGGTCGTGGCGACCGGTCTGTCCCACTCAGGGTGCAAGTTAAAGTTCGGTTGAAGTCAAGCGCCGCGGATCGTCAGTCCGGCAGCCACGCAGTCCGAGATGTCCGTGCAACGCTTCCGGGCCGAAGCTCGGGAAAGTGGGCGCCGACTCCTCGCGTGCGTTCACGTGTGAGCTCATGCCAGAGGTGGTGCCGAGTGGCCGCGGCACGAGCAGGGTCGACGTCCCCGAAGGAGTGCCATTCGGGTTCCTCCAACTGGATGGGGCAGGTGATGGCGTCACCGAGCAGCAGCAACCGGTCGCCGTCGGAAACGACGTCGACGTACAGGCTGCCCGGTGTGTGCCCGGGCGCGAGCCGGGCGATCAGGCCGGGGGCCACTGGGCTGTCCGCACTGATGAGGCGGACCCCGTCCCGGTCGGCAAGCTTCACGAGGCCGCGAAGGATGTGGGGCGCGATCTCGTTGCTGTTCGCGTCGACGAAGTAGCTCCAGTCGCTGGCACCGAGCCAGATCGTCGCGTTGGGGAAGACCGCGGCCGAGTCGAGATCGAAGAGCCAGCCGATGTGGTCGGAGTGCAGGTGCGTGCACACGACGTCGGTGATCTCGGATCGCTCCACGCCGGCAGCGCGCAGTCCGGTCATGAGCTGCCCGCCGACCAGGAGCATCCCGTCCCGTAGCTGCTGCGCGTGGGGTCCGAGCCCGGCGTCCACGAGCACTGCCCTGTCGCACGCTCCCACCACGAAGCAACCGATCGGGAGGAAGGCCGCGCCGTCTCGGTCGAAGAAGTCCGGGCGCACATTTGATGACAGGTCGTCCCCGAAGTAGCTCGGGCGAGCAGCGAAGGTCCCGTCTGAGATCGCGATCACTCTGACCTGACCCACGTGCATGTCTCGACGCTTGCAGAAGGGCCGAACCCGGGCAAACGCTGGTCGGTCAGTACCGCACGGAGATCGTCCGTGCTGCGGTGTCGATCCGCACGTCGCCACCGTTCGGCATGATCAGTTGCGGGTCGGTGTGTCCGAAGTCGACGTCGAAGACGACGGGGATGGCTGGTGCGTACTCGCCCAGTACGGCGAGCACCGCGTTGCGTTGAGCGTCGACGTAGTCGCGGCGCTGGTCGGGCGTGACCTGGGTGTCGAAGTTCCAGGCCTTCGCTCGCGCCATCACGAGCGCACCGAACCGTCGGAGCAGGTCACGCTCACCCATGCACATGAGAACTTCGCCGACGTACTGGGCGGTGGGTAGCTCCTCGGCGGTCTCGAGGTAGAGCACGCAACCGTCGTACGCCGAGTCGTCGGGCAGGTGGTGCCCGACTCGCAGGTTGAAGTCGACGATCTCCAGGCATCCGCCCCACAGGCGGCCCTGGACGACCCCACCGGTGGCCCCGGCCCAGGTCCAGCCGGTGCCGGGCATCATCTCCGGCTCGCGCTCGAGGTTTGCCGGGTCGTCCCAGGACAGGTTGATGTCGGTGAACGTCTCTGCGGGGCGCAGGTCGTACCACCCGCCCTCGACGAACGCCGCGCGGAACGCTTCGGCCGTGTGTGGGTTGACCGACCCGCAACGCCCGAGGTCGGTCATGATCGTGCCGCCGTAGTAGGACACGATCCCGAGGTTCCAGAGGTAGTTGTGCAGGTTGGTGTTGTCGCTGAGCCCGAAGAACGGCTTCGGGTTGGCCGTGATCACGTCCGCGTCGAGGTGCCGCAGGATCTTGATCTGGTCCTCGCCGCCGATGCTCGTGAGGATCGCCGCGACGTCCGGGTCGCCGAAGGCGGCATTGACGTCGGCCGCCCGCGATGCGGGGCTCGACCAGACCCGGGTGGTGGGGTACTCGACCGCCCGGACGCCGTACTCCTCTTCGAGGCGGCGCACGCCCAGCTCGTAGGGCGCCGGGAAGTCCGCGGGCAAGGCGGCCCCCGGCGACAGGATTGCCACCTGGTCTCCAGGTCTGGCCCTCGCTGGATAGCGCACCGGGCCAGCCTAGACACGACCGGCGCAGCTCGCGCTGGCCAGAGTCCCTGCACGTGATGAGTCGGGTCGGCTCCGTGTGAGCCGACTCTGTCCACTGGCTACGGTTGCCCCATGCTCGTAGCCTTCAGCATCAGCCCCACCGCGTCCGACGCGACCGGGAGCGTGAGCCCGGCCGTGGCGGAGGTGGTCCGCGTGGTCCGCGAGTCCGGACTACCCAACGAGACCAACGCGATGTTCACCAACGTCGAGGGTGAGTGGGACGAGGTCATGGCCGTCGTCAAGCGTGCGGTCGACGTGGTGGCCGCGGTGTCTGCTCGAGTGGGGCTGGTGCTCAAGGCCGACATCCGGCCGGGGTACGACGGCCAGCTGACCGCCAAGGTCGAGCGGGTCGAGCGCGTGCTCGGATCTTGATGGCGGAGCAGCCAGGCACCAACGTCTGAGCGTGACAGCATCGCTCGCATGGATCGAACGTCGATCGTCGTCACGGGTGGCGGACGCGGGGTAGGGCGGGCCGTCGTCCGCCGGCTGCTCGCCGCGCACGCCGCCGTTGTCGTGATCGACCTCGAGGCACCCGACCTGTCGTGGGTCGACCCGGAGGACCGGCCGCGCCTCGACGCCGTCGTCGGGAGTGCCGCCGACGAAGAGGTCGCGCGGGCCGCGGCCGATCGAGCCGAGCGGCTGGCACCGCTCGCCGGCTGGGTCAACAATGCCGCGGTCTTCCGCGACGCGGCCCTGCAGGAAGATCCCGCCCGGGTCCTCGAGATCATCGAGACGAACCTCGCGCCCGCGCTCGTCGGTTGCTCGGTGGCAGCGCGCCACCTGGAGGCCCACGACCGCCCGGGCTCCATCGTCAACGTCTCCTCCCACCAGGCCCAGCGGGCGGTGCGGGGCGCGTTGCCCTATGCCACCGCGAAGGCGGCCGTCGAAGGGCTCACCCGGGCCCTCGCGGTCGATGTCGGTCCCCTCGGGATTCGGGTGAACGCCGTGGCGCTCGGCTCGATCGCCACCGCGCGGTACGACGCCCTGCTGGGCGCCGCCGGCCCGGACGAGCGGCGCGCCGTCGAAGCCCAGATGGCGCGCCTGCACCCCCTCGGTCGGGTCGGGGCCGAGGACGAGGTGGCCGAGGTCGTGGCCTTCCTGCTGTCTCCTGCAGCCTCCTTCGTGAGTGGTGCCGTGCTGCCCGTCGACGGGGGACGCGCCGCCCAGGGACAGGACCCGGAGGAGGAATGACAGGATCATGGGGTGGACTCCGAGACGCGCAGCTATCGCACCGGTGACACGGACACTGTCCGGGACCTCACCTCCGACTGCGTGGACTTCGTCTCCGGGCGGGGTGACGGCCTCCTGCACGTGTTCGTCCCGCACGCCACGGCCGGGATAGCGATCATCGAGACCGGTGCCGGGAGCGACGACGACCTCCTGGCCGCCCTCGCCGATCTGTTGCCGGCCGACGACCGCTGGCGGCACCGCCACGGCACCCCTGGCCACGGCAGGTCACACGTGATGCCCGCGCTGGTCCCGCCGTACGCCACGGTGCCGGTCCTTGACGGGCGGCTGGCGCTGGGCACCTGGCAGAGCATCTGCCTGGTCGACGTGAACGTCGACAACGCCGAGCGAGAGGTGCGCTACTCGTTCCTCAGGGAGCACTGAGCAGCCGGTGCGCAAGGTCCACGTGGAAATGGACCGAGAGCAGCAGGTCGTCGATGTGCAACCGCTCGTCGGCGTTGTGGGGCCCGGCGGCGTAGACCTCGGCGGGCGTGTGGACGCACGGGTTGAAGCCGTACGCCGTGGTCCCCGCCGCGGCGCGCAGGAAGACGGAGTCCGTGAAGCCGGTGTCCAGAGTCGGCAGCACAGTGACGTCCTCCCCCTCGCCGATCCAGAAGGCCTCGATCGCCGCCATCAGCCGGGAGTCGGGGGAGGAGTCGCTGCCGGCCACGAGGGCCTCCGGCCAGCTCAGCTCGTAGGGGAGGTCGGTGCCGAGGCGGGCGCGCACCGCGGCCTCCACCTCGGCCTCGTTGGTGCCCGGGAGGATCCGGCAGTCCAGCTCCATCGAGGCGCGGGCCGGCATCACGTTGCGCTTGTTCGAACCCTCGAGGATCGTCGGCGCCATCGTGATCCCGGTCAGTGCGGGAAGCAGTTGCTGCAAGGCGGGGTGGAGCGCTGCGGCCCGGTGCACGGCGTGGTCGAGATCGCCAGGCGGCCCTTCGAGGAGGATCTCGAGCGTGCGGTGGAGCAGCGGCGAGGGTTGCGGCTCCGGCATCCCGAGCCCGACCCGCCGCAGCAGCTCCCCGAGCATCGGTACGGCGTTGCGGCCGGCGTTGGGGGTGGAGCCGTGCCCTGCCTCACCGACGGCGGTCACCCGGGCCGGGTACGTGCCCTTCTCGCCCACGCCGACAGTCACCACGGTGCGGCCGTCGTCGAGCACCAGCCGCTGGCTGCCGCCTTCGTTGATCGCGAGGTCGGGGCGGATGTGGGGCCGCTCGTCGAGCAGCCAGCGCATGCCCACGTCGGCCATCCCGTCCTCCTCGTCGGCGACGGCGAGCAGCCACAGGTCGCCCTGCGGCCGGAAGCCGGACCGTGCGAGTTCGGCCATGGCCACGGCTCGCGCGGCGACCTCGTTCTTCATGTCCACGGCGCCACGCCCGTGCAGGTATCCGTCGTCGTCCACGACGCCTTCGAACGGCGGGTGCGTCCAGTCGCGTGGGTCCGCGGGCACCACGTCGGTGTGCCCGACGAATGCGAGCGAGGGCGACTCGCCCGTGCCGGGCAGGCGCGCGACCAGGTTCGCGCGGTGGTCCTCGCGGGCGACGAGCTCGCACTCGACGCCGGCTGCGCTGAGGTGGTCGTGCAGGTACGTCGCGGCGTCCGTCTCGTTCCCCGGGCGGCGACCCAGCAGGCGCTCGGGTGCGTTGCTGGTGTCGATCCGGATCAGGTCCCGCGTAACCCGGATGACCTCCTCGTGCAGCCCCTCGGTCGTCGAGCCATTCGAAGTCACGTGTCGACTCCGAGCCGGTCCAGGACCCAGGCGTAGACCTCCGCCTCGTAGGCCAGGTGCCCGAACCGGCCGGACGGCCCGACGTGCGCGCCGGCCCCGAGCTCGCACCTGAACAGGCAGCGCGGCGACCAGTCCGGGTCGCTCGCCCGGAGGGCAGCCACCCACTTCGCCGGCTCGTGGACCATCACCCGGGGGTCGTGAACGGCGCCGGTGACGAGCAGGTCGGGGCGGGTGCCGCTCGGCGGGAGGTTGTCGTACGGCGAGTAGGCGAGCATCCAGTCGAAGTCGGCTCGTCGCCGTGGGTCGCCCCACTCGTCCCACTCGTTGATGGTCAGCGGGATCGAGGGGTCGAGCATGGTGGTGACGATGTCGACGGCAGGCACCTCGGCCACGATCGCCCGCCAGCGGTCGGGGCGCTGGCTGAAGACGGCGCCCTGGAGCAGCCCGCCCGCGGACAGGCCGCGACCCGCCATCCGGGTGCCGTCGACCAGCGAGTCCGCCAGCCCGTCCGCGACCGCGATGAAGTCGGTGAAGGTGTTCTGCTTGTGCTCCATCCGGCCGTCCAGCCACCAGCGCCGGCCGCCCTCGCCGCCGCCACGCACGTGGGCGTGGACGTAGACCACACCCCGGTCGAGCACACTGACCAGCTCCGGCTCCCACTCGGGCTCGAAGGAGTACTCGTAGGCGCCGTACCCGTAGACGAGGGCCGGCGCGGTGCCGTCAAGGGGCGTTTCGCGGTGCCGGATCACCGTGGCCGGCACCGCGGTCCCGTCCGGGGCCGGGAAGTCCATCCGGTCCGTCATGTAGAGATCCGGGTCGTGCCCTGGCACCACGCGGCGCAGGAGCTCCGTCGATGCGCTCGAGGCCAGGTCGACCTCGGACCACACCGGAGGTTGGGTGTAGCTCCGGTCGACCACGGTCGCGGCAGCGACGTCGTACTCCTTGTTGCGGGCGAGGTGCAGCGCTCCACCGGGGAACTGACTCCCCAGCAACCATCCGTCGGCGGCCAGGTCGTCGTGGGCCAGAACCCGTAGCCGGTGCTCACCCTCGCGACGCACGCTGAGCACGACATGACCAGAGAACGCGTCGGCCTGCTCGAGCCTCTCGGCGGGGTCCTCGGGACGCGCCTCCTCCCACACGCGGTGGTCCAGGTCGTCGCCCGTCGGCACCGGGCAGCGCATGAGCCGGAACTCGACGGCGTCGTCGTTGGTCACCAGCAGCAGGTGTCCGGGGTCGCCGTCGGCCGTGCCCCGGACGTGCTCGGCCCGGTAGAGCACTCCGCGCCGGCGCCCGCCCACAGACCGCGGCGTGCCCTCGGGGGCGTGGGCGTCCACCACCCAGGTCTCACCAGTGTCCCGGCTCTCGCTGAGGATGAGGACGGCGTCCTCGGACCGACTGGCTCGCAGGCTCAGGTCGAACCGCTCGTCCGGCTCGACCAGCACCCGCACGTCGTCGGACGAGGGGCTCCCGATCCGGTGCCGCCACACCTCGTGCGGTCGGTAGAGCGCGTCGTGGACGGTGTAGAAGAACCACTGCGAGTCCGCGCTCCACGCTCCGCCGTAATAGGTGCGCGGCACCACGTCGTCGAGGTCGCGGCCGGTGCGCAGGTCGCGGAAGCGCAGCTCGTAGACCTCGTCCCCGGTCGTGTCGACGGAGTAGGCGAGCGTGTCCTCGTCGGGGCTGACAATGGTCAGGCCGAGCTCGAGGTAGCCGCTGTCGTCGGCCAGCGAGCCGAAGTCGAGGAGGACCTCGCCGGATACCCCAGATGTGCGATTTTCGTCGGCAGATCGTCCGTTGACCGGGGAAATCTGTTTCAAATCGGTTGCAATGCTACGGATTTCCCGGATCAACAGGGCGTAATCGTTCCCCGCGGGGTGGTGCGTGTAGTAGGAAAACCTCGTACGTCGCCACCGCGCCGACTCCTCGGCCGGTGGGAGCCGGGAGAACATCTCGGACTTGAGGGCGGAAACCAAGGGGTTCAGATGGGCGCACGACGAGTCATAGAAGGCCCGCTCGGAGGCAAGGTAAGCCGTCAACGCGGAAGGGTCGCCGTGCATCCAGTGGTAGGGGTCGGAGCGCGTCACGCCGTGCTCGGTGTGCTCGAAAGGCTCGCGCGGGGCGACGGGCGGGGCGACCGGCGGGGGGCTCGGCGGGGGCTGGCTCACGGGCGCCAACGTACCGCCGGGCGGTTGGTCGTCGCCGCAGGTTTGTTGCTGGGCTGCCTGGTGCCGGCCCTGGCTCTGTCGAGCGGTCCCGCGAACGCCTCCGACGAGAAGGTCACGTTCACCGTCGGCCTGGGGAACGAGGTCGACTCCTTCAACCCGTTCGTCGGGATCGAGGCCGAGTCCTTCGAGATGTGGGCGCTCACCTACGACTACATGATCACGTACAGCATGGAGGACATGTCTCCCGAACCGGGGCTCGCCACGTCGTGGGAGCAGTCCGAGGACGGGCTCACCTGGACCTTCGACATCCGGGACGACGTGGTGTTCTCCGACGGGGAGCCGCTCACGGCAGACGACATCGTCTTCACGTACAACCGAGTGCTCGACGGGGGCCCCGAAGCGGCGACCTGGGGCTCCTACCTGGCCCAGGTCACCTCCGCCACCGCGCCCGACGACGACCACGGTGGTGCTCGAGCTGAAGCAGCCGAACTCGTCGTTGCCGCTGCTGCCGATCCCGATCGTCCCCGAGCACGTGTGGAAGGACGTGCCGGAGGACGAGGTGAAGAGCTACAAGGCCGAGCCCGAGGGTGGCGAGCCCGTGGTCGGCTCCGGACCGTTCCGGTTGGTCGAGGGACAGGGTGGCGGCCAGACCTACCGCTTCGAGGCCAACCCCGACTACTGGCAGGGCGCGCCGCACATCGACGAGGTCATCTTCCGCATCTACAAGAGCGAGGACCCGATGATCCAGGCGCTCGATCAAGGGGGAGCTCGACTTCGTGGAGGACATCACGCCACTGCAGGTCGAGGCGCTCCAGGATGAACCAGGGGTCACCGCGCAGATGGGGGACTCTCCCGGCTTCGAGGAGATCGCCTTCAACACCGGGTCGATCGACCTTGACACCGGAGAGCCGATGGGCGACCCGAACCCGGCCGTGCTCGACGCCGCCTTCCGGCACGCACTCGGGTTCGCCATCGACCGCGAGCAGATCGTCGAGCAGGTCTACCAGGGCGCCGGGCAACCGGGCACCACGATCATCCCGCCGGCGTACGCCGACTTCCACTGGGAGCCACCCGAGGACGAGGCCTTCACCTACGACCCGGACCGGGCCGCGGAGCTTCTCGACGAGGCCGGCTACGTCGTGGGTGACGACGGGTTCCGCACGCTGCCGAACGGCGACCCGATCGGCACCCTGCGCCTCTTCGCGCGGTCGGACGGCACTACTCCGTCGACGTCATGGACTACTTCCAGGAGTGGCTGGCCGACGTCGACATCAAGTCCGAGGTCGACGGCGGTGGAGTCCAGCAACCTGACCGAGAAGATCCTCGAGGGCGACTTCGACGCCTTCGAGTGGGGCTGGTACGTCGAGCCCGATCCGAGCTCGATGCTCGACTACCTGACCTGCGACCAGCTCGGCGACTGGTCGGACTCGTGGTACTGCAACGAGGAGTACGACGCGCTCTTCGAGCAGCAGCAGACCGAGACCGATCCCGAGGCCCGCACCGAGCAGGTCAAGGAGATGCAGCAGATCATCTACGAGGACGCGCCCTACCTGCTGACGGCGTACAGCTCGATCGGTGAGGCGTGGCGCAGCGATCGCTTCGCCTGCCTTCGGCAGCAGCCGGACCCGGGCGGCATCTACCTGATCCAGTACGGCGTCTACAACTACCTCAACATGCGACCGGCGGACGAGGCCGGCGACTGCGGCGGCGTCGAGGGCGTCACGGAGGCCACCGAAGCCGGCTCGGACGGCGGTGTCAGCACCGCGGTGCTCGTGGGGCTCGGAGTTGCAGCTGGCGTGGCCGTCATCGCTGGCGGCGTGATCATGATGCGGCGCCGCAGCACCGCCGGAGACCGGGAGTGACCTCGCCGGCGGGCCGGTCATGACCATCGCCGCCGCCGACCCCGCCGCGGCCGCGGCGGAGGCGAGGCCAGAGGGACGGCGCCGCGGTGGCGGCTACGGGCGGTACGCCGCCGGCAAGGTCGCAGGGTCGATCGGCAGCCTCGCGTTCGTGCTGGTCGTCAACTTCTTCCTGTTCCGCATCCTCCCGGGCGACCCCGCGCGCACGCTCGGGCGCGGTCGGCTTCGGAGTGCCGAGCAGATCGAGGAGTTCAACGAGACCTACGGACTGAACCAGTCCGCCGGTGAGCAGTTCGTGACCTTCCTGCAGAACACGTTCAACGGCGACCTCGGCTACTCGATCCTCTACCGACAGCCCGTGTCGGAGGTCCTGGCCGACCGGTTGTGGCCCACCCTGCTGCTGGTCGGCACGTCGACGTTGTTCGCGGCCCTGATCGGGGTGTGGCTCGGGATTCGCAGCGGATGGCAGCGCGGTGGCGGCTTCGACAGGTTCTCGACCGGCAGCTCACTGACCCTCTACTCGATGCCCGAGTGGTGGCTCGGACTGGTGCTGATCGCAGTCTTCGCGGTCGGGGCGGGGCCGCTGCCGGGGCTGTTCCCGACCGGCGGCCTGCACTCGGTGGACGCGGATCCGTCGTCGCTCCAGGGTGTGCTCGACACCGCCTGGCACCTGACCCTGCCCGTGATCACTCTTACCCTGGCCTACCTGGCCGACTACACGCTGATCATGCGGGGGTCGCTGATCGACGAGCTCGGTTCGGACTACCTGACCACCGCCCGGGCCAAGGGAATGCGTGACGTCGCGGTCCGGAACCGGCACGCCGTACCCAACGCTCTGCTGCCGACGACCACGGTGGCGGCACTCAACTTCGGCTTCGTGGTCGGAGGCGCGATCACGATCGAGACCATCTTCTCGATCCCGGGACTGGGCCTGCTGACCTACGAGGCGCTGCGGGTGCCGGACTTCTGGCTGCTGCAGGGCGTCTTCCTGCTGACCTCGGCGGGCGTGATCGTCGCGGTCCTGATCGCCAACCTGCTCTACGGCTGGCTCGACCCGCGGGTACGCGCATGAGCACCGCGACGACAACCACTGCCTCCGCCAAGCAGCTCTCGCGGCGGCGTCGGCGGGCCAGCTGGGCGCGGGGATGGCGGCAGTTCCGGGCCAGCCGCAGCGGCATGGCCGGACTTGTGGTGCTGTCCCTGTTCGTGCTGATCGCGCTGTGCGCGCCGTTGCTGGCCGACGCCGACGGTCTGGAGGTCACGCAGGCGACCGGCGGTGTGCTCGAGTCGCCGTCCTCGGAGTACTGGCTCGGCACCGACGACAACGGCCGGTCGGTGCTGACCATGCTGATCTGGGGTGCCCGGATCAGCCTCTTCGTCGGCCTGATGGCGACCCTGATCTCCATGGTCATCGGCACGGTCATCGGCCTCACGTCGGGCTACTTCGGTGGGTGGCCGGGGGCGATCCTGTTCCGGTTCACCGAGTGGATGCTGGTGATCCCGTTCCTCCCGCTGGCGATCATCCTGGCCACCGTGCTGGGTCGCGTCCCTGCTCAACATCGTGATCGTGATCGGCGTGACGTCGTGGCCGGGCACGGCGCTGCTGATCCGCAGCCCAGACGCTGTCGATCAAGCAGCGGGCGTACCTCGAACGCTCCCAGGCGCTTGGCGGCGGCCACACTCACCTGATCCGGCGCCACGTCCTGCCCAACGTGATCCCGCTGGTCTTCGCCAACACCACCCTGACCGTCGCGATCGCGATCCTGTCCGAGACGACGCTGAGCTTCCTCGGGCTGGGCGACCCGACCCGCGTCTCATGGGGCAGCATGCTCGAGGAGGCCTATCAGGTCGGGGCGATGACCACCGGGTCGTGGTGGCTCTTCATCCCGCCGGGTGTGTGCGTGGTGCTGGTGGTGTTGGCCTTCACAGTGGTAGGGCAGGCCCTCGAGGACGTCCTCAACCCGCGGCTGCGAAAGCAAGGGTGACGTGGCCATGAGCGAGCTGCTGAGGATCGAGGATCTGTCGGTCACCTACCGCACCGAGACCGGCGACGTGCCCGCCGTGCGGGGCGTGAGCCTCAAGGTCCAGCGCGGCGAGGTGGTCGGCGTCGCGGGTGAGTCCGGCTGCGGCAAGTCGACGCTGGCCAGCACGATCCTCCGCCTCCAGCCGGCATCGGCCAAGGTGAGTGGTCAGGTATTCGTCGACGACGCGGACGTGATGACCATGCGGTGGGGCGAGCTGCGGGCGCTGCGCTGGGCGGGTGCCTCGATCGTCTTCCAGGGCGCGCTGCACTCGCTCAACGCGGTTCGCCGCGTGGGCCAACAGCTCGAGGAGCCGATCCGGCTGCACGAGCCCAAGGTCGGAGAGGCCGCCCTGAAGCGCCGGGTGGGTGAGCTGCTCGAGCAGGTGGGTCTGCCGGCGGCGCGTGCCCGCGCCTATCCGCACCAGCTGTCGGGCGGGCAGCGGCAGCGGGTGATGATCGCGATGGCACTGGCTTGCCGGCCCTCGCTGGTGATCGCCGACGAACCGACCACGGCGCTCGACGTGATGGTGCAGGCCCAGGTGCTCGACGTGCTCGCCGGGCTGGTGAAGGAGCTCGGCGTCGGCATGGTCTTCATCAGCCACGACCTGTCGGTGCTCGCCGACACGAGCGACCGGATCGCGGTGATGTACGGCGGTCGCGTGGTCGAGCAGGGCCCGGCCGATCTGCTGTTCACCGATCCGCTGCACCCCTACGCGGCGGCCTTGTCGGCGTCCTTCCCGCGGATCGGTGACCCGGCCGCGCGGTACGCCCCGGCCGGCCTGGCCGGCGACCCGCCCGACCCGCGAGAGCTGCCCCCGGGATGTTCGTTCGCGCCCCGGTGCCCGTTGGCGGTCGACGAGTGCCGGACCGCGGAGCCGGCCCTGCTGGAGAAGCGTCCCGGTCGCGACGCGGCCTGCATCCGGGTCGAGGAGGTCACGCCCTCATGACCGCCGTGCAGCCGGAGCCGGCGGACGATGAGCCTCGAGGGACGCGGCCTCGCGGTCGAGTTCGTCTCTCGTGGCGGCGTCGTCGCGACGGCGCTGGACGGCGCGGACCTGACCGTCGAAATCTGGCGAGATCGTCGCACTGGTGGGGGAGTCCGGCTCGGGGAAGACCACGCTCGCGCGCACCCTGACCGGGTTGCAGACGCCGGTGCGGGGGCAGGTGCTGGTCGACGGCGAGCCGCTGGGCTACGGATCGAGATCGCTGCGCGCGCTCCGGCGCCGCGTGCAGATGATCCTCCAGGACCCGGCGGGTGCCCTGAACCCGAGGCACACGGTCTACGACTCCGTGGCCGAGGGACTGCGCCTGCACGGGCTCTCCAACACTGATCCAGGCGGGCGCAGCGAGGAGCAGCAGGTCTCCGATGCCCTTGCCGCGGCCGGGCTTCGGCCGCCGGAACCGCTGTTCCTGACCTATCCGCACGAGCTCTCCGGCGGCCAGCGGCAGCGGGTGCTGATCGCAGGGGCGCTGGCGCTCCGGCCGGACCTGATCGTCGCCGACGAGCCGGTCTCCAGCCTGGACGCCTCGATCCGCGGCGAGATCCTGGCCTTGCTGCTGAAGCTCCGCGAGGATCTCGGACTGGGCGTCCTGGTCGTCACCCACGACCTCGGCCTGGCCTGGAACATCGCGGACCGGACTGCCGTCATGTACCTCGGCCGGATCGTGGAGGCGGGACCCACCGAGGAGGTGCTGGAGAGACCGCAGCACCCGTACACACAGGCGCTCCTGTCCGTCGTACCCGAGATCGAGCGGCTCGAACCGGTCGTGCTGGCCGGCGAGATCCCGGATCCGACCCACATCCCGGCCGGGTGCCGGTTCCACCCGCGGTGCCAGTCGCTGGCGGACGGGTCGGCGGCGGCCGCCGGCGTCGAGGAAGCGTGTCGCACGGTGCCGCTGGAAGTGCTTCCGGCTAGCGAGGGGCACCGCAGTGCCTGCCACTTGGTCGCGGCACGTGAGGGCAAGCCGTCGTGAGCCCGGAGCGCCAACCGATGGAAGGACCGGGCGGGCTGCAGGCCGCCCTGCCCCGCGAGATGTACGTCGACCCCGAGGCATTCGCGCGCGAGCGGGACGTGGTGCTGTTCGGCGAGTGGTTCTGTGTCGGTCGGCTGGCCGACCTCGGGTTGACCGAACCGGGACGCGTCGCCGTGGTGGACGTGGTGGGGGAGTCGATCCTGGTCACGAGCGACCCCGAGGGCGCGCTGAACGCGGCCTACAACGTGTGCCGCCACCGCGGCGCCCAGCTGTTCGCCGCAGAGCCCGGCGCCGCACCCCTCTGCACGGTCGCCGGCTCGCTCCGCTGCCCCTATCACTCCTGGACCTACACGCTGTCTGGCGAGCTGCTGCGCGCGCCGCACACGGAGCTGACAGACGACGACATGTCGGAGTTCGGGCTCAACCGGGTCGGCGTCGACGCCTGGGCGGGGTTCGTCTTCGTCCACCTGGGCGGCCCTCGCTCGTCGAGCCCACAGCGGCTGGCCGACGCCATGACCGGTCCGCAGCAGAACCTCGCGAACTACGCGATGGGGGACCTCGTCACGGGGCTCACGTTCGTCTACGAGGCGGCGGCCAACTACAAGGTGATCGCCGAGAACTACAACGAGTGCTACCACTGCGGGCCGGTGCACCCGGAGCTCACTCGGTTGGTGCCGGCCTTCGGTGGCGGGGGCACCGACATCGACTGGGCGGGCGGCGTGCCGCATCGCGAGGGCGCCTGGACGTTCACCATGTCCGGCACCACGACCCGCGCACCGTTGCCCGGCCTCGACGAGGTCGAACGCACGCGCCACAAGGGCGAGCTGGTGCACCCGAACCTGATGCTGTCGTGCTCGGCGGACCACGTCGCGGCGTTCGTGCTGCTGCCGCAAGCGGCCGACCGGACCCGGATCGTCTGCACCCTGCTGTTCGAGGCGTCCGCGGTGGCTGACCCCGACTTCGACCCGTCCGATGCCGGTGACCTGTGGGACCTGGTGAACAAGCAGGACTGGGCGATCTGCGAGTCGGTGCAGCGGGGGATGTCGTCGCGTTCCTACCGGCACGGGTGGTTCGCGCCGATGGAGGACGACAGCGCCGACATCCGCCGATGGCTGCTCCCACGGCTGGCCGACTGTATGGAGCCCACGGATGACTGACTCCTACGACTACGCCGTCGTCGGGCTCGGGGCGCTCGGCAGCGCGACGGCGTACCAGCTCGCGCGGCGTGGCCACACCGTCGTCGGCCTGGAGCGGTTCGAGCTCGGGCACCACCGCGGCGCCAGTCACGACACCAGCCGGATCCTCCGGCACAGCTACCACACCCCGGAGTACGTCCGGCTCACGGTCGAGGCGTACGACGACTGGGCGCGGCTCGAGGCCGACAGCGGGGAGTCGCTGGTCACGGTGGTCGGCGGGCTCGACCTGTTCCCGCCGGCCCCGGCGATCCCGATGGCCGACTACACGCACAGCCTGGGTGAGGTCGGGATCCCGTTCGAGCTGTTGTCGACCTCCGCGATCGCGGACCGGTGGCCACAGTTCTCGCTGCCTGCGTGGACCGTGGGGCTGTACCAGGAGCGCAGTGCGATCGTTCCCGCAGGACGCGGGACCGCGCTGATGCAGGGCCTGGCGGGCTCCCGGGGCGCTGTCCTCCGCGACCACTCGCCAGTCACCGGCATGCACGACCGCGGCGACCGGGTCGAGGTGCTCGCCGGCGGTGTGTCGTACCACTGCCGCGCGGTCGTCGTTTGCGCGGACGCGTGGACGAACGACGTTCTCCGCCATCTCGATCACGAGATCCCGCTGACCGTCACGCTGGAGCAGGCGACGTACTTCGCGCCGTCGGATCCCGGGCCGTTCACGCCGGGCCGGCTGCCCCTGTGGATCTGGATGGACGAGCCGTCCTTCTACGGCTTCCCGTGCTACGGCGAAGCGACCGTGAAGGCGGCACAGGACTGCGGGGGTCCAGAAGTCGTGCCCGACGACCGGACGACCGCCGTGGACGAACGGGTGCTGGCGCTGCTCGCCGGCCACATGGCCCGAACCCTGCCGGCCTCCGGGCCCCCGGTGCGATCCCTGCGCTGCCAGTACACCCTCACGCCCGACCGGGACTTGGTGCTGGACCGGGTTCCCGGGCACCCGAACGTCGTGGTCGGTCTCGGCGCGGCGCACGGATTCAAGTTCGCGCCGACCTTCGGTCGCTATCTGGCGGACCTCGCGACGGGAGAGCTGGATCGCGCGTCCCCGACGTTCGCCCTCGACCGTCCTGCCCTGTCCGACCCGGCGTACGCCGCGCACTGGCTGGTGTGAAGGTGGCTGGGCGCACGACGTCGTTCCGCCGATCGGAATAGAGTGCAGATCCGGTCCGACGACGAGGTGTCGCATGAACGTCCCCAACGATTCGCCAGCCGTGTTCCACCGCCTGCACGCCTCGGGATGCTTCGTGATGCCGAACCCGTGGGACATCGGGACCGCACGGGTCCTGGAACAGCTGGGCTTCCAGGCGTTGGCGACGACGAGTGCCGGGCTGGCCTGGACGCTGGGTCGCGCGGACGACCAGGTCACCCTCGATCAGGCACTCGAGCACCTGCGGGCCATCGCCGGAGCGGTGACCGTGCCGGTGAACGCCGACTTCCAGGGCGGCTTTGCGGTCGACCCGGCCCAGGTCGGAGTGAACGTCAAGCTCGGCGGCCGAGACGGGGATCGCCGGGCTCTCGATCGAGGACTCCTCGGGCGACGAGGCCGATCCGCTCTTCGAGTTCGACCTCGCCGTGGATCGTGTGCGCGCCGCGCGACAGGCGATCGACGAGAGCGGCGCGGGGATCGTCCTCACGGGTCGCTCCGAGGGGTTCGTGTGCGGGCGCCCGGACATCGACGAGACGATCCGTCGGCTGACGGCGTACGCCGAGGCCGGCGCCGACTGCCTCTACGCCCCGCGGATCGAGAAGATCGAGCACGTCGTCGCGATCGTCGCGGCGGTCTCACCCAAGCCGGTGAACCTGCTCATCAACGCTCCGTTCACCACCGTCGCTGAGGCGGCAGACCTGGGAGTCCGGCGGATCAGCGTCGGCGGCACGCTCGCGCGCGCCGCGTGGGGTGGACTCCTGGAGGCCGCAGGCGAGATCGCTGACGCGGGAACGTTCACGAGGTTCGAACGCCTGCCCGACGTCGAGGCGCTGTTCGGCGGCTGAGGTCGGCTGGACGTCGGTCGGGAGTGCCAGTCTGGTCACCACGAGTCCTTCCTGGAGGTGTCAGATGGCCGTGTCGTACCAACTGGTGATCGACTGCACGTCACCCGAACCGCTCGCGCATTTCTGGGCCGAGGCGTTGCACTACGTCCTCGCCCCTCCGCCACAGGGCTTCGATTCGTGGGACGACTTCTACCGGTCGATCGGAGTGCCAGAGGAGGAGCTCGGCATCGGTACCGACAGCATCGTGGATCCGGAGGGTGAGGGTCCGCGCATCTGGTTCCAGATCGTCCCCGAGAAGAAGTCGATCAAGAACCGTCTCCACATCGACGTGAACGCGAGCGGAGGGCGCGATGCGCCTCTGGAGATCCGGCGCGAGCGGGTCGAGGCCGAGGCGGCGCGGCTCGTGGCTCTCGGTGCCACGCGGCTGCGCACGATTGCCGAGGAGGGTCTGGACCACTACGCGGTGGCGTTGACCGATCCCGAAGGAAACGAGTTCGACATCAACTAGTCGTGCGGAACGCGTGTATCGTCGTTGACGAGGTGGTTGCCGTGCCGGTCTGGTTGGTCATTGGGCTCGGCATTCTGGGATTCCTCGTCATCATGCTGGGACTTGCCTTCGCATGGTCGAAATGGATGACCCGTCCGGGAGCCCCCGAAGACTGAGCCCCTCTGGCCGCCGGGCGATCACTCCTTGAGCGAAGCGAGTTCGACGCGGACGCAGGTGCGGTCATCGACGCGGAGCACCTCGACCGTGCCGCCGTGTGCCCGCACGATCTCCCTGACGATGGTCAGCCCAAGACCGGTGCCTCCGGGGTGCTGCCGTGTCATCCGGTGGGAATCCGGCGCCCTCGTCGGTGACCGTGAGGACCGCGCCGCCACCGGTGGCGCGGATCTCGATCGCGATGTCGCCGGCGCCGTGGCGGAGCGCGTTGTCGACGAGGTTCGACAGCGCCCGGTCGAGGCGTGTGGCGTCGCCCTGGACCTCGACGGGTCGTGGTGCGGTCATGCTGATGGCGCGGTCGCCGGCGGCCGCCCGGAACCGGTCGGCGACGCGCGTGGCCAGCGCCACCAGGTCGACGGGCGCGGGCTTCGATCGGCAGGCCGCCCTCCTCGGCGCCTGCGCGTTCCAGCAGGTCCTCGGCCAGCGCGATCAGTCGCCGCACCTCGTCGTTGATGGAGTGGAGCGCCTGGGTCAGCTCCTCCGGCTGCCGAGGCTGCGCCAGCGCCAGCTCGATCTCGGTGAGCATCAGGGTCAGCGGCGTGCGCAGCTCGTGGCTGGCCTCGGCCACGAACCTGCGCTCTCGCTGCAAGCCGTCGTCGAGCCGCTCGAGCATGGCGTTGAGGGTGAGCGCCAGCCGGCGCAGCTCGTCGTCCGCGCTGGGCAGCGGGAGTCGCTCGCCCGCGCTGCGGGCGGAGATCGTGGCCGCCCGAGTCCGCATCCGCTCGATCGGGCGCAGTCCCGCGCCCGCGACGACGTAGCCGAGGCCTCCGGCGACGACGAGCGCGAGCGGTCCGCCGACGAGCAGCTGGTCGCGCAGCTGTAGCGAGCGCCTCGTCCGCGTCCTCTCGCGAGGTGCCGACGACGAGATAGCCGTCTGCCGTGCGCCGTACCAGCAGCACGCGCCATCTCGCGCTCCGCCTCGCGCTCGCCGTCCGCTGCGGCGTCGTCGTCGAACACCGTCACGGTGCCCTCGCGCTAGCCGGCCCGGACGTCGTCGAGCGTCTCGTCGGTCGGCGAGGACCCGAGCAAGGGGGCGGCGACGAGCCTCGAGGAGGCCCGGACGTCGCCCTGAGGCGTGAGCACCTGGGCGTGGACGTCGCCGCCGAGGGCGCGCACGGCCTCCAACTGGGCGGCGGCCGGCAGCGCCGCGAGTCGGTCGGCCTCGGCGGTGACCGTGTCCCGCAGCCGCTCGTCGAGCGCGTCGCCCACGCGCACGTGGACGAACACGCCGAGTCCGGCCAGCGCCACGGCCGTGGTGCCGAGGAACGCCAGCGCGACCCGTACCCGCAACGGCCATCGTGCGGGCGACCATGCCCTCACGGGGTCTCTCCGGTGAGCCGATAGCCCACTCCACGCACCGTCTGCAGGGTGGTGACGCCGAAGGGCCGGTCGATCTTCGCCCGCAGGTAGCGCACGTAGACGTCGACGACGTTGGAGGCGACGTCGTGGTTGTCGCCCCAGGCCAGGTCGAGCAGCTGCTCGCGGGTGAGGACCTGGTCGGGACGACGCATGAAGGCCTCCAGCAGCGCGAACTCCCGTGCCGACAGCGACACCTCGCTCGCGCCACGCCAGACCCGCCGCCCCGCCGGATCGAGGCGCAGGTCGCCCACCTCGAGCTCGGTCGGGCGCGGCACCGGGCCGCGTCGTGCGAGGGCGCGCATGCGGGCCAGCAGCTCCTGGAAGGCGAACGGCTTGGCCAGGTAGTCGTCGGCACCGCTGTCCAGGCCGGCGATCCGGTCGGCGACCGCGGTGCGGGCGGTCAGCATCAGGACCGGCGTCCACACCCGCTCCGCACGCAGCCGGCGGCACACCGCGGAAGCCGTCGAGGTCGGGCAGCCGGACGTCGAGCAGGATCGACGTCGTACTCACCTCCGCGTGCCGACGTCACCGCCTCAGACCCGGTCCCGACGACGTCGACCACGTCGCCGCGCTCGGTGAGCCCACGGGCCACCAGAGCGGCGAGCTTCGCCTCGTCCTCGACCAGCAGCACCCGCACCCGTCCATGCTAGGGAGGTCGATGAGTGCCGGATGAGAGGCTCATCGGCTCCTCATCTCGCCGACCTACGCGTGCGGCACATGAACCTGAAGCTGACACCGAAGCGGATCGCCGTGGTGCTCGCCAGCACCGCCGTGGTGACCGCTGGCACCGTCGGCGGCGCCTTCGCCATCGCCGGCGACGACGACGCGCAGGAGCGCCCCATCCCCGCAGCCGACCTCGAGCAGGCCGAGCGGGCGGCGCTCGAGGAGACCGGCGGCGGCACCGTCACCGAGACCGAGGTCGACGACGAGGAGAGCAAGTACGAGGTCGAGGTGACCCTCGACGACGGCACCCAGGTCGACGTCCAGCTCGACGACGACTTCGAGGTCGTCGGCACCGAGAGCGACGGCAACGAGGACGAGTCCGGCGACGAGTCCGACGACGACTGAGCCGACGTCATGCGTGCCCTCGTCGCCGCCGTGAGCGTCGGCGCGTCCTCGCCGTGCTCGTCGGCTGTGGCGCCGACGAGCGCGGCGACGCAGCGGCCCGATGAGTCCGCGGACGAGCGCGTCCCCAGCGGCGCTCCCGCAGTCCGACGAGCCGGTCGAGCTCGACCCCGCCGAGTTCACCGCCGAGGTGACCAACCCGTGGTTCCCGCTCGAACCGGGAACCCGCTGGACCTACCGCGAGACCACCGAGGACGGCGAGGTGGTGCGCGTCGTCGTCACCGCCACCCCGGTGACCCGCGAGATCGCCAACGGCGTCACCGCACGCGTCGTCCGCGACACCGTCACCCTCGACGGCGAGATCATCGAGGACACCCTCGACTGGTACGCCCAGGACGCCGACGGAACGGTCTGGTACCTCGGCGAGGACACCGCCGAGTTCGAGAACGGCGAGGTCTCCACCCGCGACGGGTCCTTCGAGGCCGGTGTCGACGGCGCCCAGGCAGGGGTGATCATGCCCGCCTCTCCCGAGGTGGGCATGACCTACCGGCAGGAGTACTACGAGGGCGAAGCCGAGGACCACGGCGAAGTGCTCGCGCTCGGCCAGCAGGCGAGCGTGCCGGCCGGCGACTACGACGGCCTGGTGCAGACCGCCGACACCACCCCGCTCGAGCCCGACGTGCTCGAGCACAAGTACTACGCCGACGGTGTCGGACTGGTCCTCACCGTCGACAAGGAGGCCGGCGGCCGCGAGGAGCTGCTGTCCGTCACCCAGGTCCCTCCAGCCGAGGCACGCCGCGCCGGGCAGGTGCCGCTCGGCGAGCCCTACTGAACCAGTCGAGCGCCGACGCCCACGACGATCCGTCTGCCGGCTCCCCCTAGGGTGGCCGCCATGAGCAACCCCGTGATCCTCGTTGTCGGAGCCGGTCCGGGTGTCAGCGGGTCGGTGGCCCGCCGGTTCGCGCGCGACGGGTACGACATCGCGCTGCTGGGCATCGACGAGGACCAGCTGACCGCGCTGGCGAACGAGTTCCGATCAGCCGGCCGCGAGGTGGAGCATGCCGTCACCGACATCACCGACGTCGACGCGACCACCGACACCATCACCCGGATGGGTGAGCAATTCGGCCGGATCGACGTCCTCCACTTCAACCCGAGCGCCTTCCGCCAGAAGCACCCGCTGGACCTGACAGTGCAGGAGCTTCTCGAGGATGTCGGCCTGGGCGTAGGCGCACTCCTGACCGCGCTGCAGGCGGCCCGCCCGTTCATGCACGAAGGCGCCCGCGTGACCGCGACCGGGAGCATGGCGGCCGACAAGCCGTGGAACGAGGCGGCCTCGCTCGGCGTCCAGAAGGCAGGGCTGCGCAACCTGATCCGCAGCATCGACACCACCCTGGCGCCCGACGGCATCCGGGCCGTGTCCGTCACCGTTCGCGGCAGCCTCGGCAAGGAGGGTCCGTTCACCCCGGACCGGGTGGCGGGGGCCATCCACGCCGCGGCCCTCCAGGACGACACCGACTGGCAGACCGAGGTCCCGTACCGGGGGTAGCCAGCGGCTATACCGTGACTTCATGACTGCCCGACACGGTTCCGAGAGCTTCTTCATCGAGGGCGAAGGTCTGGTCAACACCCAGGTGGGTGGCCGCTCCGACCACGAGCCCGACCCGATCACCGATCCGGAGGCACCGGCCGCCCGCGCCCTGGCAGCGGACGAAGACCCACCCTTCCGGTTCGTTCGGGTCGGCCCGAGAGGCAGGCGGCTCCGGCGACGCGGTCATCGCGAAGCTGGCCGACGCGATGATCAGTGGCCGGACCCGCGCCGGCAAGGTCCCGGCCGGGTACACGTACTTCGGCCAGTTCGTCGACCACGACCTCACCATGGACGTCACCGACGTCAGCCTGGGCACGGACATCACCCCCGCAGACATGCTGCAGGCCAGGTCCCCGAGCCTCGACCTCGACTCGTTGTACGGCGCGGGGCCGGCCGACAGCGAGTCCGCGAAGTTCTACGACGACGACGGCCTGCACCTCAAGACCGGCACCAGCATCAGGATCGGTCCGGACCGGGCGAAGGTCGCCCACGACCTGCCCAGGGCGGGCACCGGGTCCAGGAAGGCACGTCGCAAGGCGCTGATCCCCGATCCGCGCAACGACGAGAACCTGATCGTCGCGCAGACCCATCTCGCGATGATCCGCTTCCACAACCGGGTCGTGGACAGGCTGCCCGCGTCGGTCCCGGAGGCTCAGAAGTTCCGGCGTGCGCGCAAGTCCGTGACCTTGCACTACCAGTGGCTGATCCGGCACGACTACCTACCGCGGATAGTTCAGAAGAACACCCTCGACGAGGTCTTCACCAACGGCCGCAAGCTCGTCGAGCCGACCGCACTCCCGAGCGACGTGCCGCGGATGCCGGTGGAGTTCTCGGTGGCGGCATTCCGCCTGGGGCACCCGATGGTCCGCCCGGCGTACGACTGGAACCGCCGCTTCGCCGGCGACAGCGGGTTCCTCGACTACATGTTCCAGTTCTCGGCTGTCGGCGGCGACCTCGGTGGCGAGGACCGGCTGCTGAGCAACTGGCTCGCCGACTGGCGTCGCATGTACGACTTCCCGGCGGGCGGGCGTCCGGCACTCGCGTCGCCGAACGGCGTCAACCTCGCGCTCCGGATCGACAGCACGTTGACCGACCCGCTGAAGAACCTGCCGCCCGGCACGTTCGGCGGAGGCCCACGCATCCCGTTCGACGATCCGCGGCGGAGCCTCGCCTTCCGCAACCTGACCCGTGGCGGGATGCTCAAGCTCGCCAGCGGCCAGCAGATGGTCGCGCGACTCAACGCGCTGGGAGTCCAGGTGGAGCCACTGACCCGGTCGGAGATCCTCGACGGCCGAGGCGGCGCGCGGCTCGACTCCTTGACCTCGGCGGAGAAGGACACGATCGCTGCGAGGACGCCGCTGTGGTTCTACATCCTGCGGGAGGCCGAGACGGGCGACGGCAGGCTGCGCCGGGTCGGCGCCCGGATCGTGGCCGAGACGATCCACCGGGCCATGCAGGGAAGCAGGTTCTCGATCGTCCGGGACCCGGACTTCCGTCCCCGCCACGGGCGCGACGACACGACGTTCGAGATGACCGACCTGCTGTTCTTCGCGTTCTCCGGCAGGGCGTCCGGGATCAACCCCCTCGGTGGGCGCTGACTCGTCTGCGTCAGGTCCGGTCCCGGCCCGTCCTCAGGGGCGGTAGCTGGTCCAGATCGGGTCCTGGACCAGTGCCCGAACCTGGGCGAACGTCAGTGGCGGGGCGGCGGCCGACGGCGGCTCGTAGCCGGGCTTCTCCCCGGTCGAGTCGGCGACGTAGAGGTTGATCGCACCACCGTCCGGACCGAGCAGGTCGGCGTTGTGGTACGTCGTGCCGCCGTCCTGCTCGGTGGAGACAGCGCCGATCCGATCTCCGGCCGCGTTCTCGAGGAACTCGCACGCGAGATAGCTGTCGCGGCAGCGGATGTTGCGCTCGTAGGGCACGCCTTCGGCCATGACGCTGGTGACCTCGTTGCCGTCCGCGTCGGTGGTGGTGACCGGGTCGGGGATCTCGTCCGCCGTCAACTGACGAGGCCGGAGCATGAGCGAGAGCCGGCCGGTTCCGTCCGGGCCCTCGATCAGCACGTCGACGGCGCCGATGCCGTTTCGGCCCTCGCCGAGCGGGTCGGCGTCGACGATCCGCACGCCGGCCGGGAGCCGGTCCTCGAGCGCCGCGAGCATCTGGTCGGCCGGCATGTCCCACCAGCCGCGGGGGAGCTCGACGTCGAACGGGTCGTCGCGGGTCCGCGGTCGTCGGAGTGGCGGGATCCGGTGTCGGGGCCGGGTCGGCGGACGCGAACCCGCCGGCGCGGTCGACCGTGGACCCGGTTGCGCCGCCGACGAGGGGCACGGCGAGGACGACGATCGCCGCGACCGCCGCGGCGCCGGCAGCCGCGAGGCCGGCGCGTCGGCGGCGCCGGATCCGCCGGCCGGCCGCGATCGCGGCCGGCCCCGGGTCGGTGGCGGGGCGGGCATCGCGGAGTGCGCGCTCCATGGCGGCGGTCAGGTCGGCGCCGTCGTCGAGGTCGGTGGTCATCGGGTCCTCCTGGATGCGGTGGATGAGCTGGGTCCGGTGGATGTGGTGGCGGGCGAGGTGGTCAGCGGTTCCGGTGGCTCGTCGAGGAGCGCTCTGAGCGTCCGCAGTGCTCGCAGGCTGCGGTTCTTCACAGCGGCCTCCGAAAGGCCGAGGCGCTGGGCGGTTTCGACGACCCTGTGGTCCTCCCAGTAGCGGAGCACGACGACCGCCCGGTCGAGGTCGCCGAGCCGGCGCAGGGCCGCCATCAGCGTGATCCGGTCGGTCGGGTCGGTGTTCGCGGTCGTCGGCCGCCTGCCCGTCGTCGGGTCGGCCTGCGGGAGCTCGTGGCTGCTGCGGCGCCGCTTCTCGGAGAGGAAGGACTTGGTCAGGATGCCGTGCGCATAGGCGACGGGGTCATCGGCCGACAGGACCCGCGGCCATGCGGCGTACGCCTTGGCGAGGGTCGTCTGCAGCAGATCCTCCGCCGCGGTCGACGAGGTGGTGAGCAGGTAGGCGCTGCGATAGAGCTGCGCCGATCGCGCAGCCACGAACTCCGTGAACTCCGCATCCTGTCGTTCCCGTCGTCGCACGTGTGCCTCCTGGTCGCGGGGTGCCTTCACCGTAAAGACGCGGTGACCCCCTCGTCAGGTCTCATGCGCATCGCGCGCACACAAAGTCCCGCGTGTCGTCCGCGACCCGGGCATGCGCCGGTGCGACAGTGGAGCCGTGGCACACCGATCGTCCCGCACGACCTGCCAGCTCAACGGCTGCGACAACGCCGCAGCCCACGAGCTCGAATGCCTCGAGCCGACCGGCATCCTCTCCCGAGACCTCCTCCTCTGCGACGAGCACGAGGAAGAGTTCCTCGACGTCGAGTGCGTGGTCCTCAGCGCGTAGCAGCGGGTCCTACGGCGGAGGGATCCGCTCGCGCCAGGCGCGATGCGAGATCTCTCGGTCGTCGTGCGTCGCCCAGGTGTCGATCGCGACGTCCACTCCGTTCGACGAGAGGCTGAGCTCCATCGTCGAGCGCAGCTTGACCACCATGCCCGGCCAGGCGAGGTCGAAGATCGTCTCGGCGGTCGCCCGCTGCTCGAACGTACGACGGTCGACGCTCACCTCGCCCCGATAGTCCTCGCGAGCCCACCCGTCGTACGGCGTCTCGTAGTCGGACACCGAGTGGGTGCGCGCGTGCGTCGCCCGGCGCAGGACGTCGTCCCGGATCTCCCAGGCCACCCCCTCGAGGCTCTCGGTCGAGTGCGTCGCCCCCGGCGTGAACGTGGGTGCCGGGTAGTCACCGTCCTCCAGCATCGGTACCTCGAGCCAGCCGCCGTGCGTGGTGACCGTGACCGGAGCCGGCGGCGCCACCGTGTTCGGCCAGTCGCAGCCGGCCACGCTCACCCGGAGGGTGTTGCCGGGGGAGAAGGAGTAGGCGCACGCGTCGAGGTCGAGGACGACGTCGTACTCCCTGCCGGGGACCAGCGGATCGGGCTGCCCGTGGACGCCGTCCCGGAATGCCAGATCCACGGTCCCGCGCGTGACCAGCGCAGCGGTGCCGTCCGGGAACACGTCGCACACCTTCACCGACAGCGACGCTGCCGGTGCGTCGGCGCTGACCCGGATCCCGACGCGGGGGTGTCCGACGATCGCACCGGCCGGAGGGTCCAGGTCCCAGGTCAGGGAGCGGGCGTCGTCGAGGCGCTGGTCGCTGGAGAGCCCCCAGGGCAGGTGACCGGCGCAGTCGATCCAGGCCGTCGTCCCGACGTCGGGGATCACCGGCAGGGAGCGCGGACCGTCGAGCTCGACCGAGTGCGGCCGGGTGGGCGGGACGGAGGGGAGACGCAGCCAGTAGCCCTCGTGCAGGTCCAGATCGGGTTCCGGGCGGGTCGAGGCGCGCACGAAGATGTCGCAGTGGGACTCGTACGTGGGCGAGTCGTCCGGCCGCAGCCAGCGGTCGAACCAGGCGGCCATCTCGACATCCAGGTCGATCCGCGGGCCCGGCATCGCGGTGCGCGGGTCTGCGTGGGCCCATGGGCCGGCCAGCAGCCGGTGCGGGACGCCGTTCTCGGCCAGGGCAGCCACGGTCCGGAACGAGTTGTTGCGGTAGCCGTCGGCCCACCCGGCCACGAGCATCGTCGGAACGTCGATCCGCTCGTAGCCCGAGCCGTCCGGGCCCAGCCGGACCGAGCCGCCGCGCCAGTAGTCGCCGTGCGCGTTCTCGCGCAACCAGGTCAGCACCCAGGGCTCGTTCCTCTCCAGTCGGCGCCGCCACTCGTCCTCCCAACCGTCGCCCCAGACCGCGGGCACCGGCGGCAGCACGCACATCGGGGTCATGTAGTGGCAGTAGTCCACGAGATCGACCAGCCGGAGCGCTCCGCCGCGCCAGTGGACATCGTCGGTCCAACGGTCGTCGCTGGAGTAGATCGCGAACACGGCGCCCAATGCCGGGGCGTCCTCGCACGCGATCTGCAGCGAGTTGAAGCCGGAGTACGACGTGCCGAACATCCCCACCCGGCCCGAGCACCATTCCTGGTCGGCCAACCAGGCGATCACCTCGACCAGGTCGCCTTGCTCCTCCGGTGGGTACTCGTCGGTCGCGTCGCCCGACGACGAGCCGGTGCCGCGCACGTCGAGACGGCAGACGGCGTAACCGAACCGGTCCCGCAGGTCCTCGTACCCGGACGAGTACGACGACGTGAGGTCGTCCTTGCGGTAGGGCAACGCCTCGAGCAGGCACGGCTGCGGACCTGCCTCGGCCGGCGGGAGGAAGATCGTGGCGGCCAGCTCGACCCCGTCGCGCATCCGGATCCGGACGTCTCGCTGCGAGCCGGTCACGACCGGGCGCCGTCCAGCAGGGCAAGCACCTCGGGAGAGTGCAGCGACTCGCTGACGTTGCCGTCCCTGCCGACCGTCGTGGGCGCGGCGAACATCGAGTTGAGCACGGCCTCCTCCGCCGCCTCCACCACGGCCGCGAACAGGGCGTCGAGCGCGTAGCCCGCGACCAGGTCGGTGCGGTCGGGCTGGATCCCTCGGTCGAGGCGCATGCCGGTCCCGAAGCCGACGAAGATCTCTCCGCTCCCGTGATGGGCGACCGACCCGGCGCGAGCCAGGCCGAGGCCGATCCGCCGGGCCAGCCGCGAGCAGGCAGCGCCGTCGACGGGAGCGTCCGTGACCACCAGGCCGATGCAGGATCCGGCCGGACCGGGTGGTCCTGACGGTCGTGAACTGCCCTCCGACAGGAGCCGCCCGACCGGCACCCCGGCGACCACAGCCTGGTCGCGGGTCCCGAAGTTGGTCATCAGCAACACAGCCACCGTGTGCCCGTCCGCGGTGACACGGGACGACGTGCCGATCCCGCCCTTGAACTCGAAGCAGGACATGCCCGTGCCCGACCCGACCGCGCCCTCGTCCGGGGGCACGGAGGCGCCACGCCCGGCGAGGGCTGCCTGCCGTGCGGTCCGTACGTCGTCGGCGGTGACCTGCATCCGCCGACAGTCGTTGAGGAACGAGTCGTCGCACTCCGCGACCACGGGGATCACGACCTCCTGCGCCACCTGCGCGTTCGACTCGATCTCGAGCTCGCACGCGGCGTCGTACACCCGACCCAGCTGCATGGTCGAGGTCAGGTACACCGGCGTCTCCGCGCATCCCCACTCGGCCGCAGCCAGGAAGCCTGTGCACTCACCGGCGCCGTTGAGCACCGCACCGCCCGCGGGGACCGGCCGTTCGTAGGCGTCCTCGGCCAGCACGACCGCCGTCACGCCGGTTCGCGCGATCCCGCGCCCGGCCGGCGGCGCCGGCTCGTCCCGGTGGACCGTGGCGTGTCCGACGCCGACCCCGGCGACGTCGAGCACCGAGTTGGTCGGACCGGTGGGCAAGGTGCCGATCCGGATCCCCAGGTCACGAGCGCGTGGCATGCGCACATCCTGCCCGACCATACCGGTGCCATGTGGTGGGATGCTGGCGCCGTGACGCCCTCGCCCATCCCCGTGGTCTGGTCGCCCGAGACCCGCCGGCACGAGCCGAAGCACGAGGTGTGGGTCGGCGTCCCCACGACCGGCACGGAAGTGCCGGCCCGGGTCGACGCGATCCTGGCGGCGCTGGAGGGGCATCCACGGCACGAGGCCACGTCGTACGACGACCAGGTGCTGCGTGCCGTGCACGACCAGGAGTTCCTGGCGTTCCTCGCCGGGGCGAGCAAGGCCTGGGCCCAGGGTCCCTACGAGGAGCTGGTGGGCCAGGACCGGGTCGTGCCCTACTTCTTCCCGACGCCGGGCCTGGTCGCGGGCATGGAGCCGTCTCCCGCAGCGGCGGTGCACGCACAGACCGGGCGCTGGTGCTACGACACGATGACGGTGGTCGGGCCCGGGACATGGGAGGCGGCCCGAGCGGCCGTCGACTGCTCGCTCACGGCGGTCGACCTCGTCGCGGCGGGGGAGCGGGCGGCGTACGCGCTGTGTCGGCCGCCGGGTCACCACGTCACGCCGGCCGGCTACGGCGGCTCCTGCTACCTCAACAACGCGGCCGTAGCCGCAGAGGGCCTGCGTCGCGGTGGTCAGGCGCGGGTCGCGGTCGTCGACATCGACGCGCATCACGGGAACGGCACCCAGGCGATCTTCTGGCAGCGAGCCGACGTGCTCTACGGCTCGGTGCACGTCGACCCGTCCGCGGGCTGGTTCCCCCACGTGTTCGGTCATGCGACCGAGACCGGTGCTGGCGCGGGGACCGGTGCGACCCGGAACCAGCCGCTCCCCGAAGGCACAGGGGACGACGGCTGGCTCGAAGCGGTGGCAGACCTGGCCGCCTGGGTCCGCAGCGAGGGCTGCGAGGCCATGGTGGTCTCGCTCGGCGTGGATGCCGCCGCGGAGGACCCCGAGAGCCCGCTCCTCGTCACCGCCGGCGGCTATCGCGAGGCCGGCCGCCTGCTCGGCGGTCTCGACCTCCCCACCGTGGCTGTCCAGGAAGGTGGCTACCACCTGCCCAGCCTCGGCGGCCTGGTCGCGGCGTACCTCTCGGGCCATGCCGGGTCACCCAACTGAGGGGGCGGCTGGCTAGGTTGGGCGGATGATCGAGATCAGGCCCGCCCAACCGGCCGACCGAACGGCCGTCCACCGCGTGACGGAGGCCGCCTTCGGTGACGAGGGCCCGAGAGTCGTGGACCTGCTGGCGGCCCTCGACGCCTCCGAGCGGACCCAGCTGAGCCTGGTGGCCGAGGCCGACGGGGCAGTGGTCGGGCACGTCCAGCTCAACCGGAGCTGGCTCGATGCCCGCGAGTCTCTGGTCGACGTACTCGTGCTCAGCCCGCTGTCCGTGGACCCGGCCCACCAGCGGCAGGGGATCGGCGGCCAGCTCATCGATGCGGCCGTCGCCACAGCCTCCAAGGAGGGAGCGCCAGCCGTCTTCCTCGAGGGGGCGCCGGGCTACTACGCACGGCACGGGTTCGAGCGGGCCGGCGACCGGGGCTTCACCCGGCCCTCGGTGCGGATCCCGGAAGCCGCCTTCCAGGTCGCCGTGCTCGAGGCTCACGAGGAGTGGATGACCGGAGCGCTGGTCTACTGCGACGCGTTCTGGGCGCTGGACTGCGTCGGGCTTCGCGATCCGCTGCTGGCCGAGCTCGAGCAGTCACTCGGCTAGGCCGAGGCCGCGGTCCCGTGTCACTCCCTCCGGCACCCAACGAGCATCTCCTGCGGCTGCTGCGCTGCCCCACGTGCGGTGGTCGACTTCACGCTGGCGAGGGAGCGGTTCAGTGCCCGCAGCGTCACACCTTCAACGTCGCCCGCCAGGGCTATGTCAGCCTGCTCGCGGACAGGCGCCCCACCAGTGGAGACGACGCCGCCATGGTCGCGGCACGCGGCCGGTTCCTCAGCACCGGCTGCTACGAAGCGGTGCGCCTGGCGGTGATCGACAAGGCCACCGCGACCGCTCCGGAGCGTGGCGTTCTGGTGGATGCCGGGTGCGGGACCGGGTACTACCTGGCCGGGGTGCTGACTCGCCTGCCCGGATTCTGGGGGCTCGGCCTGGACACCTCCGCGCACGCGCTGCGCGCAGCGGCTCGGGCACATGAGCGTGCCGCTGCGGCAACCTGGGACATCTTTCGACCGCTTCCGCTGGCGAGCGCCGTCGCCGACCTCGTCCTCAACGTGTTCGCACCGCGCAACCCTGCCGAGTTTCTCCGGATTCTCCGCCCGACCGGTCGCTTGATCGTGGTACGCCCAACCGACCGGCACCTCGCCGAGCTTCGAGACCAGGTGCCCGACGATGGTGGCCGTCGACCCGGCGAAGGAAGAGAGGCTGCACCATGCGCTGGGCCCGTTCTTCGACGCGGCCGGCACCGAGCGTGTCGAGTACTCCACGCCCTTGACCGGCCAACAGACCCAGGACCTGCTGGACATGGGGCCAACCGCACGCCACCTGGACCGGGCGGCGGCTCCCTCCCGCCTGTCCCCCGGGCCGGTCACCATCTCGGTCCTGATCACCGAGTACCGGCCGCGCTGGCCATCACGCCGCACGGCTACGCCCTGGATGTCCCCACCCGAAGCGCTATAGAACAGATGTTCGAATCAGGCGTAGCATGATGCGATGACAACGTACGTCGCTCCACCGGGCTGGCCGCCGCAGGTCCGCCCTCCCGACGCCCCGGCCTGGGAGCGCACCGCCGCCAACTGGCTGCTCGACATCTGCCCGCCGGAGTACCGCGGCTACAGCGGCCTGCGCCGCCACGTCGTGGTGCTGGCGCGGTTCGCCGTCCTCCACGTCGAAGCCAGCCAGGCCGCCTGCCGCCGCGGCCTGAGCGAAGCCCGGTCCGATCTCCGGGACGTTGCCACACTCGAGGTGGTCGAGGCCGCCGTGCAGACCTTCCAGCTCGAGGAGGCCCGCCTGATCGGCCTGCGGCGCGCGGTCGGGCTGGTCGAGGAGGCCCTGCGTGGGCGTCGATACGTCGCGCGGCTGTAGCGTCGGTGCTCGTGCAGCGGTTCTCGAGCATCGTCCTCGTCGACTCCCGAGGGTGGGTGCTGCTCCAGGAGCGCGACGAGTTCCCGGACATCGATCCCGAGAAGTGGGGCTTCGTCGGCGGCCACCTCGACGACGGTGAGGACTACGTGACCTGCGCCTACCGCGAGCTGGAAGAGGAGACCGGGCTCCGTCTGGACGGCGGGCTGCAGCTGTTCGGCACCTTCACCGTCTTCCACGACCACACAGGCACCGACGACGAGCTCGCACTCTTCGTGATGCGTGCTCGAGCTCTCAGACGACGACATCGACTGCCACGAAGGCCGGCAGATCGTCTTCGTCGACCCCGGTCGAGCTACGAGAGCTCGACCTGACGGCGGCAGCGGCATCGTGCTTCCCGAGTTCCTCGACTCCGACACTTACACCGACTTGACCTCGTGAAGTAGGACGGGCCGGCACTCGCTACGTTGCTGCCATGGGATTCCAGGTGTTCCCGGTTCCCGGACCCGGTGCCGAGGACGTCGCCGTGGCGACGGACGGACGCGACGAGGGCGCGGTCTACACGGGCACCGGCGACGGCTGCGTCTTCCGGGTCTCACACGATGGCAGGAGGATCGACCGGGTCGCCCACACGAGTGGCCGACCACTCGGCATCGAGATCGACGTCGACGGCCGCCTCTTGGTCTGCGACAGCCACCGTGGCCTGCTTCGGGTGGACCCCGCGACGGGGTCGGTCGAGGGCGTCACCGACTCCGTCGGCGGCCGTCGGATGGCCTTCTGCAACAACGCGGCGGTCGCGTCCGACGGCACCGTGTGGTTCTCCGACTCCTCGACGAAGTTCGGCCTCGAGAAGTGGAAGGCCGACTTCGTCCAGGACACCCGCACCGGTCGCCTGCTCCGGCTGCGACCCGACGGCGCGATCGACGTCGTGCTCGACGGGCTGGCGTTCGCCAACGGGGTCGCCCTCAGTCGTGGCGAGGACTTCGTGGCCGTTGCCGAGACCGCCACCCGAACGGTCGTGCGGCACTGGCTCACCGGCGACCGGGTCGTGCGAACGCGACTACCTCGTCAGGACCTGCCCGGCTACCCCGACAACATCGCGCGGGGCAGCGACGGGCTGATCTGGGTGGCCATCGGCCAGCCCCCCGACCCCTTCGGTGGAGCGGCTGCAGTCCGGGCCGAGCTGGCTACGCCGTCAGGTGACGAAGATCCCGGAGTCGCTGCAGCCGAAGCAGAAGCGACCGTCCGCGTGCAGGCGTACGACGACACGGGACGCTCGTCCGCGACTGCGACGTGGCTCGGCCGAGCACCCGTCGCTACCACATGGTGACCGGCGTCCGGGAGCACGACGGCCGGATCTGGATGGGCAGCCTTCACGAACCCGGCGTTGCGGTCCTCGAGCCGTGACCGGCACGGACCCACCCGGGACCACTGAAACCCCTCTTCCTCGCGTATACACTCCCCGCCATGGGCCACCTCGAGTCGATCACGACCCCGCGGGACCTGCGCGACCTCTCGACGACCAGCTCGACCTGCTGGCCAGCGAGATCCGCGACCTCCTGGTCGCGACCTGCTCCCGCACCGGCGGCCACCTCGGCCCCAACCTCGGCGTCGTCGAGCTGACCCTGGCCATCCACCGGGTGTTCGACTCCCCGCGGGACCGGGTGGTCTTCGACACCGGCCACCAGTCGTACGTCCACAAGCTGCTCACCGGGCGCCTGGAGGACTTCGACCGGCTCCGGCAGGAGGGTGGCCTCAGCGGCTACCCGAGCCAGGCAGAGTCCGACCACGACATCGTCGAGAACTCCCACGCCTCCACCGCCCTCAGCTACGCCGACGGCCTGGCCAAGGCCTACGCCATCCGCGGTGAGGACCGGCACGTCGTCGCCGTCATCGGCGACGGCGCCCTCACCGGCGGCATGGCCTGGGAGGCGCTGAACAACATCGCCGATCGCCCGCGACAGCCGGCTCGTGATCGTCGTCAACGACAACGGCCGGTCCTACACGCCGACCATCGGCGGCCTCGCCAACGCGCTCACCACGCTGCGCACCAACCCCCGCTACGAGCAGGTCCTCGACCTGGTCAAGAAGCGGCTGAACGCGGTCCGCGGCGTCGGCCCGGCGACGTACGACGTCCTGCACGCGATGAAGAAGGGCATGAAGGACGCGATGGCTCCGCAGGGGCTCTTCGAGGACCTCGGCCTGAAGTACGTCGGCCCCGTCGACGGCCACGACCGGGCGGCGATGGAGCAGACCCTCAGCCAGGCCAAGCGGTTCGGCGGGCCCGGTCATCGTGCACGCCATCACCCGCAAGGGCTTCGGCTACGACGCCGCCGAGCGGCACGAGGCCGACCAGTTCCACTCACCGCAGCCCTTCGACATCGAGACCGGCGAGGAGAACCCCCGCGGGCGGATCTGGACCGACGTGCTTCGCCGACGAGATCGTCCACATCGGCCATCGACGCCAGGACGTCGTCGCGATCACCGCCGCCATGATGCACCCGGTCGGGCTCGACGACTTCGAGGCCCGGTTCCCCGAGCGCACGTTCGACGTCGGCATCGCCGAGCAGCACGCCGCGACCAGCGCCGCGGGCCTGGCCATGGGCGGCCTGCACCCGGTCGTCGCGGTCTACGCCACCTTCCTCAACCGGGCCTTCGACCAGGTCCTCATGGACGTCGCCCTGCACCAGTGCGGCGTCACGTTCGTGCTCGACCGGGCGGGGGTCACCGGCGACGACGGCGCCAGCCACAACGGCATGTGGGACATGTCGGTGCTCCAGGTCGTCCCCGGCCTGCGCATCGCCGCACCGCGCGACGCCACCCGGCTCCGCGAGCTGCTCAACGAGGCGGTCGAGGTCGACGACGCACCGACGATCGTCCGGTTCCCGAAGGGCCCGCCGCCCGACGACATCGAGGCCGTCGGCAAGGCCGGAGGGGCCGACGTGCTCGTCCGCAGCGGCACCCGCGACGTGCTCATCGTCGCCGCCGGCGCGATGGCCGCGACCGCCGTCGACGTCGCCGGTCGCCTCGTCGCGCAGGGCATCGGTGTCACCGTCGTCGACCCGCGTTGGGTGAAGCCGGTCGACCCGGCGATCGTGGAGCTCGCCCGCGTCACACGCTCGTCGTCAGCGTCGAGGACAACGGCCGGGTCGGCGGCTGCGGCGCGGTCCTGCTCCAGACCTTGAACGACGCCGGGCGTCGACACCCCGTTCCGGCTGCACGGCATCCCCCAGGAGTTCCTCGGCCACGCCAAGCGGGCGGCCATCCTCGAGCGGATCGGCCTGACCCCGCAGGCGCTGGCGCTGGGCATCGTCGAAGACGTAACCGCGCTCGGTGAGGGTCGCTCCCTTGTCGATGCCGAGCCACACGGTCTGACCCACGGCCCCACATCCGGCGCGGTGATCACGGCCCTCCTCCCGCTGCTCCTCGTGCTGCCGCTCGGGGCGTGCTCGCGAGGAGCCCGAGGACCCACCCGCTCCTGCCGCCGACCCGAACGACGATGCACGACCGGCGCGACCGAGCCCGCTGCGGACGTGGCGACGGCCCTTGCCCGGGCGCTCCGACAGCGCGCGGACGCCGTACGCAGCGGGGACCGGGCGGCCTCTCGAGGCCGGCGTCTCCGGCGACCGATCCCGACTTCGTCCGACCAGTCGATGTACCTGGCGAACCTCGACCAGCTGCCGCTGGGCCGGTTCGACTACCCGCTCGACCGCAACAGCATCGTGCGATCCGCGCCGCGGCTACTGGGCCGACCGTCGACGTGACGATGCAGCTCGACGGGTACGACGAGCGACCCGTCGTGACCCGCGACCGCTACCTGTTCCCCCCGACGCCAGACGGCCGGTACGACGTGGCGTCGGTCACCGACCCGGCGTGGGAGTCGAGAACCGGATCGACCCGCAGCCGTGGGACCTCGGTCCGATCACGGTGCGGACCGGCGACGGCGTGCTCGGGGTCTTCGACGCCGGGAGCGCCGCGCAGGCTGACGGACTGGTGGCCGAGGTCGAGCGCGGGATCACCGAGGTCGCCGCCGAGATCCCGTTCGTCTGGGACCCGAACGTCGTGGTCGTTCGCGCTCTCCGACGCCGACCTTCATCGTCGTCCCTCGACGACGTGCCGGGCGGCGAGCCGCTCGCGCTCGACGCGGTGACCTTCCAGGTGCCGGCCCGCCAGGGTTCCCGGCGGATCGCTGACACGCGCATCGTGCTGAACCCGCGCATGGTCGCCGGCACCGAGCCGGGCCGCGGGAGGCTGGTCCGCCACGAGCTCACCCACGTCGCGGTCGGGGACCGCGCCGACCGGCGTGCCCACCTGGCTCAGCGAGGGGCTGGCGGAGTACGTCTCGGTGCGCCCCATCCCGCCGGAGGACCGGGCCATCTCCGGGGCGGCGCTGTCCGCGGCCGAGGCCGGCCTGTCCACACTGCCGTCGGACGAGGAGTTCGCGGGTCCGACGTCGGCCGCCAGCTACGGGGTGGCCTGGTGGGTGTGCGAGTACCTCGCGGACTCCTACAGCGAGTCCATCCTGTGGAGTCTGCTGGAGGTCATGCCCGAGAAGGGCGCGGACGCGGCGCTGGCCGACCTGCTCGTGACGGACGAGGCCGCCCTGGCACGCCGGGCGGGCCGGCTGATGCTGGCGACGTACCAGCAAGATTGACTAGGTTGCTGCGCATGAACGTGTTCCGCACGAAGTCCGTCGAACAGTCCATCGCCGAGACCGAAGAGCCCGAGCACCGTCTCAAGAAGAACCTCGGCGCCCTCGACCTCACCATCTTCGGAGTGGGCGTCATCATCGGCGCCGGAATCTTCGTGCTGACCGGCACCGTCGCCGCCTCCAACTCCGGACCGGCCATCGCGATCTCGTTCGCGATCGCCGGCCTCGCCTGCGCACTCGCAGCACTCTGCTATGCGGAGTTCGCGTCGACGGTTCCGGTCGCGGGCAGCGCCTACACGTTCAGCTACGCGACGTTCGGCGAGCTGATCGCGTGGATCATCGGCTGGGACCTGGTGCTGGAGTTCACGATCGGGTCGGCGGCCCTGTCGACGAGCTTCTCGAGCTACCTGCAGACCGTGCTGGACGGGACGGCGTTCGAGATCCCGGAGTCGCTGGCCACCGCCGAGGACGGTCTGTTCAACCTGCCCGCGGTGCTGGTCGCACTCTTGGTCATGACCGTCCTGATCCTCGGCATCAAGCTGTCGAGCCGGATCAACCAGATCGTCGTCGCGATCAAGCTCACGGTCATCATGCTCGTCGTGATAGCCGGAATCGGCTACATCGACACCGATAACTACACCCCGTTCGTGCCGCCTTCCGAAGGGGCCGCGGAAGGGGAGGGTGGCTTCATGGACGTGACGCTGATCTCGACCATCTTCGGTCTCGATCCCAGCGTCTACGGGCTCGCCGGCGTGGTCGCCGGCGCCGCGCTCGTCTTCTTCGCCTTCATCGGGTTCGACATCGTGGCGACCACCGCCGAGGAGTGCCACAACCCCCAGCGCGACGTGCCACGCGGGATCCTCGGATCCCTGGCCATCGTCACCGTCCTCTACATGGCGGTGAGCCTCGTGATCACCGGCATGCAGGACTTCCGCGACATCGACCCCGAGGACGCCGCGCCGCTCTCGACGGCCTTCGACTCCGTGGGCGTGGAGTGGATGGGAGACGTGATCGCGATCGGGGCCTGCATCGGACTGATCGTCGTCGCGATGATCCTGATGCTCGGCCAGACCCGGGTCGGCTTCGCCATGGCTCGCGACAACCTGTTGCCCAGGGGACTGGCCAAGGTGCACCCGACGTTCGGCACGCCGTACGTCATCACGGCGGTGACCGGTGTGGCCGTGGCCGCCATCGCCGGCTTCGTCCCGCTCACCACCCTCGCCGAGCTGGTCAACATCGGCACCCTCTTCGCGTTCATCCTCGTCAGCATTGGCGTGGTGATCCTGCGGCGGACCCGGAGCGACCTGCCTCGCGCGTTCCGGGTCCCGGCCGCCCCGGTCGTGGCCACGCTCTCGGTGCTGCTGTGCCTCTACCTGATGCTCAACCTGACCGGCGGCACCTGGGTGCGCTTCGCGGTCTGGATGGCGATCGGCCTGGTCGTGTACTTCTCCTACGGCTACCGGATGAGCAGGCTAGGCCGCCGGGAGACCACGCCCCAGCCGACGGGGGACTCGGTCTGACCGGGCACCGTTGACCCATCAGGGGAACAGCAGGGCCGCGACCATCTGGCGGAGGACCGTGAGCTGGGCGCGCATGTGGCCGCCGTCCTCCATCGACCGGCAGAGCAGGAAGGCTCCCTCGAAGGTCACGAAGACGTGGTTCGCCAACGCGTCCACGTCGACGTTCCGAGCCGTTGGTCGCTCCGCCACCGCCGCACGCAGCAGGTCCGCGATGGCGATGCGCCAGGCCTCGATGGCGGCGACGATCCGGGCGTTCGTGCCACTCACGGCCAGCTGCCGCTCGGTGAGTACGGCGACGTAGAGGCAGCTGGACTGCGCGGACATGATCTCGTCCGCCTCGTCCTCGAAGTACCGGAGGAACGCGATCACGCGCTCCACCGGGTCGGTGACGGTGGCCGTCTTCGCCAGTGCCGTCTCGAGGTGCACCACGTCGGCGTCGGCGTACCGGTCCACGAGCGCCCGGGCGAGGGCGAGCTTGGAGTCGAAGTGGTGGAAGAACGCCCCCTTCGACGTCATGGCGGTCTGGAGCACCTGGTCAACCGAGGTTGCGGCGTAGCCGTTCTCGATGACCAGCTGCTCGGCGGCGTCGAGGATCCGGGTCCGGGTCGCGGTTCCGTCTTTCGGCATGAAACCCCTTGTACCAGACCAAACGGTCTGATACAAACAGACCGTTCAGTCTGTTACCACATTGGAGGGAAACCATGGGCGCAGCGACGCCACCACTGCTCGACGGCCGTCCGTACCTGACCGACGGCGGCCTCGAGACCGACCTGATCTTCAACCACGGCATCGATCTCCCCGAGTTCGCCGCCTTCCCGCTCGTCGAGGACGAGTCCGGGCGGGAGACGCTCGCGGCCTACTACGCCGCGTACGCCGACCTGGCCCGCAGGGCCGGTGCCGGCCTGGTGCTCGAGTCGCCCACCTGGCGGGCGAACCCCGACTGGGCCGCGAAGGTCGGCTACGACGCCGCCGCGCTGGACCGGGCGAACCGCGAGGCAGTGCGCTTCATGCACCAGCAGCGTGAGGGCTACGACGACCTCTCCGACGTCCTGGTCAGCGGGCAGATCGGTCCGCGTGGGGACGGCTACGTGGCGGGAGAGAAGGCCGATCCGGACGAGGCAGCCGCCTACCACAAGCCGCAGATCGAGTCCTTCGCCGCAGCCGGCGCGGACCTGACCCAGGCGCTCACCATGACCGGGCCCGAGGAGGCCATTGGAGTCGTGCGGGCCGCCCGGAGCGTCGGCCTGCCGGTGGGCATCTCGTTCACGGTCGAGACCGACGGGCGGCTGCCCGACGGGACGAGGCTGGCGGACGCAGTCGCCCAGGTCGAGGCCGACGGTGGACCCGACCACTACCTGCTCAACTGCGCGCATCCGGAGCACGTCCTGCCCGGCCTCGCCGACGAGAACGGCGGCGGGTGGCGGGAGCGGATCGTCGGCTTCCGGCCCAACGCATCGAAGCGGACGCACCAGGAGCTCGACGAGGCCGAGGACCTCGACGCCGGGGATCCCGCCGAGCTCTCGTCGTCCTTCGAGCAGCTGCGGACGCTGCTCCCGTCGGTGTCGCTGGTGGGCGGTTGCTGCGGAACTGATGCGCGTCACGTGGCGGCGCTGTGGAGCCTGGCCTGAGCTGAGGTCAGACGACGCGGACCCGGGTCCTGCTGGTGGTGAACCTCCACAGCCGCAGCGACAGCGACTTGCTCAGCCGGATGCAGCCGTGCGACCTCGCAAAGTTGGTGCCGAGGTACCAGTTCGGATGGATCTGGTTGCCGTTCGAGCGGTAGGTGGGGACCCGGTGGAAACCGATCCCGCACGGTGCGAACCGGACGAAGTTGTGCAGCCACACCGCTCGGTTGGCGGTGGTGTTGCGCTTGATCCGGGCGGCCCGGCCGCAGTAGGAGCCCGAACGGTGCCAGCCGCGGGACAGCTCCGACGGCAGGTCGATCATGCCGCCCTGGTCCACGACCTTGCCCTGCGGGCCGACCAGCCACACCCAGTTCTGTCCCTGGCTGATCACGACCCGACGTCCGTGCCCCGTCCTCGCGGGGACCGGCCGTCGATCGCACTGCCGGGCCCCATCCGCGAAGAGGCGCTGCCGAGTGGCCCGGGTCAGCTTGGCGTTCTGCGCCAGGTGGTGGCGGGACTGGAACCGCACGATTGCGGACCTCGTCCACCTGGCGAGCTGGCCGTCGACCGGGCCCGCGTTGCAGTCGAGCTGGTTGAGCCGACGCTGGGCCTTCTCGACCCCCGCCCCACCGGCCTGGGCCGGTGCCGGGAGCAGGGTCAGGGCGCATGCTGCGGCCAGCGCCACGGCGTACGACAAGAGGCGGTGCATCGGCTCCTCCGAACGTCAGGGTGGGCGGACCGGTGCGGCCCGACACCATGGTGACGCTTCATCCCAGCCGAGGGTTGCTTCCGCGCGGGGAATAGTGTGGTCGGCGCCGCCGCTGGGCAGGACACCAGCCTCGACCGGAAGGACGGCCCGCGTGACCCAGGAACCCCGTCTCGTGCACATCGTCGACGACGTGCCCGAGCTGGACGACGCCTCGTCGTTGACCATGGTGCTGGTCCTCGACGGGTTCCTCGACGCAGGCAACGCCGCCGCGATCGCCGTCCGGCACCTGGTCAGCCTCTCCGACGGACCGGTCGTGGCCACGTTCGACGTCGACCAGTTCCACGACTACCGGGCCCGACGGCCGGCGATGTCCTTCGTCCGCGACCACTACGAGTCCTACGACCCGCCGCGGCTGGTCGTGCGGTTGCTGCGGGACTCCGGCGGGACGCCGTACCTCCTGCTGCACGGCCCCGAGCCGGACAACCGCTGGGAGGCCTTCGCCCGTGCCGTCGTGGACGTGGTCGACCGGTTCGGCGTGACCCGGGTCGTCAGCATGGGGTCGGTCCCGATGGCGGTGCCGCACACGCGGCCGATCGCGATCACTCACCATGCGAACAACCCCGACCTGCTCACCGGCGAGAGCCCGTGGCGCGGCGAGCTCAGGATCCCGTCCAGCGCCCAGGCCCTGCTGGAGGTCCGGCTGGGCGAGACCGGTCACGACGCGATGGGCTTCGTCGCGCACATCCCCCACTACCTTGCCCAGCTGGACTACCCGCGCGCGTCCGCGTCGTTGCTCGAGCAACGTCGAGCGCGCGGGCCGCCTCACGATCGACCTCTCCGCCCTCCACGTGGAGGCTGCAGAGCGCGAGGAGGAGATCGCCCGCTACCTCTCGGCCAACGAGGAGGTCGGCGACGTGGTCTCCGCGCTGGAGCAGCAGTACGACGCGTTCGAGCGTGCCGAGGAGTCAGGGAGCAGCCTGCTGGCCGACGACCGGCCGTTGCCCACGGGTGAGGAGATCGGCGAGCAGTTCGAGCAGTTCCTGGCCGGCCTCGACGGGCCGTCGGACCCCGACGAGAACGACGAGAGGTGACCGGTGCCCGCGTCCGCCGAGGTGCTCGTCGAGCTGCTCGACCTCGAAGCCATCGACAAGAACCTGTTCCGCGGCCGCCAGCCGGACACCGATCGGCAGCGGGTCTTCGGCGGCCAGGTCGCGGCCCAGGCCCTGGTGGCCGGCGTGCGCACGGTGGACCCGGAGTACGTCGTGCACTCGCTGCACTCCTACTTCCTGCGTCCCGGTGACACCGCCGTCCCGATCGTCTACGACGTCGAGCGGCTGCGCGACGGCCGCTCCTTCGCGACCCGGCGGGTCGTGGCCCGCCAGCACGGCCGGCCGATCTACTACCAGACCGCCAACTTCCAGCGGGAGGAGCAGGGTCTCGAGCACCAGGACGTCATGCCCGAGGTGCCCGGCCCGGAGGAGGGCCTCGACATCGTCACGTTGATGCGAGAGCACGGGAACGAGGACGCCGATGCCCTTGCCAAGGAGTGGGCCTCGCTCGACGTGCGGTACGTCGGCGACTCCCGGCACGGCCTGACCGACGATCCACGGCGACCCTCGCGGGCCCAGATGTGGATCCGGGTGCAGGAGCGGCTGGGGGACGACCCGCATCTCGCACCGTGCGACGTTCACCTACGCCAGCGACATGAGCCTGCTGGGAGCGACCGCTGGTCCGCGCACGAGAGCGGACCTCTCGGACATCTGGATGCAGCCCGCTTCCCTGGACCACGCCATCTGGTTCCACCGGCCGTTCCGGGCCGACGAGTGGTGGCTCTACGACCAGCACTCTCCGTCCGCCCCGGGCGGCCGCGGACTGGCCTTCGCCGAGGTCTTCGCCCAGGACGGCCGGCTGGTCGCCTCGGTGGCGCAGGAGGGCCTGATCCGGCTGCGCAAGGACTGACCGGACCCCGCGCTGGCCCCACGTTGACGGGGGCAATAGCACTACATCGAATGTAGTTTCGTGACAGACACGCCGAGGTCTGGTTACGGTTGAGCGCTTTTGTGGCGGCTGATCACTTGTGGTGTTGATGTGACTCACGAGGTACCGCCCCGACGATCGAGGTGCCGCCATGAAAACCACTCTGGGTGGACCCGCCGTCGCGGGCCCCGTCGCGATCGCAGTCGCGATCGCGAGTCGCGACCGCCGTACGTGCTGACCGGTGCGCCGGCCCACGCCGCTCCGATGAACGGGTACGAGATGCCCTTCCCGTGCGGCCAGAAGTGGACCGGCACGACCAGGGCCGAGCCACAGCCCGGACAGCAGGGCAGATCGACTGGAACCGGCCCAACGACGAAGGTGATGACGTCGTGGCATCGGCACCTGGAACGGTGAGCTCGGTGACGCGGTCGGCCACCAGCTACGGCAACCATGTGCGGGTCGCCCATGCCAACCGGGAGTCCACGCTCTACGCCCACCTCTACACGCTCAGCGTGGCCGTCGGGCAGAGAGTCGACCAGGGAGCCCGGCTCGGGACTGTCGGGTCCACCGGCAACTCCACAGGTCCGCACCTGCACTTCGAGGAGCGCAACGCCAGCGGGGTGATGGCGCCGTTCTTCGGAGGCGTGCGCTTCGTGTTCGGCAGCACCCAGGCCTCGGGGAACTGCGTCGACGTGCCACTGGCCGGTGACTTCCTCGGCACCGATGAGGCGGAGGTGGCCACCTTCCGACGGGCGACGACCTCGCGGTTCCGGATCCAGCGACCGGGGAAGACCCCGCTCGTGGTGCGGTTCGGCACCTCGACCGCCCAGCCGGTCGTGGGCGACTGGGACGGCAACGGGAAGAGCAACATCGGCGTGCGGGACCCGGTGACCAAGACCTTCAGCCTGCGCACCGCGCCCACGGTGAGCACGGTGGTGTTCGGGACGCGGACGGACCTGCCGATCGCCGGGGACTGGGACGGCGACGGCGTCTGGGAAGTCGGTGTCCGGAGGGCCAAGGTGGGCAAGTTCCGCCTGCGCGCCGCCGACGGCACCGTGTCGGTGGCCTTCTTCGGCGACGCCAACGACATCCCCGTGACCGGCGACTGGAACGGGGACGCCGTCACCGACCTCGGCGCCTACGACCAGGCCACGGCCACCTTCATGTTGCGGCTCGTCGACGACCAAGGCCTCGCCTGGTCCGCGCGCGTGCCCTTCGGCGAGCCGGGCGACCTGCCGGTGACCGCGGACTGGGACGGAAACGGGCGCACCGACCTCGGGGTCTGGGACCCGGACACGGGGGTCTTCTCGAAGCGGCTGGCCGCGAACCCCGCCGGCGTGCGGGTGCGGGCGGTGACCCAGGTACGGTTCGGCAGGCCGCGCTGACTCCTCGCCTCAGGCCTGGACGGCGCTCGCCCGGCCGATGAGGTGGTGCGCCCCGTCCTTCGGCCTCGTCAGCGAAAACGCGTGGCCGTCGGCGGTGGGGGTGGTCCCGAACGACACAGTGCCGGGAAGCAGGATCGGCTTCTTGAAGGCCACATCGACCCGGACGGCATCCGGCAGCCGGTTCTCGACAGCCGCGATGCAGCGAGCCTTGCTCCACATGCCGTGGGCGATCTGGCGTGGAAAGCCGAGAGCCTTCGCGGTCAACGGGTAGAGGTGGATCGGGTTGTGGTCACCGGACACGGATGCATACCTGCGGCCGAGGTCGCCCGGCAGCCGCCAGTCGATGCCGCCGGAAGGTGCCTCCGGAACCGACAGGCCGGATCCCGCACGCTCGCCCTCGGCCGTGGCGTCGTCCGAACCGCCGACTCGCAGGTACGTCGAGGTGGACTCCCAGACGAGCTCGTCGCGGACCCGGATCTCGGTCACGAAGTCGACCGTGCGTCCCTTGGGGTGGGGTCGGGGGGAGCGGGCGTGCGCGCTCACCGAGACGGACTTGCCGATCGCGATCGGTCGGTGACCGGTGATCGAGTTCTCCAGGTGCACGGTCCCCACCGCAGGGAACGGGAACCCCGGGTCGGTCATGATCCGCATGTGCAGCGGGAAGCCCAGCACGTGTACGTAGGGCAGGGGAGCGGTGTCCTTGGTCGGGAATCCGCAGACCCGCGCGTAGGCGGCGACGTGGTCTCGGCGAATCTCGACGTCCGGTCTGGTGAAGGCGAGAGCCGACAGGTCCTCAGCGGGCTGCTTGCGGATCCCGGGGAGCTGGTTGACCACCGGCACCGACGGGAGCGCTGCCCTGAGCATGAGGCTGAAGCCTCCGGAGTCGCCTACGACCTCGTGCCCCACGTCAGGCTCCCAGCATCATCTGGCCGCACACCCGGACCACGTTGCCGTTGACGGCTGTCGAACCGGGGCTTGCGTACCACGCCACCGTCTCGGCGACGTCGACGGGCAGTCCGCCCTGGCTCATCGCGTTGAGCCGGCGACCGACCTCGCGGGTGGCGAAGGGGACAGCGGCGGTCATCTTGGTCTCGATGAAGCCGGGCGCGACCGCGTTGATGGTGACGCCGTTCTTGAGGTCATCCGCAAGCGAGTCGACAAGCCCGATGACGCCGGCCTTCGAGGCGGCATAGTTGGTCTGGCCGATGTTGCCGGCGATGCCCGCGATGCTGGCGACTCCGACGATCCGACCGTTCTTGTTGATCGCACCCTGGTCGAGCAGCTCACGGGTGATCCGCTCGGGCGCCACCAGGTTCACGTCGAGGACCGAGTTCCAGCGATCCTCGTCCATGTTCGCGAGCCTCTTGTCGCGGGTGATCCCGGCGTTGTGGACCACGACGTCGACCCCGCCGTGGTGCTCCTTGACATGGCGGGCGATCCGTTGCGGCGCGTCCTTGGCGGTGATGTCGAGCGAGAGGTGGTCTCCGTCCAGCTCCTTCATCAGCGACTGGAGCTCACTCGCGGCCTGTGGGACGTCGACGCCGAGCACGGTGGCGCCGTCCCGATGCAGGACCCGGGCGATCTGCTCGCCGATCCCGCGGCTGGCACCGGTGACCAGAGCCACCTTGCCGGCGAGCGGCTGTTGCCAGTCCTTGACCGCTGTGGCCTTGGTGGTCCCGGTCGCGCCGATCCGGACCACCTGGCCGGAGACATACGCGGACTTCGGGGAGAGCAGGAAGCCGAGCGTCGACGTGACAGCGGCCTCCGCGCCTTCCGCGACGTACACGAGCTGGACCGTGCCACCGCGGCCGACCTCTTTGCCGAGGCTGCGGGTGAAGCCCTCGAGGGCGCGTTGCGCGACCCGTTCTCCATCGGCGACCGACTCGGGGGGCGTGCCGAGTACGACGACGCGGGAGCATCGTTCGAGGCTGCGGAGCAGCGGGGCGAAGAAGTCGCGCAGGGCCACCAGGTCGGTGGTGCTGGTGAGACCGGTGGCGTCGAAGACGAGGCCGCGGTACTTCTCCTCGGCCTGGGTTCTCTTGGTGGACGCGACGCCGAGCACGTCGAGCAGGCCGGGCAACGACTCCGCGAGGCGGCCGCCGCCGCCGACCACGACGGTGCCGTCGACGAGCGGGTCGCCCTCGGCGTACCGCTCGAGCTCGACGGGGTTGGGGAGGCCGAGGTTCTTGACCAGTAGCTTGCCGATCGGGGTCTGCACGAAGTCCTGGTAGCGGTCGCTCACGTGACTCCTTCGGTGGTCGTCGGGGACAGGCTCCGCTCGAGGAGCGTGTCGAGGCCATGTAACTCTCTGTGTAACTCGGAGTCCACATATCGTGATGTGGCACTCATTGCATTTGCTGGCTCCGGCTCAGGGGCAAGGATAGGAGCATGAACTCCCAGACTCGCCGGGTCGCCGTCATCGGCGGCAACCGGATCCCCTTCGCCCGGTCCAACACCGCGTACGCCGAGGCCTCGAACCAGGAGATGCTGACCGCCGCGCTCGACGGCCTGGTCACCCGCTTCGGCCTGGAGGGCGAGCGCGTCGGCGAAGTCGTCGCCGGCGCGGTGCTCAAGCACTCGCGCGACTTCAACCTGACCCGCGAGAGCGTGCTCGGGTCCAAGCTCGCGGCCGAGACTCCGGCGACCGACATCCAGCAGGCGTGCGGCACCGGCCTGCAGGCGGCGATCCAGGTCGCCAACAAGATCGCGCTCGGCCAGATCGACGTTGGCGTCGCGGGCGGGACCGACACCACGTCGGACGCCCCGATCGCGGTCGGCGAGAACCTCCGCAAGATCCTGCTGGAGCTCAACCGGGCCAAGGACCTGAAGGGTCGGCTGGCTGCACTTGCAAAGGTCCGACCGGGCGACATCGTTCCGGCCATCCCGCAGAACGGCGAGCCGCGGACCAAGCTGTCGATGGGCGAGCACGCCGCACTGACCGCTGTGGAGTGGCAGATCGGCCGCGAGGAGCAGGACGAGCTCGCGGCCACGTCGCACCAGCGCCTCGCCGCGGCGTACGACGCCGGGTTCTTCACCGACCAGGTCACTGCCTTCCGTGGCCTCGACCGCGACCAGAACCTGCGTCCGGACTCCACGGCGGAGAAGCTGGCCAGGCTCAAGCCGGTGTTCGGCAAGGGTGAGTCCGCCACCATGACCGCCGGAAACTCCACCCCGCTGACCGACGGCGCATCGGTGGTGCTGCTCGCCTCGGAGGAGTGGGCAGAGCAGCGCGACCTGCCGGTGCTGGCCTACCTGACGGCGTACGAGACCGCCGCCGTGGACTACGTCCACGGTGCCGAAGGTCTGCTGATGGCTCCGGCCTACGCCATGGCCCGGATGCTGCAGCGCGAGGGCTACGCGCTGCAGGACTTCGACTACTACGAGATCCACGAGGCCTTCGCCTCTCAGGTGCTCGCGACCCTCAAGGCGTGGGAGGACCCGATCTTCTGCAAGGAGCGCCTCGGCCTCGACGCGCCACTGGGCTCGATCGACCGGTCGAAGCTGAACGTCAACGGCTCCTCGCTGGCCGCCGGACACCCGTTCGCCGCGACCGGTGGCCGGATCCTCAACACCCTCGCCAAGCTGCTCGACGAGAAAGGCTCTGGGCGTGGCGTGATCTCGATCTGCGCCGCCGGCGGACAAGGCGTCACCGCGATCCTGGAGAAGTGACCCTCAACGAGGGGTCGTGGCAGAGCGCCAGGGCGGACGCGACGAGGTAGTCCTTGACCTGGTCGGGTGAGATCGAGCCGACCTGGGGCACGCCGGGAGCCGTCTCCTTGACCAGGATGCCGACCCGGGCCAGCTGAAGTGCGCCGAGACCACTGGCATAGAGCGTGTTCGCCATCAGGTCAGGGTCGTCGACGACGAACTCGCCCGACTCCGCTCCGTCCTCCAGGGCGGCGGACAGCAGGGTCAGGCAGGAGGAGATGCCCCGACCCAGCCGGAGGAGCGCGGACTCCGAGAGCTCGTCGATCAGGTCCGGTCCGCTGCGCCGCATCAGGGCCTGGGCGCAGTCGACGAACGCGGGGTGGGCCAGCCCGTAGTCGCAGAAGGCCCCGGTCAGGGCCGCGAGCCGGTCCGGCGGCGACTCGTGCCGCGCGGCGGCAGCGGAGAGCTCGATCGCCAGCTCGTCGAGGTAGCCCACCAGCGTCAGGGCGAACATCTCGTCCTTGCCGGTGAAGTGGCGGTAGACGATTGCCCGGTTGATCCCGACCGCGTCGGCGATGTGGTCGATCCGGGCCTCGGCCACCCCGTTCTCGTCGAAGAGGGCGCGGGTCGCTGCGAGGATCGCCTGCTCCCGGGTACGACGCCGCGCGGCCGCTGACGTGCGACGCCCGTCGCTGGCACCGACAGGGCTCATGACCGGCATCGTAGGACAAGTGCAACTCCTGGTTGCACACGTGTGACGAATCGAGCAGTCACGGAGTCACGGTGCGAAGTGCGCCCTGACCTGGTCGATCGTGTCGGCGTCGGCGGCGGTCTTGTCGTCGCGATAGCGAATTACCCTCGCGAACCGGAGCGCCATGCCGCCCGGGTAGCGGCTGGACCGCTGGATGCCGTCGAAGGCGATCTCCACCACCTGCTCCGGGCGGAGTTGCACGACGTACGACGACCGGTCGGTCGGGGACGTGGCCAGCTCGGTGAACCGCTCGGTCTGCCAGGCCAGCATCTCGTCGGTCATCCCCTTGAAAGTCTTGCCCAGCATCACGAAGCCGTCGGTCTCGGGATCGCGGGCGCCGAGGTGGATGTTGGAGAGCCAGCCCTCGCGTCGTCCGCTGCCCCACTCGACGGCGAGCACGACCAGGTCGAGGGTGTGCACCGGCTTCACCTTGACCCAGGCCGAGCCACGTCGGCCGGCCGCGTAGGTCGCCGCGAGATTCTTCACCACCACTCCTTCATGTCCCGCGGCCAGCGCCTCGTCGACGAACCGCTGCGCCTCTCGGGGATCCGCCGTGACCAGCCGGGGCACCCGGTGCTTCTCAGGCACGAGTGCCTCGAGCGCGGCCGCGCGCTCCTGCCACGGCGCATCCAGCAGGTCGGTGTCGTCGACCTGCAGGACGTCGAAGAAGTACGGCGTCACCTCGACGCCCTCGCCCATGGCTGTGCGCGAGGCGGTCTCCTGGAACGGCCGGGGCCGGTCGTCCTCGTCGAGGGCGATCGCCTCGCCGTCGAGGACGAACTTCGTGGCCGGGATGGTACGCGCGACGGCGACGACCTCGGGCAAACGGTGGGTGATGTCGTCGAGGGTTCGGGTCGCGATCTTGATCTCCTCACCCGTGCGGTGCACCTGGATCCGGATCCCGTCCAGCTTCACGTCGACGGCGACTTCACCGTCGCCCGCCTTGGCGATCGCCGCACCGATGTCAGGGGCGCTCGAGGCCAGCATCGGCAGGACCGGTCGCCCGACCTCGAGCCCGAACTCCGCCAGCGCCGCCTCGCCGCCGGTCAGGGCCGCCACCGCCACGTCCGTGGTCGAGCCGGCCAGCATCGCGGCCCGGCGTACCGCCGCCAGGGGAACCTCAGCAGCGGCGGCGATCGCTTCCTGCACGAGTGCGTCGAGCGCTCCCTGTCGGACCGCGCCGGTCACCACACCGCGCAGCCAGGTCTGCTCCGCCCCCGTGGCCCGTCCGAAGAGGTCGGCGACAGCGGTCTTGCGGGCGGCCTGGGAGCCGGCGCCGGCGAGAGCGGCGATCGTGTCGAAGTGCTCGTGCACCTCGAGGACTGTGAGGCTGGGGGAGTCGGCGGGCTCGGGCAGGTCGCTGACGCCGCGCCACCCGAGCCCGGTGCGCCGCTGCCGAAGCGAGCCGGCGAGGTACGACGTCACGGTCTCGATCTCCTCTGGCGCCGCCTGCGCCAGCGCCTCGGCCAGCGCCGTCACCTTGGCCTTCCGCGAGCGCGTCGCGGCGACTTCCCGAGACGCGGAGACGACTTCGGCGAGGAGCAACGCTCAGCTCCCGATCCGGGTGCGGACCTCGAACAGCTCGGGGAAGAACGTCAGGTCGAGCGCGCGGCGGAGGAAGTCCACGCCGGACGAGCCGCCGGTGCCGCTCTTGTGGCCGATCGTGCGCTGCACGACCTGGAGGTGGCGGAACCGCCACTCCTGGAAGTTGTCCTCGATGTCGACCAGCTCCTCGCAGGTCTCGTAGACGCCCCAGTGGTCGTGCGGGTCGGCGTAGACCTGGGCGATCGTGTCGACGAGCGTCGGCGTTGAGGCGGTAGGGCTGGGACCAGTCGCGGTCGAGCAGCTCGCCGGGGTACGGCGTACCCGGCGCGGCGCGAGGTAGGCGAGGAACTCGTCGTACAGGCTCGGCTCGCGCGAGCAGCTCGCGCGAGCTCGGCCGTGCGCGGCGGGGTCGTGCTCGAAGACGTCGACCATGTCGGCGTTCTTGTTGCCGAGCAGGAACTCCACCTCGCGGTACTGCGCCGACTGGAAGCCCGAGCTGGTGGCGAGGAACGGCCGGATCTCGGCGTACTCGCTGGGGGTGAGCGTGGCCAGCACCGTCCACTGGTCGGTGAGCACGCGCTGGATGTGCTTGATCCGCGCCATCCGCTTGAGGGCCGGCGCGAGATCGTCGGCGCGCGAGCAGGTCGCGGGCCGAGCGGAGCTCGTGGACCATCAGCTTCAGCCACAGCTCCGAGGTCTGGTGCTGGACGATGAACAGCAGCTCGTCGTGCTGCGGCGGGTCGCTCTGGGGCTGCTGCGCGGACAGCAGCAGGTCGAGACGGAGGTAGTCGCCGTACGACATCCGGCCCGGCGAAGTCGCGCTCGACGTCCCGGCCTCGAGGTCGCGACGGCTCCTGCTTGTCGCTGGTCGTCACGCTGCCAACCTATGACCGCGACCTGTCCGACCGGCTGGTACGACGCTGGCGCGGACGCCGTGGGCTACCGTCAGCGAAGTGACCTCACCGCCGTCCCGCGAGAGCAGTCCGGCAGGTGCGCCTGTGGCAGCCCGGACTGGCCGTGCCCGGTCGGTCAGATCCTCGCCCAGCACCGTCGGGGCAGGGGCGACCCGACGTACAAGATCGACCTCGCCGGCCGCCACTGGCGCGGCCTGCGCACGCCCACTGGGCCCGGCCACCCTTGCCATGGTCGACTCGCGGCGGCACGAAGGCGTGGTCGTACGCCGCGGCCTGGGGCCCGGGTGCCGAGTGGGCGCTCGAGTCGGTGCCGGACCTGCTCGGCGCGTACGACGACCCGAGCGGGCTTCGAGCCGCGGCACCCCGTCCTCGCCACCCTGGCCCTGCGATGCACCCGCACTGGCGGCTCGGTCGCAGCGGCCTGGTCATGGAGGCGCTGGTGCCGTCGATCATCGAGCAGAAGGTCACCGGCCAGGAGGCCTTCGGCGGGCTTCCGCGTCGCTGGTCCAGCGGTACGGCGAGCGGGCTCCCGGGCCCGGGCACGACCTCGACCTGTGGATCCAGCCGCACCCCGGCGACGCTGCGTGCCATCCCGTCCTGGGAGTGGCTCAAGCTGCACATCGACCCCGCCCGGTCGCGCGCGGTGGTGCTGGCCGCACGGGTGGCGGAGTCGCTCGAGCGGATCACCGAGCTGTCGACGCCGACGAGGCCGACGCCGGCTGCGCAGCCGTGCCCGGCATCGGCGTGTGGACCAGCGCCGAGGTGCGGGCCCGGGCGCTGGGCGACGCAGACGCGGTGTCGTTCGGCGACTACCACGTGGCCAAGGACATCGGGTGGGCGCTCACCGGCGAGCCCATGGACGACCACGCAGCTCGCAGCTCTACCTCGAGCCCTGGCGACCGCACCGCGGCCGGGTCCAGGCCCTGGTCGCGATGACCGGCCTACGACGCCCGCGCCGTGGCCCGCGGATGGCGCCGCGCACCCACCTTCCCGCGCGCTAGGCCACTGCCCGCGCGCGAGTGTCACGGGCAGTGCGTCACCACGACCCGGTGCTCCCAGTCGGGGCCGTCGGAGCGCTTCCAGGTGAGCTCGGCGACGAGGGTGAAACCATCGTCCGGCACCTCCAGGTTCTGCCACCGTTGAACCTCAGACACGTACTCGTGCGGGCGTGCGTCGTCCGGGAACTGCACGCTCGCCTCGGTTCGCCAGCGGTACGGCGCGGTGGTCCACGTCGGGTCCGGACGGGTGTGCAGCAACCACGTCACCAGCACCTGGTCCACGACCTGCGCGTGGCGCTCCTGCAGCACCAGCTGCGCACCCACGTCCACCTGGTTCCCGTGCACCCAGCAGATCGACCTGCTGACCCGCCATGCGGCTTCGTCGGCGGGTGGGGGCGCGGGGGCCGAGGTGGCGGAGCCCGCGGCAGCGAGGGTCACGCCCACGACGCTGAGCGCCAACAGACGACCGAGCGTGGGCACCAGCACGACAGCACCTCCGGCCTCGGTCGAGGGCTCCGGAAGTCGAGTGTGTTGGCCGCCAGCCGGGCGGTGAGGAGTCGATGGCGGATGTCCCCAGAACTGGCGACGGGTCGCCCCGGTGAACGATCAGAGCGATCAGAGGAGCGGGCGGAGCGGGGCCAGCACGAACTCGGTGAACTTGCGGTGCAGGTCGCGCGCCTCCCACTCGGCGCTGGTGAGCTCGAGGCAGTTGGTCTCGTCGACCCGGTAGATCTCCTCCAGCCTCTTGGCCAGGGACTCGTCGATGACCTCGAGGTTGACCTCGTAGTTGCCGGTCAGGCTCAGCCGGTCGATGTTGGCGGTCCCGACAGTCGACCACGTTCCGTCCACGGTGGAGGTCTTGGCGTGCACCATCGCATCGCGGAAGCGGAAGATCCGCACCCCGGCGTCCAGCAGTTGTGAGAAGTAGCCGCGGGAGAGCCAGTCGGCCACGATGTGGTTCGACTTCAGGGGCACCAGCAGGCGTACGTCGACGCCTCGCCGGGCTGCCTCCTTGATGGCGTCGACGAAGTCCTGGTCGGGGATGAAGTAGGCGTGGGTCATCCACACGTTGCGGCTGGAGCGGGCGATCGCCTCGAGGTACATGCCCCGATCGGGAACATCCAGAGCCGCGGGACGTTGCGGTGCAGCCTGATCCGCGGCTCCCACGTCGAGGGGGTCTCCATCAGCAGCGGACGCTCGCTCGGCCCGAGTCGCCGGCGCCGGTTGAGATTCCAGAAGTCCGCGAAGGCCCGCTTCAGGTCCCAGACGCCGGGTCCGGTGATCCGGACATGGGTGTCGCGCCACTCGGTGGCGTACGGCGTGCCGATGTTGTACCCGCCGACGAAGCCGACCTCGTCGTCCACGACCATGATCTTGCGGTGGTTGCGGCCATAGCGACGCAGGTCGAAGAACCGCCAGCCGGCGGGGTAGACGGGGTAGCGCAGCACCTTCATGTTGGGCGGGAACCGCTTGAACCGCGGGCTGACCACGAGGTTGGCGAACCCGTCGTACACGCAGTACACCTCGACCCCGCGGTCGGCCGCCCGGCGACAGGGCGGCCTTGAACCGCTCGCCGACCTCGTCGCCCTTCCAGATGTAGGTCTCGAGGAGGATCTGCCGATTCGCCCCGTCGATGGCGGCGATCATGTCGTCGTACAGGTCGCGACCGTAGGTGTAGGTCGTGATCGCGCCGTCGCCGATCTCCACCTCGCGCGGAGGCGTGGTCGGGAACGGCTTGGGCTTCTTGCCGCGGCGGCGGTAGGAGTCCACCAGGGTCAGACCGACCGCGAGGGCGAGCTGGGCGCCCAGGACGGTGAGCAGCGCGCGGCGCAGGATGCGCAACGCCCGCTCGAGGCCGGACCCGCTACTCGCGCTCACCCGCAACAATCTAGCCAGTCCTCGGCAACGGGTGAGTTGTGAGCCTCGGCCGGCCCCCGCTCCTGCGAACAACTCACCCATTGGCTGGGTCAAGTTGGCCGGTCAACTGGACGGGTCGAGGATGGCTCCCGCGAGAACCCGGTTGTAGGCCTCCACGTCACAGGTCAGGTCGCTGAGCACCCGGAACACGGCCGCGCGGATCATTGCGTCGCGGTCACCGGCGCCGGACCACGCGGCAACGGCCGACGGCGGGGCGCCCTGCCACAGAACGGCGTCCAGCACACAGACGGCCTCCGCCCAGCGTGCCGGGCGCCAGTACGGCGCGAAGTCGATGACGACGGGTGCGCCACCGGCGTCCAGGAGCACGTTCCCGGCGAGATCGCCGTGCACCAGCTGGCTCGGACGGGTCGGTGAGCCGGAGAGCTCGCTCACGAGCTTCTCCACGAGCTCGGCGAGCATGGTCCCGGCCCGATCGACCGCTGCGGCGACTGCTCGATCCCCTGGCCCGAAGGCCAGCCGGTCGGCCACCGCCCAGCGATCCTCCCGATCGTTCAGCGCCGGATGTGGTGCGGGGACCGCCGCGGCCAGCTGCGCGTGCAGGAGCCGACCCGTCGCCACGAGGACGTCGAGATCCTGGCACGGAGAGCTGCCTGGCTCGTACCGGCAGGCCGACCAACCGTCCACGACCCAGGACCCGTCCCGTGCCGGCACCGGCACCGCGATCCGGAGATCCCGGCGGGCCCTCCCCGCCTGTTCGTCGAGCCGGACGGCCAGGCCCGCAAGAAGGGGGCTGAGCCAGTCGCTGACCCTCGGGTCGCGGTCGGGTGAGAGCACGAGATCGCCGGTTCGGACGCTGCGCCCCTGCCCGCCGGCCAGAGGGATGACGGCTCCCTGGGCCGCGAACAGGTCCAGGACATGTGGAGACGGACCGGCGTTCACCCGGAGAATCTAGCGGCGCCGGGGAACCGGCGCGGCCCGCGGAGCCCGCCGACCGAGTCCGGCTGGTGGCGTACGCCTGGCTCTGGACTCCGCCACCGGGGTGACTGTCGGTGCCGCGTCCTAGGCTCGTCGTCATGCGACCAGTGACCGATCTCGAGCGCCGCGTGGCGCCGTTCAAGGTCGTCTCCGACTACCAGCCGTCCGGCGACCAGCCGACGGCGATCGCCGACATCACGCGAAGCGGATCCAGGGCGGCGAGAAGGACGTCGTCCTCCTCGGCGCCACCGGCACGGGCAAGACCGCCACCGTCGCGTGGGTGGCCGAGCAGCTCCAGCGCCCGGTGCTCGTGATGCAGCCCAACAAGACGCTGGCCGCCCAGTTCGCCAACGAGCTGCGCCAGCTGTTCCCCAACAACGCGATCGAGTACTTCGTCTCCTACTACGACTACTACCAGCCCGAGGCCTACGTCCCGCAGACCGACACCTACATCGAGAAGGACTCCTCGATCAACGAGGAGGTCGAGCGGCTGCGGCACTCCGCGACCAACTCGCTGCTGACCCGGCGCGACGTGATCGTGGTGTCGACGGTCTCGTGCATCTACGGCCTCGGCACCCCGCAGGAGTACGTCGACCGGATGCTGCGGCTGCGGGTCGGCGACGAGCACGACCGCGACTCGATCCTGCGCCGCCTCGTCGAGATCCAGTACACCCGCAACGACATGTCGTTCACCCGCGGCACCTTCCGGGTCCGCGGCGACACCCTCGAGATCTTCCCGGTCTACGAGGAGCACGCGGTCCGGGTCGAGTTCTTCGGCGACGAGATCGAGCGGCTGATGACGCTCCACCCGGTGACCGGCGAGGTGATCACCGACGACAAGGAGCTCTACGTCTTCCCGGCCACCCACTACGTCGCCGGCCCGCAGCGGATGGAGCGGGCGATCACCGGCATCGAGGCCGAGCTCGAGGACCAGCTCGCCACGTTCGAGCGGCAGGGCAAGCTGCTGGAGGCCCAGCGGCTGCGGATGCGCACGACCTACGACGTCGAGATGATGCGCCAGGTCGGCTCCTGCTCCGGCATCGAGAACTACTCGATGCACATCGACGGCCGCACCCGCGGATCGGCGCCCAACTGCCTGCTCGACTACTTCCCCGAGGACTTCCTGCTCGTCATCGACGAGTCGCACGTCGCGGTGCCCCAGATCGGCGGCATGTACGAGGGCGACATGTCCCGCAAGCGCAACCTGGTCGACCACGGCTTCCGGCTGCCCAGCGCGATGGACAACCGGCCGCTGCGGTGGGAGGAGTTCCTCGACCGGATCGGCCAGACGATCTACCTCTCGGCGACGCCCGGGCGACTACGAGCTCGACAAGGTCGGCGGCGACACCGTCGAGCAGATCATCCGGCCGACCGGGCTGATCGACCCCGAGGTCGTGGTCAAGCCGACCAAGGGCCAGATCGACGACCTCATCCACGAGATCAACACTCGCGCCGAGCGGAACGAGCGGATCCTGGTCACGACCCTGACCAAGAAGATGTCGGAGGACCTCACCGACTACCTCCTCGACGCCGGCATCCGCACCCGCTACCTCCACTCCGAGGTCGACACCCTCAAGCGGATCGAGCTGCTGCGCGACCTGCGGCTCGGTGACTACGACGTCCTGGTCGGCATCAACCTGCTCCGCGAGGGCCTCGACCTGCCCGAGGTGTCGCTGGTGTCGATCCTCGACGCCGACAAGGAGGGCTTCCTGCGCTCCGACAAGTCGCTGATCCAGACCATCGGCCGCGCGGCCCGCAACGTCTCCGGGCAGGTGCACATGTACGCCGACCGGATCACCCCGTCGATGGAGTCGGCGATCGACGAGACCAACCGGCGCCGGGCCAAGCAGGTCGCCTACAACACCGCGAACGGCATCGACCCGCAGCCGCTGCGCAAGAAGATCGCCGACATCACCGAGATGCTCGCCCGCGAGGACGAGAACACCAAGGCGCTGCTGGAGACCTGGCAGCACCTCGACCCCAAGGTCGGCCGGTGCGCGCAAGACCGCGCCGGTGCCGGGGCTGTCGCAGGGCGGCCCCGGCCAGCACGCCGAGACCTGGCCGGCCTGCCCAGCGCCGAGCTGGCCGGGCTGATCCAGGAGCTCACCGACCAGATGAAGGCAGCGGCCGCCGAGCTCCAGTTCGAGCTGGCCGCCCGGCTGCGCGACGAGATCTCGGACCTCAAGAAGGAGCTGCGCCAGATGATGGAAGCGAGCCAAGTGAGCACACTGCGCGAGATCCAGGTGACCTTCGACTGCTGCCGACCCGGGTGCGCTCGCCGGGTTCTGGATCGAGGTGCTGGGCTACCAGCTCGACTCGCCGCCCCCCGGGTTCGACACCTGGGACGATGCACTCGAGGCCCTCGGGTCCCGAGAAGAGCATCGCAACGACGCCTCCGCCGCGGTCGACCCGACCGGCGAGGGCCCGCGGCTGTTCTTCCAGCAGGTCCCCGAGGGCAAGACCGCCAAGAACCGGGTCCACCTCGACGTCCGGGCCGCCCCCGGGCTCGAGGGCGACGAGCGGATGGCCGCTCTCGAGTCCGAGTGCGAGCGCCTGGTCGGGCTCGGTGCCAGCCGGGTCCGGCGGCTGGAGCCCGATCCGCCGATGAACGGCGGGTGCATCGTGATGCAGGACCCCGAGGGCAACGAGTTCTGCCTCGACTGAGGCGAGACCTCAGGTCAGGCCTTCCGGTGTGACCAGGCAGAACGGATGTCCCACCGGATCGGCGTACACCCGGTAGCCGATGGGCTTGTCCGAGCCGTCGAGCAGCGTCGCGCCGAGGCTGAGGACCGCTGCCTGCGCCACGTCCAGGTCGTTGACCAGGATGTCGACGTGCATCTGCTGAGGGACCGTTGATGCCTTCCAGTCGGGCGGCATGAAGTTGGCGACCTGCTGGAACGCAACCCGTTGGTCGCTGCGTCGCGTCGCCCAGCGTCACCCAACCTTCACTGTCCTCGACGCGACCGTAGCCCCAGGAGGTGCTCGTAGAACGGGGCGAGCGATCGCGGTTCGGGACAGTCGATGACGAGGCTGTTGAGGGTTCCGATCATGGGTCGAGCCTTTGCAGGTGTGGCGTGGCGAGGCGCGACGCATATCTGGGCTGCCGCGACTGAGGTCGACTCGCAGCCGCGCAGGGTCCGGTTGCGTCCTACAGTTCCCCCATGACCACCATCGATCTCGGCAGGCCGGTCTCCGGCGACGTCGTGGACCTGATCCTCGACGACCACCGCCGCTTCGAGACGCTGCTGCGCGACCTGCGCGACAGCAGCTCCGACCGCGACGCCGTACGCCGGGCCTTCGCCACGCTCCACGTCGCGCACGCCGAGGCCGAGGAGAAGTACGTCTACCCGAAGCTGCGACGCAAGCACGCCGTCGGCGAGCACGAGGCCGAGCACGGCGAGGAGGAGCACGCCGAGGGCCACCAGGCGCTGCTCGCCGTCCTCGAGCTCAAGGGCACCGACACCCAGGCGCTTCGACGACGCCGTCGAGGAGCTGGCGAAGGTGGTCAACCACCACCTCACCGAGGAGGAGCTGACGATCCTCAACCCGGCCCGCGAGGAGGTCGGAGCAGGTGCGGGCCGAGCTGGGAGAGCAGTTCGCCCGGGAGCGCAACGCCCAGGTCGACGACGGCTGCGGCACCCTCACCAACGTCCGCCGGATCGTCGCAGGGCCCGCCGCGAGGGGCTGCTGGACGACGAGGACGACGAGGACGACTAGGGCTGAGCCCGTGGACGCCGCGACGATGCAGGCGCACTGCCTGGCCAAGCCCGGAGCGTGGCCGGACAACCCGTGGAGCGAGGACCACCTGGTGATCAAGGTCGGGGGACGATCCAGGCAAGATCTTCGCGTTCCTGTCGGGCGACGGAGTCGGCGTGAAGGGCGGCGCCACCCGGGAGGTCGCCGACGAGTGGCTGCACCGCTATCCCGGCGACGCGTCGGTGATGGCCTACATCGGTCGCTCCGGATGGAACGACCTGTCGTTCACGGGTGCCATCCCCGACGACGAGCTGTTCGACGCCGTGGACGAGTCCTACCGTCTGGTCGTCTCGAAGCTGCCGAAGCGGCAGCGCCCCGACAACTGGGATCACTAGGGCATTTCCGGGCCGGCGGGCTGGATCTAAGGCACCAGTCACCGGATCTGAGGCACACACCCGATGCCTCCGGCGACCTCTGAGGCACACAGTTGCCGCATGAACACCTCCCGCAGATTCCGTCCAGGCCCGCTGGTCACGGTGCTGGGAACCGTGCTCGTCTTCGGCTCCGTCACCGCCGCAAGCGCGCTCACCCGTGACGACCCGGAGCCCGCGCCGGCCGAGGCGCAGGTCGAGGCGCAGGGCAAGGCGACCCAGGGGGACCGGGCGCCGGGGTCTCGATCAACCGAGTCCCAGGCGACGGCGGGACCCTGGCGGGTCTACTACGGCCACCTCGACAACGGCGGTGCCTCGGTCGCCATGGTGGTCGGCGAGACCGTCGCGAGCGCATATGTGTGCTACAGCGACGGGGTCGAGCTCTGGCTGGACGGCAGTGTGCCGGCCCGCGGGCAGGTCCTGTTGCACGGCGCGACCTCGGGCGCCGAGCTCCGTGCAGTCGACTTCGTCGACCAGGTGCTCGGCCACGTGCGCTACGACAAGCGCCGGGTCGGCTTCACTGCCAAGCCCGCGCCACCGGTCCAGTGGGTCGATGAATGGGATGGCCGCGTGACCGGGCTGGTCCGGTCCGACCGCTTCGTCGACGCGGCCCTCGAGGCCGCCCGATGAGTGTCACCGCCCCGACCCGCGCCGGCGGCTACCTGCTGGGCGCGACATCGGCCGGGGTGGCCGTGGCCGTGGGCCTCGGCGTCTACGGCCGGCTGCACGAGCCGAGCGGGGTCGCCGTCAACCTGGCCGGATTCTCCGGCCCGATGTCGGTCAAGTCGTGGCTGACCACGGTCGTCGTGCTGCTTGCCCTCGTTCAGCTCGGCTCGGCCCTGGTGATGTACGGCCGGATCCCCGGGCTCAGCCCGGGTCAGCTGGTCGGGGTGCTGCACCGCTGGTCGGGCCGGGCCGCGGTCGTCGTCTCCGTGCCGGTGGCCGCGCACTGCCTCTATGCACTCGGCTTCCAGTCGACGGATGCCCGGGTCATCGTGCACTCCCTGCTCGGATGCTTCTTCTACGGCGTGTTCGTCATGAAGATGCTGGTGCTGGCCAGGGACGGATCTCCACGCTGGCTGCTGCCGCTCACGGGCGGCGCGGTCTTCACCGCCCTGGTTGGCCTCTGGCTCACCTCAGCACTCTGGTTCTTCACGACGTTCGGCCTCGTTCGCTGATCGACATTCGACTCGAAGGGACACCTGATGGAAAGCGACGTCACCCGCCGCTCCGCTCTGGCTGGGCTGGGTCTCGCCGGTCTGGGGCTCGCGTCAGCGGGCTGTGCCAGCTACGGCGACGAGGGGGCGAGTGAGCCCGCAGCCGCCATCCGGCGGAGGCTGGCCCGGCCCGGTCCGCAACTGTGGCAGCGAGCGACGTGCCGGTCGGTGGTGGAGTCGTGCTCGCCGACGAGCGGGTGGTCGTGTGCCAGCCGGAGGCCGGCAGGTTCGTCGCCTTCTCGGCGGTGTGTACACACGCGGGATGCCTGGTGAGCGAGGTCAGCGACGGGACCGTGAACTGTCCCTGCCACGGGAGCCGGTTCGGCGTCGACGACGGGGGAGTCGTCGCCGGACCGGCCCCGGACCCGCTGCCTCCACATCCGGTCACGGTCCGCGGCGACGTCGTGAGGCTGGGCTAGGGCCTCCGACCTCACAGGTGGTGTCTCCATTCGACGCACCGAACGCATCTGCCGGTGAGCGGGATCCGTGGATGTCAGGTCGGGCGGAGGTCGAGCGGCGGTCGGTGGAGGACGAGCTTGGTGGTGCGGGCGGCGTACGCCTCGGGGGCGTCGTCCCAGTCGGCCAGCAGGCTGGTGACCCGCTCGGCCGGGAACCCGCTGGTGGCGATGAAGTCGAGCAGCTCCGGGAGGACCGGCCGCACGTGGGACACGCCGACCTTGAGGGTCGCGCTGGTGGCGTACATGTCCATGACCGGCACCTTGGTGCCGGGTGCGAGGTAGTAGCCGGTGCCCGTGCAGACGCCGCCGGGCCGGAGGGCCCGGATGCCGTCGCGCAGCCCCTGCGCCTGGGACGACGCCTCGACGACGACGTCATAGCGGCGGTGACGCCGTCGAGGACCGACGTGCGGCGCCGCGCGCGACCTTGCGTGCGGTGGCGCCGAAGGCGTCCGCGACGGCGAGCCGCTCGTCGCGGTGGTCGAGATAGTCGACGACCGCGGCACCGTGGCGCACGGCGAGGCCGGCCGCGTAGAGCCCGATGCTCTGCGCGCCGCCCCCGATGACCAGCACCGAGCCGGCGGGCCGCTCGCGGAGCGCAGGGACGACCGCCCGCCAGGCGTCGGCGAGGTTGTCGCTGGCCGCAGCGACGCGCAGCGGGTCGACGCCGTCGGGGAGGCGCACCAGCATGTGGTCCGCGTGTGGGATGCGGAGCGAGTCGGCGACCATGCCGCCCCATGAGCCGGAGGCCGGCCCGAACCCGAAGGCCGCGAGGGTCTGCCCCGGGCTGTCGGCGCGCATCGTCGTGCACTTCGCGGTCAGCCCGAGCCGGCACTGCTCGCAGGTCCCGCACGACATCGCCCACGGGACCACGACGACATCGCCGACCCGGATGTCGTTGACCTCGTCGCCGACCGCCGTCACCTGTGCGACGCACTCGTGGCCGATCGCGAAAGGCCCCTGGAACGGGACCGGTCCGAGGATCGCGGCGACCACCGGGTCGATCAGGCCCAACCGGAGGCCCGCCTGCATAGCCCGTGACACGGGCCGGTGGATCGGCAGGACGTCACCGTCGCACCGGCTGGCCACGAACGGCCGCACCAGGGCGTCGGTCCCGGCCGCCAGGACGGCGTCCGGCCGGTCCCGCCACTCCAGGTGGCCGGACCGGACGAAGTTCAGCTCACGCACGTGTGTCTCCCTGGAACATCACACCCAGTCAGAGCCGGGCTCGGGTGAAGGTCAGACCGACCAGTCGAGCGACCACAAGTGCGATGTAGAGCACTCCGGCCACCTGCTCGATCATCACGAGTGAGCGGGCATGAGCCAGCACCGGCGTGACGTCGGAGAGACCCACGCTGGTGAGCGTGGTGAACGAGAGGAACAGCAGCTCGAACCAGGAGCGGTCGTCCGCGCCACCGGCCCCCACGAAGGAGCCCGGCCAGATCACCTGCGCTGCGGAGTACACGTAGGCGAAGCCCCACGCGACCACCGTGAACGCCGCGCCGGTCGCGAACAGCTCGTCGCGGGTGACCCTGTCGTCGTCGAAGAGGTACCGGATCATCGCGTAGGAGACGTAGAAGTAGAACGGCGCATGCAGCAGCGCCGATGCGAGCACGATGCCGTCGGTGTCCGGCCAGACCGCCTCGAGCACCGTGAAGACCATGGCAGGGAGGCCGATCAACACCGCGACCCAGCTCAGCGCCGGCGTGCGGCGTACGGCGTACACGGCGATCAGCACGATCCCGATCTGCACCACTCCGAGTCCCGCGCGTCCCGCAGCCGACCCCGCGAAGAACGGGTAGGCCAGGACGGCGAGGAGCTGGGCGACGAGCAGGACGGCGGAGGGGTGGTCGCGCACCCGGACGAGGAGCCGGCTCACTCCTCCTCATCCTCCTTGCGCCGCTGCTCCAGCTGCTTGCGCTGCTTCTTCTGCAGTCGTCGCCGCTCGGCCTCGATCATCGACTGGCGCTGTACCTGGATACGCCCCACATTCAGCCCGGTGCCGAGCATCACGAAGAGCGGCCACGGGAATTCCCTCCCGGTAAGCGACCAGATCACCCAGCAGATGAGCGACGCCGAGATGAACCCCCACAGCGCATCCCGCCGGTCGCCCTCCCAGTCGGCGATCGCCCGCTGCTGCAGCTCCGACTCGGTCAACAGTCCCAGGCCCGGCCGCACGAGAGAGGCGGCCATGGGCACCAGGCCGCCGACGAGCGAGGCAAGCTCACCCAGCGTCTTCGCGGCCGCGACCTCGCCGGTGAGCGACTCGAACTCGTCCCTGTCCAGCCGGCCGTCGGCATACGCCTCCGTCAGCACCTGGTGGACCACGTTGCGGTCCTGGTCGCCGGCCCGGAGTGCGGCGTACTCGGGGTGCCGCGGATCGTGACTGAACGACGCCCACACCTCACCGGGATCGGTCATCCCGCGCTCGCCTCCACACCCGGCATCCTAAGGTCCCGGCCCCGACCCGGCCGGAGTCCCGCGCGCGCGTGACGAACGGCGAGCGGGCGACCCGTTCGCCGCGGTTACTCCCCTGGCTGGCGTGGAGCAGCTCCTGACGACCTCGTACGATTCCGGGATCAGGGCAACCTGTCGAACCTGGGAGGGGACTCGTGGACGTGGCTGCTGGTGGGGCTGGTGGCCAGGCCGTGAGCCGGGAACCTCGCTCCCGGGCCCGCCTCAACATCGTCCTGTGCGTCGTGACGCTGCTGCTCGCGTCCGCCTGTGTGGTGGGAGGCGTGATGGTGTGGCGCACCCACGACGACCGGAAGGCCGAGGCCGAGCGGCAGGAGGTCTACGGCGACGTGCTGCAGGCGGCCACGACCGAGGCCGAGGCCTTCATCAACATCCGTTACGACGACGCCCAGGCCAGCATCGAGAAGGTGGCCGCAGGCGCCACGGGCGAGTTCCGTGAGCAGTACGACTCCTCCACCAAGGGTGTCCTGGAGGTACTCCAGCAGAACAAGTCGGTGATGGACGGCGAGGTCACGTGGGCGGGCGTCGTCAATGTCGACCAGGACAACGCCACCGTCATCGCCGCCACGACCGGCACGGTGGCCAACGTGTCGACCGACAACAAGCCAGTGGCCCGCCACTTCCGGCTCCAGCTCGAGCTGGTGCTGGAGGACGGCGCCTGGCTCACCCGCGACCTCCAGTTCGTGGGCTGATCGCGATGCCCGAGCGCCCCCGTCCCCGTCGACGCGTCGTCGGCTCCCGCAACCCCACCGCCCGCCCGCGCACGGTCGCCGGCCGCGGTGCCCGCCCGCCGGCGGACACTCCTCCGGTCGAGGAAGCGCCGGTCGAGGAACCGCCGAGGAGCCGGTACTCGACGAGCCGGCACCCGACGAGCCAGCATCCGACGAGCCGGCACCCGACGAGCCGGCACCGGCGCGTGCCCGACGGCTCGGCGGCGCGGGCACCACCATCGCGCTCGTGGCCGCGATCGTGTTGCTGATCGGGGTGGCAGTGGCCGAGGGGTGGTACCTCTGGCTCCGCGAGGAGCCGACCGTGTCCGCCTCCCGCCCCGTGGTGACCGGCGAGATCGCGCACCGGGCTGCGGTGGAGGCGGCGGCGCAGAGCACCAGCGAGATCCTGAGCTATGGCTATCAGGACTTCGACGCCCAGGTCGACCAGGCGACCAGCAAGATGACCGACTCGTTCGCCGAGCAGTTCCGTGACACCGCGGCCGACATCGAGGCCGACTTCGTGGCTGCGAAGAGGGAACAGCAGTTCAAGGTCGTCGCCAGCAGCGTGGTCCGGGCATCCTCCGAGCAGGTCGAGGCCCTCCTGTTCCTCAACCAGTTCGTGACCGAGAACGGCGAGGGCACCGACGTCACGCCGTACCGGGCCCTGGTGACCGTGGTGCACACGGATCAGGGGTGGCTCGTGTCGAACATCGAGACCCGGTAGCCGACGGGGCCTGCTTCTGCCAAACTAGAACACGTTCCAGTACTGTTCGGACTTGAGCCCGCCCCCAGTCAGGAGAAGGATCGCCGACGTGACCTCCCAGGAATCTCACGTCGAGACCGACCTCCTCGTCATCGGAGCGGGCCCCACCGGCCTGTTCGCCACCTACTACGCCGGCTTCCGGGGCTTCCGCGTCGCCGTCGTGGACTCGCTGCCCGAGCTGGGTGGCCAGATCACCGCGATGTACCCGGAGAAGGCGATCTTCGACGTGGCCGGCTTCCCCGACGTGAAGGGCCGGGACCTGGTCGAGGGTCTCGTCGAGCAGGCGTCCACGGCTGACCCGAAGTACTTCCTGGACCGGACCGCGATCACCCTCCGGCACGATGGCGACACGGTCACCATCGGGCTCGACGACGACACCGAGATCACGGCGAAGGCGGTGCTGATCACGGCCGGGATCGGCCGGTTCAGCCCGCGACCGCTGCCGGCAGGCGACGGGTGGCTGGGCAAGGGGCTGGAGTTCTTCGTGCCGAGCTTCGCGCCGTACGCCGGCAAGGACGTCGTGATCGTGGGTGGTGGCGACAGCGCGTTCGACTGGGCCCTCCACCTCGAACCGGTGGCGAAGTCGGTCACGCTCGTGCACCGACGAGAAGCGTTCCGCGCCCACCAGCGCACTGTCGACGCGGTCCGCGACTCCTCGGTGGAGATCGTCACCAAGGCGCAGGTGACAGCACTCAACGGCAACTCGTCGAACGGTGGCGCCCTCGAGTCGGTTGACCTGGACGTCGACGGCGAGCAGACCAACCGGCCCGCCCAGGCGGTCGTCGCGGCACTGGGTTTCATCGCCGACCTCGGCCCGCTTCAGGAATGGGGGATCGAGGTCGAGAAGCGGCACGTCGTCGTGGGACCCACGATGCAGACCAGCCTGGAGCGGGTCTTCGCCGCTGGCGACATCACGGAGTACCCCGGCAAGGTGCGCCTGATCGCCGTCGGCTTCGGCGAGGCCGCAACCGCCGTCAACAACGCGGCCGTGGCAATCGACCCGTCCGCCCACGTGTTTCCCGGGCACTCGAGCGATGCATAAACGGGCGAGCCGGTCAGCGCAGGAGCAGCCGGACCGCGACGTCCATGTGCTTGGTGACGTCGGCGGCGGTGAGGCGACCGGTCACCCAGCCGACGAGGGCCGAGAGCCACACGTCGCCGATCACCCGCGCGATGGCGACGTCGTCGTCGGTGAGCTCGGTCTTCCCGGGGTGCATGGCCCGGGTCAGCATCGAGGTGAGCAGCATCCCGACGTGGTGGATCTCGCTCTGCACCGAGGCGTCGGCGAACATGAAGGCGCGGGTGAGGGCCTCGGTGAGGTGCGGATCGCCCTGGAGCCCACGGGTGGTCCTGCTCAGGACCGACATCACCCGCTCGTGCGGGGTGTCGCCGGGGACCGGCTTGTCCCGGCTGGCGACCTCGGCCTTCTCGAACTCGCGCCCGAGGGCGGAGACCAGCAGGTGGATCTTGGAGGGGAAGTACCGATAGAGCGTCCCCAGCGCGACATCGGCCTGCTCGGCCACGGCCCGCATCTGGACCGCGTCGAAGCCACCCTTCGACGCCAGGTCGATGGTGGCGTCGAGGATCCGCTTGCGCCGATCACGCTGAGCGGCGGACCCGAGGTCCTCGACCGCCAGGGAGTTCGCGGTAGTCACTCGTCTAGGCTAACAACCTTTGAGGCATAATAGGAACACGTTTCACTTTGTCCGGCCCGGCGTGTCAGCCCTCCTCGGGGGCATCCGGTCGCATGTCCGGATGGTCCAGAGAGGGGTCGAGGCCCGTGCGCGTGGCACTGCTGTCGTATCGGAGCAAGCCCCATTGCGGTGGGCAGGGGATCTACGTCCGCCATCTCAGTCGCGAGCTGGTTAGCCTCGGTCACGAGGTCGAGGTCTTCTCCGGCCAGCCCTACCCCGAGCTCGACGAGGGAGTCTCCCTCACCAAGGTGCCGAGCCTCGACCTCTACCGGGAGCCCGATCCCTTTCGGGTCCCGAAGCCGCGTGAGTTCCGCGACCGGATCGACGTCGAGGAGTTCCTCACCATGTGCCTGGCCGGGTTCCCGGAGCCCAAGACGTTCAGCAAGCGCGTGGCGCGGTTGCTGGCGGACCGGGTGGACGACTTCGACATCGTCCACGACAACCAGGTCCTCGGCCACGGCATGCTCGACATCGAGCAGCTCGGGCTGCCGCTGATCACGACCCTCCACCACCCGATCACGTTCGACCGCCGGATCGACCTCGCGGCCGCGCCCAACTGGCGGCGGAAGCTCGTCCTGCGGCGCTGGTACGGCTTCCTCCGGATGCAGGGCAAGGTGGCCCGCCGGGCGCGCAAGATCCTCACGCCGTCCGAGGCGTCCCGGCGCGACATCGCCACGGACTTCGGGGTCGACCCGGCCCGGATGCAGGTCATCCTCCTGGGCGTCGACGACGGGTTCTCGCCGCCGGCCGCCCCGCGGGTGCCTGGCCGGATCCTGGCGATGGCCAGCGCTGATGCCCCCATGAAGGGCATCGCCACGCTGCTCGAGGCCTTCGCCAAGCTGCGCACCGAACGCGATGTCGAGCTGGTCCTGGTCAGCAAGCCGCAGCCCGGCGGGCGGACCGAACAGCTGGTGGACCGTCTCGGAATCGCCGACTCGGTGCGCTTCGTGCACGGCATCAGTGACGCGGCGCTCGTCGAGCTGATGGGGTCCGCCGAGGTCGCCTGCGTGCCCTCGCTCTACGAGGGCTTCAGCCTGCCCACGGCGGAGCTGATGGCCTGCGCGACCCCCCTGGTCGTCTCGCGAGCCGGCGCGATCCCGGAGGTGGTCGGCCGGGACGGCCTCTGCGCCGACCTGGTCACGCCGGGAGACGTGGGCGAGCTGGAGCTCGCGCTCGCGCGGATGCTCGACGACCCGGAGCGCCGCCGGCGGATGGGTGGTGCCGGACGACGGCGGGTGCAGGAGCTGTTCAGCTGGCGTGCGGTCGCTCGGGCCACGGCGAGCGCCTACGAGGACGTGATCGCGGACTACCAGAAGGAGGGCCATCTTGCTGACGGTTGACTTCGACCGGCTCGGCCTGCGACCCGGCGAGCGGGTCCTCGACATGGGCTGCGGGGCGGGTCGCCACGCCTTCGAGATGTATCGACGCGGGGCCGACGTCATCGCGTTCGACCAGGACGCCGACGAGCTCGCCGGCGTACGCGAGCTCTTCGCCGCCATGCGGGAGGCTGGCGAGGTGCCCGCGGGTGCCGACGCGGACGTCAAGGAGGGCGACGCCCTCGCGCTGCCGTTCGCGAACGGCGAGTTCGACCGGGTGGTGGCCGCAGAGGTGCTCGAGCACATCCCGGCCGACATCCAGGCCATCGACGAGCTCGTCCGGGTTCTCCGCCCCGGAGGGACGATCGCGCTCACCGTGCCGCGCTGGTTCCCCGAGGTCGTCTGCTGGAAGCTGTCGGAGGACTACCACGACACCCCCGGCGGCCACATCCGGATCTACACCGACAAGGAGCTGGTCACCAAGGCGACCGACGCGGGACTGCTCTTCGAGGGCAAGGACCACGCGCACGGCCTGCACACGCCGTACTGGTGGCTCAAGTGCGCGGTCGGCGTGAAGAACGACGACCATCCGTTGGTGCGGACGTACCACCGGCTGCTGGTGTGGGACATCATGAAGCGGCCGCGGACCACCCGGGTGGCCGAGAAGGTGCTCGACCCGCTGGTCGGCAAGAGCATGGTGCTGTACTTCCGGAAGCCGCATGCAGCCTGACCGGGCGCCCTGGGTGCCGTCTGTGGACGGCATCCTGACGGTCCCCGAGATCGAGGAGACGGCCGGCGCGATCGCTGCGATGCAGGAGCCCGACGGGGCCGTGCCGTGGACGATCGGCGGGCACACCGACGTCTGGAACCACATCGAGTCGGCGATGGCCCTGCTCGTCGGCGGGCAGGTCGCGGCGTCTCACCGTGCCTTCCGGTGGTGCCTGGATCAGCAGCGGGCCGACGGCTCCTGGCCGATGAAGATCGTGGGTGGGGAGGTCGAGGACCACAGCGGCGAGACCAACATGGCGGCGTACCTCGCCACCGGCGTCTGGCACAACTGGCTCGTGCGTCGAGACTTCGAGTTCGTACGCCGGCACTGGCCGGCGGTGCGCCGCGCCCTCGACTGGGTGGTCTCGATGCAGCTGCCGTTCGGGGGGATCGCCTGGTCGCAGGAATGGATGGACGGCCGCCCGGCAGGCGTGAATCGCGAGGCGCTCCTGGCCGGGTCGTCGAGCATCTACCAGTCCCTGCGCGCGGGGGTCGCGCTCTCGGAGCTGCTCGACGAGCCACAGCCGGAGTGGGAGCTCGCAGGCGGACGGCTGGGTCATGCGATTCGTGAGCACCCCGACCTGTTCCTGGACAAGCGGACGTTCTCGATGGACTGGTACTACCCGGTGCTCGGTGGAGCCGTGCGTGGCTACCGAGGCCGCCGCCTGCTCGAGGAGCGCTGGGACGACTTCGTGGTGCCCGGGCTCGGGATCAGGTGCGTGGACACCAACCCGTGGGTGACCGGGGCCGAGACGTGCGAGCTGGTGATGGCCCTGGACGCAGTCGGTGAACGCGACCGGGCGCTCCGTCTCCTCGCCGACATGCAGCACCTGCGCCACTCGGAGGGCAGGTACTGGACCGGGTACGTCTATCCCGACGACGTGAACTGGCCGGGGGAGCACACGACGTACACCGCTGCGGCGGTGATCCTGGCGACCGATGCGCTGGGCCACGGGTCCGCCGGGTCCGACATCATGCGGGGCGCGTCCCTGCCGGCCGACTTCGCGGAGATCGCGCTGGAGTGCGACTGCCCGGTGACCGTCGGCGTGGCGTGAGTGTCAGTAGAGACGTCTGGTGGAGCTCAGGGGAGGCGATCCCCGGCGTCGCCGCTCGTTCGCTCCAGAACCCGCATCGAACCCAGTTCGTCGACCTCGTCGAAGCTCCTGCCGTCCAGTGCCCGTCGATAGACGTCGTACGGCGGCCGCCCACCGTCGGCCGGGTCGGGGAACACGTCGTGGATGACCAGTAGTCCGCCGGGCATCACCCACGGCGCCCATCCGTCGTAGTCGTTGTGCGCGTGCACCTCTGCATGGCCGCCGTCGATGAACAGCAGGGACAGCGGAGTGCGCCAGGAAGCCGACACCGTCGTCGACGTGCCGACGATCGCCACCACCTGGTCCTCGAGTCGCGCGCGGGCGATGTTCTTGCGGAACACCGGCAAGCGTGTCCATCAGACCGATCTCCCCGTCGACCAGCGACGGGTCGTGGTGCTCCCAGCCGACCTGATTCTCCTCCGAACCGCGGTGGTGGTCGACGGTGAACACGGTCCCGCCCACCTCCCGGGCAGCGGCGCCGAGGTAGATGGCCGACTTGCCGCAGTAGGTGCCGACCTCCAGCACCGGCCCGTGCGGCAGCCTGGCCCGCGCCAGCCGGTGTAGCAGCAGGCCTTCCTCGTCGGGCATGAAGCCCTTGGCCGCCCGGGCGTGCTCGTGCAGGTCGGCGGGCATGTCGGCGGGCAGGGCGGTGGTGTCGGGCACGGGCGCTCACCTCCTGCGCTGCAAGTCGTAGGCCCCGGTGATGGCCTCGCGGATGGCGTCGTCGTTGCCGTGGTCGAGCACCGCCTGCACCTTCATGTGCGCCTCCATGGCCGGCGGGACCCCGAACGTCTCGGGATGGGACGCCAACAGCCGCTCGCGGTCTCCGAAGCGGCATCTGATCGTCAGTGTGGTGGCGTCTTCCAGGCGGGCGACCAAGCGGTTGTCGACGTACCAGGCCGGGCGGGCTGTGGTGCCCTTCTTCTTGCACCCGGGCAGGCTCGCGGCGTGGTCGGCGACCTCGTCGGGGCTCATGGGCGCACCGAGGCGGCCCGCGGCTCCGCTGACTCTTCGGTCGACGTCCAGGCGTTCCAGTGCCATGCCAGGTAGCTGGCGATCGCTCGCACGATGTGCGCGCTCGGGATCGACGGGAGGATGTCGAAGAAGCCGGGCAAAGGGCGAATCGCGTTGGCGGTCAGGCTGGCGGTGATGACCCGTGAACGCAGGAAGGACACGCGCTCATGCTAGTGAGCGCCTCAGTTCAACTGGCCGCGGATCTCGCCCATCTTGAACATGCTGGTGTGCACGTTCACGTAGGCGACACCTGCCTTGATGGCAGCGACGACCTCGTCGAATTCGCCGGGGTCGATGCCCTGGCCGCCCGGCCCGACCACGTCGTCGGCCGTGACCGTGCCTCTGACGACGCCCGAGTTCGGACAGGGCGGCGTGCCGTCCGTCCCGTTGCCGAGGTTGCTGCACAGGAAGATCGCAATCCCGCCGTTCACGCTCAGCTGTCCGAAGTGGATGTGTGCCTGCTCCACCGGCGTGGACAGCCTGCCGTACGACAGGCGGAAGACGAGCTTGTCGTCCCTGGTCGAGAACTCGGCCCGGAAGCTGCCCTCGCCCGTGGTCGAGATGGCTGGGACCTCCTCGTAGCCGGTCAGGTGGGTGCGGGTGTCCCCGCCGCCCCGAGCCGACGCGGCAGAGCCGCCGAGGATCAGAAGGCCCGCGAGCACCGCGAACAATGTGTGACGCCACTTGGTCATGATGAAACCCCTCTCCTCAGTGGGAGAGACGAAGGTCGCGGCAGGCCCGTTCAATCGGATTTGGACCTGCGACCAGAGCACTGAGATAGAACACGTTCTAGTCTGCGTGGCGCAGTCCGGCCTCGGGCCGTCCGACGTCGACACCGCGGTGCTTCACGACCACTTCACGCCGTACGTCCTCATGCAGCTCGAGGAGCTCGGGTTCTGCGGGCGGGGAGAGGCCGCGTCCTTCATCGCCGACGGTGCGATCGAGCTGGGCGGGCGGCTGCCGGTGAAACACGCACGGCGGGCAGCTCGGTGAGGCCTACGTCCACGGGATGAACGGCATCGCCGAAGGGGTGCGCCAGGTCCGGAGAACGTCGGTCAACCAGGTCGAGCAAGTCGCGAACGTCCTGGTCACCGCCGGCACTGGCGTGCCGACGAGCGGCCTGATCCTGTCTCGGTGAACGCACGCACGACCGCGTCCTGTCGTGCCGGTGACGTCAGCCCTGGTCCAGTCCGTTGCGCAGGGTGGTGACGACCGGCCGCGGGGCCGTGTCGACCGCGAGTCGGAACACATCGGGACGGTGATAGTGCCCCACCGGGTCGAAGAGCCGCCGCGCGGACTTGACGTCGGTGAGGTCGAGCTCTGCCACGAGGACGGTCTCGGAGTGACGAGCGGGCCCGGCGAGGAGCTCCCCGTTGCTCCCGACGATCACGGTGTTGCCGGGTTCCACCCACTCGGGGTCGTCCGGGTCGGTGCGCCACACGCGCTCCCGGTCGGGGAAGTCCGCCGGGATCTGGTCGACGCGGAGGCACGGATTGACACCGATCACGAAGCATCGGCCCTCCCGGGCGACGTGCCGCATGGTGGCCACCCAGCCGTCACCTTGCGCCAGCGTGGGCGCGATCCAGACGTCGACCCCCTGTGAGTACAGGTAGAACCGCGCCAGTGGCATGTAGTTCTCCCAGCAGGTCAATCCACCGAGGCGCCCGAAGGGAGTCGGGTAGGTCTCGAGCGTCGAGCCGTCGCCCATTCCCCACACCGTGCGCTCCGACCCGGTCGGCATCAGCTTGCGGTGCTTCCCGAGGAGGGCGCCGTCGGGATCGAAGTACAGCACCGTGTTGTAGATCGTGCTGCCCGTGGGCTCGCGCTCCTCGACCCCGATGACCAGGTAGACACCCGCTTCGCGTGCTGCGGCCCCGAGCCGATCGGTGGCTTCGCCGGGCACGACGACGGCCTGGTCGGCGAGGAGAGCGAACCACGCCTCGTCGCCGTCCCAGATCGGCGTCGAGTCGATCCAGATCGGTGTCCCGGGCACGAAGGCCTCGGGAAACACGACCAGATCTGCCGAGCGCACCTCGGGGCGGGACATCAGGTCCTCCACCTTGGCGAGCGTCGCGTCGCGGTCCATCAGCACGTAGGCCGCCTGCACGGCCGCGACCGTCACCGTTGCCATCGGGACCTCCTGCATCGACGATACGCCGAGTCCGGGCCGGCGACGCGAGCTCGCTCGAGGTGAGTCAGTCGTGAAGCCTGTCTCCGAAGAAGGCGAGCACCCGGTCCACGCCCTCCTGTTGCCGGTCCTCGGTGAGGGTGGAGTGCTTCCGACCTGGGAACTCGACCCGGATGAACGAGGCCCCGAGCTCGGCGGTGAGGGTGTCGAAGCGGTGCCCCGACGCCGGGTCCTGCTCGAACCGAAGGCCGAGGACCGGGCAACCGGCGGCCGCCCGTTCCTTCACGATTGCGAGGTCGTCCGGCGGCAGCCCGAGGTCTGCGGCGCGTCTGCTCCCCAGTGGGAGCGGGAGCGACGGCTGGGCGACGACAGGGGCGGCGACCGAGGTGTCGACCATCATCGCCAGGGCGAAGCCGCCGGTGAGACACATGCCCAGGGCGCCGACCCCCGGGCCGCCGAGCTCGTCGTGCAGCGACGACGCGAGGCTGCGCAGCCAAACCGTGACGGGCGAGGCGCGGCCGGTGGCGAGCATCGTGAACTCCTTGCTGACGCACACCCGCGGGAACACCTTGAGCAGGTTCTTCGCGTTCGTCGGCGCCTCGGGCGTCCCGAACAGATGCGGCAGGACCACGGTGAAGCCCGCCGCCACGACCTCCTCGGCGAAGCCGATGACCTCAGGCGTGAGGCCGGGGATCTCGTGGATCACGATCACGCCGGGGCCGGAGCCCTTGCGGTACGTCGGGTGGGTGACGCCGTCGGCCGTGTGCTCGCCGCGGCTCCAGCTGCCCAGAAGGCTCATACAGGGAGTATGGCCAATTCAGGTAACGAGCTCACGCCGCGAGCTCATGCCTCCCGGGCGCGCCAGGGCAACGGGCCCGATGCCGAGCCATGGCCGCGTCGACCTGCTTGTGGATCTGCTCCTGCGGGATCACCAGCCCCAGGCCGGGCAGGCCGGCCGCGAAGCCGCCCAATGGCTGGCCGCATCGGCATCGGTAGGTGCGCATCGTGTTCATGGGGGTCCCCCTGTGTCGCTCTCGGGTGTTCTGGTCAGTGGTCCGAGCCTCCTCGCGATGGCCGATCGCGGCATCGGGCGGCCACCTCAGATCGTGCGTGGTCCGACTCAGATCAGGAGCCAGGCCGGCCTGAGTTGAGACGAGAACACGTCTCCCGGTCGCCTGCCCACCGGGGCTAGCCTGCTGGGCGATGCACGCCAACGACGTCGTGACGACCGCCGAGCAGGTGCGCCGACTGGTCGACGCCCAGTTCCCGCAGTGGGCGGACCTGCCGGTCACCCCGATGCGGGAGTTCGGGACCGACCACCTGCTCTACCGGCTCGGCGAGGAGCTCATGGTCCGGATGCCCCGGATCGAGGATGCTCTCGACCAGGTGGCGAGCGATGCACGGTGGCTGCCGGTCCTCGGCCGGCGACTTCCGGTCGCGGTCCCGGAACAGGTGGCCACTGGCCGACCGGGGGAGGGCTATCCCTGGGCGTGGTCCGTGGTGCGGTGGATCCCCGGGACGTCGCCGGAGCCGTGCTCGGTCGCGTCACCCACGGTCGGACGAGATCTCGGAGAGTTCGTCACGGCGCTGCGCGAGGTCGACCCGCACGGTGGCCCGGTCAAGGCCGGCTTCCAACGCGGGGTCCCGCTGGCGAACCGGGGTCGCATCACCCGGGAGGCCGTGGACGAGCTGGGCTCGCGGGTCGACCGGGATGCCGTGCTCGCGATCTGGCAGGACGCCGTGGACGCGCCGACGTGGCCCGGGGAGGGCGTGTGGCTGCACGGCGACCTCAAGGCGGGCAACCTCGTCATCGACGATGAACGGCTGACGGGGGTCATCGACTTCGGGGCGTTGGGTCTCGGCGACCCCGCAGTCGATCTGACGCCCGCGTGGCTGGCCCTCCAGCCGCAGGCCCGGCAGGCGTTCCGTGAGGCAGCCGGCATGGACGATGCCGCATGGCGTCGCGGCCGGGGCTGGGCGTTGTCCGTGTCGTTGATCGAGCTGCCGTACTACTGGGACCGATCGCCGGAGATCGCGGACGGGGCGCGGCGTGTGATCGCCGCGATCCTCGCGGACCGCGGCGACTAGGGTCACCTTCGTGTCCGACCTCCCCGAGCTCGATGCGGTCGAGCAACGCGTTCTCGGCAGCCTGCTGGAGAAGCAGGTGACCGTCCCGGCGTCGTACCCGCTCACGTTGAACGCCCTGCGCACGGCCTGCAACCAGACCAGCAGCCGCGACCCGGTGGTCGACTACGACGAGCAGCTCGTCGAGGCCACTGCCCGCGGCCTGAAGCAGCGAGAGCTGACGCGGATCGTCTGGGCCGACACCGGCCGGCGCACGCTCAAGTATCACCAGCTGCTCGACGAGCGGCTCGCGCTGGACGCGGACGAACGGGCGCTCCTGACCGTGCTGCTCCTGCGCGGCCCCCAGGCTCCCGGCGAGCTCAAGACCCGCACCGACCGGCTGCATCCGTTCACCGACCGGGGCGAGGTGGAGGCCTGCCTCACGAGGATGGCGGGCCGGCCGGCGCCGCTCGTGCGCGAGCTGGAGCGGCAGGCCGGACAGAAGTACCGCCGCTGGGTGCACCTCCTCGGACCGGTACCGGACGAGCCGGCGGGCATCGCGCCGGAGCCCGCAGCCGATCGTGATGCGGTCCTCGCCGACGGTGCCGGGGCGCGCGACGCCCGGGTGGCTGCGTCGTACGACGCCGTGGCGGCGACCTACGCCGACCGTCTGGCCACCGAGCTCGCTGATCTGCCTTTCGAGCGCTGGCTGTTGCGCCGGGTGGTCGACCTCGCCCAAGGTGCGCCGGTCGTCGAGGTCGGCTCCGGGCCCGGCCACGTGACTGGCTTCCTCGCCCAGGCGGGTGCCGACGCGACCGGTCTTGATCTCTCCCCGGGGATGGTCGCCGAAGCCATGCGGAGGTTTCCCGACGGCTCCTACGAGATCGGCGACCTCCGTCACCTGATGCGCCCCGCCACGAGCGACGGCTGGGGTGCGGTGCTCGCGTGGTACTCGCTCATCCATCTGGCCCGCTCGGAGCTGCCCGCGGCCGTCGCGGCCCTGGCCAGGCCAATGCGTGCCGACGGCTGGCTGGTCCTCGCCATGCACGCGGGCGCAGAGGTGCGGCACGTCGACGAATGGTTCGGCCACGACGTCGACCTCGACTTCGTGCTCCACGACCCCGCCGACGTCCGCGCGGTCGTCGAGGGCGGCGGGCTGGTCGACGTCGAGTGGTACCACCGCGGACCGTTCACCACGCGTGCGGAGACGACAGAGCGGCTGTATGTGCTGGCCCGGAAGCCGGGCTGAACCTCAGGTCACGGCCGCGATGTTGTGGACCAGCAGCACCGAGGCAGCGGCAGCAAGTGCGCCCAGGCCGATCCGGACCACCCAGACCACTGCCGCCCGTCGCCGCGCGGCGCCCGTGCCGCGGAACCACCGGTGCCAGACGGCCCAGACCCCGGCTGCCGGCACGAGGAGTACGGCAATCGGCCCTGCAAGCAGCCAGACCAAGAGGGTGGCGGACACGGCGCGCAGGTCGGCGGTCGCGAACCAGGCGGTGGGCGCGAGCCAGCGCTCTGCCAGCAGCACGAGCAGGGCGACGAAGAGTGCCGGGATGACGAGGAAGATGGCAACCGGCAGCCAGTCCGGGTCGAGCACGCTGAAGTCCGTGCCGGGGTGGATGACGAACGAGCTGACGAGGATGCCGGCACCCACGCTGATGCTGAGCACGCGGAACCAGGGAGGCCCGAAGGCAACTCGACGCACGGCCAGGTAGACCAGGGCGCCCGTCAGGCCAGCCTGCGCGGTCGCCAGGAGCAGCTGAGCCGTCCCGGCCACAGTGACCTCTCCGATCGGGAACCCGTCGTCGCTGATCACGCCGGTGTCCTCGGGATTGGCTCGAGCGAGCAGTGCCATGGCGAGTCGCCCGCCCACTCCGCCGACGAGCGCACCGAGCAAGGCGCCCGCGATCGAGACCGGGGCCAGCCGTCGGATGCCCTCGCCCGCCGCGGTCCGCCAGTCCGGACGGGCCTGCTCCGGGAGAGCGGAGGGGGATGTCGTCGTCGCCACTGGAGGAAGGTAGCGGTACCGGTGGCGCGGATCGACCACGTCACGGTCTCCACCTCCGGTGGACCAGACCACCGCGGCCCGGGGTCAGGTCGGGTCCGGCCGCAGTCGCTGAGCGCCGGAGTCCCGTCGCGATCGCCCCGGGCGATGGTCGCTCCGATGGCAACGCCCGGTCGACTCCAACGCGCGCACCCGCATCGTCTCGCGGGTAGGAACACAGCGGCTAACCTCGCACCCGACGACCGGACCCGCGACGCATTGGAGCCGGGCTTGGCGCCGGCGCAGGAAACACGTCGCTCGAGGTGTTCGTCGGGGTGCGACGGGTTGGGCTGGCCGACCGCGTCGACGCCCTGTAGATCGTCGACGCTCCGAGGACGTGATCCGACCGGCGACGCCCGAGAGTCCCGGCTGGACCGGATGACGCTGATGATCGGCAGGCGTCTAATAGCCGTTTCGCAAGTGGTCGTTCCGCGAGCACGCCGGCAACGCCGCCGAGCGGTACGCCACCTCCGGTGGCGGACGCTGCTCGTTGACCTCGCCCGGGCATTCCCGGCCAAACCAGCTCGTGTCTCGGTCGCGCTCTGCGAGAGGGTGGGTGCATGGCTTCCCGCGCTTCGAACTTCTGTATCGACTCAGCCGACCCCTACGCCCAGATGACCTGGTGGTCGAAGGTCCTGGAGGATTTCAAGGTCCCCGACGAGGAGGAGTGGAAACAGAGCCCCGGCGATGAGGAATGCGGCCTGATCGGTCCCGACGGCCGTGAGCTGCTGTTCCTCAAGGTCCCCGAGCCGAAGACCGTCAAGAACCGGATGCACATCTGCCTCCGCCCCACCGACAGGTCCCGGGACGAGGAGTTCGATCGCGTCCTTGGCCTGGGCGCCTCTCTGGTCAACGACCTCCGCAAGGGCGACAAGGGATGGGTGGTCCTGGCCGACCCCGAGGGCAACGAGTTCTGCGTCCTGACGCGCTATCAGCCGGAGGGGTCCGAGGCGTGAGCACGGCTGACCCGAAGGAGACACTGGTCCGCTATCTCCAGAATGCGCGGAACGCGATGGTCTGGAAGCTCGACGGGCTCTCCGAGTACGACGTCCGCCGACCCCTCACGCCCACCGGCACCAACCTGCTCGGCCTGATCAAGCACCTCGCCAGTGTGGAGCTCGGCTACTTCGGCGACACGTTCGGCCGCCCGCACGGCGAGCACCTGCGGTGGCACGCCGACGACGCGGACCACAACGACGACCTCTGGGCCACCGCCGAGGAGACCCGCTCAGACATCATTGGTCTCTACTACCGCGCCTGGGCCCACGCAGCTGGAACCTTCGACGCCCTCGACCTCGACGCAGTGGGCAGCGTGCCGTGGTGGTCGCCGGAGAGTGAGGTCACCCTGCACCAGATCCTGGTGCACATGGTGGCCGAGACCTGTCGGCACGCCGGACATGCCGACATCGTCCGGGAGTCGATCGACGGCGCCGCGGGCGTTCGGGCGGACAACAGCAACCTGCCCGATGCCGGCTACGACTGGGCTGCACACCGCGCTCGTGTCGAACAAGCGGCGCGGGACGCGGCGGGGTCGGGGTAACCCACGAACGTCAACCACGAGAACGTGTTCTTGTATCGGGTGCTAGTGACAGACTCCTTTCTCGTGGCCGGCCACGAGATCCCGGAAGGGATGCGCGACGACGCGCGCGGGACCTGGCCGAGCCGCGAGCTCACCGACTCGTTCCTGGGCGACTTCGACTTCGAGCTGCGGCCGGGCGAGACCATCCACGTCGACACCGAGGAGCAGGCGCGGGCGGCCCGGAGGTTCCGTGACGTGCTGGGCAGGTTCGCGACCGGCGTCGCCGTCGTGACCTCCACGAGTGCGGGCGCACCGGTCGGGCTGACCTGCCAGAGCTTCACCTCCGTGTCGCTCGACCCGCCGATGGTGCTCTTCTGCCCGGCGAAGACCTCGCGGGCCTGGCCGGCCATCCAGCGATCGGGGAAGTTCTGCGTCAACTTCCTGGCCGACGACCAGGAGCCCGTCTCGACCACGATGGCGAGCCGGGGCGTCGACAAGTTCGCGGACATCGACTGGTCACCCTCTGCGGCCACGGGCTCCCCGCTGATCCACGGGATCCTCGGGTACGTCGACTGCACGATCCACGCCGTCCACGAGGTCGGAGACCACTTCGTGGTGATCGGGCGGGTGCGGGAGCTCGAGGTGTCCGCGGACGACGCTCCGCTGCTGTTCTACCGCGGCCGGTACCGCACCACGGCCGACTGACGGCCGGTAGCGGATCCTCGCTGCGGACTCGGCGCACCCGCACACGCCTCGGCCACGGATCCCCTGACCATCGCTACGCCTCGAGGGCGTCCAGGTCCCGGACCGCGAACTGGTGGTGTGCCCACTCCTCGCCGAAGAGCACGCGCAGGCAGTCGAGAGTCGTGCGGGCCTCCGGCGGCGGGAAGCCGGATGCCGCGTTCGGCTCGAGCGTGCGGACGAGATCGTCGTCGGTGATCGGGGCGAGGAACTCGCGCAGTCGTTGCCGTTGCTCGTCGCGGACGAGGAGGACGTCGTCGAGGGTGGGCCGGATCGACTCGTCGATGCCCAGCTCCGTCGGGTCGAGGAATGCCGCGGTCAGACCGAACGGGTGGTACGGCGACGGGTCGCGGAGCACGGCGCGCACGAACCACCCGTCGTGGACGAGGACCAGGTGCCGGAGCGTCTCCACGAAGGACCACTCGTCGGCGACGCGCTCGTGCGCGATGGCGTCGGGTGCCCGGCGCACCCGTTCCACGGTCGGCCGCCACATCTCCTCCACGACCTCGACGGCGGCCCGGGCACCCTCGGCGTCGGTGGGCCGCAGGGCCAGCCGCTCCGGGTGTCGGCGGTCGAGCTCGGCCTCGACGAGCGGGACGACGTCGACGCCGTTCACCGTCACCCGGTTGACGTAGGAGTCGATCTCCACGTCCTCCAGCACCGACCCGATGATCCGCACCCGGGACATGGTGGCTTCGCGGAACTCAGCACCGTCGAGCTGGCACTCGTTGAACCTGGCCCCGCGGAGGTCAGCACCGTCGAAGTCTGCCACCCCGGCATTGTGGCAGCCAACACTGCTGGGATCATGGCCAGACTGCTGCGATCATCGATCGTCCCGGATAACCAGTGGCGAGCCGAGGCTTCTGGCGGGATCCTCGATGCATGGAGATCCGGGAGTTCGGGCCCGACGACGCGGACGACGTTCGCCGCGCCGTGGGCCTGACCAACACCGTCAGCGCGGTCGACTCGCCGTGGGGGCACCCCATGACCGAACGCATGCTCGTGGGTCAGCTCCGCTACGGCTGGGACCTGGAGCCCGCCCGGCCGTTCGTCGGACTGGCCGACGGCGAGCCGGTCGCCCAGGCGGTCTACCACACCAGCGAATGGGACAACCAGCACATCGTCGGGCTGTGGGTGGCGGTCCACCCCGAGCACCGGCGGCGCGGACACGGGTCGGAGCTGATCTCGAACCTCCTGGACCGGGCCCGGTCGGAGGGCCGGACCAGCGCGATCATCGACGGCTGGGAGTCCGACGCCACGCGGGCGTTCGCACGGCAGCACGGGTTCGAGGAGAAGTCCCAGGCGATCCAGCGCCGACAGCACCTCGACGAGGTCGACCGGTCGGTCGTGGACAAGCTGTATGACGAGGCGGCGAGGGCGTCGTCGTCGTACGAGCTGGTCCGACGCGCGGGCGCCACACCTGAGGATGAGCTCGAGGCCCTGGCCCACCTGAGCGAGTCGATCAACGACGCGCCTACAGACGCCCTCGAGATCGAGGACGACGTTTTCACCGCCGAGCGGGTGGGCAACTACGAGAAGGCCCAGCTCGCCCGCGACTGCGCGCTCTACCGGATCGTCGCCCGGCACCGCGAGACCGGCGAGCTCGCCGGTCACACCGTGGTCGTCGTGGAGCGCGAACAGCCGATGTATGGCCACCAGCACGACACGTCCGTTGCCCGCTCCCATCGGGGGCACAAGCTGGGGTTGCTGCTGAAGACGGACATGCTCCGTTGGCTTCGGGACGAGCAGCCCCGTATTGAGTCGATCGACACCTGGAACACCGAGTCCAACGACCACATGATCGCGATCAACGAGCTGCTGGCCTACCGGATCATGGGCCGCGGCCTGGAGTTCCAGCGCGACATCTGACGGCGGTTGTCGTTAAAGCACGAGACACCCGGCGCGCCCGAGCGCGGCGATCGCCTGCTGGCGATCCGGGTCTTGCCCCACGGGATCAAGGACCCTCAGGTCGACTACACCTGACCGGCTATCGTCGCCGGGATGGACCTGGTTCTCGGCACCATGTACTTCGGCACGCGCACCGACGAGCTCACGTCGTACGCGCTGCTCGACCGGTACGTCGAGGCCGGCGGACGCACCCTCGACACCGCCAACTGCTACGCCTTCTGGACGTCGGAAACCGGGCACGGCGGTCAGAGCGAGTCCGTCTTGGGCCGATGGCTGGCCGCCAACCCCGGCCTGCGTGACGAACTCGTCATCGCCACCAAGGTGGGCATGGAGCCCGTCGACGGCGCCGGCACGGAGGGGCTCACCGAGCCCGTGATCCGGCGCGAGGCCGGGCGCAGCCTCGAGCGGCTCGGCATCGACGAGATCGACGTCTACTGGGCGCACGGCGAGGACCGGACCGTCGACCTGGCCGAGACGGTGGCCGCCTTCGGCGAGCTGGTCTCGGGCGGAACGGTTCGACGCCTCGGCGTCTCCAACCACCCGACCTGGCGGGTCGAGCGGGCCCGGGCGCTCGCGGCAGAGCAGGGCGTCGAGCCGTACACGACGCTGCAGCTGACCACGTCGTACGTCGACCCGAGGCCGTGGGCGCACGTCCCGGGCAAGGACCACCGCTTCGGCTTCGTCAACGAGGAGACCGTCGACTACCTGGAGACCCATCCGGACCTGGAGCTCTGGGTCTACAGCCCCCTGATCCAGGGCAGCTTCGATCGAGCCGACCGTCCGTTCCCGGACGCCTACGACCACCCCGGCACGACCGGCAGGCTGGCCGCGCTCCGACACGTGGCCCATCGGCACGGCGTCGCGCCGTCGCAGGTGGTGCTGGCCTGGCTGTCCGCTCGCGGATATCGATCGATCGTCGGTGTGAGCACCGTCGAGCAGCTCGACTCGGCGCTCGCGACGACCCGCCTCGAGCTGGCCGACGACGAGCTCGCCGCGCTCGACGCCACGCGCTAGTCGCCTCCTCTGCCGAGGGCAGAACAGCCCACAGCGGAATCGCTTGGGATCGGGCGGTCGAGCGACGCACGCTCGAGGCATGACTCAGACCGCACCCGAACGACCGACCGGATCGATCGACGACCAGCTCACTGCCAGGCTCCTGCATCAGCGCATCCTGGTCCTCGGCCAGGAGGTGGACGACGCGATCGCGAACCGCCTGTGCGCCGAGCTCCTCCTGCTGTCCGCGGAGGACCCGCACCGCGACATCAGCCTGTACATCAACTCGCCTGGCGGCTCGGTGTCGGCCGGCCTCGCCATCTACGACACCATGCGGCTGATCCCGAACGACGTGAGCACGCTCGCCATGGGCCTTGCGGCGAGCATGGGTCAGTTCCTGCTCTCGGCCGGAACCCCGGGCAAGCGGTACGCGCTGCCGCACTCGCGGGTGCTCATGCACCAGGGCTCGGCCGGCATCGGTGGCACCGCTATCGACATCGAGATCCAGGCGGAGAACCTCGAGCACACCAAGAACGTGATGACGTCGCTGATCGCCGAGCACACGGGCCAGGCGATCCAGACGATCGAGCAGGACTCGCTGCGGGACCGCTGGTTCACCGCCGAGGAGGCGAGGGACTACGGGTTCGTCGACCAGATCCTGACCGACGTCGCCTCGGTCACGCCGGTCCGGACCGGCGGCAGCTTCGGGCTGAGTCGGGCCGGCCAGCAGGCCAGCCAGGAGAACGGAGAGCCGCGATGAGCACCTACACGATCCCGAGCGTGGTCGAGAAGACCCAGCACGGCGAGCGCGCCGTCGACATCTACAGCAGGCTGCTCAGCGACCGCATCATCTACATCGGCACCGAGATCGACGACGGGGTCGCGAACGTGGTCATCGCCCAGATGCTGCACCTGGAGTCGGAGAGCCCGGAGACGCCGATCAACCTGTACCTCAACTCGCCCGGCGGCTCCGTCACGGCGATGCTCGCGATCTACGACACCATGCAGTTCGTCCGCTCGCCCGTCGGTACCACGTGTGTCGGACAGGCGGGCTCCTCCGCCGCCGTCCTGCTCGCCAGCGGTGAGCCCGGACAGCGTACGGTCCTGCCGCACGCTCGGGTGGTCCTGCACCAGCCGTCGGGAGGAGGCCAGGGAACCCTTCCGGACCTGGCCCTCCAGGCCAAGGAGATCGTTCGGGTACGTGCGGAGATGGAGCAGATCCTGGCCCGGCACACCGGGCAGGACGTCGCGACGTTGCGTGCGGACACCGACCGTGACCTCATCTTGTCGGCGGCGGAGGCCGTCGCCTACGGGGTCGTCGACGCCGTCCTGGACAGCCGCAAGGTCATGCAGCCAGGGCAAGCGGCCCGGTCGGTCGCGAGCTGAGGGTTCGCGAGACCCGGATGGTCAGGTCGACCAGACGCAGGCCGAGGGCACCGGCCACGGCCCCGAGCACCTCGGAGCTGGGCTCCTTGCGACCGCGCTCGACCTCCGAGAGGTACTGCGTGGACACGCCTGCGCGCTCCGCGACGTCCGACAGGGTTCGCCCTGCCTGCTGGCGCTCCTCGCGCAGCGTCTGACCGACCGCCTCGCGCCACAGTGGCTCGATTGGCGGGGGCTCGATCCGCGGGGGCTTGGGTGCAGTGGCGTCGCGACGTTCGGGTGCCGGAAATGCGATGAGCTCGCCCATATCTGGAGCCTAGGCGGGGCGGCGCAATCGTGGGTCCTTGTTCGCGACCGGCGAACGGGTCAGTTGCCCGGGCGTTCCGCGCCCACGACCCACATCGCGAAGAACTGGGAGCCGGGCGGTGCCGCCGGACTCGGTCAGCTTCCCGCCCTGGCCCTCGGGGGTGAATCCGAAATTCTCCAGCCACATCGGCTCGAACCACGAGAAGGGCACGTAGATCTCGGCCGGTGATGTCGGCCTGCTTCCACTGGGCCGCCGCGGCCTCGCGGTCGGCCTGCGGGTTCACCTGATCGCGCTCGGCGGCAGTCGTGGGCTCCGAGCGCATGTGACCGGTGCCTGGAGTGTGCGGGGCAAGGCACAAGCGTGAAACACGTTCTAATATTGGTGGCAAGGTGGCGATCGACTCGGAAGGGATGCGGATGAAGCTCGGACTACAGCTCGGCTACTGGGGGGCGCAGCCTCCGGACGGGGTCGGGGAGCTGGTCGAGGCGGCCGAGCAGGCCGGGTTCGACTCGATCTTCGCCGCAGAGGCGTGGGGCTCCGACGCCTTCACGCCGCTGGCCTGGTGGGGTAGCCGCACCACGCGGGTCCGGCTCGGCACCGCGATCGTGCAGTTGTCCGGCCGCACCCCGACCTCCGCCGCGATGCACACGCTCACCCTCGACCACCTCACCGGCGGCCGGGTGATCCTGGGCCTCGGCGTGAGCGGACCGCAGGTCGTCGAGGGCTGGTACGGCCGGCCGTTCCCGAAGCCCCTCGCCCGCACTCGCGAGTACGTCGACATCATCCGCAAGGTGCTCGCCCGGAACGAGCCGGTCACCAGCGACGGCCCGCACTACCCGCTCCCGTACGCCGGCGAGGACGCCGCCGGACTGGGCAAGCCGCTGAAGCCGATCGTGCACCCGCTGCGGGCCGATGTACCGATCTGGATGGGTGCCGAGGGCCCGCGGAACGTCGCGCTCGCCGCCGAGATCGCCGACGGCTGGTTGCCGATCTACTTCAGCCCCAAGGTGGCGGACATGTACAACGGCTGGCTGGGCGAGGGGTTCGCCCGTCCCGGCGCACGTCGCACGCGAGAGACGTTCGAGGTCGCGGCGACCAGCCAGGTGATGGTGGCCGACACCGAGGAGGAGAAGCGCGGGATCTACGACTTCTTCCGTCCGGTCTTCGCCCTGTACATGGGCGGCATGGGCGCCAAGGAGCAGAACTTCCACAAGGCCGTCTTCGAGCGGATGGGGTACGCCGACCTCGCGGCCGAGGTCCAGGAGCTCTACCTGAACGGCAGAAAGGAAGAGGCGGCGGCACTGATCCCCGACGAGCTGATCGACGAGGTGACGATCATCGGCACACCCGAAGAGGTGCGAGCCGGCGTCGCGCGCTGGGAGGCCGCCGGCGTCACGATGCTGCTCCTGACGCTGCGCACCCCCGACGAGGTGCGGAGGATCGCAGAGGTGCTCGCATGAGCTCGGTGGTTGCGCCCGGAGTGTGACCGGGCAATCGGGTGACACCTCTCGTCTGAGGTATGCGCCTGCGCAACGGACCGTCTGGTTACGGGCTCGTCACCAAGCTCCTGCACTGGGTGACCGTCGCTGCCATCGCCACCCAGTTCGTGGTCGGCTACACCGTGGGCGACGACGCCGACGTCCGGGAGCGGGAGTGCGACGCGAGCGGCGAGGCGGCCGGTGGTGGGGAGACCTCAGACGCGGAGGACGCGCGGCTGGACCGGCTCGAGGAAGAGTGCGAGCAGCGCCAGGACGCACGCGAGGATCGCGCGGACGAGGACGTCTGGTCGTCCTTCGACGACCTGAAGTCGGGAGACCTGTTCGCCGCTACAGCGGATGTTGTGAGTCGGAGGTGCGAGCGGGTCAGGTTCCGCTGAAGTCGGGCACCCGCTTATCCATGAACGCCGTCGGCCCCTCCTTCGCGTCGTTCGACGCGAAGACAGCGGTCCCGACGGCGGTGCAGATGGCGATCAAGGGGCACCCCGACGTGTACGACGTACTGGGTCGATCTGGCTCACGGTCGCGGAGTCAGAGGATGCCCCGGCACCGCTGCCGAGGCCCCTGCAGAACCTGCTCGTGGCAGACGCCCACAACCGGTTGAACCGGGGGGACAACCCCGACACCATCTCGATGCCCGTCGGTCAGATCGTCGGCCGGATGAACGAGGTCCGGCCGGTCGCCGACGTCATGGCCCGGCTGCTGGCGGAGTTCGACGAGGCCGTGGGTCGGCTCGGGACGATCTCCGGCTGAACTTCGACCGGTCCGGCCGGGGAGCAGCCAAGCGATGAGCGGGACCACCAGCACGGCAATCGCCGCGGTCGTGGCCGCGAGCGTGGGGTACCCACCCGCTGTGGCGACCACTCCGGAGGCGGCCCCTCCGGACGCGGCCGCGGCGCCCATGCTGACCTCGCCCCATCCCTCGCGGCCGGGCCGGGCATGCTCCGGAACGTGAGCCGTGAGCAGGACGCTGCCGGACACCAGCCCGAGATTCCAGCCCACGCCCACGAGGAGGAGGGCGGCGGCCAGCAGCCAGGGAGTCGGTGAGACCGCGGCAAGTACGCAGGCCGCCAGCAGCGTCGCCCCTGACAACCGAGCGACGCGCGAGGGGCCGACCCGCTCGGTGAGCCATCCACTCAGTGGAGAGGGGACGAACATACCCGCGATGTGTGCGCTGACGACGAGTCCGATCATGCCGAGGCCGACGCCGTGGTCGTGCAGGTGGACCGGTGCCATCGTCATCACCGCGACCATCACGAGATTGACGAGGCCCAGCACGACGAGTCCGGCGGCTCCGTCCCGCCCGAGGGGGGTGTCCGCCGTCTGCGGCGCCTGGCTCGGGTCGCGGACGGCGACTCGGAGGCCGCCTGCAAGCGCGAGGCCGGCGGCGGCGAAGCCGACCACGGCGACCAGGTACGGGCCGGCCAGGAGCGGAAGCCCGAGGCCGGTCGCGAGCGCTCCCGCCGGGGCGAGCAGGTTGGGGCCGGCCACCGCCCCGACGGTGGTGGCCACGAGCACGGAGGCCATCGCCCGGGCACGATCGGCCTCGCGACCGAGATCGGCTGCCGCGTAGCGTCCGAGCATCACGGCCGTGTTGCCCGATCCGAACAGGAGACTCCCCGCCAGGATCCCAGCGAGTTGCCCACCGAGCGTGCTCACCACCACGACGGCAGCGCCGGCGGCCGCGATGAAAGCGCCGAGGGACAGGGCGACGCCCCGACCGTGGCGTCGGGTCACCTCGGACAGCCCGAGTGCGGAGAGGGCCGCACCGACCACGAGCATGGCCTGCGGCAACCCCGCGACGGCGCCCGAGTGACCGGCTTCCTTGGCCAGCAGGGCACCGGCGGAGCCGGCAAGGGACTGGGACAGGCCACCGATGGCGCTCGCGACCCAGAGGGAGCGAAGTGGCCCCGTTGTCGTGCCTCGGATCTCGGCCTGGCGTTGGCGTGGATACGTCATGGCCAAAACGCTAGAAAGCCGAGATGCAGCGTTGAAGGGCCGATCAACGGGGTTCTGGCGGTTTCGCTTGGCAACCGTGACAATGTTCGGCATGGCCACCTTGCGATCGTTGAAACTGGACGACATGGACTGGCGACTGCTGTCAGAGCTGCAGGCCGACGGCCGGCTCTCCTTCAACGAGCTGGCCAGGCGGGTCCACCTCTCACCGCCGGCCGTCGCCGAGCGGGTCCGACGGATGGAGGAGGCCGGGGTGATCGCCGGCTACTCCGCTCGGATCGATGCCGGTCGTGCTGGCCAGCCACTTCTCGCTTTCGTGCAGCTGCGATGTCGGATGGGTAGCTGCTTGCTGCGCACGACCAACTCCGAGGACTTCCCGGAGCTGGTCGAGGTGCACAAGCTGTCCGGCGAGTTCTGCACACTGCTCAAGGCGCGAGCGGCATCGCTGGCGCACCTCGAGGGCCTGTTCGAGAGGCTGGGGGAGCTGGGCGAGCTTCGGACTCACATCGTCATGTCCACCCAGTACGACGGCCGGCCGGTGCAGGAGGTCTCGCCGGACCGTCCGGTCACTCCGTCGGAGGGCTGGGCCTGACCCGGAGGTGTGCAACCCTGCCTCGCATGGACGTCGAACCGTTCACGATCGAAGTCCCCGACGAGGTTCTCTCCGACCTGACTGATCGGATCCGCAACACGCGGTGGCCCGAACCCTCGCCGGCGGCCGCATGGGAGCAAGGCACGGACCTCGACTATCTGCGGGACCTCGTCGGTTACTGGGCCGACCGCTTCGACTGGCGTGCCCAGGAGCGGTGGCTAAACGGCTTCGCCCACTTTCGGGCGGACGTCGACGGCACCCGCATCCACTTCGTGCACCACCGGGCAGTGCACGGGGACGGCATCCCGCTGGTGCTGACCCACGGCTGGCCGAGCTGCTTCGTGGAGTACCTCTCGTTGGTCCCGTTGCTCACCGATCCGGCGGCCCACGGGATCGCGGGCCCGGCCTTCGACCTGGTGATCCCGTCACTTCCCGGCTACGGGTTCTCGGATCGTCCGCCCCGGCCAGGGGTCACCACCCGCGACACCGCGCGCCTGTGGCACCAGTTGATGCACGGGATCGGCTACGAGCGATACGGCGCGACGGGCGGCGACTTCGGCTCCGCCGTCTCCTCGTTCCTGGCACTCCACGACCCGGAGTCGATGATCGGGCTGCACCTCAGCAACCTCGACTTGGCGCCGTTTCTCGGACCAGGCACGCGTGCGGTCTCGCAGGCCGAACGTGCCTACGTGCGGCAGTACGAGCAGTGGGCCGCCGACGACCGGGGCTACGGCGTGATCCAGGGGACTCGCCCGCAGACCCTCGCCTACGCCCTTCAGGACTCCCCAACAGGGTTGGCCGCCTGGATCGCGGAGAAGTGGCGGGCCTGGACCGACTCGGGCGGCGACCTCGAGTCGGTCGTGCCCCGTGACCTGCTGCTGACCGTCGTGACGCTCTATTGGGTCACGGGCACGATCGGGACGTCGATCCGCGACTACGTCGACAACCGCGCCACTGCCCTCGGACCGGACGATCGGGTACGGGTGCCGACCGGGTACGCAAACTTCGCCCGCCAGTTCGTGGACGACGGGGACCCGCCGCGGGAGTGGGTCGAGCGGATCTACGACGTCGTGCGCTGGACTCCCATGCCCAGAGGTGGACACTTCGCGTCGGCCGAACAGCCGGACCTGCTGGCGCGCGACATCGCAGAGTTCTTCGCCGGTCCATGAGGTCACGATCAACGGTGATGGCCCCAGTTCCGAGTCAACATGTGACTCGGAACTGGGGCCATCAGCCCAGCGCCTGGTGTCGGACTACTGGGACGACTGCGCGTGCGTCGACTCGTGCCTCGGAGTGCTGAAGTCGCCTGCGTAGTAGCCGTTGTGGGGGTGGACACGGCCGCTGTAGGTGCCGGACTCCACCTCGACGAAGATCGATGCGGCCATGGTGTTCACCTCCCTTGGTGGTGCGTTGCTCTGATGCAGATACAGACCGGGAGGGCCTGGGGAACTCATCGCTCGAACGTGGAGAATTTTTTGAGTTTCCGTCCGTTCCCGATGCCAGGATCCTGCCCCAGAGCCGATGGTCACCACATCGAGGCGAGCCAGCATCCTGGCCTACCGGTTAGCGGGGCCCCGCGCCGACCAGGAGTGCCAGAGCTTCACTCAGGGTCAGGCGGGCTCGGCCGCCGGTGACCGGCCGATGAGGAACTGTCAGGACCTGTGGATTGAGTGTGGGCGGCCAGCTGCATCTGCCCGCCGGCGGCCAATTGAAACTGCCCGGACATGGCCTCGTCACGCAGCGTGCGGATGCTGAGTAGCTCGACACCCCGCCCGAACCGACTGCTACCGGCACCTCGGGGATGCAGATTGGGCCGTTCTGTCCGCACGTTTGGGACGGTCCGAACCCCCGCATCAGGGGCGAGAACCGTCGTTCCGTCGCGAGGCAGCGGCCAACGTGCCACGACAAATCACGTCAAGTCGTTACTCGCGTGGGCCGGTATCGCAGGGCGACCGCCCCCGACCGGAACTCATGGCGATCAACGAGCTCGAGCTGGATGCGCTCGCGCAGACCGGCGAGCAACGTCGGCCCGTGTCCGGCAAGGACCGGTTGCACAAGGAACACGTACTCGTCGATCAGTCCCAGATCTGCCAACGCCAGGGGGAGTGTCACGCCACCCACGAACAGGCCCTCGCCTGGCTCCTGCTTGAGCCGGTGTACCGCTTGCCCCAAGTCGCCTCGCAAGAGCTCGGCATTCCAATCGACCCCGCTCAGCGTGCTCGACACGACGTACTTCTTCGTCCGGTCGATGGTCTCGGCGAACGGGATCTCCCACTCATCCATCCAGTCAGGCCACGTACCCGTGGCCGGTTGCCGCCACGCCGACTCCATCATCTCGTAGGTCACCCGGCCGAATAGCAGGGCATCGGCTCGTTCCATCTCAGCGGTCCAGTAGCGCATCGAATCCTCGTCGGGGGGGAGTCCTGCCTCGTGATGGCAGCAGCCGTCGAGTGTGACGTTGATCGAGTATCGAAGCGGTCTCATCTGGTTGCTCTCCCTTGATGCGCGCAGCGCGTTTTCACCGGACCGTGCTCAAACTACGATCCCGTCGAGCAGCGACGAACCCGCCGCCGGCCCGCCCGGCACGGCGGACTCAGACCCGTCATGGACTGGCTTCAACATGGGCGTACCTTCCCGAACCGGCGCGCCAACGCCGGCCATGAGGCTTCGTTCTCAGATCTACCTCGGGAAGATGCGCCGATCACGTCAACCCCACCGAGGGCTATCCACAGGTTCTGGTCATTCCTCCCGGCCGATCGCGAGCGCCTGTTCGGTCGCGCCGCCGTAGGCGACCTCGAGGCGCTTGGCCGCGGCGAAGTAGCGATGGGCCTCGCCGTCCAGGTCGATGCCGACACCTCCGTGCACATGAACAGTCGTGTGCGCGAGGCGGTGCCCCGCGTCGGCCGCCCACAGCTTGGCGACGGCTACCTCCGTGTCGGCCGGTAGCCCCTGGTCGAGCCGCCACGCCGCCTGCCACAGAGTGAGTCCCCGGCCGAGGACGTCGATGTAGCCGTCGGCCAGTCGCTTGGTGTCGATCACGTATCACTGAGGCCTCAGACGCCGCGAAGGAACTCCCGCACCGTCGCGTTGAAGTTCTCAGGAGCCTCCAGGTTGCACACATGACCCGCGCCGGGAAGGACCACCAGTCGCGCGCCGGGAATGGACTCCTCGAGGTGCCGGGCGACGGCCATCGGTGCCCGAACGTCATTCTCGCCGTGGATGAGGAGCGTGGGCGCCTCGATCAGCGGCAATGCGTCACGCAGGTCCTCTGCCGACGCGTTGGCCATCGCCCGGAAGCCGGACGGGTGGAACGAGCGCACGCTTGCGCCGAAGCCGTCGACCGTCGACTGCGATGTGCCTTCGGAGAACATCGTCGGGAGCAGGGTGTCCGTGAACTCGTCAGAGGAGAGGCGGCTCAGCTCGTGGGCCTGCCCCAACCGAGCCTCCGCCGCGCTGGGGGAGAGGGAGCCGCGCCACCCGGCATAGGCAGAGCCAAGTGCCAGTGACCTGGCGCTGGCGGGGTGACGGTGGGCGAGCTCGATGGCCAGCGCACCACCGAAGGACAGCCCCGCGACGTGCGGAGTGCCGAGCTCCAGGGCTGCGACGAAGCCGGCCAGCGAGTCTGCGTAGCCGGCGATGCCGAACGACTCCGGAGGGTCAGAGGAGCTCCCGGCGCCGGGGGCATCCCAGGCAACGACGGTGAACTCGTCGCTCAAACCCTCGAGCTGAGGGCGCCACGTCGCGCGACCGTCGCCGACGTACCCGTGCAGGAGGACCAGCACGGGCCCCGATCCCGCTCGCTCGAAGGCGATGCGAAGGCCGTCGACCTCGACCGAGTCCATGGCGATCCATTCTGCGCCTGTCGGTTCAGGCCGGGGAGTCCGCCCGCGGTTTCCACCCCAACGCACGGCACCACGTGAACGCCGCGTAGGACGTCGGTGCCTCCGACCACTCCAGCCAGGCGTCGTGCATCGCAGCCACCTCGACCTCCGTTGCCAGTCCCTCGCGCAGGGCGGACGTGACGTACCAGTCGTCTCGGCAGTCGGCAGCGCGCCCCACTCCGAATTCGCGGACGGCGTCGTTCGTCCCGTACGGAATCGCGCGGGTCGTCGCCTCCACGTCGACGAACCCGTGGGTGAGCAGCAGGCCGCGGAGACGCCGGCCCAGGTAGGGGTCGGCCCCCTCCGCCAGCCACAGGCGTTCGCGAATCTCGTAGAAGCGTCGGGTCAGTTCCTCATGGGGCCCGGCGAGAATCAGCCCGTCGTACTCGACGCTTGCAACCCCCAGGATCCCGCCTGGTCGCAGGACTCGGTGCGCCTCGACGATCGCCGCGCCTGGATCGTCCACGGCCTCGAGAACCGAGTGTGCGATCACGGCGTCGGTCTCGGCGTGCGGCAGGCCCAGGTCGTAGGCGTCGCCGACGACGAACGTCGCGTTGTCGGTCTCAGCGTCGGCAGCCGCCCGGTGTGCGGCGTCGATTTCGTCAGCGTCGTTGTCGACCCCGACCACCCGGGCAACGACCGAGGCAAGGCCAAGCGACAGCTCGCCCGAGCCGCAGCCCACGTCGACCAACCGGGTGTCGGCGCCGATGTGGGGGAGCAGGAAGTCGGCGTAGGTCTCATGGCTGCGTGTCGTCACGGGGGCTCCCGAGTGGTGAGCGAGTGGGGCCCTGAGGGCCGTTTGGGTAGATCTTCCTGCAGCGGGTGCGTGGAGATCTACCGGGTCTCGAGCGGTCGGTCACCAGCCGCGCTCGAGACCCGGTCAGAGGTGCATCACGACTCCAAGCGGCTCCACCTCGAACCTCAGCAGTCCCTGCTCCACGATCGGAGTCGAGTCGACCAACTTCCGGGCTTCGTCCTCCGAGTCGGCACGCAGGAAGAGGACGACGCCGGGCACCTCGCCGACCTTGAAGGCATAGTCCGTCACAATGCGGTGCCGCACGAGCTCCCATGCTTCTGAGGAGACGCCGTTGGCCTCGAAATACTCCGTCAACTGCTCGGGCGTGACTCCGTCGGCAGGTCGAGAGTTGGCCATGAATTGCACGGTTGCCCCTTTCCAGTCGTCTCGCGGCGGGGAACCCAGCCAGCCAGTGATGCAGGCCTATCACCTGGGCGAAGCGGCCGTGGAGAGGCGCGGACAACGATTCGCGCATTGTTCATGTCATGGACGTGCTGGCCGCTGGCGGCTCAGCTGACACCTGATCGCCGTGGCCGGGGTAGGACCAGGTGTCGTCCGGGCAGTCGGTCGAACACCTTGGTCGACGCCTCGTCGTGAGGCGGGCGAACGCGTCCTTGTCGCCGAAGGTGTTGCCGACTCCGCCCGGGGACAGCGAGTTGCCGTGGTTCAGGGCGTCGGGAGCCCGGCGTCATTGCGGTAGGTGCGGCAGGCGGCGATCTTTCCGTCTCGGACGGTGAAGAGGAAGCAGACAGCGCCGATTTGCTCACCCTCGCTCGTCGTCATGGTCGAGACTTGCTCGATCAGGACGTCGTCGCCGGCCCGGACTGCGTTCACCGTCTCCGTTCGCAGGACTGCGCTGGAGTTCACCGCCGCGCTCAACCTGGCCATGACGTCGTCGGCTCCCCGATGGGCGACTCGCCACGGCCTGTCCGTCCACGGCGCCGCGACGCTGATGACGATGTCGTCGGCAATGAAGTCCCGCACCGTATCGAAGTCTGCTGCGTCCCCGCTGGACCGGGCTCGCTGGCTCGCAGAGACATAGGCAAGGACCAGGTCGACCGCCCCATCCTGAGCAGGCTCTCGGGTCACCATCGACGCGCCAGCCACTCGGGGAACGAGCCCCGCTCCGCGCCGAGCGTGGAGTCGTTGCCGTGGCCAGGGTAGAACCACGTCTCGTCGGGCAACCGGTCGAACACCTTGGCACGCAGGTCGTCCATCAACGAGTCGAAGTCCTCTGGAGTTGTTGTCCTGCCAGGACCGCCCGGGAACAGGGAGTCGCCGGTGAAGAGGTGCGGATGGCCGTCGGGGTCTTCGTACAGCAGCGCGATGGAGCCCGGAGTGTGGCCGGCGAGGGCGATCACCTCGAGCGTGCAGTCGCCGACCGCCACCGTGTCGCCGTGCTCGGCACGTACGTCGATGTCGACCCCGGTCTGCTTCGTGATCTCGTCGGCATCCGGCGCGCCGGCGACCACTGACGCCCTGGTCGCGGACACCACGTCGGCGAGCGCCCGGTGGTGGTCCCAGTGTCGGTGGGTGGTGACGACGGTCGAGAGACCGCGGTCACCGACCAGGGGCAGCAACGTCTCCGGCGAAGCCGCGGAGTCGATCAGCACCTGGTCGCCCGTGTGGCGGCACTTGAGGAGGTAGCAGTTGTTGGACATCTCGGGGTCGACCGCGACCTTCGTGACGGTGAGGTGCGTCAGGTCGCGTACATCGGGGGGACCGCCGGGGCTGACCGCAGCCTTGGTAGCTCACCACGCACCGACCTTCGGCATGGTCCCGCTGGAGCTGGTCAGCCCCTCGCCGTTGCCACGGCCGGTGCTCCACCAGCCGAGGTCGGCCGCCGCTCCCGTCACCGTCGGGCCCCCGTCGCCGAACGACCACGTCCGGTCGAGATCGGTGGGGGACACCTGGAAGAACTCGGTCCACTCGCGCTTCGCCATCGCATCGAGGAGGACGATGCAGAAGTCGCTCGGCCAGTCGTGGTGCGCGTAGCCGGCGTCGAGATCGGCGTGATGGATCTCCACTTCCCGCAGCCGCATGCCCACGGTGGAGGCGGCACGGAACGTCCGGCCACCGGGGGTCCGCTCGATGGTGACTTCCCAGTCGTCGTCGGGCATCGCCGCCACCGCGTCGATGAACGCCGTGGTCCCCGCCATCAGCCGCCCCCGCAGCACGTCGGTCGCGGCGGCGGACAGCGCGGCGATGTCGTCGCCGCGCGCCTCGTCGGAGGCGTACATCGATCGTGGTTCGGCCTCGACGATCCCGGACAGTGCGCCGGTGAGTCCCTCCGCGTTCAGCGCCAGGTGCGCGACCACGTGGGCCCGGGTCCAGCCGGGCAGGTCCGTCGACCTGCCCCAGTCAGCACCGTGGAAACCGTCCACCGTGCGGACCAGGCGGTTCGTCGCGCCGTGCAGGAGATCCAGTTCGTGGGTCAGGTCGTGGGCCATCCGCCCATTCTCGCCGATCGCTCACCGTCGTCGGCAACGGGACTGTCGGTGGGCCGTGAGAAGGTGAGATCCGTGGCGTGGCGGCTTGTGAGCCACGCTACGATGACGAACACTTGTTCGAACATCATCAGGTCGAGTGTCGAGGGAATGACGTGGCGGATCAGCTCATCATCCGGGGTGCCCGGGAGCACAACCTGAAGGACGTGTCGCTCGACCTCCCGCGGGACTCCCTGATCGTTTTCACCGGCCTCTCCGGGTCCGGGAAGTCAAGCCTCGCGTTCGACACGATCTTCGCCGAGGGCCAGCGGCGGTACGTCGAGTCGCTGTCGGCGTACGCCCGCCAGTTCCTCGGTCAGATGGACAAGCCCGACGTCGACTTCATCGAGGGCCTGTCGCCGGCGGTCTCGATCGACCAGAAGTCGACGTCGAAGAACCCGCGCTCGACCGTCGGCACCATCACCGAGGTCTACGACTACCTGCGCCTCCTCTACGCCCGGATCGGCCACCCGCACTGCCCCGTGTGTGGCGCGCCGATCGAGCGGCAGACGCCCCAGCAGATCGTCGACAAGGTCCTCGCCATGGAGGACGGGCGCCGGTTCCAGGTCCTCGCTCCGGTCATCCGCGGCCGCAAGGGGGAATACGTCGAGCTCTTCCGCCAGCTGCAGACGCAGGGGTTCTCCCGGGCCCGGGTCAACGGCGAGACACACACGCTCGACGATCCGCCGAAGCTCGACAAGCAGAAGAAGCACACGATCGAGGTCGTCGTCGACCGGCTGGCGGTCAAGGACTCCTCCAAGCGTCGTCTCACCGACTCCGTCGAGACGGCGCTCAACCTCGCCGGCGGGCTCGTGCTGTTCGACTTCGTCGACCTGGACGAGAAGGACCCCGGCCGCGAGCAGCGGTTCTCCGAGCGGATGGCGTGCCCCAACGAGCACGACCTCGACACCGACGAGCTCGAGCCACGATCGTTCTCGTTCAACTCGCCCTTCGGCGCCTGCCCCGCGTGCCATGGTCTGGGGACCCGGATGGAGGTGGACCCCGAGCTCGTCGTCCCCAATCCCCAGGCGACCCTCGGCGAGGGCGCCATCCAGCCGTGGAGCCAGGCCCACGTGGCGGACTACTTCCTGCGCCTGATGGGGGCGCTCGGCGAGGAGCTCGGCTTCGACCTCAACACTCCCTGGGAGGACCTGTCCGGCACGGCCCAGAAGTCGCTGATGCAGGGGCACCCGACCAAGGTGCACGTCGTCACCCGCAACCGCTACGGCCGAGAGCGTGCCTACTACGCCGAGTTCGAGGGCGTGCGCACCTACATCGAGCGACGCCATCGCGAGGCCGAGTCCGACACCAGCCGCGACCGGTTCGAGGGGTTCATGCGTGAGGTGCCGTGTCCCACCTGCGACGGATCGCGCCTGAAGCCGGTCTCGATGGCGGTCACCATGGGTGGCCGCAACATCGCCGACGTCTGCCGGCTCCCGATCAACGAGACCGCCGACTTCCTGCGCGGCCTCGACCTGTCGCCCCGCGAGAAGCAGATCGGCGAGCGGGTGCTCAAGGAGATCCAGGAGCGACTGAACTTCCTGCTCGACGTCGGCCTCGACTACCTCTCCCTCGACCGGCCCTCCGGCTCGCTGTCGGGCGGTGAGGCGCAGCGGATCCGGCTGGCGACCCAGATCGGGGCCGGCCTGGTGGGGGTGCTCTACGTCCTCGACGAGCCCTCGATCGGGCTGCACCAGCGCGACAACCACCGGCTGATCGACACCCTGGTGCGGCTCAAGGAGCTGGGCAACACCCTGATCGTGGTCGAGCACGACGAAGACACCATCCGCGCCGCCGACTGGGTGGTCGACATCGGTCCTGGCGCAGGCGAGCACGGCGGGCAGGTCGTGCACAGCGGCGCGGTGGCGGGGCTGCTCGACCATCCCGATTCCATGACCGGCCAGTACCTCTCCCGACGACGCGAGATCCCGGTCCCCGAGGTACGCCGCCCGCGGACGCCGGGTCGCGACCTCACCGTCCACGGCGCCCGCGCCCACAACCTGCAGAACATCGACGTCACCTTCCCGCTGGGTCTGTTCGTCGCGGTGACGGGCGTCTCGGGGTCGGGCAAGTCGACCCTGGTCAACGACATCCTCTACATGGCGCTGGCCAAGCAGATCTACAACGCTCGGGCGGTGCCCGGACGACACCAGAAGATCAGCGGCCTCTCGCACGTGGACAAGGTGATCCACGTCGACCAGTCGCCGATCGGGCGGACCCCGCGGTCCAACCCGGCGACCTACACCGGGGTCTTCGACCACATCCGCAAGCTGTTCGCCTCCACCCCGGAGGCGAAGATGCGGGGCTACCTGCAGGGCAGGTTCTCCTTCAACGTCAAGGGCGGCCGCTGCGAGGCCTGCGCGGGCGACGGCACGATCAAGATCGAGATGAACTTCCTCCCGGACGTCTACGTCCCGTGCGAGGTCTGCCACGGTGCCCGCTACAACCGGGAGACGCTCGAGGTCCACTACAAGGGCAAGACGATCGCCGAGGTGCTGGACATGCCGATCGAGGAGGCCGCGGAGTTCTTCGCGGCCGTCCCCGCCATCTCGCGGCACATGAAGACCCTGGGCGAGGTGGGCCTGGGCTATGTCCGGCTCGGCCAGCCGGCGACGACGCTGTCCGGTGGTGAGGCGCAGCGGGTGAAGCTCTCCTCCGAGCTGCAGAAGCGGTCGACCGGCCGCACCGTCTATGTGCTCGACGAGCCGACGACCGGTCTCCACTTCGAGGACATCCGCAAGCTGCTGCTCGTCCTTGGGCGGCTGGTCGACCAGGGCAACACGGTGCTGGTCATCGAGCACAACCTCGACGTGATCAAGACCTCCGACTGGATCGTCGACATGGGTCCGGAGGGCGGCTCCCGTGGTGGCACCGTCGTCGCGGAGGGGACGCCCGAGGATGTGGCGGCGCATCCGGACAGCTACACCGGCGACTTCCTCGCCCCGCTCCTCGAGGGACGCGCGGCGAAGCCCGCACGTCGCAAGCCGACCAGGAAGGCGCCAGCCAAGAAGGCGACAGCGAAGAAGACGACGGCGAAGAAGACGACGGCGAAGAAGACGCCAGCCAAGACGCCAGCCAAGACGCCAGCCAGGAGAGCGGTCGCGAAGAAGGCGGCCGGCAAGAGCAACAACCCCGTCAGGGCACGCTGACCCACCAGACCACCAGGTCAGCCGAGGGTCCCCTGGTCGGCCAGCTCGCGGAGCTCCGCCACCGCCCGGTCCAGCACGTCCGCCGAGCTCAGCTGCCTGAACCGTGAGCGCAGGTCCTCCAGAAGCGGACCGTCGACCAGGTCGCTCACGGGCGTGAACGAACGCGCGCTGAACCGGGCGATCTCGGGGCCCACCGCTGCCGCCCCGGGATGGGCGTCGGCGGACATCAGCAGCAGCGCGGCCGTCTCCGTCCGGCCCGCCGACGCGAGGAGGTGCGCGGCGTTGCGTGCTGTGGTCCATAGCTGCGTGGCCTGGCCGGTGCGGCGCCATGCCTCGAGGAGGTACCCGTACCCGGCCGCGGCGCCCGCGACATCGCCGATTCGGCTGCGCGCTGAGGCGAGCGACACCCGCGCCACACCCTCGACGAACGTGCAACCGACGCCCGAGGCCACGGAGATGGCGTCGAGGTAGAACGGGATCGAGTCCTCGGCGCGGGCCGATGCGCGCAGCTCGCCGTCAACATAGGCGATGAACGCGTGATGTGAACCGCAGCGCGCCATCGTGCATGCGCGCTCCAGCAGCGTGCGAGCCGTGGCCAGGTCACCGTCGTACGCCGAGGCGAGGGCCGCGGAGCCGACGAAGACGCACTCGTCGTCGGTGGAGCCTTCGGCGGCCAGGAGCCAGGTGTCGCGAGCAGTCACGAAGTCGCCCTTGAAGTGAGCGAGGACGCCGAGGACGCTCCGCGCTCGATGCAGCGCACCGGACTGGGCGTTGGCGTCGTCCAGGGCGATGGCTTCTCGAGCGTTTCGCTCCGCGCCTTCGAAATCCCCGACCAACCTCGACGCCTCCGCTGCGCCGGCGAGGATCGACGCTCGCAGCGGGTGGTCGACGAGTGCCGGGTCCTCGGCGAGTTCCGTCGCCCAGGCCCAGATCTCGCGCAGGTCGCGCCACGTGACGACCCTGTTGACAGCGACAGTGATCCGCACCCGCGCCTCGGCTGTGTCCAGGTCCCGGGCGGCCCGGAGGTTGGCCAGCTCCGAGCGCAGGCGCCGATCGGTCGTGGCCTCGTCTGGTCCGAACATCCGCTCGTCGATCTCGGTCGCGATCGAGACGCAACGGGCGACGAATCTTCGATGCGCATCCTCGATCTCCCCCCGGGTCACGAGCTCGTCGAGCAGGAATGCCCGGACGGTGAAGAGGAGCCGATACCGCCCATCCGCCGCGTCCGCGACCAGCAGTGAGGAGTCGACCAGCCGGTGCAGCAGGTCGAGCGGGTCCCCCGACGTGGGCGATGCGAGCGCCTCGACCGTCCCCAGATCCACCCCACCGGGGAATGGTGCGATGGCACGCAGCAGCTGCTGCTCGGCATCGTCGAGGAGCCGGTACGACGAGGCGATGGTGGCGCGAAGCGTCAGGTGCCGCTCGTCCTCACGGGCCTTCGGGCCGGTGCCGAGGTCGAGCGCCCGGTCGAGCCGCTCACGCACCGCACGCATCGGCATCACGGCAACCTGACGAGCCGCCAGCTCAATGCCGAGGGGCAGGCCGTCGAGCCGGTGCAGCACCTCGACCAGGTCGGTTGCGTCTTCCGCCACCAGTTCGTAGTCCGGTCGACGGCGCCGAGCATGCTCGACGAATGCCCTGACCCCCGGGTGCCGCGGCAGCGCGTCCAGGTCGGAGCCCCGGGGTACCGGGAGTGGCTGAAGCCGCACCACGTACTCGCCGGGCACGTGCAGGGTCGTGCGCGACGTCGCGAGCACGTGAACCTGCGGCGCGTGTCGGCGTACGGCGATCACCAGGTCGCGGCACACGTCGACGACGTGCTCGCAGTTGTCGAGCACCAGCAGGAGCTTCTGGTCCGCCAGTGCCGCTGCCACGTCGGCAGGAAGAACCTCGCCGGTGGTTCGCAGACCCAGCGTGGAGGCGGCGGCCTGGCAGACCCGTTCCGGCCGGTCGACCGCCGCGAGGTGGACGACCAGCACATCCGCGCCGTGGACGGGATCGGCCGCGATGTCGAGTGCCAGTCGGGTCTTGCCCACGCCACCGGTGCCGGTGATGGTCACCATCGAGTTGGCGCGCATGAGGCGCATGACCTCCTCGCGGTCGTGCTGGCGGCCGACCATCGGCGAGTCCGGCCGGGCGATCCTGCGAGTGGTGACGTCCGGCGGTCGCGCCACGTCCCCAGCGGCCACGAGCTGCTCGAGTTCGGCCAGTGCCGGAGTGGGGTCGAGGCCGGTCTCCCCGACGAGCCGTCGCCGGAACGCCTTCGCAGCGGTCATGGCCTCGGCCGTACGTCCGTCTATTGCCAGGGCACGCACGTGCAGCAGCGCCGTCCGCTCACGCAGGGGTGATGAGGTGGCCGCCGCCGTCGCATCGATGACGGCGGTTCGGTCTCCTCGCGCCAGCCGCGCCTCGAGCAGGTCATCGACAAGTTGGAGGCGTAGCTCGTCCAGGCCGACCGTCTCTGCCTCCAGGGCCGGCGTCCCTCGGAACTCGACCAGTGCCTGCCCCCGCCACAGCGCCAGCGCGGCGTCGGGGTCCACCGAGGCGAGGCGTCGAGCCGCGTCGGCGTCCAGCTCGTTCGGCACGAGCCGCAAGCGGTACCCGGTCGCGTGCCGCTCGAGTCGGTCGGCGTGCGGGCCCAGGTGGCCGCGCAGCCGGGAGACATGGTTGTAGAGCGCCTGGACGGCGTTGTCGGGCCGGTCGTCGGGCCACAGCGCGTCGATGAGCCGATCGCTGCTCACCCCGCGATCGCCCTCGAGTGCCAGGAGCGCAAGCAGCGCCCGTCTCCGGGCGCCGGGTACGTCGACCGTGCGGCCGTCCAGGCGGAGAACGAGGGGACCGAGCAGGTCCACGCAGAGAGCGAGGCTGGTCCGGTCCACCACCAAACTGTGCCCGAGAACCGACCCAGTCGTCATCCGTCCCGGGGGTCGGCGAAGGACTCGGTCGCGACCCAGGCACGGAACCGCTCCAGCCCGACCGTCTCGACGAGCCCACCCGTCTGGGACACCTGGTGCAGCAGCGCCTCGACCTTGCGGTCCAGCAAGGCATCGTTCAGATCCAGCCGGATCGCCAGCTCGTCGTCGGAACAGACGCGGGGCAGGCCGAGATCGAACACTCCGAAGTCTTCGTCCAGCTCGCGATCGACCACCTCCTCGCGGCGGACTGCGTGCAACACGCGCGGCCGCATGGTGGCCTGCTCGACGGCGAGGTCCGTCCAGGCGCTCACGGCCTGGTGGTCGGGATGGCCGGTGAACCCATCGGGACCGAAGGTGATCACGGTGTCCGGTCGTACGTCGTCGAGGATCGCTCGCACCTCGGCCGCCGCCTTCTCGGGGTCGACGGCCGCACACCCGCCGTCGGGATGGTCGAGCCAGTGGTGCTCGTCGACGCCCAGCACGCGGAGCGCCGACTCGAGCTCCGCAGTGCGGATCTCGCCGAGCCCGTCCGTGGTGCCCCCGGCCTCGCCGCGAGTCGCGGTCAGGCACACGACCCGGTGACCCGCCTCGATCAGGGCGTGCGACAGCCCGCCTGCGAGGTAGGTCTCGTCGTCGGGGTGCGCCCAGATCATCAGCACGGTGCCGAGGTCGTCCATGTCTCCATCTTGATCCGATCCGCTGTCAGGTGCCTGTCACGGACGCGGATTCGTCGTGACAGGGCGGTGTGAGCCGCGTCCCGGACCTTGGTCATCGACGGCGCCACCCGGGCGCCCATCGAGAAGGGAACCACCATGACCGCTCAGCTGGAAGCACCGGTCCTGGACTTCGGCAAGCTCGAGGAGTTCGCCGGCAAGGTGGCGGCCGACCAGGCCGCGGCCTACAACGCGATCCTCGTCTACCTCGGCGACCGCCTCGGCCTGTGGCGCGCGCTCGCCTCCGTCGGGACCGCCACTGCTACCGAGCTCGCGGACCGCTCCGGCATCACCCGTAGGTACGCCGAGGAGTGGCTGGCTGCGCAGGCGGCGAACGGCTACGTCACGTACGACGGCGCGACCGAGGCGTTCACTCTGTCCGTCGAGGCCGCGGCCGTCCTCGCAGAGGAGGAGAGCCCCGCCGCCCTGATGTCCGGATTCGAGCTCATCTCCGCCGTGTGGGCCGCCGTCGACAAGCTCGCCAGCGTCTACACGAGCGGCGAAGGCCTGGGCTGGCACGAGCACGACCCGCGCCTGTTCAGTGCCGTCGCCCGCTTCTACGGCACCCTCTACCGCAACTCGCTGGTCACCGAGTGGCTGCCCGCGGTCGACGGCCTCGTCGAACGGCTCGAGTCGGGCATCCGCGTTCTCGACGTCGGCTGCGGCCTGGGCGTCCCGACGATCATGCTGGCCGAGGCCTTTCCGAACTCGACCTTCGTCGGCGTGGACTACCACGAGGAGTCGATCCGCATGGCCACCCACGCCGCTGTCGAGGCGGAGTCAGCGACCGCGTCGAGTTCCGGGTGGCCGGGAGCACGTCGTACACCGGGACCTACGACCTGGTGCTCTTCTTCGACGCCGTGCACGACTTCGGCGACCCCGTCGGAGCCCTCGCGCACGCCCGGAGCTCGCTGGAGCCGGGTGGCTCGGTCGTCGCCGTCGAGCCGTACGCCGAGGACTCCCTCGAGGCCAACCTGGCCAATCCGATCGCGGCGGTGTTCTACGTCGGAAGCTCCGCCCTGTGTGTCCCGCACAGCGTGTCGGAGGGCGGTGCCGCACTCGGGGCGCAGGCCGGCCCGGCCCGGCTCACCGGGGCGTTCCGGGACGCGGGCTTCGCGTCCGCGCACGTGGCGATCGCGACGGCGACCAACCTCGTGCTGGACGCCCGGCCCTGACCGCTCTCGCCGGTCGGTCCGGTTCCTGCGGGGAACCGGGCCGGCGGCGGCCAGCGTGAGCCCTGGATCCGCCGTCAGCCGGGGACGCGGGTGAAGGTGATGGACTCCGACATCCGGAGCAGGGTGTCGACCTCCTCGCCCGTGCAGTCGGTGCTGCACTCGGCATGGATGACGTAGCGCTCCCCGTCGACATCGAGGATCCACAGCCGGCCGACGTATCCGCCTCCTCCCTGCCAGGCGTCGTCGGCCCTTCCGCTGGGTGAGTACACCACGACCGCGGAGCTCTCACATTGGGACGAGTCGACTCGGGGCGGCACGGTCACGGTCAGGGAGAGCCCGTTCCGTCCGCCGACCGTGACCGGCCGCGGCGTCGAGACCTGGAGCAGCGGTTGGCGGGCGAGGGCGTCCGCCAGGTCCTTGACCGCCGGACCCACCCTGGTCAGCGTGTGATCCCGGCAGGGATGCGTGGGCAGGCCCGTGCGGCTCCCCGCGTGGGAGACGAAATGAATGCCGCCAGAGATGCCGGACGTGTTGAAGAACGCCCCCGCGAAGACGTCCCACCCGTCGAACACCTCGACCTCGTAGAACAAGGAGTCGGTTTGTGGAACGGCATACCGCCCTGCGCCCAGCGCCACGTAGGTCGGGTCCGCGTCGCGGGAGAGGACCATGACCCCGTCCGGCCGGGTCGTCTCGACCACGTCGGGTGGACTGGTGGTTCTGGGTGAACTTGGAGGGGCGCTCGTCGCCACCGGTCTTGAGGACGGCTCCCCGTCGGTGCAGGCAGCAAGGAGGAGCAGCGGTGCCGCCGCGACGGCGACCGTGGCGGCGCGTAGGACGTGTCGATCCACGACGACCTCTCCGCAGTCGGAGACGCTCGGTCAACCACCCGAGGACCACCGGACGCTCTCATCAGTCTTTCAGGCTTCCTGAGTAATGTCGCTTTCAACCTGTTCCTGATCCGGAGGAGTCTCGGAATGACCAGAGAAGGACTCAGCCGCCGGCACGCGCTGACCGGAGCCGCGACCGTGGGACTCGGCGGCTTGCTCCTGGCCGCCTGCGGTGACGACGGCGGCGAGACCGCCAGCGACCCCACCAGCGCGGCCGAGGAGTCCTCGCCCGGCGGCGGGGCCACCTCCGGAGGAGGGGGCGGTGGCGGCGGGGGCGGCGACGCCCTCACCACGACGAGCGACATCGAGGTCGGCGGAGGCACGATCTTCGGCGAGGAGCAGGTGGTCGTCACCCAGCCGAGTGCAGGCGACTTCAAGGCGTTCACGGCTGTGTGCACCCATCAGGGCTGCATCGTCAACGATGTCAGTGACGGCACCATCAACTGTGCGTGCCACGGGAGCCAGTTCTCCATCGAGGACGGCTCCGTTCAGGGCGGACCGGCCCCGGCCCCCCTGGAGGAGTTCGGGCTCGACGTCCAGGGGAACAACATCAACCTGGCCTGATCCCTTCTGACTGCCCGCGGCGGCGTCGGTGCTCTACGCTGTCAGCCAGTTGCAGTTGGGGAGCACGTCGGAAGGGCGATGGCAGGTCGCGGAAGGACGCAGACGACCTCGGGTGATGCCTTGCTGCACCGTCCAACGCACCTCCTCGGTGCGGTCGCCTCGCTCGTCCTGGTCGGGTTCGCCTACTACCTGGGTGCACGGCTCGGCCTGAGCCTGTCGCTGGTCGCACACAACGTGACGCCACTCTGGCCGCCGACCGGCATCGCCGTGGCGGCCTTCCTGCTCCTCGGAAGATCGATGTGGCCCAGCGTCGCCCTGGCCGCCTTCGCGGTGAATCTGCCGATCAGCGAGGGGCCGCTCCCTGCGGCGGTCACTGCCGCCGGGAACACGCTGGCTCCGCTGCTGGCGGTGACGCTGTTGACCCACATGGGGTTCCGACGACAGCTGGACCGCCGCAAGGACGCGCTGCTGATCGTGTTCCTGGGGGCGCTTGCGAGCACCCTGATCAGTGCCACCATCGGAGCAGCGACGCTCATGGTGTCGGGAGCGATTGCCGACGACGAGCTGCTCTCGGCTTGGGCGGTGTGGTGGACCGGAGATGCCATGGGGATCCTGGCGGTCGCCCCCTTCCTGTTGTGTCTTCCGTTGTTCTGGGAGCAAGCACCCTGGCCGTTGGGGCGCTGGGTCGAGGCAGCGGTGATCCTGGTCGTGACCGCTGGGGTGGTCACGTGGGCGGCCTCCTCCCAGCCCCACCAGCTGTTCCTGGCTCTGCCCTTGCTGGGCTGGGCGGCCTGGCGCCTGCAGCTCCGGGGTGCCGCGCCGTCGGCTCTGATCGCGTCGTTGGTGGCCACGTGGGCAGCGGCGCAAGGGGTCGGACCGTTCGGGCGAGGGTCGCTGTTCGAGCAGATGTTCACTCTGCAGGCCTTCAACGCGTGTGTGGCCCTCACGTCCTTCTTCCTCGCCGCTCTCGTCAGCGAGCGGATGCGGGCCGCCGACGACCTGGTGGCCGCGGCTGGTGAGCTGGAGGAGCGCGTCATGCAGCGCACCGCCGAGCTGTCCGCGGCCAACGCCCGACTGCTGTTGGAGATCCAGGAGCGGTCCGAGGCCCAGGAGCAGCTGACCCACGAAGAGGCGCGGGCCCGTCGAGAGCACCACATCGCCGCGACCCTCCAGCGAAGCCTGCTTCCGGAGCGGATGCCCGAGATGGTCGACGTGGCCGTGGCCACGCGCTACGTGCCGGCCACGACCGACGTTCAGGTGGGAGGCGACTGGTACGACGTCGTCCAGCTCCCACGGGGACTCGTCGGGTTTGCCATCGGCGACGTGGCCGGCCACGGGCTCCAGGCCGCCGCCACGATGGGTCAGCTCAGGATGGCTCTGCGGGCCTATGCGCTGCAGGACCCGTCGCCGGTCTCGGTGATGGACGGAGTCCACCGTCTCGTGGACCAGCTGCCCGGCCCCGAGATGGCGACCCTGATGTACCTGGTCTTCGATCCGGCCACGCGGAAACTGCGCTTCGCCAACGCCGGACATCCTCCGGCGCTGGTTTTCGGCAACGGAGAGAGTGCCTACCTCGAAGGTGGCCTCGCCCCTCCGTTGGGGGTGACCGCGCACTCGACGTTCGTGGAGGCGAGCCACACGCTGGCGCCGGGGGCAACGCTGCTGCTGTTCACCGACGGGCTCGTCGAGCAGCGGGGGATGTCCATCCAGGTGGGCCTCGATCGCCTGGAGGCTGAGGCGATGGCGAACGCGACGGGTGATCTCGAGGAGCTGTGCGACCGCCTCTTGTCCAACCTTCTGCAGCCCGAACATGTCGCTGACGACATTGCACTGGTGGCCATGCGACCCGTGTCCCTCGCGGGCGGACCCTTGCGGCTCCGCTTGCCCGCGGAGCCGCGGATGCTCATCCAGATGCGGAGTCCACTGCGCAGGTGGCTTCGCGAGTGCGCGGTCACGAACGCCGACGAGAACGAGATCCTGGTGGCCTGCGGCGAAGCCTGCGCGAACGTCGTCCATCACGCCTACCACGCCAGTCCCGGCCATATGGAGGTCGAGGCACGGCTGGTGGACGCGTCGGTGCAGGTGTCGGTGCGAGACCAGGGAGAGTGGCGGCCGCCGGCCGACCGGGATGGAGGGTGGGGGCTCCAGCTCATGAGATCCCTCATGGACGTGGTCGAGGTGGACCGCGGGCCGGAGGGGACCGAGGTGAGGATGCGTCGTCGGGTCCGGATCAGGGTGGGCACGTGAGCGAGCTCGCCCGGATCGAGACGAGAGATCACGACAGTGCGCGGCTGGTGCGGATCATCGGGGAGATCGACCTCTCGAACGCGCGCGCCGTCCTGGATGCCATCCTCGCCGCGGTACCCAGGGACGCCGCCCGGGTCGTGGTGGATCTCGGCGACACCTCCTACCTCGACAGCTCCGGGATCGCGATGATCTTCCGGCTCGCCGAACGGTTGAAGCACAGCCGGCAGGAGCTGCGCCTCGTGGTCCCGACGGACTCGCCGATCCGCAGGGTCATCGAGCTGACGAACGTGAGCCAGGTCATCGCTGTCCAGGAAGCGATCACCCGGTCACCAGATCAGACCTGAGCGATCCGGTCGGCATCCTGGGAGATGCCGGCTCGCCAGCGCGCGTCCCGCGGCGAACGGCGGCGGTCGAGCCGGTCGTCGAGGATCCGACGCGCTTCGTCGAACCGGTCAGCCCGGAGCAAGGCACAGATCCAGGTCTCCTCCACGATCTCCCGCTGCGCGTCCGAGCCTCCCAGCCGGGGGATCTGACGCCGCAGTCGCGCCAGCGCGTCGGCTGCCTCGGAGTGGTGGCCCGCCTGCATCCGGAGCAGCGCCCGGGCCAGCGGCGTGACGACCTCGCGCTGCACAGGGTGGGAGTGGCCGGCCGCCCAGCGGAACAGGTTGAGCAGTCCGTCGCGGTCGCCGGTCGCGAGCAGGGTGACCGCGGCGTGCATGGCCAGGAACGGCGTCGCCGGCCGCTCGAGCGCCTCGCGTGACGTGACCGCGACGACCTTCCGCAGGTCCGGGACCGACTCGGCGCCTGGTGTGATAGCCCACCGGAAGAGCAGGGAGCCGCTGTCCACCAGGGCTCGACAACCGATGCCGTGCTCTGGACGCAGCTGGGTGTCGTAGCGCCGGCGGACGGCCTCCAGGTCGCCGAGGGACAGCTCGTGCAGCGCCGCGTGCCACGAGAAGTGACTGAGGCTGTCGGTCGCGGCGCCGTCGCCCGTGACCCAGTCGTCCATCCAGGCCAGGCCGCGCTCGTGGTCCCCGGTCTCATAGTGGGCGTGCGCCCGGGCGTGGGCCGAGTGACCGGCACCGGGCTCCTCGGCCAGCGACCGGCACGAGAGCTCCATGGCCTCGTCGAAGCGACACTGCTCCTGGCGCACAAAGGCCAGCAGCCCGGTGAACCACCAGTCGTTGCCGTAGGCCGGGGTGGCGCGCTCCACGATGGACCAGGCCTGCTCGGGGACGTCGGTCACCCCCGCAAACGCGATGGTGGGGACCGCGACCGACAGGAGCAACGCATCGCGGGGGTAGGCGGCGAGGTGCCGGACGAGGGGCTGCGGATCTCCCTGGACGTGGGCCACCACGGCGTGGACGTGGCTGCGTTCCCGCACGGTTGCGCGCACCGAGTGGAGAACCGCGTCCTGCAGCCGGGCGGAGACGTCGACCGGAGCGCACAGCTCGTGGCCGAAGAGGGCGAGGGCCGCGTGCCCCAGGGCGAACCGGGGATCGTGGGCGATCGACTCCGCGACCGACTCCACGGCACCGGTGCGCAGCCGGAGGAGGTCGCGAATCCCGGTTGAGTAGGCGAACCCCGCCGCGGGTCCGGTGCTGAGGGCGTATCCATAGAGGTCCCGGCTCATCATGTAAGTACAGTAAAACACTCGACAAAGAAACGGGAGTGCCACGCCGGACTTCGCCCGGATTGGGGAGAGCCCGGGGCCGTCCCCGCCTGACCGTAGGGTTGAGGGGTGCCCAGCCCCGCGTCGTACCGCCCCGAACCCGGGTCGATCCCGACCCAGCCGGGTGTCTACCGGTTCCGGGACGCCAAGCGCCGTGTCGTCTACGTCGGCAAGGCGAAGAACCTGCGCGCGCGGTTGTCGTCGTACTTCCAGGACATCGGCAACCTGCATCAGCGCACGGCGGCGATGGTCACCACCGCCGCCAGCGTCGAGTGGACCACCGTCAGCACCGAGGTCGAGGCCCTGCAGCTGGAGTACTCCTGGATCAAGGAGTTCGACCCGCGGTTCAACGTCAAGTACCGCGACGACAAGTCGTACCCGTGGCTCGCGGTGACCGTGGGCGATGAGTTCCCGCGCGTGATGGTCGGCCGCGGGGCGAAGAAGAAGGGCACCCGCTACTTCGGTCCCTACAGCCATGCCTGGGCGATCCGCGAGACCGTTGACCTGCTGTTGCGGGTGTTTCCGATGCGTTCCTGCACCAACGGTGTCTTCAAGCGGTCCTCTCAGATCGGGCGCCCGTGCCTGCTCGGCTACATCGACAAGTGCTCGGCGCCGTGTGTGGGGTCGATCAGCGCAGAGGACCACCGCAAGATCGTCGACGACTTCTGTGACTTCATCGGCGGCCGGACCAACGCGTTCGTCAGGCGGATCGAGAAGGAGATGTATGCCGCCTCGGAGGCCGAGGACTTCGAGAAGGCCGCCCGGCTCCGCGACGACCTTGCCGCCATGAAGAAGGCGCTCGAGAAGCAGGCCGTCGTGTTCGGGGACGGCACCGACGCCGACGTGATCGCTCTCGTCGAGGACCCGCTCGAGGTAGCGGTCCAGATCTTCTACGTCCGCGGCGGTCGGATCCGGGGTCAGCGCGGCTGGGTCGCCGACCGCGTGGAGGAGGGCGGGACGGCCGAGCTCGTCGAGGACTTCCTCCTCCAGCTGTACGCCGGCACCCCGCGCGATGCAGCGGGGGACACGATCCCGCGCGAGATCCTGGTGCCCACCCTGCCACCGGACGTCGCCACCTTCGAACAGCTCCTCGGTGACCTGCGGGGCAGCAAGGTGCGGATCCGGGTACCGCAGCGCGGCGACAAGAAGGCCCTCCAGGGCACCGTGGCCCGCAACGCGGGTCAGGCGCTCGCCTTGCACAAGACCAGGCGAGCCAGCGACCTGACCAGCCGCAACCGGGCGCTGGAGGAGATCCAGCAGGCACTCGGCCTCGACGAGGTGCCGTTGCGCATCGAGTGCTACGACGTCTCCAACCTCCAGGGGACCGAGGTGGTCGCCTCGATGGTGGTGTTCGAGGACGGTCTGCCCCGCAAGAGCGAGTACCGGCGATTCGTGATCAAGGGTGTCGAGGGACAGAACGACGTGGCCTCCATGCACGAGGTGATCACCCGGCGGTTCCGGCGGCTGCTCGACGAGCAGGCCCGAAGCAGCGAGGTGATGACCGAGGAAGGGCCGATGCTGGTCGACCCCGAGACCGGGCGGCCGCGGAAGTTCGCCTATGCGCCGGGCCTGGTCGTGGTCGACGGCGGGCCGCCGCAGGTGGCGTCGGCCAGGGCCGCTCTCGCGGAGCTGGGCATCGACGACATCCCGGTCTGCGGGCTTGCCAAGCGGCTGGAGGAGGTCTGGGTCCCGGGAGAGCAGGATCCCGTGATCCTGGCCCGCTCCAGCGAGGGCCTCTACCTCCTGCAGCGGATCCGCGACGAGGCACACCGGTTCGCGATCACCCACCACCGCAGCCGCCGCTCGAAGTCGATGGTCGAGAGCCTCCTCGACGACGTACCGGGTCTGGGTGAGATCCGGCGGAAGACCCTGCTCAAGCACTTCGGATCCCTCCGGAAGCTTCGCGCGGCGTCGGTCGAGGAGATCGCCCAGGTCCCCGGGATCGGCACCCGGACGGCCACCGCGATCAAGGATGCGGTGGCCTCCACGACCGGCCAGACTGTCAGCGTGAACACCGCGACCGGCGAAATCGAGGAAGGCTGATGGCGCCTGAGGCCCCTGCCCGCGGCGAACTGGTGGTGGTCACCGGCATGACCGGCGCCGGCCGCAGCACCGCGGCCAAGGAGCTGGAGGACCTCGGCTTCTACGTCGTCGACAATCTGCCTCCGAGCCTGCTCCGGGACGTCGTTCGGCTGGTCGACGAGAGCCGTGGTCTGGAGCAGCCGATCGCCGTGGTGGTCGACGTCCGGTCCGGCTCCTTCTTCGGCGCCCTGCGGACCAATCTCGCCCAGGGAGCGACCGGGCGGCACACCACACTGCTGTTCCTCGAGGCCACCGACGAGGTACTCGTCCGCAGACAGGAGGCCGCCCGTCGACCGCACCCGCTCCAGGGCACCGGCCGGCTCCTCGACGGGCTGCAGCGGGAGCGAGAGGTGCTCGGCGACCTCCGCAGCGAGGCCGACCTGGTGATCGACACCTCCGACCTGAACGTGCACCAGCTCACCGACCGGATCGCCGAGGCCTTCGGGACCCGGGAGTCCACCAGCCTGAAGGTGACGGTGATCAGCTTCGGTTTCAAGTACGGCATCCCCGTCGATGCCGACTTCGTCGCCGACATGCGGTTTCTCCCGAACCCGCACTGGGTGCCGGAGCTGCGGCCACGCACGGGCCGGGATGCCGAGGTGGCGGCGTACGTCAAGAGCCAGCCGGGAGCCGCGGAGTTCCTGGACGGCTATCTGCCGGTCCTCGAGGGCGTGGCGAAGGGGTACCTCAACGAGGGCAAGCGGTTCATGCGGATCGCGATCGGCTGCACCGGCGGCAAGCACCGCAGCGTGGCCATGACCGAGGAGATCGCCAGGCGGCTCACCGACCACGGGCACCAGGTCCGCACCATCCACCGCGACCTCGGACGAGAGTGATGCACGGCCGCGCCCAGTCGGTCGTCGCGCTCGGCGGCGGCCACGGCCTGCACGCCTCGCTGACGGCGCTCCGACACCTCGTCGACGACCTCACTGTCGACGACCTGACAGCGGTGGTCACCGTCGCGGACAACGGCGGCTCGTCGGGGCGTCTCCGCGCCCAGTTCGGCGTGCTGCCCCCCGGTGACCTGCGGATGGCCCTGGCCGCGCTGTGCGGGGCCGACGAGTGGGGGCGGACCTGGGAGCAGGTGGTGCAGCACCGCTTCGCCGGTGACGGGGAGATGCGCGGCCACGTGGTGGGGAACCTACTCATCGTGAGCCTGTGGGAGCTGCTCGGCGACCCGGTCCGGGCACTGCAGTGGGTGGGGCGCCTGCTGGGTGCCCAGGGGCAGGTGCTGCCGATGGCGCTCACCCCGATGGACATCACCGCGGACGTCCGGGGTCTCGATCCGGCCGACCCCGACACCCGGACCACGGTGCGCGGCCAGGTGGCGGTCGCCACCACCGAGGGTGAGATCGTCTCGGTCAGCCTCGACCCCGCGGATCCGCAGGCGTGCCCCGAGGCCGTCGAGGCGGTGCGGGCCGCCGACTGGGTGGTCTTCGGCCCCGGGTCGTGGTTCACCTCGGTGATCCCGCACCTGATGGTGCCCGAGCTACGCGCCGCGATCGCCGAGACCGACGCCCGGATCATCGTCGTCCTCAACCTGGAGGACCAGGAAGGCGAGACCAGCGGATACGGCCCCGAGGACCACCTGGCCGCGTTGGTCGAGCACGCACCAGAGCTGAAGGTGAACGCAGTGCTCGCTGACCTGACCGCGACCAAGGACGTCGCACGCCTCGAGAAGGCAGCAGCTTCGTACGGCGCCAACCTCGTGGTGGCCGACGTCGCGGTCGGGGACGGCACGGCACGGCACGACCCTGTGAAGCTCGCCGAGGCGTACGCAAGCATCTTCACCTGACCGCCCGAGGGTGATTGACGGACGTGGCAGGATCGTCCTATGGCGATGACGGCACAGGTGAAGGCGGAACTCGCCAACACCCAGATCACGAAGACGTGCTGCCGCAAGGCGGAAGTTGCCTCGATGCTCAGGTTCGCCGGGGGACTGCACATCGTCAGCGGCCGGATCGTGGTCGAGGCCGAGCTCGACACGGGGGCCGCTGCCCGGCGCCTGCGCAAGGATGTGGCCGAGGTCTACGGCCACCAGTCCGACGTGGTGATGGTCCAGGGCAACGGGATCCGCAAGGGCAGCCGCTACCTCGTGCGGATCACCAAGGACGGCGAGGCTCTGGCCCGCCAGACCGGGCTGCTCGACCAGCGCGGTCGACCGGTCCGTGGCCTCCCTCCCCCCGTGGTGTCGGGTGGGGGCTGTGACGCGGTGGCTGCATGGCGCGGTGCGTTTCTCGCCCATGGATCCCTCACCGAGCCCGGCCGTTCCTCCTCGCTCGAGGTGACCTGCCCCGGGCCCGAGGCCGCCCTGGCGCTCGTCGGCGTTGCCCGCCGGCTCGGCATCCAGTCCAAGGCCCGGGAGGTGCGCGGGGTCGACCGCGTGGTGATCCGCGACGGCGACGCCATCGGCGCCCTGCTCACCCGGGTCGGCGCACACGAGACGCTGATGGCCTGGGAGGAGCGCCGGATGCGCCGCGAGGTCCGGGCCACCGCCAACCGGCTCGCCAACTTCGACGACGCCAATCTGCGCCGCTCCGCCCGCGCCGCCGTGGCGGCCGGTGCCCGCGTCGAGCGGGCGCTTGAGATCCTCGGCGACGAGGTCCCGGACCATCTCCGTCTTGCCGGCCACCTGCGACTGGAGCACAAGCAGGCCTCGCTCGAGGAGTTGGGCCAGCTGCACGAGCCGGTGCTGACGAAGGATGCGATCGCCGGTCGGATCCGGCGGTTGCTGGCCATGGCTGACAAGCGGGCCGAGGAGCTCGGCATCCCCGACACCGAGTCCTCGCTCACGCCCGAGATGCTCGCGGAAGATGCCTGACGCCTCGCGATAGGCTCGGAACGACGCGAGTGCACCGACCCCGCGGGCATTCGCCCAACAGCCACACGTCACCAGCCACGACACAGAGGAGTCATCGCCGTGACCGTCCGCGTAGGCATCAACGGATTCGGCCGGATCGGCCGCAACTTCTTCCGCGCCGTCCGAGCCCAGCAGATCAGTGGGGGCGCCGACATCGAGATCGTCGGCGTCAACGACCTGACCGACAACGCCTCTCTGGCCAACCTGCTCAAGTTCGACTCGATCCTCGGTCGGCTCGACGCCGACGTCACCTCGACCGACACCGCCATCAAGGTCGGCGATCAGGAGATCACCGCCTTCGCCGAGCGCGACCCTGCGAGCTTGAAGTGGGCCGACGTCGGCGCCGACGTCGTCATCGAGTCCACCGGCTTCTTCACCGATGCCACCAAGGCCCGCGCACACGTCGACGCCGGAGCCAAGAAGGTCATCATCTCCGCGCCCGCCTCCAACGAGGACATCACCGTGGTGATGGGCGTCAACCACGAGAAGTACGACGCGGCGGAGCACACCGTGATCTCCAACGCGTCCTGCACGACGAACTGCCTGGCTCCGATGGCGAAGGCACTGAACGACGAGTTCGGCATCGTCAAGGGCCTGATGACCACGATCCACGCCTACACCGCCGACCAGAACCTCCAGGACAACATCCACAAGGACCCGCGCCGGGCACGCGCGGCCGCGATCAACCTCGTGCCCACCTCCACCGGCGCGGCCAAGGCGATCGGCCTGGTCCTGCCCGAGCTCAAGGGCAGGCTGGACGGGTTCGCGGTGCGGGTTCCGGTGCCGACCGGTTCGGCCACCGACCTGACCTTCGAGGCCGGTCGTGAGACCACCGTCGACGAGGTCAACGCGGCGATCGAGTCCGTCGCCGACGGGCGCTACCTGCGCTACTCCACCGACCCGCTCGTGTCCTCCGACATCGTCACCGACCCGGCTTCCTGCATCTTCGACGCCCCGCTGACCAAGGTCATCGGCAACCAGGTCAAGGTCATCGGCTGGTATGACAACGAGTGGGGCTACTCCAACCGCCTCGCCGACCTGGTCACGCACATCGGCACGTCGCTCTGACCGTGCCGGACGCCACGAGCCACCTGCCCGGGGGCATCGAGACTCTCGGCGACCTCCGCGGGAAGCGGGTGCTGGTCCGTTCCGACCTCAACGTTCCGCTCGACGGACGGACGATCACCGACGACGGCCGGATCCGCGCCAGCGCGCCGACCATCGCCCGGCTGAGCGAGGCCGGGGCGCGCGTGGTGGTGGTCGCCCACCTGGGTCGACCGAAGGGCGAGCCCGACCCGGCGTACTCGCTGAAACCGGTCGCCGAGCGCCTCGGCGAGCTCCTGGGGAAGCCGGTGGCCTTCGCCACCGACACCGTCGGCGAGAGCGCCACGGAGACGGTCGCCGGGCTCGAGGACGGTGACGTGGCGGTCCTCGAGAACGTCCGCTTCAACGAGGGCGAGACCAGCAAGGACGACGACGTCCGCGCCTCGTTCGCCGGCCAGCTTGCCCAGCTGGCTGACGCCTTCGTGTCGGACGGGTTCGGCGTGGTGCACCGCAAGCAGGCGTCGGTCTACGACGTGGCGCTCCGGCTGCCGCACGCGATGGGCGCGCTGGTGGCGACCGAGATCGACGTCCTTCGCCGACTAACCGTCGACCCGGAGCGGCCCTACGTCGTGGTCCTGGGTGGCTCGAAGGTGTCCGACAAGCTAGGTGTGATCGACAGCCTGCTGGACAAGGCGGACAAGCTGCTCATCGGCGGCGGCATGGTGTTCACGTTCCTGGCCGCCCAGGGCCACGAGGTGGGCAAGAGCCTGCTCGAGGACGACCAGCTGGACCGATGCCGCGACTACCTCACCCGGGCCGAGCAGGCAGGGGTCGAGATCGTGCTGCCCCGCGACATCGTGGTCGACACAACCTTCCCGTCCGGGGACGTCGCGCCCCAACCGGTCGTCGTACCTGCCTCCGGGATCCCGTCCGACAGCATCGGCCTGGACATCGGGCCCGAGTCGGGCAAGGCGTTCGCCGCGGAGCTGGCGGAGGCCCGGACCGTCTTCTGGAACGGTCCGATGGGCGTCTTCGAGGTCGATGCCTTCGCCGAGGGCACCCGGGCCGTCGCCGATGCGCTGACGAAGGTGAGCGGGCTGTCCGTCGTGGGCGGTGGCGACTCGGCGGCCGCCGTCCGCAAGCTCGGGTTCGACGAGTCCGCCTTCGGCCACATCTCGACGGGTGGCGGAGCCAGCCTCGAGTACCTCGAGGGCAAGGAACTGCCCGGGATCGCCGTCCTCGAACGCTGACCCACTCCGCCCGAAGGAACTGCCCCGAAAGGAACTGAATGGCGCACTCCCGCACCCCGCTGATGGCGGGGAACTGGAAGATGAACCTGAACCACCAGGAGGCGGTCGTCCTGGTCCAGAAGCTGGCCTGGACGCTGGCCGACAAGAAGCACGACTACAGCAAGGTCGAGGTCGCGGTCATTCCGCCGTACACCGACCTGCGCTCGGTGCAGACCCTGGTCGATGGCGACCGGCTGCTGGTGAAGTACGGCGCCCAGGACGTCTCCACCGAGGACCACGGCGCCTACACGGGCGAGATCTCGGCCGCCATGCTCGCCAAGCTGGGCTGCTCCTACGTCGTGGTGGGGCACTCGGAACGCCGCGAGCACCACGGAGAGAGCGACGCCGTGGTCAACACCAAGGCGCACAAGGCATCGGCCGCCGGGATGACCCCGATCGTCTGCGTGGGCGAAGGCCTGGAGGTTCGGCAGGCTGGTGAGCACGTCTCCCACACGCTGTCCCAGGTCGACGGTTCCCTCACCGGGTTCACCGCCGAGCAGGTGGCCGGCTTGGTCGTCGCCTACGAGCCGGTGTGGGCGATCGGGACCGGGGAGGTCGCCACGCCGGACGACGCCCAGGAGGTGTGCGCCGCGATCCGGGGACGAATCCGGGAGGTCCATGGCGACGCCGCGGCATCCGGCGTACGCGTCCTGTACGGCGGTTCGGTCAAGGCCGCGAACATCGCCGGGATCATGGACAAGCCCGACGTCGATGGGGCGCTCGTAGGCGGTGCCAGCCTCCAGGCGGACGAGTTCGGCGGGATTTGCCGCTTCTACGACATGCCGCTCCTGTAAGCGGCAGAGCGTGACGTAGGCTTCCGTCCGTGATTCTGCTGTTCACCATCATGCTCGTTATCTCGAGCGCAATCATGATCCTCCTCGTCTTGCTCCACAAGGGCCGCGGCGGTGGGTTGTCCGACATGTTCGGCGGCGGGGTCTCCAGCTCGCTGGGTGGCTCGTCGATCGCGGAACGGAACCTCGACCGGTTGACCATCGGGATCGGGGTCATCTGGTTCGCCTGCATCCTTGCCCTTGGCCTGCTGATGGCCTACTAGAGCTGAGAAAGGTTCACTCGCGTGGCTGGTGGAGGAAACGCAATACGCGGTAGTCGGGTCGGTGCCGGCCCGATGGGGGAGGCCGAGCGCGGTGAGGCCGCGCCCCGACAGGCAGTCACCTACTTCTGCTCGCACGAGCACAGGTCGGTGGTGACGTTCTCGGTCGATGCCCAGGCGCCCGACTCCTGGGACTGCCCCAAGTGCGGGCTGCCGGCGAGCATGGACTCGGAGAACCCGCCGCCGGCCCCGAAGATCGAGCCCTACAAGACGCACCTGGCCTATGTGAAGGAGCGCCGCTCCGACGCCGAGGCGGCCGACATCCTGGACGAGGCCATCCAGCTCCTGCGGACCCGCCGCAAGGCCGGCGACATCATCTTCTGAGCCGACCCGGTTTCACAGCGCGGAGGCGGCCGCCCGGTCGAGGAACCAGACGGTGTGCTCGCGGCCGCTGACACCGGCGGCCGGCACGTCATGCGGGTCCGCGTCACCCAGTGCACGGGCCACGGCATCCGCCTTCTCCTGCCCGCTGGCGACGAACCAGACCGCGCGGGCCCGGTTCAGGGCGCTGAGGGTCAGGGTCAGTCGCTCCGGCGGCGGCTTGGGGGAGTCGGTGACCGCCACCGTGATGAGATCCGCGTCGAGCGCGGCCGACCCCGGGAACAGGGACGCCACGTGCCCGTCCGGGCCGATCCCGAGCATCACGACCTCGAACTCTCCGCTGCCCTTGTCGCGCAACTCCTCGGAGTACGCCGCGGCGGCCAGCCGGATGGACTCGTAGGCGTCCGGGGAGCCCATCTCGTGCACCCGCGCGGGATTGACGCCGACCTGGTCGAGGAAGGCGGCCCGGGCCTGGCCGGCGTTGCGGTCCGGGGACGAGCGGGGGACGTAGCGTTCGTCGCCCCACCAGAAGGACACCCGCGACCAGCTCACCTCGGAGTCGGGAGCGAGTAGTGCCAGCCGTCGGTGGATCGATTCGGCGATGGTGCCCCCGGTCAGGGCGACGTGCGGATCCCGGCCCGCCGCCTGGGCGTCCGCCAGCCGGGCCACCAGGGCTCCCGCGGCAACCGTGGCCAGCACATCCGGGTCCTCGTGGACCTCGATCCTGGGACTGGTCACGGCGAGCTGTGCTGCATCTTGGCGAGTCGGCGGGCGGTCGCGGCGTACACGTCGTCCTCGTCGAGGCGACGCAGTTCCTCGGCCAGCAGCTCCGGCACCCCACGGCGCTTGAGCGCGATCGGTCGATCCGGTCGACCCGGCGAGGAGAACGTCGCCAGCCGGCCGTCGTAGCGGGTGATGCTGATGGGTCCCTCCCGGGTCTCGAGCACGACCGAGGTGATCCCCGGTCCTGCGGAGCTGGATCGCTTGACCGACACCCGCAGACGGTCGGTTAGCCAGGCCGCCAGCAGGTCCGCGCTCGGGCTGATCCGCTCCGAGGACACCGCAGCCGACGTCACCTTGAGCGGGTGCTGGTCCAGGGCCGCCGCCAGCAGCGCTCGCCACGGGGTGAGCCGGGTCCACGCCAGGTCGGTGTTCCCCACGGTGTACGACGAGCACTGGACGTGGATCGCCTTGGTCTTGCCCCGCGTGGTGCTGGCGGCGTCGGTGATCCGGCGCTGGGCGAGGGCACCGAGTGGATCGGCGGCCGGGTCGACGGGTGGGTTCGCCGGCCACCAGATGGCGACCGGGGAGTCGGGCAGGAGGAGGGGCAGCACGACCGACTCGGGGTGCTTCACCACCTCACCCTGGAGCCGGATCAGGGCAGTCTCGCCGGTCCAGCCGGCCCCGGTGCCCACCTGGGCGTTGACGACCGGGACGCCCCGGCCGTCGCCGAGGATCACCCCGAGCACCCGCGCCGGGTGCTCGTGGGCGGCCTGGCGGGCGCCCTCCATCGCCGCCTTGGCCTCGTCCTCGTCGACGACCACGATCAGGGTCATCACCATGCCCATCGCCGGGCTGCCGGCCTTGATGCGGGCGCGGATGAACTCGGCAGCGATCTGGGCCGAGTTGGTGTCAATGAGCTCGATCATTTCGGGGTCCCTGCGGAATCGGGAGCGAAGCGAGTGATTTCGTTGGGTGAGGTCATTCAGGCCCTCCTCCAGACCCGGCCGTCACGGGCCAGCATCTTGTCGGCAGACTCCGGCCCCCAGGTCCCGGACGGGTACTGGTCGGGCCTGCCCTTCCGCGCCCAGTGCTCCAGGACCGGGTCCAGGATCTGCCAGGACAGCTCGACCTCCTCGTGCCGCGGGAAGAGCGGGGGGTCGCCGAGCAGGACATCCAGGATCAGTCGTTCGTAGGCCTCGGGACTGGCCTCGGTGAAGCTGCCGCCGTACGCGAAGTCCATGTTCACGTCCCGGATCTCCATCGCGGTCCCCGGGACCTTGGAGCCGAAGCGCAGGGTCATGCCCTCGTCGGGCTGGATCCGGATGACGAGCGCGTTTTGCGTCAGGTCCTCGGTGGACACGGCACTGAACGGCAACCACGGCGCGCGCTTGAACATCACCGCGACCTCCGTCACCCGACGGGCCAGGCGCTTCCCGGTGCGCAGGTAGAACGGCACGCCGGCCCACCGGCGGGAGTCCACGTGCAGGGTGATGGCCGCGTAGGTCTCCGTGGTCGAGTTCTTCTTGATGCCGTCCTCGTCGAGGAAGCCGTTCGCCTTCTGCCCGCCGGCCCAGCCGGGGGCGTACTGCCCGCGGGCCGTCGCAAGGTCGAGGCGACGCGGCAGGACCACATTGCGCAGGACCTTCTGCTTCTCGATCCGCAGGCTTTCCGCGTCGAACGCAGCAGGTTCCTCCATGGCGATCAGGGACATCAGCTGCAGGAGGTGGTTCTGGATCACGTCCCGGGCGGCACCGATGCCGTCGTAGTAGCCGGCGCGTCCACCGATCCCGATGTCCTCGGCCATCGTGATCTGCACGTGGTCGACGTAGTTCGAGTTCCAGATCGGCTCGAACATGGTGTTCGCGAAGCGCATGGCCAGGATGTTCTGGACGGTCTCCTTGCCGAGGTAGTGGTCGATCCGGAAGATCTCACCGTGTGAGAAGACCTTGCCCAATACGGCGTTCAGCTCGCGTGCCGATTCGAGGTCGTGGCCGAACGGCTTCTCCACCACCACCCGTCGCCAGGACTCTTCCGACGACTGGGCCAGCCCGTGCTCCTGGAGCTGGCCCACGACGTCCCGGAAGAACGCCGGGGGGATCGCGAGGTAGAACGCGTGGTTGCCGCCGGTGCCCCGGACCACGTCCAACTCGTCGATCGTGCGCCGCAGACGCTCGAAGGCGACGTCGTCGTTGAAGTCCCCCGGCACGAACCGGAACCCCTCCGCGAGCTGTTTCCAGACCTCCTCACGGAACTCCGTGCGGGCGTGCTGCTTCACCGAGTCGTGCACGATCTGCGCGAAGTCCTGGTCGGCCCAGTCCCGGCGGGCGAAGCCGACGAGGCTGAAGCCGGGCGGGAGCAACCCGCGGTTGGCGAGGTCGTAGACCGCCGGCATCACCTTGCGGCGGGAGAGGTCGCCGGTGACGCCGAAGAGGACCATCCCGCATGGACCGGCGACCCGCGGGAGCCGCCGGTCCTCGGGATCGCGGAGCGGGTTCTCCCAATGAGAGCGACTGGTGGTGGTCACGCGATCGCCTCGCGCAGGGCCGCCAGGTCGCCCGGGCTCGACACGTGAAGGCGGAGCACGGGGCGCCCGTGGCCGGCCAGCACCTGCCCGTCGCCGACGGCCTGCGCCGTCAGGAACTCGTGGAACGTGAACGACCGGTCCGGCACGGCGAGGTCTGCGTCCGGCTGGGCGGTGACCTGGAGGTAGACACCGGTGCCCGGCCCGCCCTTGTGGTACTGCCCGGTGGAATGCAGGAACCGCGGCCCCCATCCGAAGGTGACCGGTCGGCCGGTGCGGACCGCGAGTGCGTCTCGGGCCGACTCGAGCGCGGCGTCGCGGTGCCGGTCGAGGTAGGCCTGCACGGCGAGGTATCCGTGTCGATCGTCGAGCCGGGTCAACAGCGCGGCCACCGCCGCCCCGACCGTGTCGGTGCCCTCCGGCAACCAGCCCTCGGAGGCGTAGACGGTGACCGTCTCGTCCACGAAGGCAGGCGTGGGCGTGGCAGCGGCACCTTCGAGCATCTCGCGGGCGGCCGCCTTCGCGCTCTCCACGTCCGGCTGGTCGAAGGGGTTGATGCCGATCAGCCGTCCCGCCACGGCGGTGGCGTACTCCCAGAGCAGGAGCTGTGCCCCCAGGGGCGCGTCCACGCTCACCCCGAATCCGGACGCCGGTTGCACCGAGGTGAAGGGGAAGTCCGGCCCGTAGGTGCCGAGCACCTCGTCCGGGGTGCTCGGGGAGAAGTTGGGGGCGTCGAGGGAGCCGACGACGACCGGCAGGATGCCGCGCCCGTCCTTGCCGGTGGACTCCGCGAGCAGCTGCTCGGCCCAGTCGCCGAAGCCGGGGTACGACGACCCGGCGTCGGCGAGCACCAGCTTGTCGACGCCGGCCGCGTTGGCCACTCCGAGGAGGGCGCCCAGGCGGAGTCCGGGGTTGTCGACCGAGTCCTCCTCGAGGGCCGGCCGGATCGCCGCCGCCTCGTCGAGCAGGCCGGCGACGTCGGCCCCCGCCAGGCCGCTGGGGACCAGCCCGAACGCGGTGAGCGCCGAGTAGCGGCCACCGACACCGGGATCGGCCAGAAACGTCCGGTACCCGGCCTTGTGGGCGAGCTCCTCGAGCGGCGATCCCGGGTCGGTGACCACGACGATCCGCTCGCTGGGCTCGATACCCGCGTCGGTGAACGCCTTCTCGAAGGCCCGGCGCTGGCTGTCGGTCTCGACGGTCCCCCCAGACTTCGACGAGACCACGACGACCGTCTCGGCCAGCCGGTCCTCGAGCGCGGTGCGGACGAAGTCCGGGTCGGAGGAGTCGAGCACGTGCAGCTCGACCCCTGCAGCGCCGCAGATGACCTCCGGAGCCAGAGAGGAGCCGCCCATGCCGCACAGAACCACCTTGGTCAGCCCGCGCTGGCGAAACTCGACCTCGAGCGTGGAGATCTCGGTGACCAGGTCGCGCGACGACTCGGGCAGAGCCACCCAGGCGAGTCTCTTGCCGGCCTCAGACTCTGCCTCCGGGCCCCAGAGGGACGGGTCCTGGGCGGCGACCCCGCTGGCGACGCGGTCCGCGACCAGCTTCTCGACGGCGGCGGCGAACGCCGTCTCGTCGGCGTAACCGAAGGACAGCTCGAACGGCGCTTGCTGCGGCGGCTTTCCGCTGACGGAGTTCCACGCCGTCACGTGGTTGCCGCCCCCATCTGGTCGGTGACGGTCTCCCGCAACTCGTTCCACGACTTCGAGAACTTGTCGACGCCCTCCTGCTCGAGGACCCGGATCACGTCGTCGTAGTCGATGCCGACGGCTTTCAGCTCATCCATGACCTGCTGCGCGTGGTCGTACTCCGTCGTGACCTGGTCGCCGTCGACCTCGCCGTGATCTGCGAACGCCTCGAGGGTCTTCTCCGGCATCGTGTTGACGGTGTTGGCGACGACGAGGTCCGAGACGTACATGGTGTCGCGGTAGTCCGGATTCTTCACGCCGGTGGACGCCCAGAGGGGGCGCTGGGTGTTGGCGCCGGCCTCGGCCAGCTTCGCCCAGCGGTCCCCGGTGAAGAACTGCTGGTAGTCGCGGTAGGCGAGCCTTGCATTGGCGACCCCGGCCTTGCCGCGCAGCGCAAGCGCCTCCTCGGTCCCGATCTCGTCGAGTCGCTTGTCGATCTCGGTGTCGACGCGGGAGACGAAGAAGGACGCCACCGAGTGGATCCGCGAGATGTCCTTGCCGTTGGCCAGCGCCCCCTCGAGTCCGGCGGCGTAGGCGTCCATGACGTGGGCGTACCGGCCCAGCCCGAAGATCAGGGTGACGTTGATGCTGATGCCCTCCGCGAGCGCGTCGGTGATCGCGGGCGCGCCCTCGGTCGTGGCGGGGATCTTGACGAACAGGTTGTCCCGGTCGACCTCGGCCCACAGCTCCCGGGCGGAGGCCAGGGTCGCGTCGGTGTCGAACGCGAGCGCGGGGGCGACCTCGATCGAGACCCGCCCGTCCACGCCGTCGGTGGCGTCGTACGTCGGGCGGAGGACGTCACACGCGGCACGGACGTCGGTCGTGGTCAGCTCGAAGACCACCTTGTCCACGTCGGCGCCGTCGGCCACGAGCGAGCGGACCTCGTCGTCGTACCGCTCACCGTCGGAGATCGCGCCCTGGAAGATCGTCGGGTTGGTCGTCACCCCGACGACGGACTTGTCCTTGATCAGCTCGGCCAGGTTCCCGGTTTCGATCCGCTCCCGGGACAGGTCGTCGAGCCAGATCGACACTCCTGCCTCGGAGAGCTGCTGCAGGCGTTCGGACATCTCTTCTACCTCCCGGTCAGTGCATGTGTGGTCTTGGTCTAGCGGGCAGCCTTCTCCGCGGCCCGCAGGCTGTCCTCGGCGGCGAGTACGACGGCCTCGGCCGTGATGCCGAACTCGCGGAAGATGGTGGCGTAGTCGGCCGAGGCGCCGAAGTGCTCGAGGGAGACACTGCGACCGTGCTCGCCGACCAGCTCCCGCCAGCCCATCGCCACTCCGGCCTCGACGCTCACCCGCGCCTTCACTATGGGTGGGATCACGGTGTCGCGGTAGGCCTGGTCCTGGGCGTCGAACCACTCCCGGCACGGCAGCGAGACGACCCGGGCCGAGATGTCCTTCTCGGCGAGCTGGCGGCGCGCCTCGACGGCGAGCTGGACCTCGGACCCGGTGCCGATCAGGATGACGTCAGGCGAGCCGCTGTCGGCGTCGATCAGGACGTACCCGCCCCGGGCGACCCCCTCGGTACCCGCGAATCCCTCTGTGCCACGCGGGAACACCGGCACGTTCTGGCGGGTCAGGGCGAGCCCGGCCGGGCGGTCGGTGTGGGACAGGACGGTCTGCCAGGCAGCAACGGTCTCGTTGGCGTCAGCGGGGCGGACCACGTCGAGGCCCGGGATCGCCCGCAGCGCGGCGAGGTGCTCCACCGGCTGGTGCGTCGGTCCGTCCTCGCCGAGCCCGATCGAGTCGTGGGTCCACACGTAGGTCACCGGGAGTCCCATGATCGAGGCCAGCCGGACCGCTGGGCGCATGTAGTCGGAGAACACGAGGAAGGTGCCGCCGTACACGCGGGTGCCGCCGTGGAGCGCGATGCCGTTCATGATCGAGCCCATGGCGTGCTCGCGAATGCCGAAGTGCAGCACCCGGCCGTAGACGTCGCCCTGGAACTCCTTGGTCGAGAACTCCGCGGGAACGAACGACGGTTCACCCTTGGGGGTGGTGTTGTTGGAGCCGGCGAGGTCGGCGGAGCCGCCCCAGAGCTCGGGGAGCTCCGCTGCCAGGACGCCGAGGATCTCGCCGGACGCCTTGCGCGTGGCCACGCCCTTCTCGTCGGCGTCGAACGACGGGAGCTTCGCCGCCCAGCCCTCCGGGAGGGTCCGGGTGGCCATCCGGTCGAAGAGCGCCTTGCGCTGGTGGTAGCGCGCCGCCCAGGCGTCGAAGGCGTCCTGCCACTCCGCCGCGAGGGCTCGACCGCGCTCGACCAGTCCACGGGTGTGCTCGAGCACCTGCGGGGGCAGCTCGAAGGTCTGGGACGGGTCGAATCCCAGGATCTCCTTGGTGGCCGCGACCTCGTCGTCGCCGAGTGCCGAACCGTGTGCCTCCCCGGTGTTCTGCGCGTTGGGCGCGGGCCAGGCGATGATCGTCCGCAGCACGATCAGGCTGGGCTGGTCGGTGACCTTCTCGGCCTTCTCCAGCGCCTTCCAGACGGCCCCGACGTCCTCGACGTACTCCTGGCCGTCGTTCGTCCAGTCGACGGTCTGCACGTGCCACCCGTAGGCCTCGTAGCGCTTGCCCACGTCCTCGCTGAACGCGATGTCGGTGTCGCCCTCGATCGAGATCCGGTTGGCGTCGTAGATCATCGTGAGGTTGCCGAGCTGCTGGTGGCCGGCGATCGAGGACGCCTCGCTGCTCACGCCCTCCTCGAGGTCCCCGTCGCTGCAGAAGGCGTAGATGTGGTGGTCGAACGGGCTGGTGCCCTCGGGTGCGTCCGGGTCGAGCAGTCCGCGCTCCCGGCGGGCGGCCATCGCCATGCCGACGGCGTTCGCGACGCCCTGACCGAGCGGACCGGTCGTCGTCTCGACGCCTGCTGTGTGCCCGTGCTCAGGATGACCCGGCGTCTTCGATCCCCAGGTGCGCAGCGACTTGAGGTCGTCGAGCTGGAGGCCGAAACCTCCGAGGAAGAGCTGGGTGTAGAGGGTGATGCTGGAGTGCCCACACGACAGCACGAACCGGTCCCGGCCGGGCCAGTGGGGGTCGGCCGGGCTGTGCCGCATCTTCTTCTGGAACAGCAGGTAGGCGACCGGGGCCAGGCTCATGGCCGTTCCGGGGTGGCCGTTGCCGACCTTCTGCACCGAGTCCATGGCGAGCACGCGGCAGGTGTCCACGGCCTTCGCGTCGAGTTCGGTCCAGTTGAGTGTGGTCACGAGGGTCCTCTCGGTGATGCGAACGGGGGCCTTGGCTCCGCGTCGAGCCTACTCACCCGTGGCGATAGACTGCGACGTGCATCGATCGCCTCTCCACCCGAGGAAATCCCCGTGACGTACGTCGGCCATTCGGCCTCCGCTGTCTCGCAGCCGGAGCCGTCGCCGGCGAGCGCGGGGGACGTGGTCGCAGCGTACGTCGGCCTGACCAAGCCACGAGTCATCGAGCTGCTCCTCCTGACCACCGTCCCGGTGATGTTCTTCGCCGCCCGGGGGGTCCCGGAGCTGGGTCTCGTCGTCGCAACGGTGGTCGGCGGAACCCTCTCGGCCGGATCCGCCTCGGCGCTGAACTGCGTCTACGACCGCGACATCGACGAGCAGATGCGGCGTACCCGAAGACGGGCACTTCCACGCCACATCGTTTCGCCCCGGGCCGCGTTGGTCTTCGGTCTGGTGCTGGGCGTGGTCTCGACGGTCATCCTGGCGGTCTGGGTGAACTGGCTCTCCGCCGCCCTGGCCGTGCTGGCCAACGCGTTCTACGTGCTCGTCTACACGATGATCCTGAAGCGGCGGACCACACAGAACATCGTGTGGGGAGGACTCGCCGGCTGCTTCCCGGCCCTGATCGGGTGGACCGCCGTCACCGGCGAGCTGTCCTGGGTACCCATCGTGCTCTTCGCGGTCGTCTTCTTCTGGACCCCGCCGCACACGTGGGCCCTGGCCCTGCGCTACCGCGAGGACTACGCCAACGTGGACGTGCCGATGCTTCCCGTGGTCGCTCCGGCCCGGACGGTCGGCCGGCAGATCGTCGTCTACAGCTGGGCGATGGTGGCCACCTCGCTGTTGTTGTGGCCAGTCGCCGACACCTCCCTGTTCTACCCGCTTGCCGCCGCGGTGCTGGGAACCGTGTTCCTGGTGGAGGCGTACCGGATGTGGGGGCGCGCCCGCGGCACGGAGGACCTGAGCGTGATCCAGCCGATGAGGCTTTTCCACTCCTCGAACCTCTACCTCTCACTGCTTTTCGTCGCGGTCGCGCTCGACCCACTCATCGGTTGAGCAAAATCTCTCGGCATCTACCGCAACCAAATCGACCGCCACTGCGTCTCAACCAGTAGACGAGTGGCTCGGCCTGGCCACGGGGGTATGGGCCGAGCCCTCGTCGTCCACCTCGGCGAGCACGGCCGGTGACGTCTCCCGCACCGTGATCAACACCCACGTCACGCAGGCCGAGATCAGCGCCGCGCCGAGCATGTGGATGCCGACCAGCACGATCGGCAGGTCGGTGAAGTACTGCACGAAGCCGACGATGCCCTGACCGAGCTGGAGTAGGAGCAGGGTGAGCACGGCACGCCGAGCAAGTGCCGAGCCGCCGCCCGCCCGTAGGGCGAACAGCAGCCCGATGGTGAGGCCGACGAAGAGGAACACGAGGTCGGCGTGGATCTGACTCACCTGGAGCGGGTCGAGGTCGTTGCGCGGGGAGTCACGGTCACCGGCGTGCGGCCCGGATCCGGTGACCACGGTGCCGGCGTACAGCACCGCCCAGGCGGCAGCGAACGTCGCGCCCGCCAGCACGACCAGAGGCCTCGACCACGCGGCCGGGGTCCCGGCCGGGTGGTCGAGGCGCCAGATGAAGAGCACGGAGAGCCCGATGATCGCGAGCGAGCAGAGCAGGTGGAACGAGACCACCCATGGGTTCAGGTTCGTCAGGACCGTGATGCCGCCGATCACGGCCTGGGCGGGGATCCCGAGTGCCAGCACCAGAGCGAGGACCCGCAGGTCCCGTCGCCGGGTCTGCCAGGCCGAGACGAAGGTCGCGACCGCGATCGCGACCAGGACGAAGGTGAGCATCCGGTTGCCGAACTCGATCGCTTCGTGGACGTCGAGGGCGCCGTGGGGCGTGAACGATCGGTCGGTGCACCGCGGCCAGGTGGGACAGCCCAGGCCCGAACCGGTGAGCCGCACGGCGCCACCGGTGACGACCAGGACACAGTTGGCCACCAGCGTCGCCCACGCGAGCGGGCGCAGGGCGACCCGGAGGCGGTCGGTCACTCCCACTTGAACGTCCTCGCGGTCAAGACGGTCCCGAGCGTGGCCCAGGCCAGCAAGATCGCCAGGTTGTCCCACGTCGTCCCCCCGTGGATGAGCGCCCTGCGCATCGCGTCGCCGAGGGCGCCGGAGGGGAGCCACCTGGCGACCTCGCCGAAAGCGCCGTACGCGCTGGCCGGGATGACCACGGCGCCACCGGCCAACAGCAGGAGGTAGATCAGGTTGGCTGCCGCCAACGTCGCCTCGGCGCGCAGCACGCCCGCGACGAAGAGGCCGAGTGAGGCAAACGCCGCGGTGCCGAACAGGACGGCGAGGGTGGCTGGAACCAGCCCGGCTGCGGGATCCCAGCCGAGGGTCAGGGCGACCGCCCCGATCACGATCATCTGCAGTGCCTCGACGAAGATCAGCGCCCCGACCTTGCCGGCCAGCAGCCCAGAGCGCGGCAGGGGAGTCGTCCCGAGCCGCTTGATGACGCCGTAGCGGCGCTCGAAGCCCGTGGTGATCGCCAGAGAGGTGAAGGCCGTCGACATCACCGCGAGGGCGAGAACCCCCGGCGTGAACACGTCGACGGCGGGGTGGGCGAAGGTGATGTCGAGCGCGTCGGCGCCGTTGACCGTCCCGATCAGCACGATGACCGGGATGACGACGGCGAGCAGCAGCTGCTCGCCGTTGCGGAGTAGGAGGCGCGCCTCCATCCGGGCCTGGGCGGCGACCATGCGGGAAAGCGAGGCCGACCCGGGGGCCGGCCGGAGGTCCAGAGCCCGGTGCTGGGCACCGCTCATGCGCTGAGCTCCCGCCCGGTGAGCTGGAGGAAGACGTCCTCCAGATTGCGCTGGCCCAGCGTCAGCGACTCCGGGAGCACGCCGTTCTCCTCGCACCATCCGGAGATCCGGGCGAGTGTCGACGCGTCGGCCGGTCCGGTGACCAGGAGGCTGACCTCGTCGAGCTGGGTCACCTCGGTGAGGTCGCCCAGGGCGCGGCGCAGGGACTCCGGGGCCCCAGGTGGGAACGGCTTGGTCACCACGAGTCGGATGGTCGCCTCGCCACGGCCCCGGGTGAGCTCCAGCGGTGTTCCACTGGCGATCAGCCGACCGTGGTCGATGATGTGGATCCGGTCGGCGAGTCGCTCCGCCTCGTCCATGTAGTGGGTGGTGAGCACGACCGTCACGCCGGCGCCCCGCAGCTCTTCCAACAGCTCCCACGTCGAGCGCCGCCCCTGCGGATCCATCCCCGCCGTCGGCTCGTCCACGAAGACGATCTCGGGACGACCGACGATGGCCAGCGCGAGCCCGAGCCGTTGCTGTTGACCGCCGGACAGTCGGCGGTACGGCGTGCTCCCGCAGTCGCCCAGCCCGAGCCGATCGGCCAGCGGGTCGACGGCCAGCGGCTGAGCGTGCAGCCGGGCGACGAAGCGCAGCATCTCCATGGCCCGCACCCCGCTCCAGGCCCCACCGTCCTGCAGCATCACCCCGATCCGGGGCAGGAGCTCCTTGCGCTGGTCGATCGGGTCGAGCCCGAGCACCCGCACCCGTCCCTGCTGCGGGCGCCGGTAGCCCTCGCAGGTCTCCAGGGTGGTCGTCTTTCCAGCGCCATTGGGGCCGAGGACGGCGGTGATCGTCGCGCGGTCGACCGACAGCGAGAGGCTGTCGACGGCGACCTTGTCGCCGTACCGCATCACCAGGCCGTCGATCTCGACTGCCGGCTCGACGGCAGGCGGGGGCACGGACACGCCGACAGTCTAGGTACGCACCTCGACCGCGATGGTCGTGGCCACGACGGCCGCGTCGTGTCCCACTCCGAACAGCAGGGAGGAGCGCCGATTCCGGAGGAAGTGGACACCGCAGAAGTGAAGGCCGGGCACAGCCGTCGCGAGATTCTCGTCGACGACGGGGAAGCCCAGGTCGTCGAGGACCGGGAGATCGGTGAGCCAGGAGTAGTCGGGCCGGAAGCCGGTCGTGAGGATCACCGACCCGAAGTCGTCGAGGTCGAGCGTCGTCGGCGGCCGGCACACGAAGGGAGGCACCTCGGGGAACGGGGGAGCCGCGTCTCCGAACCGGTCCACGATGAGCCGGCAGGCCTCGACGAAGCGGGCATCGCCGAAGGCCACCGACTCCGCCAGGTCGTCGGCGAAGGTCGCGATCGACCCCTCGAACCCCGTCAGCCGCCCGGCCAGGGTCACGCCGAGGTCCTGCAGGACGCGGAAGTGCAGGTCGTGCCCACCGCGAGCCCCCGTCGTCTGGACGTTGGCGACCAGCCGAGCCTGGGGGCTGGGCAAGGCAGCAAGCGACTGGTCGTAGAGGCCGGCGCGATCCAGCCAGGTGACGATGTCCTGGCCGCTCAGCCTCCTGGGTGCCCACGGGGCCCGGCCGCAGGCGAGGACGACCTGGCGACCGGCGAGGTGCAGCTCCTCGGCCAGCTGGACGCCGGTCTGTCCGGCGCCGACGATGAGGACGCCGCCGTCCGGGAGGCCGGCGGGGTTCCGGTAGTCGGGCGGGTCGAGGACGGCGAGTCGGTCCGGGACACCGGCCAGGGCCGCGGGGCGATGGGGGCGCTGGTAGGCGCCTGTGCACACGACGACCGTGTCGGCCTCCTCCGGGCCGGCAGTCGTCTCCAGGCGGAACCGGTGCGAGGAGCCGGGGCGCAGGGACTCGACGCCCACGCCCTCCCGGATGGGACCGGCTGTGCGGTCACGGGCGTAGTCCTCGAGATACGACACGATGTCGTCGCGGGGAACGTGACCCTCGGGGTCGTCCCCGGTGTAGGGGCTGTCGGGCAGGTCGAGGGTCCAGTTGGGGGTCACGAGGGTGAAGCTGTCCCAACGGGTGCGCCATGCGTGCGCGACCTGCTCCCGCTCCAGGACCTCGTGCGACACGCCGCGCCGTCCGAGCTCGTGGCTGACGGCCAGGCCCGCCTGACCGCCTCCGATCACCACGGTGACCATGGTCCATTGACGCAGCCGCCCGCGCGCCGGGCAAGGGCGGCGCGGGATTCCCGCAGGTCAGACCGGTGACGGCTTAGGGCTGCCTTACTTGAAGCATCCGGACTATTAACGTCACACTGTTGTTGTGGAAATCGACGGACTGCAGGCTGCGTCCTCGGTCGGGCCCTCTGGTGGGTCGACGGCCGGGCACGATCAGCCGACGCGTGAGCGCGTCGTCCGGTCGATCCTGGTCAACGGGGCCTCGACCGCGGCCGCCCTCGCCGAGCGGCTCGACCTGACCCCGGCGGCCGTCCGCCGGCACCTCGACCAGCTCCTCGAGGAGGGACTGATCGAGACCCGCGACCCGCGTGCCGGCACGACCCGCGGCCGCGGTCGCCCGGCCAAGATGTTCGCGCTCACCGAAGCGGGCCGCGACCACTTCGACCAGCAGTACGACGACCTGGCCGTGCAGGCGCTCCGGTTCCTCGACGAGACCGGCGGGCCGGACGCCGTTCGCGAGTTCGCCAACCGACGGATGGCGTTCATCGAGGAGCGGTTCGAGACGGCCGTGCAGCAGAACCCGCACCTCAGCCCGACCGAGGCGCTGGCCCAGGTGTTCACCGACGAGGGCTACGCCGCGGCCGTCCGTGGCATCCCGGTGGGGGAGCAGCTCTGCCAGCAGCACTGCCCGGTCGCCCATGTCGCCCACGAGTTCCCTCAGCTCTGCGAGGCCGAGACCGCGGCGATCAGCCGGGTCCTCGGCCGCCACGTGCAGCGGCTGGCCACCATCGCCCACGGCGACGGGGTGTGCACGACGTGCATCCCCGACGTACACGTGGTTTCGACCAGCTCGACCAGCTCGACCAGCTCGACCACCGAACGGACACGCTCGACCACCGAGAAGACGAAGGAGCAGGTCACCACATGACCTCCATCGAAGAACTCAACCCCGAGCTCAAGGGCATCGGCCGCTACGAGTTCGGCTGGGCCGACAGCGACGACGCTGGATCGGGGGCCCAGCGCGGGCTGAACGACGCCGTGGTCCGAGACATCTCCTCGAAGAAGAACGAGCCGCAGTGGATGCTTGACCTGCGCCTGAAGGGCCTCAAGCTCTTCGACCGCAAGCCGATGCCGACCTGGGGCTCAGACCTGTCCACCATCGACTTCGACAACATCAAGTACTTCGTCCGCTCCAGCGAGAAGCAGGCCACCTCGTGGGAGGACCTGCCCGAGGACATCAAGAACACCTACGACAAGCTCGGCATCCCCGAGGCCGAGAAGCAGCGCCTCGTGGCCGGCGTCGCCGCGCAGTACGAGTCCGAGGTCGTCTACCACTCGATCCGCGAGGACCTCGAGAAGCAGGGCGTGCTGTTCCTGGACACCGACACCGCCCTGCGCGAGCAGCCCGAGCTGTTCAGGGAGTACTTCGGCACCGTCATCCCGGTCGGCGACAACAAGTTCGCCGCGCTCAACACCAGCGTGTGGTCGGGTGGCTCGTTCATCTACGTGCCCAAGGGTGTCCACGTCGACATTCCGCTGCAGGCCTACTTCCGGATCAACACCGAGAACATGGGTCAGTTCGAGCGGACCCTCATCATCGTCGACGAGGACGCCTACGTGCACTACGTCGAGGGCTGTACCGCACCGATCTACTCCTCCGACTCGCTGCACTCCGCAGTCGTGGAGATCATCGTGAAGAAGGGCGGTCGCTGCCGCTACACGACGATCCAGAACTGGTCGAACAACGTCTACAACCTCGTCACCAAGCGGGCGACCTGCGAGGCCGGCGCCACCATGGAGTGGGTCGACGGCAACATCGGCTCGAAGGTGACCATGAAGTACCCCGCGATCTACCTCATGGGCGAGCACGCCAAGGGCGAGACGCTGTCCATCGCGTTCGCCGGCGAAGGACAGCACCAGGACGCGGGCGCCAAGATGGTGCACGCCGCGCCGCACACCTCGAGCTCGATCCTGAGCAAGTCGGTGGCCCGCGGCGGTGGCCGGACGTCGTACCGCGGCCTGATCCAGATCAACGAGGGCGCCCACGGCTCGAAGTCCAACGTGCTCTGCGACGCGCTGCTCGTCGACCAGATCAGCCGGTCCGACACCTACCCGTACGTCGACATCCGCGAGGACGACGTGTCCATGGGTCACGAGGCGAGCGTCTCCAAGGTCTCCGACGACCAGCTGTTCTACCTCATGTCGCGCGGCATGGCAGAGGACGAGGCGATGGCGATGATCGTCCGCGGGTTCGTGGAGCCGATCGCCAAGGAGCTGCCCATGGAGTACGCCCTCGAGCTGAACCGCCTGATCGAGCTCCAGATGGAGGGGGCAGTCGGCTGAGCCTGCGGCCTGGCGACTGTCCGCCGGCATCGTCCCCCGAAAGGACGCCTTGCCTGTCAGGCCTCCGCTCGTTCCTCGCTTCGGGCGGCCAGGCCCAACCACGGCTGCGGCGCCCTTCCGGGGGCCGCACCGGTTCGGGCCGGCGGGGCCCTGGTGCCCTGCAAACGAGATGTGTGTGAGAAGAGAGAGCGAAAGAAGTGACTGTGACTGAGACCGCGGCCGTGGCCGAGGCGATCGAGACCGCGAAGGTGTCCTCCCATCTCCATCCCGAGGGCTCCTTCGAGGTCGAGGACCACCCGGTCCCGACCGGCCGCGAGGAGATCTGGCGGTTCACGCCGCTGAAGCGGCTCCGTGGTCTGCACACCGACGCGGACCTGTCGGGCGACACGGTGCGGGCCGAGGCGCAGACGCCCGAGGGTGTCCACATCGAGCAGCTGACCGTCGAGAGCCACCTGCGCGGCGCCAGCGGCTTTGTGCCCGGCTCGCGTCTGGGTGCCCGGGTGTGGCACGAGGCGACGAAGATCTACAGCGTCACCATCCCGCCCGAGACCGTGCTCGAGGAGCCGGTCGTGATCGACCTGGTGGGCACCACCACCGAGGGCGCGACGGCGATCCACTGCGTGGTCAACGCCGAGCGGCACAGCAAGGCCACCGTGGTGTTCCGGTTCAGCGGCTCGGCCACCCTGGCCGACATCGCGGAATACGTGGTCGGCGACGGCGCCCAGCTCAAGGTGGTCTCGGTCGACGACTGGGACGACGACGCCGTCCACCTCGGCCACCGGCATGCCAAGGTCGGCCGGGACGCGATGTTCAAGCACGTCGAGGTCTCCTTCGGAGGCGATCTGGTGCGCCACGACACGACCGCGGAGTACGCCGGCCCCGGCGGCTCGGTGGAGATGCTCGGCCTCTACTTCGCCGACGAGGGGCAGCACATCGAGCACCGGCTGTTCGTCGACCACACCGCCCCGAACACCCGCAGCCACGTGGTCTACAAGGGCGCCCTTCAGGGCGAGGGAGCCCACACGGTGTGGATCGGCAACGTGCTGATCCGCAAGGTCGCCGAGGGGATCGAGACCTTCGAGGAGAACCGCAACCTCGTGCTGACCGACGGTTGCCAGGCAGACTCGGTCCCCAACCTCGAGATCGAGACCGGCGAGATCGAGGGTGCCGGCCACGCGTCCGCGACCGGTCGTTTCGACGACGAGCAGCTCTTCTACCTGCGTTCGCGCGGGATCGAGGAGGACGAGGCTCGCCGACTCGTCGTGCACGGCTTCTTCAACGACCTGATCCGCAAGATCGACGTGCCCCAGCTTCAGAAGCAGTTGGTCAAGACGGTCGAGGCCGAGCTCGCCAAGAACGTCCTGAAGGGGACCACGTCGACTAGTTCAGGAGAGAGCTGATGGCGTTCGAACGAGCGTGCGCCGTCACCGAGGTCCCGACCGACGAAGCACTCGGCGTCACGATCGGCGACCTCGACGTGGCCGTCGCCCGCGACGGCGACGAGTTCTTCGCGATCCAGGACGAGTGCTCGCACGCGACAGTCCCCCTCAGTGAGGGGGAGGTCGCCGACGGCACCGTCGAGTGCTGGCTGCACGGGTCGTGCTTCGACCTGCGCACCGGCAAGCCCACGCACCTGCCGGCCACCGAGCCGGTCGCAATCTTCCCGGTCGACGTACGCGGCAACGACGTGTACGTCGACGTCGAGACCACGCTGAACGGAGTCACCCCCTCATGAGCACCCTGGAAATCAACGACCTGCACGTCTCGGTCGACACCGAGGACGGCCCGAAGGAGATCCTCAAGGGCGTCACGCTGACCATCAAGGCCGGCGAGACCCACGCGATCATGGGCCCCAACGGATCCGGCAAGTCGACCCTTGCCTACTCGGTCGCCGGGCACCCCAAGTACCAGATCACCCGTGGCACGGTCACCCTCGACGGCGAGGATGCGCTGGCGATGACGGTCGACGAGCGGGCGCGGGCCGGCATGTTCCTGGCCATGCAGTACCCGGTCGAGGTGCCGGGTGTCTCCGTGTCCAACTTCCTGCGCACCGCCAAGACGGCCATCGACGGTGAGCCGCCGAAGCTGCGGACCTGGGTCAAGGACGTCAACGGCGTCCTGGAGGGCCTGAACCTCGACACGTCGTTCGCCCAGCGGTCGGTCAACGAGGGCTTCTCCGGCGGTGAGAAGAAGCGCCACGAGATCGCCCAGCTCGAGCTGCTCAACCCCAAGATGGCGATCCTCGACGAGACCGACTCCGGCCTCGACATCGACGCGCTCAAGATCGTCGCCGAGGGCGTCAACCGGTTCCGTGGCCAGGAGGGCAAGGGAGTCCTGCTGATCACCCACTACACGCGGATCCTGCGCTACATCCAGCCCGACTTCGTGCACGTGTTCGTGAACGGCAAGATCGCCGAGGAGGGCGGTCCCGAGCTCGCGGAGCAGCTCGAGGCGGAGGGCTACGACAAGTACGTCAAGGCGGGGGTCTGACGGACATGATCCCCGGACTGCTGCCCGAGCTGGAAGTCATCCGCAAGGACTTCCCGATCCTGACCCGCACGCTCGCGGGTGGGCAGCCGCTCGTCTACCTCGACAGCGCCAACACCTCGCAGAAGCCGCAGGTGGTCATCGACACGATGGTCGACCACCTCGAGCGGCACAACGCCAACGTTGCCCGGGCCATGCACCAGCTGGGCGCGGAGTCTTCGGAGGCGTTCGAGGCAGCTCGCGACCGGGTGGCCGCCTTCATCAAGGCGCCGAGCCGCGACGAGGTGGTCTTCACCAAGAACGCCTCCGAGGCGCTGAACCTGGTCGCCAACACGCTGGCGTGGGCTCGTGGGCCCCTGGAGATCGGCGAGGGCGACGAGGTCGTCATCACCGAGATGGAGCACCACTCCAACATCGTGCCGTGGCAGCTGCTCACCGAGCGCAAGGGCGCCACCCTGCGCTGGTTCGGCCTGACCGACGACGGCCGGCTCGACCTCTCGAACATCGACGACCTGATCACCGAGCGCACCAAGGTGGTCTCGTTGACGTGGATCTCGAACATGCTGGGCACGATCAACCCGGTGGCGGAGATCGCCGCCCGGGCCCACGAGGTCGGTGCGTTGGTCGTCGTGGACGCGTCGCAGGCCGCACCCCAGGTCCCGGTCGACGTGGTGGCCAGTGGGGCCGACCTCCTGGCGTTCACCGGGCACAAGGTCGTAGGGCCAACCGGCATCGGCGTGCTGTGGGGTCGTCGTGAGGCCCTCGAACAGTTGCCACCGTTCCTGGGTGGCGGCGAGATGATCGAGACCGTGGCCATGGAGCGATCGACGTACGCCGGCATCCCGCACAAGTTCGAGGCGGGCACCCCGCCCATCGTCGAGGCGGTCGGGCTCGGCGCGGCCGTGGAGTACCTCACCCACATCGGCATGGAGCACGTGCACGCTCACGAGCAGGCGGTCACCGTCTACGCCCTCGAGGGCCTGGCCACGGTGCCTGGCCTGACGGTGCTCGGGCCGCTCGACGCGACCCAGCGGGGCGGCGCGATCAGCTTCGAGATCGACGGGCTCCACCCGCACGACGTCGCCCAGGTGCTGGACGCCCGGGGTGTCGCCGTTCGGGCGGGTCACCACTGCGCCAAGCCCGCACATGCGCGATTCGGGGTCCAGAGCTCGACCCGGATGTCGTCGTACCTCTACACGACGCCGGCGGAGATCGATGCCCTGGTCGACGGCCTGGAATACACCCGCTCCTACTTCAAGTTGGACTGAGGAGGAGTGTGATGAGCGCCGATCTGGATGCCCTGTACCAGGAGATCATCCTCGACCACTACAAGAACCCGCACCACAAGGGCCTGCGGGACCCCTTCGAGGCCGAGGTACACCACGTCAACCCCACCTGCGGTGACGAGGTGACCCTGCGCGTCCACGTGGCCGACGGGGTGGTCGAGGACGTGTCGTACGACGCCGTCGGTTGCTCGATCTCGCAGGCCTCGGCATCCGTGCTCACCGACCTCGTGATCGGACAGAAGGTCGGCGACGCGCTCGAGATCCACGAGACGTTCCTGACCCTGATGCAGGGTCGGGGGACCGTCGAACCGGACGAGGACGTGCTCGAGGACGCGATCGCCTTCGCCGGCGTCGCGAAATTCCCGGCGCGCGTGAAATGCGCACTACTGTCGTGGATGGCCTGGAAGGACGCCACAGCATCCGCCGTAGAAACCCAGGAGGAGAGCAATGGCTGACCACAGCGATATCCCGGAGGTCGACCTGGCCGCCGCAGGAGGCGGCACCGCCACCGTCACGGAGGACGACGTCACCGAGGCGATGAAGGATGTCGTCGACCCCGAGCTGGGGATCAACGTCGTCGACCTGGGACTGGTCTACGGCGTGCACGTCGACGAGGACACCAACGCCGTCATCGACATGACCCTCACCTCCGCGGCCTGTCCGCTGACCGACGTCATCCAGGACCAGACCAACACCGCGCTCGAGGGTCTGGTCAACGACGTGCTCATCAACTGGGTCTGGATGCCACCGTGGGGTCCGGACAAGATCTCCGACGACGGCCGCGAGCAGCTGCGGGCGCTGGGGTTCAACGTCTGACGCGTGCGCTGCCGGAATCCCCGGTTAGCCGGGGATCGCTGCGCTTCTCGGCCAGAGCACTGCCTGAGAAGCGACGGGATTGCCTGAGAAGTCGACCGCTAGGGTGGGCCGGTGCCCGCCGTCCTGGTTCCCGCGGAGCGGTTTGAGCGTTGGGTGCTCAACTTCAACGGCCGGCACGGCGCGACCGGTCTTGGCGTCGCCGGCGGCGCCCTGACCGGCGCAGCGGCCGACGGGTCGACGTTCTCGGCACGGCTGCCCTTCGACCAGACGTACGACGGCCTGCCGGACGCCGCCGCCTTCGCCGCGGCGGCGGACCTTCCTGTTGCGTGGGGGGTGATGCTCGTCCGAAAGGGCGGGTTCGCGGTGGCCCGAATGTCCGGGAGCCGACCTGGTCGAGCACAAGATCGGCCAGCGCCACGTGCAGGGCCGCACCAAGGCCGGCGGGCAGAGCCAGCAGCGCTTCGCCCGGCGCCGCGACAACCAGGCCCGGCAGGCGTATGAGGCGGCCGCCGGACACGCGGCGAGGATCCTCGGCTCATTGCGCGGGCCCGTCGTCACCGGCGGGGACCACCAAGCGGTCGAGGAGGTACTCGCCGACGACCGTCTCCGGCACCTGGCCGTCGTTGAGCCCTGGCTCCCTGTTCCCGACCCCAAGCGACAGGCCCTCGACCGGGCGATCACCGACGCGCAGGCCATCCGGATCGAGGTGCACAACACCGACGCTCCGGTGCGCTAGCGTCCGACGCATGTGGCAACCCGAACCGGGGTGGCACCGGTTGCCCGGCGGGATGGGGACGTCGACAGTCGGCGTCTGGCGCACGGTCCTCGACGACCGCCCGGTCGTGGTCAAGCGCTACGCAGCGCCGGGTGAGCACGACCCGCCGGAGCTCAGCGACCCTCGGCACTTCGCGTACTGGCGCCGCGCCGGCGACGTGGCCCTCTCCGGCCTCGTCTCGGCGACGCCGGGCCTGCGGTCGCCTCTCGACGCGTCGGTCGAGGAGGACCTGGAGGGCATCACCCTGGTCCGGGACTGGGTCGAGGACGCCGCCCTCACCGGACTCTTCGCAGCCCACGCGATGGGGCGGTTCGCCGGAGCGGACCTCGGCGGGGCGAGCTGGCTGGCCCGCGACCAGCTCCGCGACCGCCTCGACCGAGTGGCGCGGCGCGGCGGGTGGACCACCCTGACCCGCACCACCGTCTCGGACGTCGCCGACCACCTGTGGCGACGGCGGTATGCCTTCCTCGACGAGCTGGACTCACTCACCCAGGTGCCTCAGCACGGCGACCCCGTGCCCGCCAACCTCCCCGGCCGGGAGGCCGACGAGGTCGTGGCGATCGACTGGGGCACCGTGGGGCACGGCCCGATCGGGGCCGATCTCGGCTACTACCTGCTGTCTGCCAGGGAGGAGCTCGAGCCGCTGATGGAGGCCTACCTGATGGGACTTCCGGACGGCCTCGCGAGCCGCGAGGAGGCAGAGCTGGGCGCCAGGGTCACCGCCGTCTACACCGTCTTGAGCCAGGCCGACTGGGCCCTGGCCAGGGTGGCGGGCGGAGAGGGGGCCCTCGCCGCGAAGTTCCGGCACCCGAGCGTGGCGCCGTACCTCCGGGCGCTCCAGCGCCAGACTCCGCAGATCGAGGCGTTGCTCGAGGCGAGTTGACCAGAGTCTTGGATCAGAGCTGGCTCGCCGAGAACGTGTCGCAGGCCTCCATCGATCCCTCCTGGTATCCGGTCAGGAACCACCGCTGACGCTGCTCGGCGGACCCGTGGGTCCAGCCCTCGGGATTCACCCGCCCCGTCGTCTGTTCCTGGATCCGGTCGTCGCCCACCGACTTGGCGGCCGCCACTGCCTCCTGCATGTCCTGCTCGGTGATGTCCACGATCAGCGGCTCTCCGGACGCGTCCTCGGTCGTGGTGGCGGCGCGGGCCCACATGCCGGCGTAGCAGTCCGCCTGCAGCTCGAGGCGTACGGCGTCACTCTCGGGGCCCTCCTGGGTCCGCACCTGGCCCATCGCGCCGGTCAGGTTCTGGATGTGGTGGCCGTACTCGTGCGCGAGCACGTAGGGCTCCACGAATGCGCCACCAGGGCCGCCTAGCTGGCCCTCGAGGACCTGGTCGAAGAACGTGGTGTCGAGGTAGATGCCCTCGTCGGGCGGACAGTAGAACGGCCCCACCTGCGAGGTGGCCTGGCCGCATCCTGTGTCGACCGCACCGGAGAACGTCTCCAGCACCTGCTCCGGCCTGAAGTCCACGCCGGACTGGGATTCGAGGTTGTCGGACCAGAAGTCGTAGAGCGAGTTCTCCACCGCCACCCGGGCACAGTCCTCGTCCTGATTGGCGTCGGCCCCTGTCTGGCAGTTGGCGTAGCGCTCACTGTCGCCGCCCCCCATCCGGGCGGTGTCGAGACTGTCGTTCGGCAGCGGCAGTCCGCCGGTCCCGCTCCCGACGCACTGGGTGAGAACGATGAACAAGACGACCACCAGGATCCCGCCGATGCCACCACCCGCAGCGGTGCCTCCGGGTATCGGGATCCGCATGCCGCCGCCACTCGCACCGCCCCCACGGCCACCGCCGCCGCGGCCCGAGTCGGCCACCCGGCCACGGTCGAGCCGGGCCTTGGGGTTGAAGCGCATCGCGGTCCCTCTCTGGACGGGGTGCCCGACCGCGGAGCGTCGGTCGCCCAACTACACTAACGACCCTGATGATCACCGCGCAGCACCTGGAAGTCCGCGCCGGGGCTCGCCTCCTCATGGACGACGTCAGCTTCCGGATTGCCGCTGGTGACAAGGTCGGACTTGTCGGGCGCAACGGCGCCGGGAAGACCACTCTGACGAAGATCCTGGCGGGGGAGGGCAGCCCGGCCGCTGGGACCGTCCTCAGGACGGGAGACGTCGGATATCTCCCGCAGGACCCCCGGATCGGCAACCCCGACGTGCTGGCACGGGAGCGGATCCTCTCGGCTCGCGGCCTCGACGACGCCGTACGACGCTTGCGCGAGGCCGAGACCGCGATGGCCAGTGACGACCCGAGCCTGCGCGAGCGCGCGATGCGCCGCTACTCCCGTGCCGACGCCGACCTGCACGCCGGCGGTGGATACGCCGCCGAGTCCGAGGCCGCGCAGATTGCGCACAGCCTCGGCATCGAGGACCGGATCCTCAGCCAGCCCCTGAAGACCCTGTCGGGCGGCCAGCGGCGTCGGGTGGAGCTGGCCCGCATCCTCTTCTCAGGCGCCGAGACGCTGCTGCTGGACGAGCCGACCAACCACCTCGACGCGGACTCGATCGTGTGGCTGCGGGACTTTCTGAAGTCCCACAAGGGCGGGCTCGTGGTGATCAGCCACGACACCGCCCTGCTCGAGACGACCGTCAACCGGGTCCTGCACCTGGACGCCAACCGGGCCGAGATCGACATCTACAACATGGGCTGGCGGGCGTATCTGCAGCAGCGCGAGACCGATGAGAAGCGGCGCAAGCGCGAGCGGGTCAACGCCGAGAACAAGGCAAAGACGCTGACCGACCAGGCGAACAGGATGCGGGCGAAGGCGACCAAGGCACAGGCGGCCCAGTCGATGCTGAAGCGGGCCGAGAAGCTGATGGCGGGCGTGGAGGCCGAACGACGCACCGACCGGGTGGCTCGGATCAAGTTCCCCGCGCCGGCGGCCTGTGGCAAGACCCCGCTCACCGCCGCCGAGCTGTCGAAGTCCTACGGCTCGCTGGAGGTGTTCACCGACGTCGACCTGGCCATCGACAAGGGTTCGCGCGTGGTCATCCTGGGGCTGAACGGCGCCGGGAAGACCACCCTGCTCCGGCTGCTGGCCGGCGTGGAGCCTCCCGACACCGGCGCGGTCAGCCCGGGACACGGTCTGAAGCTCGGTTACTACGCCCAGGAGCACGAGACCCTCGACACCGGGGCGACGGTCCTGGAGAACCTGCACTCGGCGGCGCCGCAGCTCACCGACACCCAGGCCCGATCGGTGCTCGGTTCGTTCCTGTTCTCGGGCGACGACGCCAACAAGAGCGCGACCGTGCTTTCCGGTGGTGAGAAGACCCGCCTGGCGCTGGCGATCCTGGTGGTCTCCAGCGCCAACGTGCTGTTGCTCGACGAGCCCACGAACAACCTCGACCCGGCCTCCCGCGAGGAGGTGTTGGCGGCCATCCGCACCTACGAGGGCGCGATCATCCTGGTCACCCACGACGAAGGCGCCGTGCATGCCCTCGAGCCGGACCGGGTGCTCATTCTCCCCGACGGCGTCGAGGATCTCTGGACCGCGGAGTACGCCGACCTGGTGTCGCTGGCCTGACCGACTCGGTGTCCGGGTCCACTCCTAGACTCCGCTCATGACGGCGAACCGGATCGACGCGGACCAGATCGAGCCAGACCAGATCGCGGCAGCCGGGCTGCGGTACGACGTGGACGGGCAGGTCGCCACGATCACGCTGGATCGCCCGGAGGTACGCAATGCCCAGACCCCCATGATGTGGCGGGCGCTGGCCGCGATCGGCCGGAACATCCCCGACGACGTGCGCGTGGTGCTGGTGCGGGGAGCCGGGCCGAGCTTCTCGGCCGGCCTGGACCGCGCCGTGCTGGATCCCAAGGGCGGCGACGGCAAGGAGTCCGTCGCGGCACTGCTCGCCATGCCCGACGAGGAGATGTCGGCGACCATCGACGAGTACCAACACGGGTTCACGTTTCTGCGCGACCCGCGGTTCCTCTCGATCGCCGTCGTGCAGGGACATGCGGTGGGGGCCGGGTTCCAGCTGGCACTCGCCTGCGACCTTCGCGTGCTTGCCGACGACGCCCAGCTCGCCATGAAGGAGTCCACCCTGGGCCTGGTGCCGGACCTGACGGGAACAAAGCCCCTCGTGGACAGCGTTGGCTATGCAAGAGCCCTTGAGATCTGCGTCACCGCACGCAACGTGGGTGCTGCGGAAGCGGTCCAGATCGGACTCGCGACAGCAGCGGTGCCCGCAGCTGAGCTGGACGACACCGTGTCAGACCTCGTGGGAGCCCTCACCGCACCGATACCCGGTGCGGTGGCAGAGACGAAGACGCTGCTGCTGGCAGCGTCGAGCCGCACCCTGGACGAACAGCGCCGCTTCGAACGCGAAGCGCAGGTCCGCAGGTTCCGTGAGATGGCCCGGCTGGTCGCCGGACCGGAGTAGGAGACGATCGTGTCGCTGAGCATGGGAATGGGTCCGGCCTGGCGGCACATGCGGACCGACCGGGAAGCCGCCAAGGCCACCATCGACCGGAGGACCGTCCGCCGGGTGCTGACCTTCGCCAGACCGCACCGCCGCACGATCGCGGCGTTCCTGGCGGTGACGGTCCTGGACGCCTGTCTGGTCGTGGTGAGCCCGCTGCTCGTCCAGCGCATCGTCGACGACGGAATCATGGGCGGTGACGGGCGGCTGATCACCATCCTGGCGATCGGTATGGCGGTCACCGCACTGCTCGGGGCGGTGCTCAGCGTGGTGGGCGGGTACTTCTCCTCGCGCATCGGCGAGGGGCTGATCTTCGATCTGCGGAACCGTGTCTTCGGGCACGTCCAGCGGCAGTCACTGGCCTTTTTCACGCGCACCCAGACCGGGGCGCTCGTCTCGCGGCTCAACAACGACGTCATCGGCGCCCAGCGGGCCTTCACCTCCACTCTCTCCAACACCGTGTCGAGCGCGATCTCCGTCGTCGTCGTCGGGATCGCGATGTTCGCGCTGAGCTGGGAGGTGACGCTGCTGTGCCTCGCCCTCTTCCCGATCCTGCTGCTGTCCTCGAGGCTGGTCAGCGCCCGTCTGGCTCGGCTGACTCGCGACCAGATGGACGGCAACGCCGACATGGGCAACGTGATGACCGAGCGGTTCAACGTCGGTGGCGCCATGCTGCTGAAGTTGTTCGGGCGCCGCCAAGAAGAGGACCAGCTCTTCGCGTCCCGGGCCGAGAACGTCCGTGACCTCGGCGTCCGGATCGCCCTGATCACGCGGATCTACATTGCGGCCATGCTGCTGGTGCCGGCCCTGGCCACGGCCGTGGTGTACGGCGTCGGGGGGCACCTGGTGCTGAGCGATGTGCTCACCGTCGGCACGATCATTGCGCTCGGTACCTTGCTGGTCCGGCTGCTGGGGCCGATGCAGAGCCTCTCCAACGTCCGGATCGACGTGATGACCGCACTGGTGAGCTTCGATCGCGTCTTCGAGGTGCTCGACCTCCCGTCGACGATCCGCGAGAAGCCGGACGCCGTGGCGCTCCCGCCGACGGCGTCGCGGCTGGAGTTCGACCACGTCGCGTTCACGTACCCACGGGCCGACGAGATCTCCCTGGCCTCGCTCGAGGCCGTGGCACGGCAGGAGACCCGGGACTCGGGGCAGGTGCTAGCCGACATCACGTTCACCGCCGAGCCCGGACAGATGATCGCCCTGGTCGGCCCGTCCGGCGCCGGCAAGACGACCGTCACCCACCTGGTTGCCCGGTTGTACGACGCAGGTTCGGGGGTCGTGCGGGTCGGGGGACACGACGTCCGCGACGTCACCCTGCAGTCCCTCGAGGACGTGGTCGGCTACGTCACCCAGGACGCGCACATGTTCCACGACACGATCCGCGCCAACCTCCTGTACGCGAAGCCTGACGCCAGCGAGGGCGAGATCTGGGCCGCTCTCAACGCGGCGCAGATCGGTGGCCTTGTCGGCTCGCTTCCCGAAGGCCTCGACACGGTGGTCGGGGACCGGGGCTACCGGCTGTCCGGAGGCGAGCGCCAGCGGCTCGCGATCGCCCGGCTGCTGCTGAAGGCACCATCGATCGTAGTCCTCGACGAAGCCACCGCTCACCTCGACAGCGAATCCGAGGCGGCGGTCCAGCGCGCCCTCGACGCCGCCCTGGAGGGCCGCACCTCGCTGGTCATCGCGCACCGGCTGTCGACCGTTCGCAACGCGGACCGGATCCTGGTCCTCGACGAGGGCCGCATCGTCCAGTCGGGCACCCACGCCGAGCTAATCGCCGAGGGTGGCCTGTACGGCGACCTCTACCGCACCCAGTTCCTGCACGCCGTGCCGGTGACCTGAGGGACATAGGGTCGGGCACATGGACCTCGAGCTCAGGGACCGGGTGTACATCGTCACGGGCGGGGCGCGCGGCCTGGGGCGGGCCACTGCCGAGTGCCTCGTCGCCGAGGGCGCACGGGTCGTGCTCTCCGGCCGAAGTCGGGACACCCTGGAGGTGGCCACCGCGGAGCTGGGGGAGGCGGCGGTGTCTGTCGTGGCGGACAACGCGGACCCGGACACGCCCGAGCGGTTGCTGGCCGTGGCGCAGACGACCTGGGGCGGCAGGTGGACGGCGCCCTGATCAGCGTCGGCGGGCCGCCCAAGGGGCCGGTGACCGGCATCACCGACGACGAGTGGACGGCGTCCTTCGAGTCCGTGTTCCTGGGTGCCGTGCGCCTCTCGCGGGTGATCGGAGACGCGCTGCCCCCGGGCGGCTCCCTCGCGCTGATCCTCTCCTCCAGCGTGCGGGCACCGCTGAGCGAGATGGCGATCTCCAACGGACTCCGCCCGGGGCTCGCCATGGTCGCCAAGACCCTGGCCGACGAGCTCGGCTCGCGCGGCATCCGCGTGAACGGGCTGATGCCGGGGCGCGTGGCCACCGAACGCGTGGCGGAGCTGGACGCGGCCGGCGGCGACCCGGAGGGGGCCCGAGCCGCTGCGATCAAGACGATCCCGCTGGGGCGCTACGGGGAGCCCGAGGAGTTCGGCCGGGCCGCGGCGTTCCTGCTGTCGCCTGCCGCATCGTTCATCAGCGGCGCGATGGTGCCCGTGGACGGCGGGATGCTGCGGAGCCTCTAGTGTCCCGCTTGCGCCACTCGTCGTAGGCCAGGTAGCAGAACCCGAACAGCGCAAGCGCGCCGAAGAACCACCACTGCAGTCCGTAGAAGAAGTGCGGCCCGTTGTCGAGCTCGGGAAGTTCAACTCGTTCCAGTGGCTCGTCCGCCGGCGGATCCTCGGACCGGAGATCCACGAAGCCGCCGTAGACGTCCCGGCCCAGCGCCTCCCCGATCTCGCGGCTCGAGACGGCCCGGGTGGACTGGTCCGTCACGGCGGTGCTGTCTCCCGTCGCGTCCGCGCGGACCCATCCGGTCACCGTGACCTCGCCCGCCGGTGGCGCGGGCACGTCCGTGGTCTCCGGGTTGTTGCTGTCGGAGGCGACCCAACCCCGGTCGACCAGCAGGGCCGGGCCGTCGTTCGTGACGAGGGGCACGACGACGTCGACTCCGGACGCACCATCACGGGTCCGGTAGCGCACGATCACCGTGTCGCCGGAGTCGTAGGTCCCGGTCGCCGTGACCACGCGCCACTCGTCACCCTTCGCCACGGGGGCACCCGGCCGGAGTACCTCGGAGACGGGCGCCACCGGCGCCGACTCGTTGGCCTCGATGATCGCGTTGCGCTCCTTGCGGTCCTCGAGGCGGCTGAACTGCCACTCACCGAGCAGCCAGGCCGCCCACGCCAGCAGGGCGACCACGATCGCGAACAGGATCCAGCGGCGACTGACCAGGAACCGCAACGACCGCACGCAGCGAATCTACGCACCCCGCGGAGGGGTTGACGGACACCCCCTAGACTCGAACCTGTGACGACGCATGCGCTGGAGGACCGCTACGGGCGGGTGGCGACGGACCTGCGGGTCTCGCTGACCGACCGCTGCAATCTGCGCTGCTCCTACTGCATGCCGGCCGAGGGGCTCGACTGGCTGCCCGGCGAGGAGATCCTGACCGACGACGAGGTCGTGCGCCTGATCGACGTCGGGGTACGCCGGCTGGGCATCCGCGAGGTGCGCTTCACCGGTGGCGAGCCACTGGTACGGCGAGGACTGGTGGACATCGTCCGGCGTACCAAGGAGATCGACCCGACCGTGGAGCTCTCGCTCACCACCAACGCGCTGGGCCTGTCCCGCAACGCCGATGCGCTCAGAGCCGCCGGCTTGGACCGGGTCAACGTCAGTCTCGACACGGTTCGCCAGGCCACCTTCCACACGATCACCCGTCGCGACCGGTTGTCCGACGTGGTCGAGGGGTTGGCGGCAGCACGCAGAGCCGGCCTGGTGCCGGTCAAGATCAACGCGGTCCTGCTGCGCGGAGTCAACGACGACCAGGCACCCGAGCTGCTGAGGTGGGCGATCGGCGAGGGGTACGACCTGCGTTTCATCGAGCAGATGCCCCTCGACGCGCAACATGGCTGGAGCCGTGCGGAGATGGTGACTGCCGAGGAGATCTTCGCCCATCTCGAGCGGGAGTTCCTCCTTGCGCCCGTCGACGAGCCACGGGGGAGTGCGCCCGCCGAGCTCTTCAAAGTGGACGGCGGCCCCGCCACGGTCGGCGTGATCGCTTCGGTGACCCGCCCGTTCTGCGGCGACTGCGACCGGGTGCGGCTGACCGCCGACGGCCAGGTCCGCAACTGCCTGTTCGCGCGTGAGGAGTCCGACCTGCGCACGGCGCTGCGCGCGGGCGCCTCCGACGAGGAGCTCGCCGGGCGATGGGTGGTGGCGATGCGCGGGAAGCGGGCCGGTCACGGGATCGACGACCCGACCTTCCTGCAGCCGGACCGCCCGATGTCGGCCATCGGCGGCTGACGCGGATCGTCGCCAGATCGGGAGGAATGCTCGGATGTCTCTCGGGGCTGCAGGACTCGGAACGCAGCAGGAGCGCGTCTACCGGATGCTGGTGCGGCAGGGGGACGCCACCGCCACACAGGTCTCGGAGATGCTGGACCTCACCGACGTCGCGGTCAAGGAGCTGATGGCGGACCTGCAGGAGGTCGGCCTGCGTCAGCTCCGTCGACGGCAACCCGATCAGGTACGCACCGACCCCGCCCGACGTCGGATTCGCACCGCTTCTGCTGCGCGGCCTGGAGGATCTCGACCGGGCCCGGGAGGCCCGGAGCCGTTGCGCAGCTGACGGACGAGCACCGAGCCACCACAAGACGCCGGGACGCCAATCAGCTGGTCGAGGTGGTCACGGGCACGAACGCGATTCGGCAACAGCTGCGCAACCTGCAGCTGTCGACGCGTTCGGAGATCCTGTGGTTCTGCCGCGCGGGACACGTGGCAATGACCTCGAGCGACAGCGACGAGGAGTTCGCCATGTTGGCCACCGGGGTCAGCTACCGGGTCATCTACGAGCAGGCGCTGGGAGCTCTGGGAGCTCGTCTGCCGAAGACCCTTCTCCGGGCGGTTCCAGACGTCACCGGGTGACGCGTGCCGCGGTTGCGTCATGTCGCAAACACGACATCCGGCGCGGTCCTACGCTTCGGGGCGGTCCTCGACCGGGACGACGTCCTTCAGGAAGCTACGGGCGCCCAGGAACGCGCTCAGCGACTCGCGATGCTCCTCGCACGCCAGCCACGTCTTTCGACGTTCCGGCGTGTGCAGCTTCGGGTTGTTCCAGAGCAGGGCCCACACCGCCGGCGCCGGGCAGCCCTTGGCGGAGCAGGTGAGGGTCTCGTCCACGCTTCGCATCGTGTCACGCGCCGACTACCGGCCGGGGCGAGCGCTGCCGGGGCCGGGGCCGGCCTCGAGACAGGCCGATGCCGGGACGACCACGGGGGAAGCCGTCCCGGCATCGGGGCGAACTGGGACGGGGGAGACCCAGCTCGCTGCCCGCGATTCTCGCACGGAGAGTCAGGTTGTCAAATGTTGTCGTTCTTCGTGTCGGGCTTCGGATCCGGTGGCAAAGGGAGCTCTCGACGTCCGTTTTCGGCCTCCCGGAGGGCAAAATCGTCGTCCTTCGAGTTCACCGCGTTCGCCATCACGACCGCGACGTACGGCAGCAGCAGCGCGGCCACCACCAGGGTCCAGCGCAACCAGCCCTCGACCAGGATCGCCGCCACGAAGCAGACCGTCCTGATGCTCATCGAGATCACGTATCGGCGCTGGCGCCGGGAGATGTCGTCCTTCCGGCTGGCCGACGCGGTCGTGATCCGGACCGCGTCCCGCTCGCCGTGCTGGTCCCGGGCCATGTCTCGATCGTACGTCGCTACCATCGGCCTTCCACGAGGGCTCCGGCCCCGCTCCCCGGGAGGCAGCATGAGCAACCGCACCTACCGCGTCACCGAGATCGTCGGCACCTCCCCGGAGGGGATCGACCAGGCCGTCCGCAACGGCATCGAACGCGCGGGCAAGACCCTCAGGCACGTCGACTGGTTCGAGGTCACGCAGGTTCGCGGGCAGGTCAAGGACGGCGCCGTCGAGCACTTCCAGGTCGGGATGAAGGTCGGCTTCCGGCTCGAGGACGAGTGACGCCGCTCGCCTGCGGCGGTTTTCAGATTACCGCCGGGTAATCGCTAGCGTCGCTTGTCGTGAGCGAAGCGACGGAGGAGAGCAGGTCGGTCCTGGTCACGGGCGGGAACCGGGGCATCGGGCGCGCCATCGCCGATGCCTTCCTCGCCCGAGGCGACCGGGTCGCGGTGACCACGCGCAGCGGTGGTGCACCCGAGGGCGCGCTGGACGTTCGCTGCGACATCACCGACCCCGCAGCGGTCGATGCGGCCTTCGCGCAGATCGAGGAGGCCCACGGTCCGGTGGAGGTACTGGTCGCGAACGCCGGGATCACCGCCGACACGCTGGTGCTGCGGATGTCGGACGACGATTGGTCGTCGGTGATCGACACCAACCTGACGGGCTCCTTCCGGCTGGCCAAGCGCGCCACCAAGGGCATGCTCCGGATGCGCCGCGGCCGGATCGTCTTCATCTCCTCGGTGGTCGGGCTGCTCGGCTCGGCCGGACAGGTGAACTACGCCGCGTCGAAGGCCGGCCTGGTCGGCATGGCACGGTCGCTGGCCCGCGAGCTCGGCTCCCGCTCGATCACGGCGAATGTCGTGGCCCCGGGGTTCATCGAGACGGACATGACAGCAGTGCTCACGGATGACCAGAAGAGCGCGATCAAGACGCAGGTGCCGCTCGGCAGGTACGGCGCCCCGGACGAGGTCGCGGACACCGTCGTGTGGCTGACCGGCCCCGGCGCGGCGTACGTCACCGGAGCGGTCATCCCGGTGGACGGCGGACTAGGAATGGGGCACTGATGGGCATTCTCGACGGCAAGCGGATCCTGGTCGCCGGCGTCACGATGGACAACTCCATCGGGTTCGCCGTCGCGAAGGTGGCGCAGGAGCAGGGCGCGACCGTGCTGATCTCCAACTTCGGCCGTGCACTCGGCATCACCCGCAGGATCGCCAAGCGGCTCCCGTCCGAACCACCGGTGCTGGAGCTGGACGTCACCGACGAGACCCACCTGGCCGGACTGGCCGACGCCGTCCGGGAACACGTCGACGGCCTGGACGGGGTGGTCCACTCGATCGCCTTCGGCAACCCGGAGACCCTGCTCGGCGGCAAGTTCCTCGACGGACCGTGGCCGGACGTCGCACAGGCGCTCCAGGTCTCGGCGTACTCCCTGATGTCACTGTCCCAGGCCTGCCGGCCGCTGATGGGGGAGGGTGGTTCGATCGTCGGCATGACCTTCGACGCGACCGTGGCGTGGCCGGCGTACGACTGGATGGGTGTGGCGAAGGCCGGGCTCGAGTCCTGCTCGCGTTACCTCGCCCGTGATCTCGGCCCTGAAGGCATCCGGGTCAACCTGGTCTCCGCCGGCCCACTGAAGACGCTCGCGGCCAAGGCGATCCCCGGTTTCGAAGAACTCGAGGCCATGTGGGGGACCCGGGCGCCGCTGGGCTGGGACGAGAACGACCACGCCCCGACCGCGCGGGGCGTCTGTGCGCTGCTCTCGGACCTCTTCCCGGCCACGACGGGAGAGATCGTGCACGTGGACGGTGGTTTCCACGCAATGGGCGCCTAGGCACTAGCGTGCTGCCGTGACGTCGTCGCTGGTCGAGCTGCGGGTCCTGGAAGGGCCCAACCTTTACTTCCCGCGGGCTGCGATCAAGCTGACGCTGGACATCAGCGAGCTGTCCGCCGCGCCGGACGCCACCGTCGCCCGGCTCGCGGAGCGGATCGGGCTGCGGAACGCGCGCCCGGGCCCGGCCGAATCCGGCTTCCGGCAGCGCTTCGCCCTGCGAGCGGTGGGCCGGATGGTGCGGGCGATCGCAGCGGAGTCGGGGACGACGCGGCTGGCCGTTCGGGTGCGCCCGACCAGCGACCCGCGCCGGATCGTGGTCGCGTTCCCCTGGCGCAACCGCGACCGCGCCGAGGAGATGGGTCGCGCCGTGGCCGCGGTGCTCGACGCCCTCCCCGGGTCCGATGTCGAGGCCGCCGTCGGGACCGCAGCGGATCGGGTGCGAGGAGTCGGCGCGGGCAGTGGTCCGCGGACGCTGAAGCCGCGGATCCCGGTGGTCGCGGTGACCGGCACCAACGGCAAGACGACGACCTCCCGGCTGATCGCGCATCTGGCCCGCACCGCCGGCAAGGTGGTCGGCTGGTCCAACACCGACGGCATCTACATCGACGGCGAGCTCGTCGAGGCCGGCGACTACTCCGGGCCCAGCGGAGCGGGCCGGGTCCTCGCCCACGAGAACGTCGAGTTCGCCGTGACCGAGACCGCCCGCGGAGGGATCCTGCTGAAGGGGATCGGGCTGACCCGCAACGACGTCTCGGTGGTCACCAACGTCTCCGCGGACCACCTGGGGCTCCAGGGCATCGACACCCTCGACCAGTTGGCCGAAGTGAAAGCGGTCGTGGCCAGGATCACCCGGAAGGACGGCTGGGCGGTCCTGAATGCCGACGATCCGCGGGTGTTCGCGATGCGCGCGGTGGTGAAGGCGCGACCGTGGGTGTTCTCCCGATATCCGGACTCGCCGGCCGTCCGCGAAGTGCTGACGTCGGGCGGCAGGGCGACGACGGTCATCGATGGGTGGTTGTCGGTCATGACCGCGAACGGGGACCCCGACCCGATGGTCGAGCTCGTCGACATTCCGCTGACCCTGGCCGGCCTTTCCCGGTTCAACGTCGAGAACACGCTCGCGGCGGCGTCGGCGGGCCTGGCGGTCGGACTCCCGCGAGACGTCGTGGTCGAGGGGCTGCGGACGTTCCTCCCGGACGTCGAGCACAACCCAGGCCGGATGAACCTCTTCTCGATCGGCGAGGTGTCGATCGTCGTCGATCTCGCCCACAACGAGGCCGGCCTCGAGGCGCTGGTTGAGGTCATGGGCGGGATCCGCAGGCCCGGCTCGCGGCTGTTGCTCGTCCTCGGCGTCGTCGGCGATCGGCAGGACGACCTCATCGAGAAGCTCGGTGAGATCGCCGCCCGGGACACCGATGTGCTCGCGATCGCCCACAAGCAGCGCTACCTTCGCGGCCGTTCGCTCGAGGAGCTGGACGGCCTGATGCGGGCCGGTGCGGCCCGGGTCGGGGTGACCGACGTGGATTCCTACCCGACCGAGGTGGAGGGCCTGGCCGCCCTGATGAAGGAGGCCGAGCCCGGAGACGTGGTGGGCCTGATGTGCCACGCGGAGCGCGAGGAGGTGTGCGCCTGGATCGCAGACCAGGGTGGCACCCCCGACACCCCGGACGTCCTGCGCGCGAAGGCTCGGGCGGCCAGGGAGGGCTGATCCCGGTTCGCCATCGTCGGCCGGCCCCGCCCGACTCCGTCGCCGAGGTCGCCGAGGGACCGCGACGATCAGACGTCGGCGGAGACCGGCGGCGCGTAGTCGGGGTCGGCCGCGGGTGCTTCGTCGCTGGCACCGGACCCGGCCTGGGCCTGGTTGGACCAGTTCTCGAGCTCCGACATCACCTCGGCGTGCTGGTCGACGCAGACGACCACCAGGTCGCCCTTGTTCGCCCGGCTCAGCGCGTGTCGGACGGCCTCGATCTCCTCGAGCACGATCTCCACCTGCTTGCACCGGGCGCCGTCGGCCATCGCCGACCGGACGCCTTCGGCCACGAGCTCCGCGGTGGAACCGCGCTCGCGGCCGCGCAGCGCCTCGTCCTCGCGGATCACGACCACGTCGAAGTGCTGGGCGGCGACCTGGCCGAGCTCGCGCATGTCCTCGTCCCGGCGGTCACCGGCGGTGGCGACGATGCCGATCCGGCTCGGCCGAGCCAGCTCGTGGGCCGAATCGAGCGACTCGCCCACCCGGTCGACGAAGTCGCCGAGCGCCTTCATGCCGGGAGCGTTGTGGCAGTAGTCGACGAGGACGTTGATGCCGTTGACCTCGACCTCGTTCAGCCTGCCGGGGGAGAGGTAGTAGTTGGTCGAGAAGGACCGCAGGCCCTGGCGGATGTCGTGCAGCGGGGCCCCGGCCGCGAAGGCCGCAGCGGCCGCGGCGAGGGTGTTCTGCACGTTCATCCGGGCGCGCCCGCCGAAGGTGGCGGGGAGTAGGTGGGTCCAGGCCAGCTGCATCTCCCGGCGCCCGTGCTTGACCACGATCATCTCGCCCCGCTCCGACGGGTTGAGCACGAGTGCCTTGCCGCCGCGCCTGCAGTGCGCGTCGATCATGTCGCGCACCTCGGAGCCCGGTTCGTCCATCGAGAACCACACGATCTGGCCCGAGCACCGGCGTCGCATCTCGCGGACGAGGGGGTCGTCGGCGTTGAGTACGGCGTGCCCGTCTCGCGGGACTGCCTCGACCACGACCGCCTTGACGTCGGCGAGCTGCTCGACGGTGTCGATGCCGCGCAGGCCCAGGTGGTCGGGCTGGACGTTGAGGACCACCGCGACGTCGTTGCGCTCGTAGCCCAGGCCTTCACGGAGAATCCCGCCGCGGGCCACCTCGAAGACGGCGAAGTCGACGCGGGGGTTCTGCAGCACCATCCGGGCGGACCGAGGCCCCGACGCGTCAGCGCGGATCAGCAGCCGCTCGTCGATGACCACGCCGTCGGTGGAGGTCATGCCGACCTTGTTGCCCATGCCCTTGAAGATGTGGGAGATCATCCGCGAGGTCGTCGTCTTGCCGTTGGTGCCGGTGACGGCGACGATCGGGATCCTCGAAGGGGCGCCGGGCGGGAACAGCATGTCGATCACCGGCTTGGAGATGAACTGCGGCTCGCCGATGGTCGGGTGGGTGTGCATCCGGAACCCGGGCGCGGCGTTCACCTCGCAGATCGCGCCGCCGGTCTCTCGGACCGGCTCGGTGATGTCGGGACAGATGAAGTCGATGCCGGCGATGTCGAGCCCGATCATCCGGGCGGCTTCCTCCGCGATGTCGACGTTCTCCGGGTGCGCTTCCATGGTCCGGTCGATCGAGATGCCGCCGGTGGACATGTTGCCGGTGAGGGTCAGCTTGACCATCTCACCCTGCTCGGGCACCGAGTCGAGCTTGTGACCCTGGGTGGCCAGGAGCTCCTCGGCCCCGGCGTCGACGTTGATCCTGGTGAGGACCTTCTCGTGTCCGACGCCGCGCCGGGGATCCGCGTTGGTCAGGTCCACCAGCTCCTGGATCGTCGACTGGCCGTCACCCACGACGTGGGCGGGCACTCGCTCCGCGATGGCCGCCACTCGCCCGTCGATGATCAGGCACCGGTAGTCCTTGCCGACCACGAACGACTCGACGATCACCCAGCCGCGCCGGGACTGCTCCTCGGCGATCGGGAAGGCCTCGCGTACGGCGTTCTCGTCGCGCAGGTCGAGGCAGACGCCTCGACCGTGGTTCCCGTCGAGGGGCTTGATGACGACCGGGAAGCCGATGCGCCGGGCCACCCTGACGGCCTGGTCGGCGCTGCGGACGGCATCCTGCTTCGGCACCGGCAGGCCGGCCGCGCCGAGGAGTCGGGTCGTCAGGTCCTTGTCGGACGCCACGTCGACCGCGATGGCAGACGTCGCCGACGTCATGGTCGCCCTGATCCTCTTCGCGTGCACGCCCTGGCCGAGCTGGACGAGGGAGTACTGGTTCAGCCTGATCCAGGGGATGTCGCGGGACACCGCCTCGTCGAGGATCGCCTGGGTCGAGGGCCCGAAGGCGGTGCGCTGTGCCCGCATGATGAAGGCCTCGAGCTCCTCGTCCCAGTCGAAGTCCGGGTCGGCCTCGACCAGGTGGTTGACCAGGCGTACGGCGAGCTTCGCCGCCGCCAGCCCGACCTGTTCGTCGGCGTACCCGAAGATCACGTTGTAGACGCCCACCTGGCCCTTGACCTGTCGGGTCTTGCCGCGCCGGATGTCGTGCCCGACGACCTGCTCCAGCGCCAGCGCACAGTGCTCGGCGACGTGACCCAGCCAGGTGCCCTCGTTGAGACGCTCCACGAAGCCGCCGCGGCGGCCGCGGGAGCAGGAGTGATCGCGGAGGCCGGGCAGCATCTGGAGGAGGTGGTCGGTGAAGCCCGGGATGGTGTTGGTGGGGAACTGTTCGAGCGACCCGAGGTCGACCACGAGGTGGATGGCCTTGTCGTAGGACCAGATGTTCGCGCCTCGATAGACCCGGGTCTCGAGGATCTGAAGGTCCGGGCTGGGTCGTTCGGTCATGCGGAGGCTCCGTCCTGGCGGGGGTCCTGGCGGGGGTCCTGGCGGGGGTCCTGGCGGGGGTCTTGCTGGGGGCGTTGGGTCCTCTTGCGGGACCTGGCGCGGCGCCGACGGAGCATGCCCGGCGACGCGTCGTCGGCCGCGATGTCGCGGGCGAGCTGGCGGAGGTCCTGGCCGGCCTCGGCGATCTCGGCGGCCTCGGCCGGGTCGGCCACCCGAGGGCGAGGGACCAGGGTTCGCGTGGTGAGGTCGAACTGCGACCCATCGGGCAGCACGTGCAGGGTCACGCCGCTGGCCAGCAGGGGAGTGGATCGCTTGGCCTCGTAGGCGTTGGTGACGATCCGGGCCGGGTCGAAGATCGCGACGGCGCCCTTGCCGACCACGCGCAGCAGCTCGTGGCCGTCGACCTGTTCCACGACGGCCGCGGTGTCTTCGTCGACCCCGATGCCGAGGAGTGAGGGGGACTGGCTCACGATCATCAGCAAACGACCGTAGCGGTTGCGCTGCTCGAAGTGCTGGTCGATGACAGCGGACTGGAGCAGGCCGAGCCCGGCGGCGACCTGGGTCATCCGCTGCTTCGGCGTGGAGCCGGGGCCGCCGAAGGCGACCATGTGTGAGGACTGGATGCTGGCGCCCGCCGACGTTCCGGCTATCACGCAGCCACGCTGGTGCGCCTCGACCAGTGCGTCGCCGAACGGAGTGCCGCAGATGACGGAGGAGAGCTTGAGCTGGTTGCCGCCGGTCATGAACACGCCGGTGGCCTTGCCGAGCTCCGCGACCAGGTCGGTGGCGTGCGCCTCCTCGCGGCTCTCCGGCCGCACCGAGACCACGTCTGCGGCGCCCAGCTTGCGGAACAACGCGTCGTACACCTCCACGACCTCGGGGCCGAGCGAGGAGGCGGTCGCGACGATCGCTATCCGGGCGTGCTCGCCGCCGCTGGCGGCCACGAACTCGGTGAGGATCGCACGCTTGCGGAGCTTGTCCTCGGCTCCGCCGATGATCATGAGGGGCCCGGGCTGCATGACACGGAGGCTAGCCGGTGGGAGAGTTGCCGGGTGCAGGGACAGACGCGGCGGCTCGTGGTGATCCGTCATTCCAAGGCCGAGCAGACCGGCGAGAGCGATGCGGCACGCGAGCTGACGCGCCGCGGGACCGACGACGCAGCGGCGGCCGGTGCCTGGCTCGCCGGACAAGACCTCGCTCCGACCACGTCCTGGTATCCGACTCGGTCCGTACCCGGCAGACGTGGGCGGCGCTGTCAGGCGGCGCGGGATGGGAGGTCGGCGCGAGGTTCGACGACGGTCTCTACGAGGCCGGCCCGGAGACCGCGCTCGACCTGATCCGCGAGACCCCCGAGCGCCGCGGCGACCCTGGTGGTGATCGGCCACAACCCGACCATGGGCCACCTTGCCCAGATGCTGGACGACGGCAGCGGGGACGCCGAGGCCGGCGGCCGAGATGGCCGCCGGCTTCCCGACCAGCGCCGTCGCGGTCTTCGAGTACGACGGGGAGTGGCGGGACCTGGACATCACCGGTGCCAGGCTGGTCGGTTTCCACGTCGGCAGGGGCTGACTGCCGCTGGGTTCGGCCATGACCGCCTCGCACCTCATCCAGAGACGATCACACTGGTGGGGCTGGAGTGACGATGCCGGCCTCGGCGTCGGCGGCGACGATCTCCTCGCGGGTGATGCCGAGGAGGTACATGATCGCGTCGAGGTAGGGGACGTTGACGGAGGTGTCCGCTGCGTCGCGGACGACGTCCCGGGCGTTGAAGGCGATGCCGAGTCCGGCGGCGTTGAGCATGTCCAGGTCGTTGGCGCCGTCGCCGATCGCGATCACGGAGCCGACGGGCACGCCCACCTCGGCGGCGAAGTGCCGGAGTGCGGCAGCCTTGCCCGCGCGGTCGACCACGTCCCCGAGGATCCGCCCGGTGAGCTTGCCGTCGACGATCTCGAGCTCGTTGGCGCGGGAGTAGTGGATGCCGAGCTCGTCGGCCAGCCGGTCGGTGATCTGGCTGAAGCCACCGGAGACGATGGCGAACCGGTAGCCCAGGCGGCGCAGCGTGCGGACCAGCGTCCGGGCTCCTGGAGCGAGCTGGATGGCGTCGTACGCCGCGTCGATCGCGCTCGCGTCGACACCTTCGAGCAGGGCGACCCTGGAGCGCAACGCCTCCTCGAAGTCGAGCTCACCGCGCATCGCCGCTTCGGTGAGCCGCTCGACCTCGGCCTGCTGGTCGGTGTGGCTCGCCAGCATCTCGATCACCTCGCCCTGGATCAGGGTCGAGTCGACGTCCATCACGATCAGCCGCATGCCGCGTCGCATGAGGTTGGCCGGCTGGACCGCGACGTCGATGCCCTGTCGCGCGGCCTCCGCGGCGAGCATCGTCCGGAGTGCTTCGGGGTCGGTGCCCGAGACGTGCAGGTCGATGGCCGTGACGGGGTAGCGCGCCATCCGCTCGATCCGGTCGATGTTGGCGCCGCTGTCGGCGATCCGACCTGCGACGGCGGCCATGGCGGACGCCCGGAGCGGGCATGCCGATCACCGTGACGTGCGACCGGCCTTCGCCCCGGGTCTTGTTGTCGCCGACGCCCCGGTCGACGTCGACGCTCATGCCCAGCGCGGCGGCCGTCTCGTCCACGGCGGCGCGCAGCTTCTTCCAGTCGCGGGGCGCTGAGACGAGCACGCCGAGAACGAGACGACGCCGGAGCACGATCTGCTCGATGTCGAGGACCTCGACCCCGGCGGTCGCGAGGGTGGAGAAGATCGACGAGGTCACCCCCGGGCGGTCCTTGCCGGTGAGCGTGATCAGGAGGGTGTTCGGGGCCTCGTCGAGGTGCGCGTCGTCCATGTCGGGCACGAGGCTATCGCCGTCAGGCGACGATGTCGGTGGAGGTTCGTACGCTGACCCTCATGGCACACACACATCACGCGATCGACTACATCGAGCTCATGGTGTCCGACCTCGCCCGCGGCCAAGGCGTTCTACGAGCTCGGCGTTCGGCTGGACCTTCAACGACTACGGGCCGGACTACGCCGGCATCCGGTCGCCCGACGGGGAGGGTGAGGTCGGCGGGCTGAACCCGGCCAGGTCCCCGGAGCCGGGTGGGCCCTCTCGTGCTGCTCTACTCCGACGACCTCGACGGCACCGTGAGCGCGGTGGAGTCGGCCGGTGGCGATGTCATCGAGGGCCCCTACGAGTTCCCGGGCGGGAGGAGGTTCCACTTCACCGACCCCAGCGGCAACGAGCTGGGCGTCTGGGCCTCCGCGTAGCCGTCACTCCGGGGGCCAGGCCTCGGGGGAGCACGCCGCGACCAGGGCGCGTCGGCCGGCGCGCTCGAGCGGGACCAGCGCCTCGCGTCGCTGCTCGATCTCCCACGGCGGTGACGGCGCCGCCGTCGTCGGCGAGGGCGAGGTCGACGATGGTCATGGCCTGGAGCCCGCGGCCGGCAAGGTCGAGACATCGGCCCGGGCACGCCCTCGGGCGCCACGGCCGGAGTCGGGTGGCGCAGGTTCATGAGCTCGTCCGCGACTTCCGGGCGCCACTTCGCCACCTCGAGGCCGCGCGAGTGACGTCGGCCGTCTCCAGCAGGGCTGAGCGCAGCGCACGATCCGCTTCACCCACGTCCGGCAGCTGGCGTCGATCGGCCGGGTGCGCACACCACGTGACGGCGGCGCCCACCCGGACCGGCACCAGCCCGAGTGGGGCGCCGACCGCGACGGCGGCCTCGCCTGCTTCCAGCGCCGCCGCGTTGAAGGCGCCCGGTCCGCCCAGTCCCAGCAGGTCGCCCTCGGTCGGGAGGGCGAGGCCGATCCCGGTGCCGCCGGCGGCCCGGATCCGGCCCAGGCCGAGTGCCAGCGGGTCCGTGCCGTCAGGTCCCGCAATCGACGTGAGTGGCGTCGTCGGCGAGCACGGCGTCGACCACCTGGTCGGTCACGACATGGCCGCGCAGCCACGCCGTACCCCACCATGCGAGGCGGGCGGATGCGGGTAGCGGGACGGTCACGGCGGCTGACGATACGCCGGTAGGAGGGTGCGGAGAATCCGCTCGTCGCGAGCGTTGCGGTGCGCGTGCGATGGCGAGGCGGAGGAGCGAAGGCGGTGAATGCCCGTCGAGTCGACGACAACGAAGCCAGCGTGCGGGCAACGCGGCGCGTAGCAGAGCGGATTCTTCCGCAGTCCCTATTCCTGCATGCCAGCCGTGCTCGAGTTCGCCGAGGTCACCGTCCGGCGTGGGCAGGCCGTCTTGATCGACGCCGTGTCGTGGACCGTCGAGGACGACGAGCGCTGGGTCGTCCTGGGTCCCAACGGCGCCGGGAAGACCACACTGCTGCAGGTAGCCTCGGCTCAGATCCACCCGACATCGGGAGTGGCCGGGATCCTCGACGAGGTACTCGGCACCGTCGACGTCTTCGAGCTCAGGCCCCGGATCGGTGTCACCAGCGCGGCACTGGCGGAACGGATCCCGCGCGACGAGGTCGTCCACGACGTGGTGGTGTCGGCGTCGTACGGCGTCGTCGGGCGCTGGCGCGAGGCCTACGAGGACCTCGACCACCAGCGGGCCACCGACCTGCTCGAAGAGGTCGGGGTGAAACAACTGGCGCACCGCACATTCGGCACCCTCAGCGAGGGGGAGCGGAAGCGGGTGCAGATCGCGCGGTCCCTGATGACCGACCCGGAACTGCTCCTGCTCGACGAGCCGGCCGCCGGTCTCGACCTGGGTGGCCGGGAGGACCTCGTGGCGACCCTCGACGTGCTGGCGATGGATCCCGACTCCCCGGCCACCGTGCTCGTCTCGCACCATGTGGAGGAGATCCCGCCCGGGTTCACCCACGCGATGCTGCTCCGGGACGGCAGGGTCGTGGCCGCCGGGCCGCTGCCCGAGGTGATCACCGAGGCGAACCTGTCCGCCACGTTCGCGATGCCGCTGGTTCTCAGCCACACCGCCGGCCGGTACGCCGCCCGCCGTCGGGCGCGTCGCCACGCAGGCTGAAAGGGCCTTCTCGTTCCACGTGACTGGATAGTGTTCAGGCATGGAATGGTTCCAGGACAACATGTGGGCCGGATGGCTGGGAGCCGCCGCCCTGCTCGGCATCGCCGAGATGTTCAGCCTGGACCTCATCTTGATCATGCTCGCCGTCGGCGCGATCGCCGGCATGGTCACCTCCGCCTTCACCGACAGCTTCGCCGCGCAGTTCCTGATCGCCGCTGCCACGTCGGTCGCGATGCTGGCGTTGGTCCGCCCGGGGCTGGCCAAGCGGTTCCAGGGCGGCCCCGAGCTGTTGCTCGGTCACGGCAAGCTGGTCGGCAGCCAGGGAATGGTGACCGAGACGATCACCTCGATGGCACCGGGACGCATCCGGCTGGCCGGTGAGATCTGGTCGGCCCAGCCCTACGACGAGAGCCTCACCATCGACCCCGGTGAGACCGTCGAGGTGTGGGAGATCCGGGGTGCCACGGCGTACGTCCACCCGGTGCCGCGGCTCGAGCCCTGATCCGACCCCGACAACCCGACAAGGAGCCTCATGATCGCCCTGATCCTTCTCGCACTGCTGTTCGTGTTCGTGGTGGTGCTTCTCGCCAAGACCGTGCGGATCGTCCCGCAGGCGCGGGCCGGGATCGTGGAGCGGTTCGGCAAGTACAAGGGAACTCTCCCCGCTGGCCTCAATGTCGTCGTGCCGTTCGTCGACAGGGTCCGCTACATGATCGACCTGCGCGAGCAGGTGGTGAGCTTCCCGCCCCAGCCGGTGATCACCGAGGACAACCTGGTCGTCTCGATCGACACCGTCATCTACTTCCAGGTGACCGACCCCGTTGCTGCGACCTACGAGATCGCCAACTACATCCAGGCGGTCGAGCAGCTCACCATGACCACGCTGCGCAACATCGTCGGCGGCATGGACCTCGAGGAGACGCTCACCAGCCGCGACGCGATCAACAGCCGCCTGCGCGGCGTGCTCGACGAGGCCACCGGGAAGTGGGGCATCCGGGTCAACCGGGTCGAGCTCAAGGGCATCGATCCGCCGCCCTCCATCAAGGACTCGATGGAGAAGCAGATGCGGGCCGATCGCGACAAGCGGGCCGTCATCCTCACGGCCGAGGGCCAGCGCCAGTCGGCGATCCTCACTGCCGAGGGGTCGAAGCAGTCCTCGATCCTCAACGCCGAGGGTGACCGGGAGTCGCAGATCCTGCGCGCCCAGGCCGACCGCGAGGCGGCGATCCTCCGCGCCCAGGGTGAGGGGCAGGCGATCAAGACCGTCTTCCAGGCCATCCACGACGGTCAGCCGGACCAGTCGCTGCTGGCCTACCAGTACCTGCAGATGATGCCGAAGATCGCCGAGGGCGACGCCAACAAGGTGTGGGTGATCCCGTCGGAGATCACCAAGGCCCTCGAAGGCCTCGGCTCGTCCATCCACGAGATCGCAGGCATCCCCAAGGAGGTCGACGGACCCCGCACCCGAGTTGACATGGGGCCGAGTGAGCCCCAGTTGCCGCTGTCGTCCGGTGGTGACGATGCCGAGCTGACGAGGACCAGCCAGGCAGTCGAGGCTGCCATCGCGGAGGCCAAGGCGGCGGCTAACCCCGGCGCCGGCAGGGCGCTGCCCACGGAACCGCCGGGCAACGAGGACGGACCCGCGCCGGAGGCGCCGCCTGCGCAGTGACCGGCCTCGAGGTCGTCGCGATCCTGCTGGCCGGGCTCGCGGCCGGCACCATCAACACGGTGGTGGGATCGGGAACGCTGATCACGTTCCCGACCCTGTTGGCGCTGGGTGTGCCGCCGGTGACGGCCAACGTTTCCAACACGGTCGGCCTGGTTCCCGGGTCGCTGTCGGGGGCGATCGGGTACCGGCGCGAGCTCGCCGGACAGCGACCGCGGCTGCTCCGGCTCGGATCCGCATCCCTGCTGGGTGGGGCCATCGGCGCGGCGCTCCTGCTGGTCCTGCCGTCGGCAGTCTTCGACGCGATCGTGCCGGTCCTGATCGGGCTCGGGTGCCTGCTGGTGATGTTCCAGCCCCGGATCAGCGGATGGGTGGTCGGCCGTGCCGAGCACCGCGGCGTCGGGGTGCCGGAGCACGGGGCGCTGTGGGTGTGGACGCTGGTGCTGCTCGCCGGCGTGTACGGCGGCTACTTCGGCGCCGCGCAGGGCGTGCTGTTGATGGCGATCCTCGGCGTCGGCCTGCAGGAGGCGATGCAGCGGAACAACGCGACCAGGAACGTGCTGGCCCTGCTCGTCAACGCGGTGGCCGCCGCTCGTCTTCGTCGCCGTGGCCGATGTCGACTGGGCGGTCGCCGGGCTCATCGCGGCTGGCGCCGTCGTGGGCGGTCAGCTCGGGGCGACCGTCGGGCGACGCCTCCCGGCCGCCGTGCTCCGGGGCGTCATCGTGGTCGTCGGACTCGCCGCGATCGTGGTCTTCCTGCTGGACTGATCCGACCCCGGCGCCCGAACCGCGGTGCCGACCCGCGGGGCCTCAGCCGACCTTGAGCACCTTCGTGCCGCCGGCGAAGCGGTCGTGCCAGCCCTGCCGGTTCACCGTGTCGTTGTTGATGCCGACCGCGATCATGATCACGGCGACCAGGGAGAGGATCGGGCCCAGCACCCACCCGAGGACGGGGATGATGGAGATCAGCTGGATCGCGTAGAACGAGTTGCGCCTGACCGACTGCTCCGTGGTCGGGTTGCCGCCGTCCGGTCCGACCGCCCGGAGCTTCAATGCCATCTTGCCCAGCGACTGACCACGGCTGGTCTCGAAGAAGGCGAAGTAGCCGATCACCAGCGCGATCCAGATGATGTAGGTGAAGAGCGCGTAGACGACGTACTCGGCGACGGAGGTCGTGAGGCCGCTGACGAAGATCCCGTTGAAGATCGTGCTCAGGATGAAGAAGGCGACGCCGAGGATGATGCCGTCGATGAGACGGGCGAGGAACCGGTCGAGCAGCTCGCCCGGCCGCGGGACTCCCGGCGTGGCCGGCGGGGTCGTCGGCTGCTGCTGCTGCTGAGGTTGCTCCGGCTGCTGCTCGGGTGTCGGCGGCGGCATCTCGGACATCTGGGCTCCCTGCGATCGGTGGCAGTCAAACCGTAGGGGAGTCCGGACGGCGTGAGCCGGTGGTCTAGACCGGCCGTGTGACCTCGCCCGACAGCACGAATTCCGCCGCTGCGGATGCCACCCGCTCGGGCTCGCCGAGCCATGGTGCGTGCCCTCCGCGCACGACGAACAGCCGGCCGTTCGGCAACCAGTTTGCGGCGCGCTTCGCAACAGTGACGTCACCCAACGGCTCCCACTCGCCCCAGACCAGCAACGTGGGCGTCTCGACCTCACCCAGCTCCCGGGCGCCGACCCGGGCGCTCCGCCGGAAGCCGGACGGAGTCAGCAGTGCGAAGGCGGGTGCCAGGGCTCGAATCTCCTCCCTGCCCACGCGGTCGATGTCACGGTCTCGACCCGCGGCGACCATCAGGTCGACCTGCTCGGGATACCGCCCCAGAGTCGCCTTCTCACCCATGAACCCGGCGAAGCGCAGCATCGAGTCCCTCGTGGGAGGCGCCGCCCGCGACAGCAGCTCACCGAGCCCCGGAGTGGCGATCATCCGGACCGGCAGGGGAGCACGCGTTCCCGCCACTCCGGGTGGGCCGAGCAGGACCAGCCTGGAGACCCGTTCGGGGCGCGCCAGTGCGTACCAGAGCGCCCACCGCGCCCCGCCCGAGTGTCCGAGCATCGCCGTGCTGTCCAGCCCCAGGTCGTCCAGCAGCTGGTCCAACCAGGCGACGACACCTTCCTGGAGTCGGCGGCGGGGGAGCGCGATCGGCTCGCTGAGTCCGTGTCCGGGCCGGTCGATCGCGAGTGCGCGGACGTTCTGGAGCTGGTCAAGCAAGGGCATGAAGGAGCCTGCCGTCAAGGCGCCTCCGTGGAGGAGCACCAGCGAAGGTCCGGCGCCCTTCTCGAGCACGTGAACCCTGTCACCACCCACCTCGATCTCGTCACTGCGCGTGGTGCCGGCTTCGAGGACCCGTTCGTAGGCTCGTCGGACGTCGAGGCGGTCTGTTCGTGTGCGCATGGCACGACGCTAGGCACCCGATCCACCCCCGAGCATCGGGGAACGTTCGCATCCCGCTCTCCGGCGGTGGGTAGAAGTGCGCAGCCCGACTGGTCGGCGGGGCCGCGGGTTCTAGGAGCTGGGCAGGACGTAGGCGCCCAGCCAGGTGTCGAGCTCGGCGTAGACGCGCTTGCGCGCGTCGGGCAGAGAGAGCACGACATCGTGTCTGGCCCCTTCGACGCCGACGTACGTGACGTGCCGGCCGAGGGCCGGCGCCCACTCGCGGATCTGCTCCACGTCGAGCACGATGTCGAACCGGTGCACGTCATCGCCCATCTCCGTCGGATGCTTGCTGGCAGCGGACGAGAGGACCAGCGCGGGACAGCCGATGTCGAGCCCGGCGTGGAGCTCCGCGTGCCCGTTCCTGATCGCGCGCAGCCATCCGGCGTACACCTTGAACGACTCGATCGGCTTCCACCTCAGGTCGAAGTCCCATTCCCCCTCGTGATCGTGGTGCAGGCTGCGCGCGTAGAGGCCGGTGACGCTCCGCGGTATCTCCCGCATCGGCTGGCGGGCGCCGAGCAGCTTCAGCAGCCGGGTGCCGAGTCCGCGCACCACCGGAGGCCCGTGCATGTCGAACCAGGGCGCGTTCAGGACCATCCCCGCCAACGGGCGGTGCCGCTCGTTCACCCAGAGCGGGAGGATCAGCCCGCCGGTGGAGTGGGCGGAGCCGATGACGTGCTGGTGACCGTCGCGCTCGGTGATCCGCCACCAGGCCGAGTCCAGCTCGGGAAAGTACTCCCTCAGGTCGGTCACGTAGTTCGGAGTCTGGTGCGGTCGGATCGAGCGACCGCACTTGCGCAGGTCGACCGCATAGAAGTCATAGCCCCTGGCCGTCCACCACTCGGCGTACCCGGTCTGGAAGAAGTAGTCCGCGAAACCGTGGACGTGCAGCACGGCCCTGCCGGCCCCCGAGCCCCTGGTCCCGGCGTCCGCAGGGCGGTGGACCAGGGTCGCCACGACCGGCCCCTCGCCGTCGGGCGGGAAGCCGATGGTCTCGGCGGTGTACGGCGCCCCGAGCACGTCGGTCACGGGATTCATGGCCGCAGTCTGTCAGTCGAGGGAGTGGGCGGCCGCCGCACGGACCAGTCCGGCCAGCAGGCCGACGTCGTCGGCCGTCTCCGGGTGCCACTGGACAGCCACGCAGAAGCGCTCGCCCTCGACCTCCATGGCCTCCAGGGTGCCGTCGGCGGCGTGGGCGGAGGCGAGATAACCCGGATGGCTGTGCACCGACTGGTGGTGGTGGCAGGTCACGGAGAGCCGTTCCCCGAGCAGTCCGGCGACCCGCGTCCCAGGCACTGTCGCCACCTCGATCTCCCCGAACTCGTCACCGCCGGGGCTGTGCCGATCGTGGTCGACCAGGTCGGGGGTGTGCTGGTCAAGGCGTCCGCCCCCGTGGACGGCCATCACCTGCATCCCCCGGCAGACGCCGAGCACGGGCAGGCCGACCGCCTCGGCGGCGTCGAGCAGGGCCAGCTCCCAGGCATCCCGGTCCGCTCGCCAGCCGGCGGTCCTGGGGTGCGCAGTGGCCTGGTAGCGCCCAGGGTCGACGTCAGCGCCGCCACTGAGCACCAGGCCGTCCAGCCTGCGCACGAGTCCGTCGGCGGCCCCCTCCTGCCCGAGGGGCGGCAGCAGCATCGGCAGGCCTCCGGTGGCCTCGACCGCCGCGGCGTACTGAGCCGGCAGCACGTCGGCGCGTTGCCGCCAGACGCCCCAGGAGGCGACCTCGCGGTAGGTGGTCAGTCCGATGACGGGGGTGGTCATGCCCGGCTCAGAGAGGAGTCACGTAGGCGCCGGAGATGCCGCCGTCGACCAGGAAGGTGCTGGCGGTGATGAAGCTCGACTCGTCGGAGGCCAGGAACACGACGGCGTTGGCCAGCTCCTCGGGCTCGGCGAAGCGGCCCATCGGGACGTGGACGAGGCGACGGGCGGCACGCTCGGGGTCACTCGCGAACAGCTCGCGGAGCAGCGGGGTGTTCACCGGTCCCGGACACAGGGCGTTCACCCGGACGCCCTCGCGCGCGAACTGCACACCGAGCTCCCGCGACATCGACAGCACTCCGCCCTTCGATGCGGAGTAGGAGATCTGTGAGGTCGCCGCGCCCATCACCGCGACGAAGGACGCGGTGTTGATGATCGAGCCCGAGCGCTGCTCGAGCATGTAGGGGAGTGCCGCCTTGCAGCAGAGGTAGACGCTGGTGAGGTTGACCTCCTGCACCCGTCGCCACGCGTCCAGGTCGGTGTCGAGGATCGAGTCGTCCTCGGGCGGGGAGATGCCCGCGTTGTTGAAGGCGACGTCCACCGAGCCGTAGGTCTCACGTGCGTTGCGGAAGAGCGTCCTCCACCTGCTCCTGGTCGGTGACGTCCACTCGGACGTACGTCGCCAGCGGCGTGTCGCTTCCGCCCAGTTGCCCGCAGCTGCCCGACCAGCTCATGGCCGCGCTGGTCGTCGATGTCGCCCACGACCACCCGGGCGCCCTCCTCGACGAAGCGGCGCACCGTCGCCAGGCCGATGCCCGAGCAACCCCCGGTGACGACTGCCACCTTGCCCTCGAGGCGTCCTGCCATGCTGGTCCTTCCTTTCGCTGGTCAAGGAGGTCGCGCAGCGACCGTCTCGAGACCCGGTCAGTGGGCGATGAACACGTTCTTCTCCTCCGTGAACGCGTTCGGCGCGTCGGGTCCCAGCTCACGGCCGAGCCCCGACTGCTTGTAGCCGCCGAACGGCGTCCAGTACCGGACCGAGGCGTGGGAGTTCACGCTGAGATTGCCTGCGTCGACCGCCCGGGCGACCCGGAGTCCGCGTCCCAGGTCGCTGGTGAAGATCGAGCCCGACAGGCCGTACTCGGTGTCGTTTGCGAGCTCCACCGCGTGCGCCTCGTCGTCGAAGGGCATCACGGCGACCACCGGGCCGAACACCTCCTCCCGCCAGATCCGGGCGGTCGGATCCTCGGTCGTCACCACGCTCGGGGGCACCCAGAAGCCGTCGCCGCCCGGGGTCGAGCCGGCAAAGGCGACCTCCACGTCGTCGAGGTAGTCCTGGACCGCACCGCGCTGCTGCTCGGAGATGAGCGGCCCCATCTCACTCTCCTCGTCGCTCGGGTCGAGCACCCGGAACCCGCTGACGGCCGGCTCGAGGCGGGAGAGGAACTCGTCGTGCGCCGACCGCTCGACGAGGATCCGGGACCTGGCACAGCAGTCCTGCCCGGCGTTGTCGAAGACGGCGTACGGCGCACTGGCGGCCGCCGCCTCGATGTCGGCGTCGGCGAAGACGATGTTGGCGCTCTTGCCGCCGAGCTCGAGGGTCACTCTCTTCACCTGCTCCGCGCAGCCGGCCATGATCCGCTTGCCCACCTCGGTGGACCCGGTGAAGCAGACCTTGCGCACGAGGGGGTGGGTGACGAACCGCTCGCCGACGACGGAGCCCTTGCCGGGGAGGATCGTGAGGACGTGCTCGGGCAGCCCGGCCTCGAGGGCCAGCTCGCCGATCCGGATCGCGGTGAGTGGGGTGAGCTCCGCAGGCTTGACCACCACCGTGTTTCCCGCGGCCAGCGCCGGCGCCATGCCCCAGCCCAGGATCGGCATCGGGAAGTTCCAGGGCACGATGATGCTGACGACCCCCAGGGGCTCGTGGAACGTGACGTCCGTGCCCCCGGCGACCGGGATCTGCCGACCGAAGAGGCGCTCCGGCGCGCCGGCGTAGTAGTCCAGGCAGTCCCGGACATTGCCCGCCTCCCAGCGGGCATTGGCCCAGGTGTGCCCGGCGTTGCGGACCTCGAGCCCGGCCAGCTCGTCCACGTGCGCGTCGACGACGGCGGCGAACCGGCGAAGCAGCGCGGCTCGCTCCCCGGGCGACACCGTGCGCCAGCTCGCGAACGCCTCGTGCGCGCGCTGCACCGCCGCGTCGGTGTCGGCAACCGAAGACAGCGGTACCTCCGTCACCGGCCTCGCGGTGGCCGGGTTGATGACGGTGTGGACGGCTTCGTCGGTCGAGCTCGTCGAGGCCATCAGAGCCGCTCGAATCCCCGGAACAGCTCCCAGTCGGTGACGGCGCCGCCGAACGCGGCCAGCTCGACATCCGCCATGTTCACGTAGTGATCGACCACGTCGTCGCCCAGGGCCTTCCGGGCCGGCACGGAGGCTGCGAAGGCGTCGCGGGCGGCCTCCATGGTGGTGGGCACCTTCGGTCGGTCGGAGGTGTAGGCGTTGCCGACCAGCTCGTCCTCCAGCTCCAGCTCGTTCTCGATCCCGTGCAGACCTCCGGCGAGCATGGCGGCGAGCGCGAGATAGGGATTCACGTCGGCCCCCGGGATCCGGTTCTCCATCCGGGCTGCGGCTCCCGCGCCGACGAGGCGGACGGCGCAGGTGCGGTTGTCGAGCCCCCACGCGATCGTCGTGGGGGCGAAGGACCCGGCGGCGAACCGCTTGTAGGAGTTGATGTTGGGCGCGTACAGCAGCGTGAAGTCGGCGGTCGTGGCCAGGACGCCCGCAACGAACTGGTCGTAGAGCGCGGTCCGGGTGCCTGCGTCCTCGTCCCAGAACACCAGCGAGCCGTCCTGACCGCGCAGGGAGAGGTGGATGTGGCAGGAGCTGCCCTCGCGGGCGTCGTACTTCGCCATGAACGTGATCGACTGGCCGTGCTGGGCCGCGATCTCCTTGGCGGCCGTCTTGTAGACCGCGTGGTTGTCGGCCGTGGTCATCGCCTCGGCGTAGAGGAACCCGATCTCGTGCTGGCCGAAGTTGCACTCGCCCTTGGCGCCCTCGACGTCCATCCCGGCGGCGTACATGTGGTTGCGGATGTCGCGGAGGAGCGGCTCCACCCGGCTGGTGCCGAGGATCGAGTAGTCGACGTTGTACTGGTTGGCCGGCGTCAGGTCCTGGTATCGGTCGCGGTGCGCCTGCTCGTACGTCGTGTCGAACAGGATGAACTCGAGCTCGGTCCCGGCGAGGGCCGTCCAGCCGCGCTCGGCCACCCGGTCGAGCTGCCCGCGCAACATGGATCGTGGCGACTGGAGCACCTGCGCATGATCGAGCCAGACCAGGTCGCACTGGACCATGGCCGTGGCCGGGAAGTGGGTCACGAGCCGGATGGTTTCCTCGTCGAGGACGAACTCCATGTCGCCGTACCCCCGGTCCCACGACGAGATGGCGTAGCCGTCGACGGTGTTCATGTCCACGTCGACCGCCAGCAGGTAGTTGCAGCCCTCCGCGCCGTGCTCGACCACGTGTTCGGCGAAGAACCGGCCGTGCAGGCGCTTGCCCTGGAGTCGGCCCTGCATGTCGGTGAAGGCGATCACGACGGTGTCGATCTCGCCGGCGTCGATCCGGCTGACGAGGTCGGCCATCGTCAGGTGTCGGTCGTTGCGGGTTGCCATGCGTTCTCCTGACGATGTCGGGCGGGTCAGCCAACCAGACCGCGCAGCAGCGCGGCGGTGTCGTCGCAGTGTTCCTCCATCACTCGGCGGGCCCGATCGCCCTTGCCGCCGAGGACGGCGCGGGTCAGGGCTGCGTGCTGCCGGTCGGAGTGGGCGATGTTCGCCTCGAGCACGGGGATGGCGAGCAGCATCTCGTGCAGGGTGGACTGCACGGACGTGACCGACTCGAGCACCCGTGACGAGCCGCAGAGTGCGGCGACCGTGAGGTGGAAGCGGGAGTCGGCCTGCCGGTGGTCGGCTGCCTTGCGGGCGCTGGCGACCTCCTCGTGCGCCTCCTCGAGCTGGGTTCGCTGGGGGTCGGTGAGCTGGCGCTGGGCGGCCAGGAAGGCGGCTCCGGGCTCCACGATGCGGCGGAACTCCAGCGCGTCGAGCCAGTTGGCCCGTCGCTTCGGGGAGATCCGCGCGGCAGCACGCCCGGACGGCGTCTTCGGCTTGAGGGTGACCACCGTCCCGCCACCCCGGCCGCGGGTGGTCTCGACCAGTCCGGCCTCACGCAGCGCCGCCATCGCTTCTCGCAGGGTCGCCCGCGAGACGTTGAGCCGCGTCGCGAGCTCACGCTCGGCGGGGAGCGCAGACCCGCGTGGGTAGACGCCGAGGCGGATCGCAGTCGCCAGCTGCTCCACGCACGCCTCGAAGGCGTGGTGCCCTCGTACCGGCCGGAGCACCGCCTCAGGGAGGGGCTGAGCCGGGGAAGCGGTCATGGCAGCCAGTCTCGATTCGTGGGCGGGCGCTGTCAATCGGACAAAGGTCTGAGTTCATACCAATTTTCACTAGTGCCTTTACGGCCGCTACGAGCCGGGTCTAACCTCCCCAGAGAACCGTGCTGTTATCCCGAGAAGGTGTCCCATGCCTGAAGCACACGAACCGATTCCCGAACGACACGCAGCCCAACTGACGGATGACGAGAAGCACCTGGCACGTCTCGGGTACAAGCAGGACCTGAACCGGTCCTGGTCGGGGTTCTCCAACTTCGCGATCTCGTTCTCGATCATCTCGATCCTGGCCGGCTGCTTCACCAACTTCGGCGCCGGATTCAACAACGGCGGCCCGATCTCGATCTCGTGGTCGTGGCCGATCCTGAGCCTCTTCATCCTGATCGTCGGGTTCACGATGTCCGAGCTGGTGTCGGCCTACCCGACCTCGGGAGGGATCTACTGGTGGGCCTCGAAGCTCGGCGGTCCCGCGGCGGGATTCTTCACCGGCTGGCTGAACCTGATCGGGTTGATCGCCGTCACCGCCGGCGTTTCCTACGGCTGCGCGACTTTCATTGACCTCACAATCAGTACGTACTCGGAGTCCTTCGCCGGTGACTATTCGCTGAGGCGTGTGTTCGTCATATTCCTGATCGTGTTGGTCCTGGCGTCGATCCTCAACATCTTCAGCGGTCACCTGATGGCGATCATGAACAACGTCTCGGTGTGGTGGCACGTGGTCGGGGCATCGGTGATCGTCGGGATCCTGATCTTCGTGCCCGACCAGCACCAGTCGTTCAGCTACGTGTTCACGGAACGCTTCAACAACTCCGGATATGGCGAGGGGAGCACCTCCAGCCTGCTCTTCTTCTTCGCGATCGTCCCGTTCGGCTTCCTGCTGACGCAGTACACGATCACCGGCTTCGACGCCTGCGCGCACCTGTCGGAGGAGACCGAGTCCGCGTCGATGGGCGCCGCGAAAGGAATCTGGCGTTCCATCTTCTACAGCGCCCTGGGCGGCTACATCCTGCTGCTCTGCGTGGTTTTCGCGATTCCCAACACCCCCGAGGGAGACCCGGACAACGCAGGCGTGGGAGGGGGAGGCGTCGCCTACATCTTCGTGGAGTCACTGGGCACCAACTGGGCGACCCTGGTGCTGCTCATCTCGGCGTCCGCGCAGTTCTTCTGCGCCACGTCCTGCCTGACCTCCGCGTCCCGGATGAGCTTCGCCTTCAGCCGGGACCGTGCCGTCCCCGGGTCCAGGATCTGGTCCAGTCTGACCAAGGCTCGGGTACCGGCGAACGCGGTCCTAGGTGTCGCCGCGGTGGCCGCCCTGATCACGCTGCCGGCCCTGATCGAGGTCAATATCGGAACTCCAGAGGAGCCGCTGATCATCCCGGTCGCGTTCTTCGCCGTGACCTCGATCGCTGTGATCGGGCTGTACCTCTCGTTCGCCATCCCGATCTACCTCCGGTGGAAGCTGGGGGACGCTTTCGAGGCGGGTGCCTGGACCAACGGCAAGAAGTACAAGTGGATGAACCTCGTGGCCGTGGCGGAGATCGTCATCGTGTCGCTCTACCTGATGATGCCGTCGCTGCCCGGCGGCAACCCGTTCAGCGAAAGCGACTTCGAATGGAAGTTCGTCAACTACGCGCCGATCGTCACGCTGGGTACCCTGCTGCTCCTCACCATCTGGTGGCAGACGTCGGCGAAGCACTGGTTCAAGGGTCCGGTGCACACGATCGACGAGGCCGTCGTCAAGGCGTTCGACGACTGACCCACTCGTGACGGAGGACGACCCCGAGCTGGAGGCCCTGCTGGACCGGATCCCGGTCCTGCAGGGCCTTCCGCGCAGGGTGGCCGAGCTCGGGGGCGGCCTCACCAACCGGAACGTGCACGTCAGCACGTCCGCGGGGGACGTCGTCGTGCGCATGTTCCGGGGAGACCCGGAGCTGCTCGGGATCGACCGCAACGCCGAGCACGACAACACCCGCGCCGCGGCCGAGGCGGGGGTCGGACCGGCCGTCGTCGACTACCGGCCGGACCTGGGCGTGCTGGTCATCGACTACATCTCGGGTCGCACCTACGAGAACGAGGCCTTCGCTGAGCCCGGGGTGCTCAACCGGGTGGCAGCCGCCACCCGCCAGCTGCACGCGGGACCACGGTTCACCGGGGACTTCGACATGTTCCGCCGCCAGGCGTCGTACCTCGAGACCGTGCACGAGCAGGGCTACCGCCTCTTCGACGGGTACGCCGACTTCGACGACGCTTTCCACCGAGTGCGGGTGGCGCTGGCCGACCGGCACGAGCCGACGGTGCCGTGCAACAACGACCTCCTGGCCGGCAACTTCGTCGACGACGGCGAGAAGCTGTGGCTGATCGACTACGAGTACTCCGGCAACAACGACGCCTGCTTCGAGCTCGGCAACACCGCCACCGAGTGCGATCTGGACGACGACCAGGTCGACGCACTCACCACGGCGTACTTTGGCCGGCCGTTGCGACATCGAGTCGCGCGGGTCCGGCTCCAGGCGCTGGTCTCGCAGTACGGCTGGTCGCTCTGGGGCGCGATCCAGGCGGCGGCCAGCGAGATCGACTACGACTTCTACTCGTGGGGACAGGAGCGCTTCGACAAGGCGGCCCGTACCTTCACATCACCGGCCTTCGAGAGGCTGCTGGAGGACCTGCGCGGTGACCACTGACGTGCCGGCCCGCGCCCAGGTGGTGATCGTCGGCGGCGGCGTCATCGGCGCCTCCGTCGCCTACCACCTCACCCGGGCCGGCTGGACCGACGTGCTGCTGCTCGAGCAGGGCACCTTGTCGTGCGGCTCGACGTGGCACGCGGCCGGCTTGGTCGGGCCGTTGCGCGCCTCCGAGCAGGGGACCCGCCTGGTGCAGTACTCCGCCGAGCTCTACGCCTCCCTTGAGGGCGAGACCGGCCTGGCGACGGGGTATCGGCCGGTGGGCGGCGTGATCGTCGCCCGCACCGAGGACCGGATGGTCCAGCTGAGGCGGACCGCGGCCAACGCCGCGGCGTACGACATGGACTGCGAGCTGCTGTCGCCGGAGGGGGCTCGCGACAGGTGGCCGGCGATGACGACCGACGACTTGCTGGGCGCCATCTGGCTGCCGGGAGACGGCAAGGTCAATCCGACCGACCTCACCATGGCCCTGGCCCGCGGTGCCCGGAACGGGGGCGCGCGGATCGCCGAGCGGGTCCGGGTCACCGGGGTGGACGTGGCCGACGGGTCCGGCGGACGGCGGGTGACCGGTGTCCACACCGCCCAGGACGGGGACGAGCAGCGGATCGAGGCCGAGGTTGTCGTGAACTGCGCCGGCCAGTGGGCGAAGGCGCTCGCCGACGATCTCGGGGTGACCGTGCCGCTTCACTCGGCCGAGCACTTCTACGTGGTGACCGACGCGATCGAGGGCGTGCACCCGGACCTGCCGATCCTCCGCGACCCGGATGGCTGGACCTACTTCAAGGAGGAGGTCGGCGGGCTCGTCGTGGGCGGGTTCGAGCCCGAGGCCAAGCCGTGGCGCTCGCCGGACACCATTCCGCATCCGTTCGAGTTCCAGCTCCTGGAGGAGGACTGGGAGCATTTCTCCGTCCTGATGGAGCAGGCGCTGGTGCGGGTGCCCGCGCTCGCCGACACCGGGATCCGGAAGTTCTACAACGGTCCCGAGTCGTTCACTCCGGACAACCAGTTCGTGATGGGGGAGGCGCCGGGCCTGCGCGGGTACTTCGTGGGCGCCGGCTTCAACTCGGTCGGGATCGCGTCCGCCGGCGGCGCCGGTCGGGCACTCGCCGAATGGATCGTGGAGGGCGAGCCCACAGTTGACCTGGTGGACGTCGACATCCGTCGGTTCGCTCCCTTCCACGGTGACCACGGCTGGCTGCGCGACCGGGTGTCCGAGGTGCTCGGCCTGCACTACGCGATCCCCTGGCCGAACCGGGAGCTCGAGACCGGTCGTGGACTGCGGCGCTCGCCCGTGCACGAGCGGCTGGTGGCCCACGGTGCCGCCTTCGGCACGAAGATGGGCTGGGAGCGGCCCATCTTCTTTGCACCGTCCGGGGAGGCCCCGGGGATCGACTACTCATGGAGCAAGCAGAACTGGCACCCGTGGTCGGCGGCGGAGCAGCGGGCCACCAGGCAGGCGGTGGCGGTGTTCGACCAGACGTCGTTCTCCAAGTACGTCGTGGACGGGCCGGACGCCCTGGCCGGACTTCAGTGGGTGTGCGCCAACGACGTGGACGTGGAGATCGGACACGCCGTCTACACCCCGTTGCTCAACCGTCGCGGCACCTACGAGTCCGACCTCACCGTCACCCGGGTCGGAGCGCAGGAGTTCCTGCTGGTGAGCAGCTCGGCCGCCACCGTCCGCGACCAGGACTGGATCCGTCGACACCTGCCTCAGGACTGCGAGACGACGGTGCGAGACGTCACCACGTCGTACTCCGTCCTCGGCGTGATGGGACCGCGCTCGCGAGAATTGCTCCAGAGCCTCACGGACGCCGATCTCGGCGAGGAGTCGTTCCCCTTCGCGACCAGCCAGCCGCTCTCCCTGGGCGCCTCCGCAGTTCGGGTCACCCGGATGACGTACGTCGGGGAACTGGGCTGGGAGCTGATGGTTCCGGTCGAGTCCACTGTCGAGGTGTACAACGTGCTGATGGACGCGGGCAGCGATCTCGGACTGGTCGACGCCGGCTACTACGCGATCGAGTCGCTCAGGCTGGAGAAGGGCTACCGCGCGTTCGGGCGCGAGCTCACCCCCGACTTCGGGCCAGTCGAGGCAGGATTGGTCTTTGCGACGGCGCTCAAGGGTGACAAGGACTTCCTGGGGCGGGAGGCGCTGGCGACGCACCGGGACCGGCTCCGGGAGGGTGTTCCGCGTCGTCGACTGGTCTCGCTCGTCGTCGATGACCCTGCGCCGATGCTGTGGGGGTCCGAGCTGGTGCTGCGTGACGGGGCGCCGGCTGGCCAGGTCACCAGCGCGGCCTGGGGCGAGACCGTGGGCTCCTGCGTCGGCCTCGCCTACCTGCGCGCCGACGGGCCGGTCACCCAGGCCTGGCTGGACGAGGGCGACCACCAGGTCGACGTGGCCGGCGACCGCCACCCCGTCCGACTCACGCTGAAGGCTCCGCTGTAGCGCTCACCGGCAGAAACCCGCCGGGTCCGGCCCCGAGACCGGACCCGGCGGGTCTTGCTGGTCGAGCTTGTCGAGAACCAGATGCGGTCCGCTACCGCACGAAGCGGTTGCGCATCGCGTCCTTGTTCCTCGCGGCCCCGCTCGCCCGGGTCACCGTCCGGGCGTCATCGACGGCCGACGTGTCGAAGGCGAAGGTGACGACAGCCGCGGCGAGCGCGTCGGAGTTCAGGTCCAGCGCGCCCCTGTTCACGTTGCCCACCAGCCGGTAGTCCTCCCGCAGCTGGTCGTACAGGGCCTCGTCCTGACCGTCACCGCGGAGGTTGTCGCAGAACGAGTGGTAGCACGGGTCGAAGGCAGCACCCGCCACACCGCCGTACGTCGCCGCCTGCGGCACCGTCTTGGGGACCTCGGCACCGGTGAAGAGCCCGCCGGCCGGGATCTGCTCGGCGATGAACGGCCCGTAGTCGGAGCGTCCGGAGAACTCGGTGTCCTGGAACGGCTTGTTCCGGTCGGAGTAGAAGTCCTCGAAGACGTCCTCGATCTCGGCCGAGCCGGGCGGGATGAAGCCCGGAGCCGCGGTTCCGCCCGAGTTGTCACCGTCGTAGATGCCGGTGAAGTAGTTCGGCGAGCCGATCATGTCGAAGTTCAGGTAGAGCGCGATCGCCTCCTGCTCCTCGGCGGTCAGGTTCTCCACATAGTGCTCGGAACCGAGGAGTCCCGACTCTTCCGCGCCCCACCATGCGAACCGCACGGTGTTCTCGTTCTTGATCTTCTTCTTGCTCATCTGGATGGCCGTCTCGAGCAGTCCGGCGCTGCCGCTGCCGTTGTCGTTGATGCCGGCGCCGTCCTGGACGCTGTCGAGGTGGGCACCGGCCATGACGACGTTGTCGTCGTTGCCGCGCTTGGTCTCGGCCAGGATGTTCCAGGTCGTTCGGGTGTCGGCCACGTAGCTGACGGTCACCGTCACCGTCGCGCCGGGCGTCGAGGCGAGATTCTCTCCAGCGGCCGAGGTGGTGAAGACGGCCGGGATGTTGAGACCGGTCGCGTCGCCGATCATGTTGAGCAGACCGGTCCGCCCGGCATTGTTGCCCTCGTTCATGATGATCACGCCGGCAGCGCCGGCGGCCTGGGCGTTGAGCGTCTTGACGTTGAAGCCGCACGAACCGCGCTGCATCAGGGCGATGTCACCAGCCTGCAGGCCGGCGGCCGTGAAGTCCGCTGCCTCACAGCCGCTGGTGTTGCTGTTGTCCGGAAGGCCGGCTGCCGGGACGACCAGGCCCACCGGAACCAACTCGCCGGTCGCCGTGCCCTCGGGGCTGCCCGAGTCAAAAGTGTTGCGCAGGAAATCGGTGCCGTTGACGAACGTCCTGGCGTTCGGCGTGACGCGGATGAGTTCGGAGTTCTCCTCGAAGTAGTCGAAGTCGAATGCCTGGACCTCGGGGTCGTACCCCGCGTCCTCGAGCTCCTCGGTGATGTAGTCGACCGAGTCCTCGTAGCCCGGCAAGCCGGACGCGCGGTTGCCACCGTTGTCGTCGGCGACCTCTTGGAGCTCCTCGAGGTGGTCGAGCACGTTGTCGACCTTGACCGCGTTCGTGATCTTCTTGACATTGCCGTCGTTCGGCTTGGCGACGGCCGGAGCCGTCGCTGCCCCGGCGATGAGTGCCGCGCTTGCGAGCGCGACGCAGATGTTCCGAGCAGTGGTTCTCACTGTTGACTGATCCTCCCAAGATGTCGCGGCGTGACCCGAGAGCCGGACCGCCACAACCTATGACGTGATCACGTCTACGGGAAGACTCAGCGCGAGTAGAGATCCCGGATGACCTCTTCGATGTCTGGCTCGTGGATCGAGAGGTCCGCGACGTCGTACGCCGCGGCGACGGCGGCCACGATCGGGGCGGCGCTGGCGTCCGAGGGGAAGGAGAGCCACTGCCGCGGGCCGTCGACCCGCTGGGTGGTCGCACCGGACACCTGGATCGGCGCTGCCTCGTCGACCAGGTCCACGACGAGAGTGCGGGTCGATCCACCGTGCAGGTGAAGCTCGGGGAGTGGTCCGTCGAACACCGCTGTCCCGTGGTCGATGACGATGACCCGTCGGCACAGGGCCTCGATGTCCTGCAGGTCGTGGGTGGTGAGCAGCAGGGTGGTGCCACGCTCGGCGTTCAGGGTACGCAGGAACTCCCGCAGCCGACCCTTGCTGACCACGTCCAGTCCGATCGTCGGCTCGTCGAGGTAGACGATCTCCGGGTCGTGCAGGAGCGCGGCCGCGATGTCCCCGCGCATTCGCTGGCCGAGGCTGAGCTGACGGACCGGGATGTCGAGCAGGTCTGCGAGATCGAGCAGTTCGACGAACGCGGCCAGGTTGCGCCGGTAGCGCTGCGCATCGATCCGGTAGATCTTCTGCAGCAGCTCGAAGGAGTCGCGCAGCGGCAGGTCCCACCACAGGGTGGTCCGCTGGCCGAACACCACGCCGATGCGGCGGGCGAGCTCCGTGCGGCGTCGGCTGGGCTCGAGCCCGGCCACGCGCAGGTGGCCGCCGGTGGGGACCAGGATGCCGGTGAGCATCTTGATGGTGGTCGACTTGCCCGCGCCGTTCGGGCCGATGTAGCCGACCATCTCGCCGGGCTCGACGTCGAAGCTGAGGTCGCGAACGGCGCGCACCTCACGGCGCTCACGTACCAGCCGCTCGCTGCGGCTCCGCACGACGAACGTGCGCTCCAGCTCGCGGACCTCGATCAGTGACATCTCAGCTCCCGGTGGAGGTGTAGCGACGGACCCCGGCGCGCCAGGCCAGGCCGGCGACCGCCAACACCAGCACGGCAGCCACCGGCGAGGCGAACTGCAGCCAGCCGGGCAGGCCGAACGGATCGGGACGGTCGAGCAGGAACAGGCAGGGGTACCAGTTGACGAAGGCGAGCGGCAGCAGGAACGTCAGCGTCTTGGCGAGCTCCGCCGGGAAGATCGTGAGCGGGTACTGGGTGATCGTGTTGCCGCCGTAGGTGAACGCGTTGGCTACCTCGCTGGACTCCGAGGTCCAGAACTGGATGCATGCGAACGCCACGAACAGTGCGAAGAAGATCGCCACCGCCGACGCGACCATCCCGATCGCTACCACCACCTTGAGCGGTGTCCAGGCCACCCAGGTTGCGGCCGCCAGGAAGATCCCCGACATCAGGACGACTCGTGCGAGGCGCCGCAGGGCGAAGTCCTCGGCGCACACCTGCGCGAGCAGCGGCACCGGTCGCACCATCATGGCGTCGAGCCGACCGAGCCGGACCATGCGGCCGAGCCGCTCGACACCGCCGACGGCCATGTCGGCGGTGGCCAGCCCGAGCCCGGTGGCGCCGTACAACAGCGCGATCTCGTGCAGGTCGAAGCCGCCCAGGGAGTCGACGGCGGAGAACATGATCCAGATGCCGACGAAGTCCAGGGCTCCGATGGCGACGTTGCTCGCCGCCATGATCCAGAAGGAGGTCCGGTAGGTCAGGCTCGCCCGGATCCACATCGTCGCGATCAGCCGATAGCCCCGGACGGCACCCACACCGGCCTCAGCCACCCTGCACCACCACCTTGTGAGTGGCGCTGCGCAGGACCCAGGCGGAGAGCCCGAGGAGCGCGACCCCCCAGGCCGCCTGGAAGCCGAGCCCAGCGACGATCTCCCAGCCGGACCGCTGTCCGAGCCAGATGTCCGCCGGGACCTGGAGGTATGCCGCCCACGGCAGCGCCATCGCCAGGTCTCCCAGCCAACCGGGGAACAGCACCAGCGGCACCGTGAGGCCACCGAAGAACAGGGCCAGCACGAACGCCACCGTGCTGGGACCGGTCGCGTCGAGCAGCCAGAACGCCGTGCACGCCACGATGAACCGGATCCCGAAGCTGACGACCACCGCCAGCGGCACGCTCAGCGCGAAGCCATGCCACCGCGGCCGGACTACCCGGCCAGCGCAGGTCGAAGAGGAGGGCGCCGACGAGGGTCGGGCCGACGCCGCGAGCGAGCAGGTGGTACGCCGCCCGGCCGAGGTCGGCAGCGGCGTACCAGCCCAAGAGGCTGACCGGACGGTAGAGGTCGATGGCCACGTCGCCGCTGCGAATCCTCTCAGCGAGCTCCTCGGGGCTGCCGCCGCCCCAGACCATCACCGTCATGATCATGGCCTGGCCCAGCCAGGCGTACGTGACGGCGTCGGTCACGTCGTACCCGCCGGCGGTCGGGTTCTGCTCCCACACGGCGATGTAGACGAAGCAGATGATCACGCCGAAGACGCAGTTGGTGAAGATGCCGGCGAGCGTGGCGGCCGTGTAGGTGGAGTATCGGCGGAACGCCCGCGTCGCGACCGCGACGTAGAGCATGACCGACCTCCGAGACGTGATGGGGAGCGGGCATCATCTCACCCGAGACCGACCGGAATAGACAACCCGGTCCCTGCGTTGGGAAGGTAGTTTCGGATTCAACGAGAGAGGCACTGGTCATGCAGTTCGGCATCTTCACCGTCGGGGACGTCACCCCGGACCCGACAACAGGTCGGACGCCCACCGAGCACGAGCGGATCAAGAACCAGGTGGCGATCGCGAAGAAGGCCGAGGAAGTCGGCCTCGACGTGGTCGCGGTCGGTCAGCACCACAACCCACCGTTCGTGGCGTCGTCTCCGACCACCACGCTGGCCTGGATCGGCGCCCAGACCGAGCGGATCATCCTCTCCACCTCCACCACCTTGATCACCACGACCGATCCGGTCCGGATAGCGGAGGACTACGCCACCCTGCAGCACCTGACCGACGGCCGGATGGACCTGATGCTCGGTCGTGGCAACACCGGCCCCGTGTACCCCTGGTTCGGCAAGGACATCCGCGAGGGGATCAACCTCGCGATCGAGAACTACGCCCTTCTGCACCGGCTCTGGCGCGAGGACGTCGTCGACTGGGAGGGCCGCTTCCGGACGCCTCTTCAGGGCTTCACGGCGACGCCTCGACCGCTGGACGGGGTCCCGCCGTTCGTCTGGCACGGCTCGATCCGGAGCCCGGAGATCGCCGAGCAGGCGGCGTACTACGGCGACGGCTTCTTCTCCAACCACATCTTCTGGCCCGCGTCGCACACGAAGCAGATGGTGGACCTCTACCGTCGGCGCTTCGAGCACTACGGGCACGGCTCGGCCGACCAGGCGATCGTGGGTCTCGGCGGTCAGGTCTTCATGCGCCCAAACAGCCAGGAGGCCGTCGCCGAGTTCCGGCCGTACTTCGACGTCGCGCCTGTCTACGGGCACGGCCCGTCGCTGGAGGAGTTCACGGCCCAGACGCCTCTGACCGTTGGATCGCCGCAGCAGGTGATCGAGCGGACCCTCGGCTTCCGCGAGTACGTCGGCGACTACCAGCGCCAGCTGTTCCTCGTTGACCACGCCGGCCTCCCACTCGAGACCGTCCTCGAGCAGCTCGAGCTGCTCGGCGGCGAGGTCGTGCCGACGCTCCGCAAGGAGTTCGCGGCCCTCAAGCCGGCGCACGTGCCCGATGCACCGACGCACGCCCGTCTCGTCGAGGCCCGGGCGGCCGAGGCGGTGACGGCATGACCCAGCGCATCCTCGTCCTCAGCGCCGGAATCTCCGTCCCGTCCAGCACCCGGATCCTGGCCGACCGCCTGGCCGACGCAGCGACCGCCGCCGCGGGAGCGCGTGGGCTCGACATCGAGGTGGAAGTGCTCGAGCTGCGTCCTCTCGCCCATGACCTCACCGACCACCTGCTCACCGGCTTCCCGTCCGAGGCGCTGGCAGAGGTGCTCGGACGGGTACGCCGGGCGGCCGCCCTGATCGTGGTGACGCCGGTGTACGCCGCGTCGTACTCCGGGCTGTTCAAGACCTTCGTCGACGTCCTCGAGCCCGGCTCGCTCGACGCGAAGCCGGTGCTCGTCGCGGCGACCGCCGGGACCGCCCGGCACTCGATGGTCCTCGACCACGCGCTCCGGCCTCTCTTCACCTACCTGCACGCGGTCGTCGTGCCCACCGGTGTCTTCGCGGCCAGCGAGGACTTCGGCAGCACCGACGAAGGTCATCTCGACAAGCGGATCGAGCGCGCGACCGACGAGCTCGCTGCCCTGCTGCAGCCGGGCGCCGCTCCGGACCCAACCATCCGCCGAACCGTCGACGACGAGTTCGCCGACCCCACGCCGTTCGACCAGCTGTTGCGTCGCGCCGGGGGCTCGCCGGACTTCTGAGCGGGCTCAGTGCTGGTACGTGCCGTGCAGGATCGCTCGTCCGGCGGTCTTGAACGCCAGGTTGAACGAGACCACCGCCGGGGACGCGTCGGAGTCGACGCCGAGGGAGTCCTCCTTGACAGCGTGCACCACGAAGAAGTAGCGGTGCACCTGGTCGCCCTCCGGCGGGGCGGCGCCCATGAAGCCCTTCTCCCCACCGTCGTTGCGGCAGTGGAAGGCGGAGCCCGGCAGGCTGCCGGCCGCGGCGCCGGTGTCGAGCGCGGTGACGTCGGCGGGCAGGTCGACCAGCACCCAGTGCCAGAACCCGCTCGGCGTCGGTGCGTCCGGATCGAAGCACGTCACGGTGAAGCTCTTCGTGCCTTCCGGTGCTCCCTCCCAGCTGAGCTGGGGCGAGGTGTTGCCCTCTGCGGCGACCTGGTCGTCCTTCAGCGGCTGGCCGTCGCTGACGTCGGCACTGGTAACGGTGAAGGACGGCACCTCGGGGAGCAGGTCGTAGGGGTTGGGCGATACCGGACGGTCCAGGCTCATGGTTCTCCTCACTCGAGACGGTCGGCACCAAACTAGTCCGCTGGCTGAACGATCGGAACGGGCCATGGGTCGCGGTCGCGAGAATGGTGTCGTGAACGACTACCCGACCTATCCCTCCGGCCTGCGGCTGGGCGGTCGGCGCGTCGTGGTGGTCGGTGGCGGTCACGTCGCGCAGCGCCGGGTGCCCGGCCTGCTCGCGGCCGGTGCGGACGTCTACGTCGTGTCTCCGGTGGTCACGCCCGCCCTCGAGGGACTCGCCTCGACGGGGGAGGTCACCTGGGAGGAGCGTGGCTTCCGGCAGGACGACCTGGAGGGCGCGTGGTACGTCATCGCGGCCACCGATGACCGGCCCGTGAACGAGGCGGTGAGCGTGGCGGCAGAGGCGCGAAGGATCTTCTGTGTCCGTGCCGACGACGCGACCGCCGCTACCGCATGGACGCCTGCGGTGGGTCGCCATGCAGGTGTCACGGTCGCGGTCCTGGGCAACCGCGACCCACGGCGCTCGGCGTCGGTCCGTGACGAGATCCTGGAGGGCCTCCGCGAGGGCACCATCACTGCTCGACACCACCGTGACCGCACACCGGGCGTCGTACTCGTCGGAGGCGGACCCGGTGATCCTGAGCTGATGACGGTGGCGGGCCGGAAGGCACTGATGGAGGCCGACGTCGTCGTCGCCGACCGGCTCGCTCCACGGGAGCTCCTGGGGGAGCTGCCAGCCGACGTCGAGCTGATCGACGTGGCCAAGCTGCCGCGTGGTCGCTCCGCGCAGCAGGAGGAGATCAACCGGATCATCGTGGAGCGGGCCCGGGCCGGCCAGCGGGTGGTTCGCTTCAAGGGCGGTGACAACTTCGTCTTCGGGCGCGGCTTCGAGGAGGTCCTCGCATGCCGGGAGGCGGGAGTCCCGGTCACGGTGGTGCCTGGCCTGAGCAGCCCGCTCGCCGTACCCGCCGTTGCCGGGATTCCGGTCACTCACCGGGGAGTCGCGCACGACTTCACCGTGCTGTCCGGGCACCTGCCGCCGGGGCACCCCGACTCCCTGGTCGACTGGAAGGCCGTCGCCGGTCTGGACGGGACCGTGCTGCTGATGATGGCGGTCGAGAACGCCCCGCTCATCGCGGAGGCGCTCGTGGCCGGCGGCCGGGCCGCGACCACTCCGGTCGCCGTTGTCTGCGACGGGACCATGCCGGGGGAGCGGACCGTGCTGTCGACGCTGGGCACCCTGGCGGAGGACCTCGCCGCCTCGGCCGTCCGGCCGCCGGCGATCATCGTCGTCGGCGACGTGGTCGCGGTCGCGCATCCGGCACACTTCGCCTGATGGGCAGCCGGCACGAGATCACCGACCCCGGCGACCCTCGCCTCGCGGACTACCGCGACCTGCGGGACGTGGAACTTCGCAAGCACCTCGAGGCGGAGCACGGGCTCTTTCTCGCCGAGGGCGAGAAGGTGGTGCGCCGAGCGGTCGAGGCAGAGTTCTCCCCGCGCTCCTTCCTGATGGCTCCGCGGTGGCTGGACGGCCTCTCCGACGTGCTGGATGCCTCGGAGGCACCCTGCTACGTGGTCGCCGAGGAGCTCGCGGAGCAGGTCACCGGGTTCCACGTGCACAGGGGAGCCCTGGCCTCCCTGGAGCGGCGCCCGCTGCCGACGGTGCCAGTCGTGCTCGAGGGCGCGCGATCGGTGCTGGTGCTGGAGGACATCGTGGACCACACCAACGTTGGTGCGATCTTTCGCAGCGGCGCAGCCATGGGCTTCGACGCCGTGCTGATCTCGCCTCGTTGTGCCGACCCGTTCTACCGGCGGTCGATCAAGGTCGCGATGGGTGCGGTGTTCGCGATGCCCTGGACCCGGGTGCCCGACTGGTACGACGCCCTGCCGTCGCTGTCCGGCGCCGGGTTCACGACCGTAGCGCTCACCCTCGCCGACGACGCCACCCGCATCGAGGAGGCCGTCGCCGGGGTGGACAGGGTGGCTCTGGTGCTCGGGTCGGAGGGTCACGGACTGTCGTCGCGCTGGGAGCAGACCGCTGACCGGCGCGCGATCATCCCGATGGCGGCCGGCATCGACTCGCTCAATGTGGCCGCGGCCTCGGCGGTGGCCTGTTACGTGACCGCGCGGCGCTAGGGGTCGGCGCCGGACCTCCGTTCTCGCTAGGTTGTCGCGGCATGAGCGACTACGAGACAGCGCCCGCCGACTCGCCGTACCACCGGACGCTGCCGATCGGGGAACGACTGCCGTCGGAACCCTTGGTCGAGGACGCCTTGTCGTGCTTCGACGCGGTGACCCTCAAGCCGCTGGCACCGATGCTGGTCCCGGAGGCGCCGCGGGCCGGGGAGGTTGACCGCGCCGAGTGCTCGCACTGCCGGCCGTCGGAGCACACGATCTGGCGCGACGACCTGTGGCACGTCAACGCCGGATGGACCCGGATGGGGATCCCTTACATCGGCGGGCTCGCCCCGAATGCGCACTGTCGGCTCGAGGACGCGCCGGCGGACGTGCTCTCCACCCTGGGGCCGCTCATGCAGAGGGTCAGCGCGGCCGTGAAGGCGATCCCGGGCGTCGCCCGGTGCCACTTCGCGCGGTGGGGCGACGGCAGCGAGCACTTCCACATGTGGGCACTGGCCCGGCCGGCGGGGATGATGCAGGGCCGCGGCGCGATGCTGGCCTTCTGGGAAGACGTGCTGCCGGCGATGGCCGAGGACATGGTCGCCGAGCACCTCCAGATCGTCGCCGGTTCGCTCGCCGAAGGTGGCGGAGAGGCCTTCCCCTTCCGCTGATCAGGCGCACCAGCTCGAGGTCGGCTGCAGAGACGTCGAGTCGTGGTCTGGCGGGTCTGGAGGCAGGCGGTCGGTGCCCGGCGCCGGTGGTGCCGTGGATCGGTACCGGTGACCGGTCGCGGTGGTCACCTCGACGGTATGTCGCGGCCCGGCGCGCGGTCGGGCAGTGCCAGCCTGGTGCCTGCTTGGCGTGGTTGCAGCGCTCGCACAGGCCCTGGAGGTTGGCCTCGCTGGTCGGGCCGCCCTCGGCGAACTCGACGACGTGATCGTCGTGTCTGATCGGCGCGTCGCACCATGGGGTGCGGCAGTGGCCGTCTCGCGTGCGGATCAGGGTCGACAGGGCGCCCGGCACGCGGCGGCTGGCGGCTGTCCATGGCGACCAGTCGGCCGGTCGTGGGGTTGGCGAAGAGACGGCGCAGCCACACGCCCGACGTCGCGGTCGAGGGTCTGGGCGACGAGCTCGCGCGCCGGCCGCGGGCACCGGACCGGCTGCCTCGAGCTCCGCAGGAGTGTGGTCACCGCCGAGGAGGCTGCGGTCGGTCATGACGAGCGCCACCGAGAGCGGCACCGTCCTCTGCCGCGGCCTGCCCGGTCACTCGCTGCACCATGGTGTCGGCCATGACCTGCCCGCTCGCACGCGGGTCGCCCGACGCCCGGGCGCTGTCGGCCTCGCGCTTGAGGGCGGCGTACATCGCGACACCCTGGACGACCGGCACGAGTGCGGTGACGTAGGACATCGTGTCGGGCGCGGGGCGGATAGTGACCGTGCGCTCGGACTCGGCCTTGCGGTTGCGCCGGACGACGCTCTCGGGGTCGAGCTCGTAGGCCGAGACGCCGAGCCTGATCGACCAGCGAACGGTCGCCGGTGCCCTCCAGGGCATCGAGGTCGGCAGTCATGGTGGCGTCGATGGTGGCCCGGTCCTCGCGGCTGACGCCGGCAGTCTCGCGGGCGAGGAGCGTGGCGCGGTACTCCGAGAGGCGGCCACGCGTCATCGCTGCGCAGCGTGCCGGGCATCTCGTGCACGAGCACCTTCGCGAGGCCGAGATGGATGCCCCGCGGACCGGGCTCTCGCGCCTGGCGAACGCGATCTGGCCGGCGATGCCCTCGCCCTGACGGTGAGCCGGCATGCCCGTGGCCGCCTGCTCCGCACGTTGCGAGGCGTCGAAGTCGGCCGTGAGCCTGGCCTGGGCTGCCTCCGCGCCCGCCTTGAGCTCCTCGAGGCTGCGGATCAGGTCGATCCGCTCGGCATCCGACATCACGCGATCGACCTCGGCCAGCGCTCGCTTCCAACCGACAATCGTCTCCGCGCGCAACGCTCGCGACGCGGCAGCGTGGTGGCCACCGCCCTCCCCGAGCACCCGCGCTTCGAACATGTCTTCGACTCTAGACGAGACCACCGACAGTCGGAGGTGCGCCGACGAGCCGTTGACACCAAATCGAGCCGGGCCGTAGCGTGCGAAGCATGGCGAACGTTCATCGCAGTGCCTGGGTAGCACCGTCGGCGGTAGGCCGGAGAGGTCACCGTCGGCGGAAGGATCAGCCATCCTGCACGGGGCCGCGCTGAACGAGGTCGTCGGGCCCATCCGATGGCGCGGGTCGTTGTAATGACGATCGCCGCGCTCGAGCCCGAGCCGACCACCCGTGCCTGGGTGTCGCGGCGCAGGTTGCAGCGCAGCACCCATGCCGGCGACGAAGAGCCCGGCCTTGTCGACGATGAGGAGACCGTCCGCGAAGGAGAGCGCCGCACTGAACAGCCAGGTGGCCGCAGGGGCGGCGAAGGGGAAGCGGCGTCGCCAGAGCAGGGTGAGGACGACGGCGGCGACGGCGATGACTTCGAACCACAGCATCGGTCCGGTCGGGTGGCCCGGGTCATCGCGCAACGCCGTACTGATCGCACTCTCCACCGCCGCGATCACGATCAGGAGGTCGAGACCGTACTTCGAGAAGAACAGCCAGGCTCGGCGCACACGGTCAACGTACTTCCGATCAATCCTTGCGTGCGTCCTACCAAAAGACGGCCACTCATTGCTTGGTGCCTACCCGGACAAGTCCTTCCGACGACGCGCTCGAAGGGTGCACGCCCATAGCGTCGTGATCACGACAAGGACCGCTGAGGACCAGCCTCAGCCCCCGGACCTGAAGGAGTGGACGAGATGGCGGCCTCCCTGATCATCGAGGAAGAGTCCGGCACGTACACCGGACAGGTCCACCCGCACAACGGCTACTACGCAGGCGACTTCTGGGACCGACCGAACGACGCCCAGGGCCTCGACTCCCGACAGTGACCGGCACCCGCCGGCACCACCGAGGAACTGATGTACTCGATGATCGACGACCCCAAGGTCGCCACCCAGATCGCCAGGCACCGCATCGACGAGCGTGTCCGCTACGCCCAGGCTCGTCAATCCGTCCGCGAGGTCCAACGTGCCCCTCGCGCACAGTCGTCCATGTCGCGGTCCCGCCGACCCTGGCGCGTCCGGACCATCCGTCGCGCCTTCGCCTGACCATCGCACCGGAACGCGGCATGGAGGCAACCGACGACCCCGCCGGACTGGAACCCACGACCCATTTCGCGGTGTACAAGAGGCATGCGCGCGCTCGTTGTGTTGGTCGCCTTGTGCCTCGCCGCCTGTACGGCGGGGTCGGCTGGGGAGACGACGCCGGACCCCGCGCCGAGCGGATCGTCGGGGCAGCCAGCCGACGGGGACGGGACGCCGACTCGTGTTCCAGCATCGTCAACCGCCTGCCCAGTCACCATGCCGGACGGACACAACCGGACCGGCCAGGGGAGATCCGGCCGGCCTGGCCCGTTCAGCCACGGCACCGAGCGGCTCCGGGTCGAGTTGTACGCGCGAGGCATTGTCCGGCCGGCCTACTACCGACACGCCCGGCCGAACGGCGCAATCGCGGTCAAGTTCCCGTGGACACGAGGCGTCATTGGCCAGCTGAGAATCACGGGTCGACGACTGGACGCAGAAAGCCCGGCTCTCCGGTCTCGGGTTCCCAGCGGCTACGGCCGGACCGGCTTCCAGGCCACCGCGGTCATCTTTCCGACTACCGGGTGCTGGGAAGTGACGGGCCGCGCTGGCACCGCTTCGCTGACGTTCGTCACGAAGGTCACCTAGCGACGCGTCAGCCTTCAGGCATCGAGCGGCGCTCGCCGACCCGGCGGTCGGTGAGCGGGAAGGCGAGCGAGCCGGCGCGGACCCACCACTCCATCACGTCGTAGGCGAGCCGCCCCGCCATGACGGACGGGTCGCCCTCCGACAGCCGTGCGGCCTCGGCAGCGTCGCAGGCGAAGATCGACATCCCGCGATACGACAGGTCGCTCTGCTCGTCGAACGGCCCCCTGACGACTACGACCCCCTGCCGCTCCAGCTCGGCGCGGTAGGCGAGGTGGCGCGACTGGAGCGCGTGGAGCTCCTCGTCCGGCATGTCCGGCGAATCGGCCGGCCGCCGCAGGACCACGACCGTGTAGACGTCGAACGCATCGGGGACGTTGTGATCGCTTGGCATCGGTCCGCTCCTAGGCTGCGCTGCGCAAGGCTAGCGCGCGGCCCGGGCGATACCCGCGAGGCTCGGCCGCCCGGCACTCGAGCGGGCGGTCGGACGTTCAGCCGGACTGGGGCGTCGGGAAGGCGGCCGGGCTGCGGCGACCATTCGCGTCGACTGAACGAATCGCGAAGAAGACGTTGTCCTTCGACAGGTCGACCACCTCGCTCTTGCCACTGACCCGGATGACATGCGTCCAGTCGTCCTCGATGGTGGGCCGCCACACGACCTCGTAGCCAGCCGCGCCGGGCACCCTGTCCCATGACAGGGCCGTGTTGTTGTCCAGCGCGGAGGTGTCGATCCGGGCGTTCTTCGGGGTGCCGGGAGCCATCGCCAGGGACCAGAGGGTGGCCGCGTTGACGCGTGCCACACGAGCGATGTACTCGAAGTCGCAGAACTTGGGCAGGTCGCCGAACTGGACGCCGTTCTCGACCCGCACATCCTGGTGCTGGTGCGCGTAGTTCTCGTTCGGCTCGGTGAACCGAGCCGCGGGGAGGCCACGCTCCAGGAACGGGATCTGGTCGCCGCCGCGAAGATAGCGGTCGCGGCGGTAGATCACTCGCACCCGCATGCCCGTGGCCGCATTGTCGGCGACCTCGGTCACGAATCGAGCCAGCTGCCGGGCTGGTGAGTCGTTCTCGCCCCCGACGGCGCGACGTACGTTCGCCTCGTCCTCGGTCTCGGCGGTCGGCACACCCTCGGCGAACAGCCGGAGGCTGCGCGGGTCACGGGTGCCGTCGTCGGCGGTGGAGCTGCCGACGATGTCGTTGGTGAACATGCCCTGCACGTCCGCGGCCGGCTCCCGCTGGTCCTGCAAGACCTGCGCCATGTGGTCGGACCCGTAGAGCCCCTGCTCCTCGCCGGCGACGGCAGCGAAGATCAGCGTGGCCTTCGGCCTGTGGGTGGCAAACACCCGGGCCAGCTCCATCGAGACCGCCACGCCCGACGCGTCGTCGTCGGCGCCGGGGGCATCGGCGGTGGCGTTCATGACGTCGGTGACGCGGGAGTCGTAGTGACCGGAGATGAGGTAGACGCGCTCGGGGTCCTGCTCCTCGCTGCCCCGCAGCGTGGCGAGCACGTTGGTGATCACGGTAGGCGTGGGGATCCGGTCGGCGGGTTCCTGGAGGTAGGACTGCTTCTCGACCGTCATCCGTCCGCCGGACGCCGCGGCGTACGAAGACATGGTGTCGAAGATCCAGTCGCGCGCGGCCCCGATGCCGCGGTTCGGATCGCCCTGGGACGACAGGGTGTGCCGGGTGCCGAACGACGCGAGCTTGCGGACGTTGGCCTCGATCCGCTTGCGGTCGATCCGGCGCAAAATCCCGCGGAGCTCGGCGTCCGGCGCCTGCGGGCGATTCGAACGGCCGGGGCCGTCGGGCCAGTCCTCTCCCGAATCGAGGCCGCCGGCGCCGTGCACGGCGGTGGGGAGGCCGACGAGGGTGGCGCCGGTTCCGGCTGCGGTGCCGGCCAGGAAGATCCGGCGCGTGGCGTGAGTGTGTTTGTGTTCCCGAGAGTTGTCGAACATTCATCTATCCCAACCCCAACCGCGGGGAGATGTAAATACCCACCGCCTGGACGCCCTCTACTTGCGGCTGTCACTCGCGGGCGATGACTCGCGCTATGAAGGGGTGACGACGACCTTGCCGAGAGCGCGTCCCTCGCCGACATGAGCCAGCGCGGCGGCAACCTCGTCGAGCGCGAAGGTGCGGTCGATGTGGATCCCGACCTCCCCGGCAACGCAGAGGTCGGCAAGGGGCTCGAAGTGGGCCGGACCCTGCTTCACAACGAGCACCCCGATGGAGCGGCCCGTGGCTCGCCCAACCACCGACCCGACGGTGAGCACACGCAACAGCGCGCGCGTCGACCCACCCACGCACCGATACCTGCCGCCCGGCGCCAGCGCGCGTCGGTAGGCGAACACCGAGCGGCGCGCCACGAGGTCCAGGATCAGGTCGTAGGGCTCGCTCGTCCGGGTGAAGTCGGCCCGGTCGTAGTCGACCACGTCGTCCGCGCCCACCGACCGCATGAAGTCCTGCTTGGCGGCGTTGTCGACACCCGTCACGTGAGCACCCAGTCGCTTGGCGAGCTGGATGGCGAAGGCACCCGATCCACCGCCGGCGCCGTTGATCAGCATGTGGGTGCCGGTCAGGGCTCTTTCTGTGCCCCGGAGGGCGATCGCCCCCGCCTGCGGGATGGTCGACGCCTCGGCGAACGTCAGCTGCGTCGGCTTGCTGGCGAGTGCGGATTCCGGAGCGAGCACGAACTCCGCGAAGAGAAGGAGCTCGAGCTCCCCGCCTGCGCTCGAGGGGAACGCGTACGAGTCCGACGCGAAGCGCTTTCCCTCCTCGCTCAGGGACGCCGTCGCCGCACTGGAGGCCGGCACGATGGCGCGGAGTGCCTTCCGTGGACCAGGTCGTCGACCACTATCTGAACTACGCGCGCACCGAGCAGTCGCTCTACGACAAGGTCGTGACCGACTGGGAGCGAACGCGGTACTTCGAGCGCGGGTGAGAGCCGTCCTGATATCGAGGATCCTCCCGGCTGTCCACGGCCTCTACGGAATGCTCCGCGCGGGCGGGCGCGAGCCGGTCGCGCTCCTCACCACTCGCGCAGTGGCCGAGCGGTACAGCGAGCTCGAAGAGCTTCTGCGCGAGGCTCCACCCGAGGCTCGACGTCGTGATCCCCGCCGAGCGGGCTGGAATCGCGCCGCTCCTCCGCCGCTACGAGCCGGACGTGGTGTTCTGCCTAGGGTTCCCGTGGAAGATTCCGGCAGACGCGCTGGCCGTTCCCAAGCTCGGCGCGGTGAACGGACATCCTTCGCTTCTTCCCCGGTATCGAGGGCCGACTCCCGTCTCCTGGGTGATCCGCAACGGAGAGCGTGAGATCGGCTTTACCTTCCACCGCATGACATGGATCCCGAGCTCGACACCGGGGCGGTGCTCGGACAGACGGGGTTTGCGCTCGGAGACGAGAACTCGTGGGACGAGCTCGGTCCCAAGCTCGAGGGCGCCGCGCGCGACCTCTTCCCGGCCGTTCTCGAGCGGATCGAGCGTGGCGACCCGGGCGAACCGCAGAGCGAGGACGGGGCGAGCTACTTCTCGTTCTTCGAGCCGGAGTACGTCTGGATCGACTGGGCGAAGCCTGCGGAGGAGATCGAGCGGCAGGTTCGCGCCTGGCGCTTCCACTCGTCGATCTCGGGCGACCAAGGAGCGCTCGCACGGCTCGACGGCGAGACGGTTCGCGTTCTCCGCGTCAGCCTCGAGGCCACCGAGGGACGCCGGACGGAGACAGGCACCGGGAGCCTGTGGATCTCGGAGACCGAGCCCGCGTGAGACCCGTCATCGGGATCACGACGTATGCCCAGGAGGCGACCTGGGGCGTCTGGCGGCTGCCCGCGGCGCTCATCCCGCTCGACGACGTCGACGCGGTCGAGCGAGCCGGGGGTCGTCCGGTGCTGATCCCCCCGAGCGAGCAGGGCGTGGACGAGACGCTCGAGACGCTGGACGGGATCGTGTTCTCCGGAGGGGCGGACATCGACCCGTCGCTGTACGGCGCCGAGCCCCATCCGGAGACCGACACCCCCCAGGCGCGCCGCGACGCAGGTGAGATGGCGTTGCTCGAGGCCGCCCTCGAGCGCGACATGCCCACGCTTGCGATCTGCCGCGGCTTCCAGCTCTTGAACGTCGCGCGTGGCGGAGACCTCGTCCAGCATCTTCCCGAGGAAATCGGGAGCGACGAGCACAAGCAGGTGCCCGGCGTCTTCGCCGAGCACTCCGTCGAGATGAAGGACGGCACGCGGTTGGCGTCGATGGTCGACCCGCGCTTCCATGTGACATCGCACCACCACCAGGGAATCGGACGGCTGGGCGAAGGGCTCGTCGAGGCTGCGTGGGCGGGGGACGGGACGCTCGAGGGGGTCGAGGACCCGACACGGCGGTTCCTGGTCGGCGTTCAGTGGCATCCAGAGGCAAGAGAGGACGCCGCGCTCTTCGAGAACCTGGTCGAGCAGGCGCGGGCGTACTCGCGCCTCCCAGGGAAGAAGCTGATACGCGGCACAGGCCGTGAGACAGGAGATCACGTGTACTGGACTCTGGGAATCATCTACATCGTCCTCTCGATCGCGTTCATCGCGGACGTTCTGCGGAACCGCGCCCTGAGCGCAGGCGGCAAGGCTCTCTGGATCGCCGCCTTGCTGCTCGTTCCCGTCTTCGCCTGGCTCGTCTACGGAATCTGGCGAATGCGCCAGAGTCGCGGCCTCTAGGGCAGTCCGGTGGCGCTGACCGTCGTCAACCCGGCCACCGAGGAGCCGATCGCGGAAGATCCGAGCAGGCGGGAGTCGAGGAAACGGACGAGGTCGTCGCGCGCGCACACGAGGCGTATCCGGCCTGGCGCGCCGTCGCCCCTGCCGATCGCAGCAGGCTGCTGCGGCGGCTGGCGACGCGAAGGGTGTGAAGGTCGGGGATCCGGCCGACGAGTCCACCGAGATGGGGCCGCTCGTCAGCGCCGGGCACCGTGACACGGTCGCGTCCTTCGTCGACGCGGAGCCCGTCTATCGCGGCGAAGCCCCGGATGGACCAGGCTTCTGGTACCCGTGCACGATCGTGGAGGCGACGAACGAGGATCGGATCGCCCGTGAAGAGGTCTTCGGGCCGGTGGCGGCCGTGATCCCGTTCGAGGACGAGGCGGACGCGGTACGGATCGCGAACGACACGCCATACGGCCTCTCCGGCTCGATCTGGACGCTGGACGGCGCCCGCGCGCTCCGCGTCGCGCGTGCGCTGGACACGGGGGTGCTCTCGGTGAATTCGAACTCGTCCGTACGTGTGCAGACGCCCTTCGGCGGCTTCAAGCAGTCCGGATTCGGCCGCGACCTCGGCATGCAGGGGCTCGACGGCTACTCGGAGATCAAGTCCGTGTTCATATCGACGGAGGGTTGAGAAGTGTCAGGGGGAGACTCGAAGGCAAGGTCTGTGTCATCACCGGCGCCGGGGGCGGAATGGGGCGGGAGGCCGCGATCGTCTTCACGGGCGAGGGTGCGAAGGTGTGCGTCGCCGATGTCGACGAGGCGCTCGCGGAGGAGACGGTGGCGCTCTGCTCCGGGGAGGCGTTCGCCGTTCGCGCGAACGTCGCGGACGAGGGCGAGGTCGAGCGCATGTACGCGGAGACCGCCGAGCGCTTCGGCGGCGTCGACGTCCTCTACAACAACGCCGGCATCTCTCCCGGTGACGACGCGTCCGTCCTCGAGACGAGCGTCGAGGCGTGGCAGCGCGTTCAGGACGTGAACACGAAGGGTGTCTTCCTCTGCTGCAAGCATGGGATCCCGCATCTGCTGGAGCGCGGAGGCGGCTCCGTGATCAACGTCGCGTCGTTCGTCGCGATCCTGGGCGCTGCGACCTCGCAGATCTCGTACACCGCGTCGAAGGGCGCAGTGCTCTCGATGAGCCGTGAGCTCGCGGTGCAGTTCGCGCGCCAGGGAGTGCGGGTCAACGCACTCTGCCCGGGCCCGGTCGAGACGCCGCTCCTGCTCGCGATCTTCGGCGACGACCCGGCTGCGTTCGCACGGAGGCAGGTGCACTGGCCCACCGGGCGTCTCGGCAAGCCTCGCGAGGTCGTCGACGCGGCCCTCTTCCTGGCCAGCGACGAGGCGTCGTTCGTCAACGGCGCCACGTTCGTCGTCGACGGCGGCCTGAGCGCGGCGTACGTCACGCCTGAATAGTGAAACGCCTGTCTGGGGTCAGCCCGCGCGCCTCGAGCGCGTGCGGGAG
>CAVZAZ010000019.1:0-167004 GCA_963773355.1 uncultured Actinomycetota bacterium | reverse complement strand
GGTTAGACGCAGTTCGCGAGCGCGCCCAGCGGGCGGACGCTGCGTCAGCGCCCCGTCCATTCGAGCTTGTCCAGGCCGTGATCGGCCGTGCCGACAACAAGTCTTCCTGTAGCGGCTCCTCCGGATCCCTCAAGGCAACAGCGCCACCCGGCCTCCCGGCCCTTCTGTGAGCGGCCGCAGTCGATCTGGACCCCGTCTGGCTGTCCTGCCACAGTGGCGGGATGACGGAGATGCCTCGGTGGGAGCAACGCATGCGCGCTCCGCAGCTGATGTCGTGGAGCCTGCTGGGACGCCCGGTGTCATGGGCTGAGGAGGAGTCGGACCGGGGTGTCGTGCTGGCCACGCTGACCGGGCGCACCGAGGTGTTCGCATTCAACGCGAAGACGGAGCCTGCAGAGCTGACCCAGATCACCGATCGCCCGCAGGGGACGTGTGGCGCCGCGGTGTCTCCCGACGGCTCGACCGTCTTCTGGTTCGACGGACCGTGCCGGTGATGAGCTGGGCCGTTGGCGGAGCGTGGCAGAGGACGGCGAGGCGACCCTGCTGTCGGAGTTGTCGCCGGCGTATCCGGGCGGGATCGTCGCGCTGGCCGACGGCCGGGTGGCTGTCGGACGCCTCATCGACGTCCCGGCTGGCGGCGACGTCGCGTTCGAGGTCGCCGTGGCCGATCGGGACGGTACCGGAGCGGTGGCCTACCAGAGCGCGGATCCTGCCGAGCTGATCGACGTGGTCGGTGATGGGTCTCTGGCCTTGGTGGGCTTTGCGCCGGGGGGCAATTGGCTGCGGATGGGCGTCCGAGTGGTGCGGCTGTCCGACGGGGCGGTCGTGGCTCAGCTTCTCGATGAGGGACGCAGCCTGGCCGCCGGTCGGTTTCCACCCGACGAACCCTGGGCTGGTCCTGTTCGGGCACGAGCGTCGAGACAACGCGACACCGTGCGTCTGGGACGTCGTGTCCGGCCAGCAGGATGACGTCCCCACGCAGCCTCACTGGCGACGTCACCGCGGCGCTGGTACCCGGACGGCGACGCTCTGCTGTTGAGTGTTCTGCACGACGCTCGCCATCGGCTCTTCCGGTTCGACCGTGCCACGGGCGAGGTGACGGGGATCGAGACTCCGACGGGCACGGTTCATGAAGCGTCGGCACGACCTGACGGCTCGACCCACGTCCTGCTGTCGAGCTCGGACCGCCCGCCGTCCCTGATCCGCTGCCACGGTGCGCGGAGCACCGACCTGATCGCCCTGCCGGGGGAACCACCGGCGGACTCCGTGGGCGCGACCGACGTGCACGTCGCCGGCCCCGGAGGTCGGGTCCACGCCTTGCTCCTGGTCCCGGACGATCGCCCGTGCGCCGCACCCGACAATCATCAGGCCGCACGGCGGCCCCACGGCTCAGGACTTCGATGCCTGGGACGACCTGGACGCCGCCCTGGTGGACGCCGGCTACGCCGTGGTCCGCGTCAACTACCGCGGGTCGACCGGGTACGGCGCGGCCTGGCGCGACGCCCTGCATGTCCGGCTGGGGTTCATCGAGCTGGAAGACATCGACGCGGTGCGCGACCACCTCGAGGCCGCCGGGATCGTCGACCCGAAGCGGGTATCGATCGCGGGTGCGTCCTGGGGCGGTTTCATCACGCTGATGGCCCTGGGTACGCAGCCGGACCGGTGGCGCTCGGGCGCGGCGATGGTTCCCCTCGCCGACCAGTTCACTTCCGCAGAGGACGCGCCGTCGTTCATGCTGGACCTACGACGCGGCGTTGATGGGCGGGACGATCGAGCAGATCCCCGACGTATACCGGGCGGCCTCCCCCATCACCTACGTCGACCACGTAACGGCGCCGCTTCTCATCACCTCAGGCGAGAACGACCCCCGCTGCCCGGTTCGGCAGGTCGACACCTACGTGCAGCGGCTCACGGCTCGCGGTCACGACGTCCAGTACGAACGCCTTGCCGCCGGGCACGCGCTCTCCGATCACGACATGAAGGTCGCCGAGACCCGGCAACTCCTCAACTTCCTCGCTCGCACTCTGCCGGTCGACGCATAACCCTGGAAACGACCCCGTCTCCGCGGCGGCCTGGCAACCGGTTCGTAAAGTAGGACCGCCCGCTTCGCGGCGATGTGACGCACCCATGGTGAGGTCGACCTGAACTTCTCAACGCCCCTCGACCTCGCCCCGTCAATTTCTCTAGTGTGTGGTTGCGTGAACCTCGCCGTCAGCGGGTGGGCGACCGTGTCGGGGGCCAAGCCGCCGGCACAGTCGGTAGATCCGTGATGTTGACGATTGCGTCACCGACGGTCGGCGATGCCGCGACGTTGGCACGCCTCAAGGCAGAGACATTCTCCGAGTCGTTCGCAGACGCCAACGCTCCCGAGGAACTCGCGGCCCATGTTGCTCGATCCTTCGATCCAGATCTGATCGCCGGTGAGCTCGCTGACGAGCGGCGTGACACGTGGTGGGTCCTCGACGCGGGCATCCCGGTCGGCTACCTCAAGGTCAATCGGGGGTTGGCGCAGACCGTGTCCAACTTGACCGACGGGCTCGAGGTGGAGCAGGTCTACATCAGGAGCAGTCACCAAGGCCGTGGTCTCGGCGGGCGGCTCCTTGACCTCGCCGACCAGACGGCGCGCGCTCATGGCCTCGGCTACGTGTGGTTGGGCGTGTGGGAGCACAACGCGAATGCCATCTCGCTCTACCGCCGTCGCGGCTTCCGCGTCTTCGACGAGCACGTCTTCATGTTCGGTAACGAGGCGCAGCGAGACTTGCTCATGCGTGCCGAGCTCACGCCGGAATGATCAAGAAGACTCGCCCGGTCAACGGCTAGGCGAACGCAGACCGATTCTCTGCTCGTCCCTGTGGGGGAACGGTGGTTTGCAGTTGTGCGGGAACCGTAGAAAGTAGTCCTGGTCCTCAGGTCCCATCTCCCAGAAGACGGTGGCCTGATTGATGTTGGTCACCGTCTTCCCCGGCCAATGGCCGGACGCGTCAACGTCTCCGACCATCTCTTCGGCCACGCTGCGCTGCTCCGGACTGGTGTAGAAGATCTCCGAGCGGTACTGGGAACCGACGACGCTTTCATCAAGATCGGCTCGGTGGACCTGGAAGAAGACCTCCAGCAGTCCTCGATACGAGAGCCGTGCCGGATCGAAGACGACTTCGACAACCTCGGCATGACCAATGTTGTCTTCCTCGGTTGGGTTGTCGTTCTTGCCACCCATGAACCCGGCTCGCGTGGAGATGACTCCTGCGGGGTGGCGTAGCAGCATCTGCATGATCCAGGCGCAGCCTCCAGCGAGCACCGCCGTCTCGGTGTTGTCGCCCATCTGCATCTCCCCGTCGGCCGCAAGAAGACGCTACTCCCGGACGTTCGGGATGACCAACTGTCCGCCCAATGGGTCGCTGCTCACCTTTACCCGAGCACCGACCACCCGGTCTTACCAAGAGGGGGAGCATGGGAGCTCCCGACCGGAGCTCGACAGGTCAGCGCATCGACGCGCGTCACTGTGGACGGAATGACCTGTCCGCTCATCGGCATGACCGTGCACCATCAGCGGCAGATGGGTGCGCACTAGAACGGTGGGGGTCCAACGATCTCGATGCCGCCGTTCTCCTGGGCGCTCTGCGCGATTCGGTGAAAGTCCACGATGCACGACGATCCCTCGAAGGGCTCGCTGGCGCCGCGGTAGAAGGGTTCGCATTCGCAGGTTGGCTGGATGCCGAGCACCTTCGCCGTGGGACTCTTGACGATGAAGGCGTGGGGTACGCCCGCAGGCACCATGACGAAGTCACCGGGCCCGATCTCGTGTTCGTCGTCGTTGATGCGGTACTGGATTTGCCCGTCGAGCACCCACATGGACTCCGAGACCGGGTGCGTGTGGACCGGGGTCCACTTGCCCTCGACCATGTCGACCTCCCACAGGTGGATGTCCTCGTTGGCGCTGCTGAGCTTCCAGGTGAAGACGCCACCGCCGAAGAACCATCGCTTCTCGCCCTCGCCTGCCCGTCGGATCACCGGCGCGAGCGTCGTTGTTTCAGTCATCTGACACTCCGATCATTCATGAGACTTGAGTCTCGTAATGAGAGTGGCATATCATGAAGGCCATGTCAACGGACTACGTCAAGTCGGGTCGTACCCGGCAGAAGCAACGCACCCGCGACCAACTGATCGCTGCGGCGCGCGAGCTGATCACCGCGGGCGACACGCCCCGTGTCGAGGAGGTTGCCGAGGCTGCCGGGATCTCTCGCCCCACCGCCTACCGCTACTTCGCGTCACGGGCCGAGCTTCTCGCCGCGGCATTCCCGGAGACAGGAGCCGCGTCGGTCCTTCCCGACCCGCCGCCTGAAGCGCTGGACGAACGAGTGGCCGCCGTTGCCGGGTTCGTCATCGGCCTCGTGGAGGAGAATGAGCCGCAGCAGCGCGCGATGCTGCGGCTCTCGCTGGGCGAGGTCCCGCACGAGCTGCCGCTGCGCCAGGGCCGCGCCATTCCGTGGTTCCTCGAGGCGCTCGCGCCCATCGCCGAGTCGATCGGCGAGGAGGGTCTCCACCGGCTCGCGCTGGCACTTCGCGCCGCATGTGGCATCGAGACCCGAGTCTGGCTGACCGACGTCGCCGGACTCGCCCCCGCACAGGTCAGCGCCCTCCAGCAATGGATGGTCGACGCCCTCGTCAAACGGGCCCTCGAAACCCCGCCACCGTGACCGATCCGTGCACTGATCTCGGCATGAGCGGTCGGATCGCGGCATGTCCGGGCGGGTTCGCGTCCGTCGCGGGCTGCGGCGCATTGGTCTGACTCTTGGGAAGCCGCCCCTGGTGTCGACCCCTTGTGCGGCTTCTGGTGGAGGAGGAGCGTGGTGAGGAGGTCGTCAACAGCCGACCACCAAGCAACGGGAGGCGTAAGCATGACCCGCGTTGGCATGGTCTCAAGAACCGCCGCCGTACTCGCGGCGTTCGTCGTTCCTGCCGTCGGTGTCGCGGTCCCGGCCTCAGCGGCGAGCAAGTGGGAACCTGAATCCGGCGTCTTCACCGAGGACATCGAAGACTTCTGCGACGTCACCGGGTTGACTGTGCGACTGGTCAGCACAACGGAGGGTCGGGTGAAATGGGCACCACGAGGCCCCGACCGGCTGCCCTACCGCCAAGCGCACTTCACCCAAACCGACGTCTACACGAACCTCGCGACAGGCGAGTCGGCCACGGAGGTATCGAAGGACAACGAGAACTTCCTCCACGTCACCGACAACGGTGACGGCACGCTGACGAACATCCAGAGTCACCTGTTCAACAAGAAGATGCTTGACGAGGACGGCAGGTTCATCGGTCATCGCATCGGTCGGCTACTCATCGAGATAGTGGTAGACCACGCCGGCACGCCGACGGACCCGGACGACGACGAGTTCGTCTCTATCAACATCGAGAGCAAGGTCAAAGGCGACAACTTCTGCACCACCATGCTGCAGGCGATTGGATAAGCAGCGTCAACTGGTTGCTGCCCGCTTCCAGGTGAATGGCGGGTCCTGTCATCGGCATGAGCGCGCGTCCAACACGGCACGTCTCATCCAGGTCTCTGTCCCGATCGACCTCGGGGCCGGTTCGGCAAGTGAATGCAAGTGCCTGAGGCCGAAACCCTCGACGTGTAGATCGCGTCGTATAGCGTCATCGGCACACCTCTATTCCGCGGCACCCGCGGAAGGGGGAGGAGATGCCGATGTTCTATGCCCTCGTCTTCACGGTCGTCGGGATCGCGCTCGTGGCGATCGTGCTTTGGCGCGCCAGTCGCGGCAGCACCACCGTCGACACCGCCCCTCACCACCACACCGGAACCGAGCACGCGTCGCAAACCCACTCGGGAAGCGCCGAGCGCAAGGAGCGAAAGCGACGTCGCGCCCAGTCGAAGCATGACCGGCGCAAGCGCCATTGAGTCGCCGGCAGGTAGTACCGACGAATCATGCCGGTCAGAGGTACCAAGTACCCAAGGATCCGATTCCGGCGGAGCTTGGCCATGGCCCGGGGCCGTGGGTGTCAAATCAGGTCCACGCTTGATAGCAGGATGGCCACTCGTCCAGGAAACCGCTCATCGGCATGACAGTGCGTTCGTTCCCCGTTGCCCACCGCCGAACACACACACCCAGTCAGATGCCGCGCTTCCAGACCAGCTCCTCCAGCAGCTCGCGACTGCGCCAGCCGTCGGCGGTGCGCACCATCCGGTGGTGGTAGATGCCGCCGAACTCCCAGAGCAGTTCCGTGCCGTCGTCCTGCGGGAGCACCATCGGGTTCGAGAAGTACGCCGCCACCGCTGCCTCGTCCGCGCCACCGTCCGTCTTGATCTCGACCTTGATCTCCGCCTGCCCGAGCACATGCAGGCGACGGGGGAACATCGGCAGGTGATCGGCCAGCCAGGCCTTCACCACCGGGTAGCGGTTGGCGATGCCGCCGGTCTGGGTGTAGTCGATCCGCGCGTCCGCGGTGAACACCGAGTCCAGGGCGTCCCACTCGCCGGTGTCGATCGCCCTGGTGTACCTGGTCAGCACGTCCTGGATCTCGAGGCGGTCGGAGATCTCGCGGAGGTCCACTGACCCACTCTGGCACGAAACTGCAACACGTTCTAGTGTGGTCCCATGCGGTTCACGTACGCCGAAGCAATGACGCGGGCTGAGTTCTACGCGCCGCTCGCGCGGGCGGCCGAGGCCGCCGGCTACACGAGCATGACGGTGGCCGACAGCCTCATCTACCCGCGGGAGTCGGACTCGACGTACCCCTACACCGACACCGGCGACCGGGAGTTCCTCGAGGACAAGGAGTTCATCGAGACGATGACCCTGGTCACCCACCTGGCGGCGGTGACCGAGACCCTGCGGTTCACGCCGTTCGTCCTCAAGCTGCCCGTGCGGCCGCCGGTCCTGGTCGCCAAGCAGGCCTCCTCGATCGCCTACCTGTCCGGCAACCGGCTCGGGCTCGGGGTGGGGCTGTCGCCGTGGCCGGAGGACTTCGAAGCGATGGGTGTGCCGTGGGCCAGGCGCGGCCGGCGGATGGACGAGTGCATGGACATCCTGCGCGGGCTCACCTCGGGTGAGTTCTTCGGCTACGACGGGGAGTTCTACTCCTTCGCCCCGCTCAAGCAGTGTCCGGCGCCGACCGAGCCGATCCCGCTGCTCGTCGGCGGCCACAGCGATGCCGCGCTGCGCCGCGCCGTACTCAAGGGCGACGGGTGGATGCACGCCGGCGGCGACGGCGACGAGCTCGACCGCCTACTCGCGCGCCTCGCCGAGATCCGCAAGGCCGAGGGTGACGAGCGCGACGACTTCGAGGTGCACGTGATCTCGTACGACGCCTACGACCCCGACGGCATCAAGCGGCTCGAGGACAAGGGCGTCACCGACTGCATCGTCGGGTTCCGGATGCCCTACATCCAGGGTCCCGACACCGAGCCGCTGGAGAAGAAGGTGCAGCACCTCGAGGAGTTCGCCGAGTCGGTCATCGCGAAGGTCTCACCATGAGCGACAGCCTGACGCGGCCGTTCGCGGACGCGGTCGCGGAGGCCGAGGAGCTGATCCGGGGCGCGGACTTCATCCGGACCGAGCAGGACCTGGACGAGGGGTACGCCTATCTCTCCGGGCGGATCCGGGCGTCCCTCCAGATGGCCTTCGACCACGACCTCGAGCGGCCGGTGCTCATCAACTCCACCCATCAGTTCGCCAGGCAGGGCCTGGACAACCCCGACGCGCTGTACTGGTCGGCGTACCTCGCCGACGACGCGGGGTACGTCGTCCGCGGCCGGCGCGGCACCACCGCCGACCTGTCCTTCCAGGTGCTGGGCGGCGGCTACTCCGCCGACGCCGCCCCCGAGTCGCTCGCGGCGTTCGACGACCGCGGGCTCGACCTGGCCGACGACGGGACCTTCGAGTGGCGGTTCGGACCGCTTCCGGGTGCGAAGAACCTGATCATCCGCGAGGTCTTCAACGACTGGGAGACCGAGGAACCGGGCCGGCTGTGGATCGAACGCCCGGACACCCTTGGCGTCCCCGCCACCCCGGCCGGGCGGGACCGGCTGGCCAGGAAGTACGAGATCGCCGGCAAGCTGCTGACGGGCTCGATCCGGACGTGGTTCGCCTTCCCGCACTTCTTCCAGTACCAGGAGCCCGCCAACACCCTCACCCCGCCGAGGCCGACGCCCGGCGGGCTGGATTCGCAGCGCTCCTCGATCGGCCACTACGTGCTGGCCGACGACGAGGCCCTGGTCGTGACCGTCCCCGAGTGCTCCGACTGCAGCTACCAGGCGATCCAGGTCGGCTCGGACTGGTATGCCTCCACCGACTACGAGACCCACCAGACTTCGCTCACCAAGGCCCAGTCGGTCACCGATCCCGACGGGATGCTGCGTTACGTAATCTCCGGGGACAACCCCGGGATCGCCAACTGGCTCGAGACCACCGGCCACCGGACCGGACCGGTCATGCTCCGCTGGCAACGGCTCCAACGCGACCTCGGGCCCGCCGACGGACCGACCGTCGAGAAGGTGATGGTGGCCGACGTGCCGAAGGTGCTGCCCGCACCACGCCCCCGTCACCACCGAGGAGTACGCCGCCCGCATCGCCGCCCGGCAGCGCTCCGTGGCCAGGAGGATGCTCTCGTGACGCTGCTCGAGGGCAAGGTGGTCGTGCTGTCCGGCGTGGGGCCTGGCCTGGGCCGTGCGCTCGGCGAGGAGGCGGCCCGGATGGGGGCCGACCTGGTGCTCGCGAGCCGCACCGAGCGGCGGTTGGAGAAGATGGCTGACGTGGTGCGCGGCCACGGCCGGCGCGCGCTCGTCGTCCCCACCGACATCACCGACGAGGCCGCCCGCGAGCGCCTGGTCAAGGCCGCGCTCGCGGAGTTCGGCTCGGTCGACTGCCTGATCAACAACGCGTTCGGCATCCCGCCGATGGACCCGCTGACCGCGCTCGACCTGGGCGCGCTGCGGACGGCGCAGGAGACCAACGTCTTCGCGCCGCTGCGCCTCTCCGCGCTGTTCGCCGACGCGCTGGCCGCATCGAGGGGGTCGATCATCATGATCAACTCGGCGGTCCTCCACCACTCCGAGCCGGAGTACTCCGGCTACAAGCTCTCCAAGGGAACGCTCCAGCACCTCGCCTCGTCCCTGGCGACCGAGCTCGGGCCGCGCGGGATCCGGGTCAACAGCATCGCGCCCTCCTACATCTACGAGGACGTCAACAAGGCGTACTTCGACTGGCTCGCGACGGAGCAGGGAGTCACGCACGAGGAGATCTACCGCCAGAAGGCCGAACCCACCGACCTCAAGCGGCTGGCGACGCCGGACGAGGTCGCCCGGGCGGCCCTGTTCTTCGCCAGCGACCTCGCCAGCGCCGTCACCGGCACGATGCTACGCGACCCGGTCGGCGAGACGATCGGCCGGACCCAGCTCGACCTGCTCGCACGCTCGCACCACGCCTTCGCCGAGACGCGGAAGCGCTACGACAGCACGCAGTTCATCGACGTGGACTACGAGAGTTCGTGGCCGATCCGGTCGCCACGGTTCGTGGCATCTACGACGCCTTCGACCTCGGCTGGACCACCGAGACCGAAAGCGCGATCACCGCGATCGACGAGGAGTCGCGCCGTGGGAGCAAGCGGCCGTCGCACCGCTACTCGCTCGACGACTACGGCCTGAACGAAGCCGACGTACGATCGGCCTTCTCCGACTGAGACGAGCACTCATGAGCGTCGCCTTCCTGCTCACCTCGCTGGTGATCGTGGCGACCCCGGGCACGGGTGTGCTGTTCACGCTGGCCGCGGGCCTGTCTCGCGGGGCCCGGGCCAGCGTCCTGGCGGCGTTCGCGTGCACGCTCGGGATCGTCCCGCACCTGGCCGCAGCCATCACGGGCCTGGCCGCGCTCCTGCACACCAGCGCGGTCGCGTTCCAGACCTTGAAGTACCTCGGCGTGGCCTACCTGTTGTACCTGGCGTGGGTCACCTGGCACGACCGGGATGCTCTCGTCGTGGAGGAGTCGACCGCCCAGGTCTCCGCTCGCAAGGTGATCGTCACCGGGGTGCTGGTGAACATCCTGAACCCCAAGCTCACGATGTTCTTCTTCGCGTTCCTGCCGCAGTTCGTCGACCCGACGGCTCCCGACCGGCTGCTGCCGATGCTGCAGCTGAGTGCGGTGTTCATGGCGATGACGTTCGTGGTCTTCGCGGCGTACGGCGTGTTCGCGGCCGCCGTCCGCACCCACGTCATCGCCCGGCCGCGGGTCGTCATCTGGTTGCGCAGGAGCTTCGCGGCCTGCTTCGTCGGCCTCGGCGCCAAGCTGGCATTGGCCTCGCGGTAGCAGCGGCGTCACCACCTCAGGTCGTGGCCGTCTCGTACTGCGGGCGACCGGTGGTGCGGTAGGTCTGGATCGTCAGCCCCTTCGGGGTGGACTGCAGGTCGACCAGCTCGAGTCCTGTGTCCGGGCCGGTGGCGGGGAAGAGTCGCGTCCCCTGGCCGACGACCACGGGGTAGGTGAGCAGCACGATCTCGTCGACCAGCCGGTGGTCGAGCAGCCAGCGGATCAGAGTGCCGCTGCCCCACACCTGCAGCTCACCGCCTGGCTCGGCTCTCAGCTCGCCGATGGCCGCCGCGACGTCACCGGACAGGACGGTCGTGCCCGCCCAGCGCGGGTCTCTGAGCGTGGTCGAGGCGACGTACTTGGGCCGTGTGTTCAACGCCTCGCCGACCGGGTTTCCCGGATCCATGCCCGCTCCCCACGAGCCGGCGAAGATCTCGTAGGTCCGACGGCCGAACAGGAACGCGTCGGCGCGCTGGAAGGCCTGGCTGATGAACGTCGAGGCCTCGTCGTCGAGCAGGGGCGGGCCCCATCCGAAGCGCTCGAAGGCGGCGCTGCCGTCCTCCGGCTCGTCGCCTTCGCGTCGGGTCACGACATCAATCCGTCGATGTCCCTGCGTCACTCCGTCGAGGGAGACGTTCGTGACGGTCGTCAGCTTCATGCTCGCTTCCCTTCGCTGGGTCGTCGACGGTACGACCGGACTGCGGCGCCGATCTCATCGGTCGTGCACTCATCGGCCGCGTTCCGCGTGCGCACTGTGTCGGCAGCCCCGCACAGGGATCCGGTCGCGTATCACGGCGCTTCCCACGGCGAACCGTCACTCCCCACGGCCAGTACACCGTGGGAAGTGGCGGTTCGGCTGCATACCTTTGATGAACCCGCGCCGCTCAGGATCGAGTCAGCGAAGGTTCACGAAGCGGCGGTACTGCCTCTTCACCTCCTTGGCGGAGAGCGCCGTGTCGAGGAACATCAGGCTGTCGAACCGGCAGTTGCACGGGTTGCGCTCGAGCGTGTCCTGCGGGAACGAGCCGCCGATCTTGATGCCGTGCGGTTCCGTGTTCGAGGTGCGCGTCTTCCCGTCGACCTCCCACGGGTCGCCGGGCACCGTGTAGAAGCCGTCCAGCCGCTCACCATTGCGATAGAGCGCCATCTGGCCTGTCGCGTAGTCGAACGTCGCCGCCAGGTGCACCCACTCGCCCGTCGGGAGCAGCTCGCGCCAGTCGGAGGAGGCGGCGAAGGTCTGCGAGGCAGCCCCGTCGATCCGCCGCCCGAGCGCGACCAGCCGCAGGGTCCCGTCGACCTCGATCAGCTCCAGCAGGGCACGCACGGCGTGGCCGTCGGAGTCGCCGGACAGGACACCGGCCAGACCGATCGCGTTGAAGCGGTCGGCCGGGTCGTCGGTGGTGGTGGAGTTGAGCGCCGGACCGTCCATGTTCATCTGGAACCAGCCCGCCACCGTGATCTCCTCCACCCCTGCGAACGGCGCCAGTGACGCCACCCCGTTCTCGTTCCAGACGCCGGCCTTCCAGTCGTCGTTGCCGTTGACGGTCGGGTTCACCTGCTGGGTCTGCAAGGAGTTGTTCGAGCCTCGGTAGGCACCCCCGTCGGCCCACATGTCCTTCCCGCCGTTGACCATGCTCAGCAGTGTCCGCGACGAGCCCTGGTCCTCCTCGCTCCCGCCGGGCGCGAAGGGGTGCTCGAAGTCCCAGTAGGACACCAGGTCCCTCTCGACGGCGGGCTCGACCTCCGACGGCCACGGCACGTGCTTGGTCCCGACCACCTTCCAGACCATCCCGTTGGCCTTGGCCAGCAGGTAGAGGTTGCGGTCGGCGTCGGTGCCGAAGCGCAGGTCGACCCGCGGGTCGTCCACGAAGTCGGTCATCCGCAGGCGGTTGCCGTCGGTGTCGAACAGCTGTGCCTCGTGGACGGTCGCCTCCCGGCGGGACCCGTGCCGCATGTCGTCGGCCTCGGTCCAGAGCACCTCGCCGGTGACCAGGTCGCCGAAGACGTACTTCCCGGCGAGACCGCGCAGGTCCCTGCCCCGGTAGACGAGACCGCCGCTGATCGCGTGGCCGCTGTCAGAGGTGCACGGCCACCCGGCGGGCGGGTCGTGGTCGAACGAGGCCACCGGGAAGACGAAGTCGGAGGTGTCGTAGTCGTCCGGGATCGTGTACAGGTTGCACTCGTCGGAGTTGTCGTAGAGGTAGCGGCCCTCGACCTCGCTCCAGCCGAGGTTGTCACCGCGCCGGACTTCGTAGACCGCCTCGATCGCGTGCTGGCCGATGTGGCCCAGGTACAGCTTCCCGGTCTTGGCATCCCACGAGAACCGGTGCGGGTCCCGCATGCCGTAGGAGTAGATCTCGCCGACGGCGCCCTCCCGGTCGACGAACGGGTTGCTCTCCGGGACGCCGTACTCCCCGGTGCGGCCGTCAGTGCCGAGCGGGTCGATCCGCAGGATCTTGCCGTAGGGGTTGGCGAGGTTCTGCGGGTCGTCGGTGACCACGCCGATCCCGCCGTCGCCCGACGCAATGTAGAGAAGGCCGTAGTCCCGGTCCCCCGGCTCCGCGGTCGGGTTGAAGTCGATCTGCTGGATGCCGTGGATCTGCCCGGCGAACGCGAGCCGCATGACCTCCCGGCGGGTGCCGGAGAAGGTGTTCGCAGCCGGGTCATCGGCCGTCCACTCGGTGATGACCCCGTGCGTGGCACTGCTGCCCTGCCGCTGCTGGGCCGGGAAGGTCGTCGGCTTGGTGAACGCGCCGCCCCGCTCGGTGTGAACGGTGTAGAACTTGCCGTTCTCCTCGAACTCCGGGTGGAAGGTGATGAACCCAGCGCCGCTGCCCAGGCCGGCATGCGAATGGAAGTCGGGTTCGAAGTGATCCCGGATGTCGAGGTAGGTGTGCCGCTGGTCGCCGTCGAGCAGGTACATCGGTCCGTTCATGTCGGGGACGTAGAGCCGTCCCGACCCGTCGGGCACCTCGCCGATGTAGTTGATCCGCGCGTGTCGCACGAGCCGCTGGTCGGTGGGCGGTGGCGTCGGACTGGTTTGAGGGAACTGGTGGAACTCCTCCAGGACCAGCCCCAGCGAGGACTTCTTCGGGTCCTGTGGGATCGGGTCAGGCACTGGCGTGCTGTCGGCCCCCCGCGCCGACGTGGTGGGACTGAACAGCCCGGCGACGAGTGCCGCCACGGCGACCGCCGCCCACCGTCGTGACTTCAACATGAGTGACTCCTGATCTCCCCCGCCGGGCGGGCTTCGCCCGTACGCTGGGGGTTGCTGGAAACTGCTGCCGGTGGCCGCCGGCAGCCCCGTCGGTCCCCGAGCTGCCCGGTCGGGCAGCATCGGGGGCCGGCGTGGTTCGTGGGATGTCCGAGGGACATCGTTCAGTTGCGGTGGCGCACGCCGGCAACCCGCACGTCGCGGACCCGGCCGAAGTTGTCGAACGACCCGAATCCGACCCGGCCGCCCGAGAAGGTGGTGTCGGTCGCGGAGATCAGAGGCTCGTCGGCGCCGTCGACGAAGACCCGGATCCGGCCGGTCGGCGCCCTGTACTCCAGCCGCACGTCGTGCCAGTCGGTGTCGTCGATGGCCGGTGGCGCGCCGACGGTGCCGTTCCACTGGTCGTCGATCCGGAGCCGGTCTGCGTCATTCACCACGAAGATCCCGTTGTGCGGGTAGATCGTGTTGTCCTGCGAGAGGTGCGCGTAGTAGAAGCGGGTCGGCGACTGGTAGTTCCACACCAGGATCACGTCGCGGTCGTTGCGGGTGACCGGCTCGTCGATCCGCACCTTCGCGGCGTACACCAGCGACGAGAGCTCGGGGCCCTTCGTCACTACGGCGTACTCGAACGGCCGTCGTGGGCCGGGAGGGGCGGTGCCGCGCTCGGTCATCACCACCTGACCGTGCTCGAAGGCCCACTTGCTGTCGGTCAGTGGATCCCAGTCGCGCGCGCTCGCCTTCGGCTTGACCACCGCGAAACCCCGATGCTCGCCGCGGTCCGCGTGGGCTCGGCTTTCGGGACCGGGAGCCGCGGTTGCCCCTCCGGTCGGGGCGGCCGCGAGCCCCGTGGCCGTGATCGCCACCCCGGCAAGTCCCGCAGCGACGGAACGTGTCTTCCTGCGCCTGTGTTGATGGTGCCGGTGCTCCATGTTCCAGCCTTTCCGAGAGTTCGGGGCACGCGCGGTGTCCCTAGTTGGGTGGAGCCAGGTGTGGCTCCACCAGCTCTACGTAGCGCCGGGCGAGGGTCGACACGACCCGGTCGCCTGGTGCCGCCCAGATGTCGGCGTTGAAGATCTCCACCTCCACGTCGCCGGCGAAGCCGGTCGCCGCCACCGCGGCGGTGAAGGAGGCGAAGTCGATGTGGCCGTCCCCGACCATGGCCCTGCTCTGCAGCGTGTCCGGCGGCAGCGGCGTGATCCAGTCGCCGACCTGGTACGCCGTGATCCGGCGGCCCGCCCGGGCGATCTGGTCGAGGATCCCGGGCTCCCACCAGAGGTGGAAGGTGTCCACGACGACCCCCACCTCCTCGGCCGGAAACTGCTCGGCGATGTCGAGCGCCTGGGCGAGCGTGGAGATCACGCCCCGGTCGGCCGCGAAGATCGGGTGCATCGGCTCGACCCCCAGCCGCACGCCACGGTCTCGAGCCTCCGGGGCCAGGGCCGCGACCGCCTCGGTCGCCCGGGCCCGGGCCGCGGCGAGGTCACGGTCGCCGTCCGGCAGACCGCCGGCCACCAGCACCAGGGTGGGTGCACCGATCGCCGCGGCCTCGTCAAGGGCGTGGAGGTTGTCCTGGTGCGCCTCCTTGCGGTCCGCCTCGTCGGCTGCGGTGAAGAATCCGCCGCGGCACAGGCCGGACACCCGCAGGCCGGCATCCCGGATCATCGCGACGGCGTTCTCGAGTCCCACATCGGCGACCGGTTCTCGCCACACGCCGATCGACGGGACGCCGCGCGCGACGCAGCCGTCGACCGCCTCGCGCATCGACCAGCGGGGCGTCGTGCCCTGGTTCAGCGACAGCCGAGCGAGCCGCGGGTCGCCCGGGAGCGGGGTGGGCACCCGCTCGGGAAGGCCAGAAGGCACGTCGTTCATCGCGCCGCTCCCGTCACGGTCAGCCAGGCCGTCATCCGGCGCGCTGCGAGCTCGGGATCGCGCAGGAGACCGGCGTCGTTGGCGAGCCCGAAGACCTTGGCCAGGTGGGGCGCGCTCCGGGCCGACTGGAGGCCGCCGACCATCGTGAACCCGCGCTGGTGGCCGTTGAGCCAGGCCAGGAAGGCGATGCCGGTCTTGTAGTGGGGAGTCGGGGCCTCGAAGAGGTGCCGCGCGAGCGGGAGGGTCGGTGCCATCGCCGTGTCGTACGCCGCGAGGTTGCCGTCGTCGAGAGCGGCCAGCGCCGCCGAAGCCCCGGGCGCGATGGCGGCGAACGCACCAAGCAGCGCGTCGGAGTGGTGTTGCCCGTCTCCCCTGATCAGCTCGGGGTAGTTGAAGTCGTCGCCGGTGTAGAGCCGCACGGCGGCGGGGAGCGCAGCCCGAAGTTGGATCTCGTGCGCGGCGGACAGCAACGACACCTTGACCCCGTCGATGCGGGAGGCGTGTTCGCGGACCAGGCCGAGGAAGGTCTCGGTTGCCACCTCGATGTCGGGCGTGCCCCAGTAGCCGCGCAGGTGCGGGTCGAACATCTCTCCGAGCCAGTGCAGGATCACCGGTCCGCCGACCTGGTCGAGAACCCGGCCGTAGACCTTGAGGTAGTCGTCCGGACCCGCGGCCACCCCGGCGAGCTGGCGCGAGGCCATGAGGATCACCTGGGACCCGGTGGACTCCACGAACTCCACCTGTTCGGCGTACGCGTCGATCACCTCGTCGACGGTGTGCAGGTCGGCCCGGTGGTCGGTGCCGGCACCGGCCGCGATCCTGGCGCCGTGGTCGAGCGCCTGCGTCGCGCTGCGCAGGACGAGCTCCTGGACCGCGGGCCAGTCCAGGCCCATGTTGCGCTGCGCCGTGTCCATCGCCTCGGCGATTCCGAAGCCGTAGCGGAACAGCTCGCGGCGGAACGCGAGCGTGGAGTCCCAGTCCACCACCGCAGGTGCCCCCGGGGCGTTGTCCCCGAACGGGTCGGCCGCCACGTGCGCAGCGGCGAACGCCACGCGGGTCGCGAACCCCCCGGGGTGGTCGGCCCAGTCGCCGGGCTCCCGGAGGGTGACCCGATGCCACCCCCCGTCGGCGGTTGGGAGCTCCAGCGTCGTCACAACGTGCGGCTCTCGATCACGACGCGGCGTCCCTCACGCGAGGAGGTCAGCCCCGCCTCGACCAGCTCCAGACCCCGGACCGCCGACATGAAGTCGTAGGGGTGCGGTCGGCCGGCGGCAACGTCACGCAGGAACTGCTCCCACTGGGTCCGGAACCCGTTGCCGAACTCCACGTTGTCCGGCACCTCGGCCCACTGGGCCCGGAAGTCCTGGTCGGTCGGGAGGTCCGGGTTCCACACCGGTTTCGGCGTCATCTCCCGCGGCTGGATCCGACACCCGAACAACCCGGCCACCGCCGAGCCGTGGGTGCCGTCGACCTGGAACTCGACGAGCTCCTTGCGTTCCACACGGACCGCCCACGAGGAGTTCATCTGGACGACGGTGTCGCCGATCTCGAAGATCGCGTACGCCGCGTCGTCGGCGGTGGCGTCGTACCGATTGCCGTCCTCGTCCCAGCGCTCCGGGATGTGCGTGACCGCCTTGGCGATCACGGCGTCCACCCGGCCGAAGAGGTGCTCGAAGACGTAGTTCCAGTGACAGAACATGTCGAGGACCATGCCGCCACCGTCGGCCGCACGGTAGTTCCAGCTGGGTCGCTGCGCGGGCTGCCCGTCGCCCTCGAAGACCCAGTAGCCGAACTCGCCGCGCACCGAGAGGATCCGGCCGAAGAAGCCTGCGTCGATCAGCCGCTTCAGCTTCACCAGACCCGGGAGGTAGATCTTGTCGTGGACGACGCCGTCGATGGTGCCGGCCGCGGCGGCCGCGTCGGCGAGCTCGAGTCCTTCCTCCACGGACTCCGCGAGCGGCTTCTCGGTGTAGACGTGCTTGCCGGCGGCGATCGCCTTGAGGATCGCCTTCGTGCGCTCCGAGGTCACCAGGGCGTCGAAGTAGACGGTGGCGGTGTCGTCGGCCAGGGCCGCGTCGAGGTCCGTCGAGTACTCGGCGATGTCGTGGGCCGCCGCCAGCTCGGCGAGCTTCTCGCGATTGCGGCCGACCAGGATCGGCTCGACCTGGAGCCGGCCGCCGTCGGCCAGCTCGATGCCGCCCTCGTCGCGGATCGCCAGGATCGACCGCACCAGGTGCTGGCGGTAGCCCATCCGTCCGGTGACGCCGTTCATCACGATGCGGAGGGTGCGATCAGTCATGTCGTCTGCTCTCTCGTGGTGCGTTCGGTCAGGTCGTGGGGGCGGTGGCCGGTCGGCCGCCCAGGTAGAGCTCGGCCAGCTGCGGGTCGGCGAGCAGCTCGGGCGCCGGGCCGCTGATGTGGACCCGGCCGAGGTCGAGGACACAGCCGACGTCGGCGGTCTCGAGGGCGCGGCGCGCGTTCTGCTCGACCAGGAGACAGGCGATGCCGGCGTCGCGCATCCGGACGACCTGCTCGAACACCTTGCTGGAGGTCTTCGGGTCCAGGCCCATGCTGGGTTCGTCGAGGAGCACCACCTTCGGGCTCACCATCAGCGAGCGGGCGAACTCGACCTGCTTCTGCTGGCCGCCCGACAGGGCACCGGCCAGGGCGTGCCACCGGTCCGCGACCACGGGGAAGAGCGACCTCACGAAATCGGTCCGCTCCGCGACGAGGGCCTTGTCGCGCACGGTGTAGGCGCCGAGCGCGATGTTCTCGGCAACGGTCATCTCCTGGAACACCGAGTGCCCCTGGAGGACGTGCGCGAGCCCGCAGCGGATCATGTCCTGGGGTCCGTTGCGGGTGACGTCGGTGCCGTCGACCCGGATCGATCCCGACCGCGGCGTGAGCATGCCGCTGGCGACCTTCAGCACGGTCGACTTCCCGGCGCCGTTCGGGCCGACCAGGCAGACGATGCTCGCGGGTGGCACCCGGACGGTCAGCCCGCGCAGCACCAGGGCGGCGCGGCCGTAGCCGGCCTCGATGTCGACGAGCTCGAGGAGCCAGTCGCCCCGGCCGGACTGGTTCTGGCCGGAGTCGTTCTGGGTGGTCTGGTCAGACGCCAAGGTAGGCCTCCAGGACTCGCTTGTCGCTCTGGATGTCCGAAGGCGGGCCCTCGGCGATCGGACGCCCGCGGTCGAAGACGACGACGTGGTCGCTGAGGCTCATCACCATCTCCATGTTGTGCTCGACGATGATGAAGGTCCGGCCCTCCGCGTTGAGCTCGCGGACCAGGGTGGCGATCCGGCCGATCAGCGCCGGGTTCACGCCTCCCGCCGGCTCATCCAGCATGATCGTGTCCGGGTCGGTCATCAGCACCCCGGCCAGCTCGAGCAGCTTCTGCTGCCCGTAGGAGATGTCGCGAGCCTCGGCGCTCTCGAGGTGGTCGATGCCGACCCGGCGAAGCAGCTCCCGGGCCTTGGCCATGTCGCCCGCGTTGCGTGCGCCGGCTAGGCGATGGAGCAGGCCGCCGGCGCGGACGCCGACGAGCATGTTCTCCAGCACCGTCATCCGCGGGAAGATCCGGCAGAGCTGGAAGCTGCGGCCGACGCCGCGCCCGGCGATCCGGTGCGACGCCTTGCGGGTGATGTCCTGCCCGCGGTAGCTGACGCTGCCGGAATCGGGTCGGATCATCCCCGTGACACAGTTGAAGAAGGTCGTCTTGCCGGACCCGTTGGGGCCGATCAGGGCGTTGATCCGGCCGTGGCGGAAGGTGACCGTGGCGGCATCGACGGCCCGGACCCCGCCGAACGACTTGGTCAGCTCGACGGTCTCCAGGCTACGGAGGCCGGTGTCGGCTGTGCTGTCGCGTGCGCCCTCGGCGGCGCTGCCGGGCTGGGTCGCGGTCGTCATCGGGTCACCTCCTGCGCGGATCGCTCGGTGGTCTCCACAGGTGGTCCCGCCCGGGAGGCGTCGGAGGCACGGTCCTGCTCGAGCAGCTCGGCGGCGCTCATCTCCCGGATGGACGCTGCCTGCGGTCGGAACCGGTTGACCAGAGAGTCAAGCGCGGGCAGGACGCCGTCCGGCATGAACAGGACGACCAGGGCGAGCAGCAGGCCGAGTGCGACGAGGTGGAACTGGGTGTCGCCGTACTGCGCCTTGAAGAACTCCAGGGCGTACCCGACCACCACCGCCCCGACCACCGGACCGAACAGGCTCCGGAGGCCGCCGAGCAGCGACATCAGCACCATGTAGGAGCCGATCAGGATCGAGAACTGGAAGATCGGGTCGAGATAGCCGAACCAGAGCGCGTACATTCCTCCGGCCAGGGCGGTGAAGAACGCGGAGATCACGAACACCGCCAGCTTGTAGAAGAAGGTCGGGACGCCGAGCGCCTGGGCCTTGTCCTCGTCCTCGCGGATCGCCTTGAGCCCCGTCCCGAACCGGGAGCGGTCGATCAGCCACCACACGAGCAGGGCCACGGCAACCAGACCGACGTGCAGGTAGAAGAAGCGCTCGTGCTGCTCGGGACGGAGCACGTCCTCCCCGAACGGACGCGGCACGCGGAGTCCGTTGGACCCGTTCGTGACCGACGCCCAGCTCTGCGAGACCAGCAGCATGATCAGCACCAGGGCGATCGAGACGATCACGAAGGAGGCGCCCCGCACCCGCAGCGAGGCGATGCCGATCGGCACTGCGACAACAGCCACGCCCACCGCGGCGAGGCCCAGGGCCAGCCATGGGTTGACGCCGGCCTCGAGGATCAGCAGGGCGGTCGCGTAGCCGCCCAGTCCTGAGTACGCCGCGTGTCCGAGCGAGATGTAGCCGGTGAAGCCACCGACGAAGTTCCAGGACACGGCGAGCGCGGCGTAGCTCGCGATCACCACGCCGACGCTCAGGATGAACGCGTCGGGGGCCAGGCTGGGGAACGCCAGGACCAGGGCGACTGCGGCCACGAACAAGACACCCTTGACCGCGAGGACCACCTTGTCGAACGGGGTGCGCTCAGAAACGTTGCGCAAGACGACCTCCGAAGAACCCCTGCGGCCGCACCATCAAGGTCGCGAAGAGAGCGATGTAGAAGACCGTCTGCGCCCAGGTCGCCCCCATCGGGATCTGCAGCAGGCTCTGGGACATGCCCAACACCATCGCGGCGATGGCGGCGCCCGGGATGCTGCCCAGGCCGCCGACGACGATGATCGCCATCAGCGGGCCGATCCAGTGCCAGTGCAGGGACGGGTAGATGGTGGAGTCCAGCGCCAGCGCGGTGCCGCCGATCGCGGCGGTGGCCAGGCCCAGCCCGAACCCGAACCCGGCGATCCGGTCGGTGTTGATCCCCAGCAGCCGGGCCGCCTCCGGGTGCTGGATCGTGGCCCGCAGGGCCTGGCCGAAGGTCGTGAACTTCAGCAGCAGGTAGAGCGCCAGCAGCGCGACTGCGGCGAGCCCGAAGGCGATCAACTTGACCACCGCGATGTTGGCGCCGAACACCTCGATGCTGTTGCCGGAGTAGTCGAGCCGGATCCGGCGCTGGGTGCCGGTGAATACGTAGCCGAGCATGCCCTCGATCACCAGCGCGATGGCGAAGGTGAGCAGCACCGACATCATCGTCAGCGTGGCCGGCCGGAGCCGGGAGAGCAGGAGTCGCTGCAGGGCGATCCCCAGGCCGAAGAACAGCGGCACGGTGAACACCAGGGAGAGCAGGGGGTCGATCCCGGTCTCCCTGGTGAACCACCACGCCAGATAGGCGGCGAGGATCAGGAAGGCGGAGTGGGCGATCATCACCACCCGCATCACCCCGAAGTAGAGCGTGAGCCCGGCGGCCAGGAGGGCGTACAGCCCCCCGAGCAGCAGGCCCAGGATCACGCTCTGGAGCAGCAGCGAACCCGACATGCCAGCGTCACCAGGCAGGCTTCTGGGGCACGAACTCGGCCTCGGCCTGGTCCTCCGGCATCACGATCCGGATCTTGCCGTCGACGTACTGCTGGATCATGTGGGCGCTCTGCGGGCGCCCGGCCTCGTCCCAGTCGAGCGGGCCGACGACGGTGTCCACGGTGTTGTCGCGCAGGTAGTCGATCAGCTCCTGCTGGCACTCCGGCGAGGGGTCGGCGCAGCCGGCCGCCTCGACCGCGGCCATCACGACCTCACCGGTGGTCCATGCGTTGGCCTCGTCCTCCGCGGGCGGGGAGCCGTTCAGCTCGGTGTAGTACTCCACGAACTCCTTGTTCTCCGGGTACGTCGCCTCGGGGGTGTAACCGGTCGGGGACAGGATGCCCTCGGTCTGGTCGCCGATCGCCTCGGGGAACTCGGGGTTGGTCGGGGCCGTGGAGAACGCCGCCATGTCCGGCTGATAGTTCAGCTGCTGCAACGCGACGATCATGTTCACCGCGTCCTGGTACTGCGTCCCGCCGACCACCATGTCGGCGTCGGAGTCGGCGATCTTGGCGGCGATGCTGCTGAAGTCCGTGGTGTTCGGGGGGTAGACCTCATCAACGACCGTCTTCACTCCGCCCTCCTCGAGCTTGTCCTTCAGCCCGTAGGCCGTGCCCATGGCGAAGGGATCGTCCATGGAGGCATAGGCGGCGGTCTTCGGGCGCTGCCCCTCGGGCATCGCCAGGATCTCCTCGGCGAGCAGGTTGTAGTGGTCGTCCGCGACAGCAGGTGCGGCGTAGAAGAGGTTGTCGAAGCCTTGAGTGAACACCTCCTCGGCGGCGCCGGCCGGCTCGACGAACAGGTAGCCGTAGTCCTCGGCGACCTGCGCCGCCGGCACCACGAGCCGGGTCGAGAACGGGCCGAAGACGAGGTCGACCTGGTCCTGGTTGATCAGCTTCTCGTAGTCCGAGGTGACCCGGTCGGCGCTGGACTGGTCGTCCAGGATCTCCAGACGCACCTGCTTGCCGAGCATGCCGCCGTTCTCGTTGACATAGGAGGCCCAGGCCTCGTAGCCACGTTGCACACCCTTGCCCGGCTCGCTGAAGTCCCCCGTGAGTGGGAGCGAGATTCCGATGACGATCTCGTCCTCACTGCTCTCTCCTCCGGAATCCTCGCTCAGCCCGCACGCTGCCAGGGTGGCTGCGAGGCCGAGGCTCGCGACCGTTGCCATGACGCCTCGGCGGGTTCTGCGTGAACCGAACATTGCTGCTGCTCCTTCGCCCGATGAAAGCGCTTACGTAAGCGCTTACGATAAAGTACACATGGAGCCGACCCGTGGCAAGGGTCGTCCGATCCATGGGGAGGAGGCCCGATGACACAGTCAACCAGACGGCTTTCCGGCCGGCCGCGGTTGATCGATGTCGCCGACGTGGCGGGTGTCTCGATCGCGACCGCGTCCCGCGCCCTTGCCGGCAACGCCGGGGTCAGTCCATCGGTCGCAGACCGGGTTCGCGAGATCGCCACCGAGCTCGGCTACGTCGTCAACCAGCACGCCCGCTCGCTTGCGGGTGGGCCCACCCGCAGCGTCGGACTCGTCGTGCACGAGATCGGGGACCCGTACTTCTCCGAGATCGCGAGCGGACTCCTGGGCCACGCCACCGACGAGGGCCTCACCGTCCAGATCTGCCACACCGGTCGGGACCCGGAGAACGAACTGCGCCAGATCCGCGGCCTGATCGCCAATCGCGTGGGCGTCATCGTGATCGCCGGCTCGGGCTTCGTGGACGCCTCGACCGAGGCGCCGACCCACCACGAGCTCCAGCAGTACGTCGCGGCCGGCGGACGAGTGGCGGTGATCGGCCGGCACCACCTGGGCGCGACGGACGCGGTGCTGCCCGACAACATCAGCGGCGGGCGGGCGATCGGGGAGCACGTGCTGGCGCTCGGCCATCGGCGGATCGCCATCGCCTCGGGCTCCACCAGATTGACCACGGTGACTGACCGGTTGTCCGGAATCCGCTCGGCGTTCGAGGACGCCGGCCTGGACTTCGGGGGGATCCCGGTGATCGAGGCCGCGTTCACCCGAGACGGTGGCCGCGACTGTGCCCGGGCGGTGCTGGCCCAGCACCGCGACGTCACCGCGGTGCTCGCCCTGAACGACGACATGGCGATCGGCTGCCTCTCCGAGCTGCGGAAGGCCGGCATCGGCATCCCCGAGCAGATGTCGGTGTCCGGGTTCGACGACGTCGCCGTCGCCGGAGACCTCTCCCCCGGCCTGACCACGGTGCGCCTGCCCATGGGCGAGATGGGCGCCAAGGCGCTCGCTCTCGCGCTCAAGGAACCGGGGTCGCGCCCGCGCCGCCAGCGGGTCCCGGCGGAGCTGGTCCCCCGGGATTCGACCGCGCCGGTGCCCGGGTGAGGGTCGTCGTCGCCAGCGACAAGTTCAAGGGCTCACTGCCCGCCGCCGACGTGGCTTCGGCACTGACCGCCGGGATCCTACGGGCGGCACCGACAGTGGAGGTGGTGCAGGTGCCGGTCGCCGACGGTTTCGACGGCACTCTCGAGGCGGCGGTCTCCGCAGGCTTCGAGCGCTGTCCCGTCGCGGTGACCGGGCCGACCGGCTCGCCGGTGGCGACGGCGTACGCCCGCCGTGGCGGTACCGCCGTGGTCGAGCTGGCCGATGCCTCCGGGCTGGCGCGCCTGCCCGACGGACCGGACCCACGCGACGCCTCGACGATCGGCACCGGCCAGCTGATCCGGGCGGCCGTCGAGGCCGGCTGCCGTGACGTCGTGCTCGGCCTCGGTGGCAGCAGCTCGACGGACGGCGGCGCCGGACTGCTCGTCGGGCTCGGAGCCCGGATCCTCGACGACCGGCGTCGTCCCGTGCTCCCGGCGGTGCGGGGCTCGGGGCAGCCGTCGAGGTGGACCTGGCTGCCGTCCGCCGACTGCTCGAGGGCGTCACGATCACGATCGCCTCCGACGTCGACAGCCCACTCACGGGTGCCTCCGGTGCGGCGGTCGTCTACGGGCCGCAGAAGGGTGCCGATGCCGACGACGTACGGATGCTCGACCAGGCCCTGGTCCAGTGGGCCGACCTCGTCACCGCCACCGTCGGCACGGACCTGCGCGACCATCCGGGAGCCGGGGCTGCCGGCGGTGCCGGCTTCGGTGCGCTCCTCCTGGGCGGCACCCTGAGATCGGGCATCGACACCGTCCTGGACCTGGTGGGCTTCGGCTCCGCCGCCTCGGGAGCCGACCTGGTCGTCACGGGCGAGGGTTCGCTCGATGCGCAGAGCCTGCTAGGCAAGGCGCCTGTGGGGGTGGCACGGGCGGCGGCCGCCCTCGGAGTGCCGGTCGCGGCGGTGTGCGGAAGGTCGGAGCTGGCCGAGTCCGAGCTGCGCGCAGCCGGCTTCGCCCGCACCTGGGCGCTGCTCGATCTGGAGCCGGATGCGGATCGCTGTCTGGCCCGGGCCGCCGACCTGCTCGAGGCCGTCGGCGTGGATCTCGGCCGGTCCCTGCCGGAGCTCACTCGCTCCGGGAGGCAGCAGGCGGGGTGACCGCTCACTCCACCTGCTCGCCCGCAGCCGCCCGTGCGGCGCGCTCGGCGATGGCGTGCTCGTCGGTGCGCTCGTCGTAGGACCAGAAGTCCCGCAGTGCTGCTGCGGTCGCGGCCACGCCGACCACACAGGCCAAGCCGCCACTGGCGATCGCACCCCGCACGCTCCACAGGTCGGCGGTGATGCCGGCGCGCACCTGCCCTCCCAGCGGGCCCAGCGAGTAGGACAGCATCTCGATCCCGGCCAGCCGCCCGCGCATGGTCTCCGGGATCGTCTGGTTCCAGACGGTGCTCCGGAAGACCGCCGAGATCATGTCGGCCGAGCCGGCGAAGACGAGGAGTACCAGCACCAGCCAGATGCTCGGCATCAGGCCGGCTAGCCCGACGAAGGCGCCGTAGAACGCGGCGGCGATCACGATCGCCCGGCCGTGGTGGTGGACCCGTGCGGTCCATCCGCTGAGGACGGTCGCGATCAACGCGCCCACTGTCTCCGCGGAGTAGAGCAGGCCCAGCAGCTGCGGTCGGTCGAAGATGTCGTCGGCCAGAGCCGGGAACAGCACGACCGGCATGGCCAGGAACATCGCCGCCATGTCGACGAGATACGTGCCGAGCAGGTCCCGCCGCGAGATGGCGTAGGAGAGGCCCTGTCGGATGCCGGACAGGCTCGGCGGCGTGGTCTCGGCGCGGTGGGGGTAGGGCCGCATGGCCACGAACAGCAAGGTTGCGATCGACAGCCCGATGATGTCGATCACGAAGCACCAGCCGATGCCGACGTACGCCACGAGCAGGCCGCCTACCATCGGGCCGACCAGGATGCCGACCTGCATGCCGAAGCTGGTCAGGCTGTTCGCGGCGACGATCTGGTCGTGCCGGACGGTGCGTGGCATCAGCGCCTCGCGCGACGGTCGCTGCAAGGCCGATGAGGAGACCAGCAGGCCCGCGACCACGAAGATCAGCGGGATGCTCGGGTCGTCCTGGAAGGCATTGACGGCGAGCACTCCTGTGAATCCGGCCTGGGCGAGGCCGGTCCAGATCAGCAACCTGCGGCGGTCGACGTGGTCGGCGAGGGCTCCGCCGTACAGCCCGAAGACGACCAGCGGCACGATCTCGACCAGGCCGATGGCGCCGACCGCGAAGTTGGAGCCCGTGAGTGTGTAGACCTGGAACGGGATGGCGACGTAGGTGACCATCGCGCCGAAGTAGAAGACCGTGCCGGCCAGGAAGAGCAATCGGAAGTCGCGCGACTCCCGCAACGGCGTGACGTCCATGCGCATCGCGCGGAGTCGCTCCCGCCAGGTCATGCGGCCGGATCCGGCGACGTCGTGCTCACAAGGCGCAAGAATCCCACGCTCCGCGGGTCAGTGCCCCGCAATTATCCGTTGGTCCGTGGAGGCGACCCTCCCGGTCAGGTGGCCGTGACCCGGATCCGGGCGCCGCGGCGCGGGACGCTGGTGATGTTGCGGACCTTGGGCTCGTCGTCGGCGACCGCATGCACGTCGTGGGAAGCGAACACCTCGCGGAGCACGGCGACACCCTCCATCAGCGAGAACCCGGCGCCGATGCACCGGCGCACGCCGCCCCCGAACGGGATCCAGGTATTGGTGGGCGGGTTGTGGTCGACGAATCGTTCCGGCTTGAAGGCCGTGGGGTCGGGGTGGTTGTCCTCGCGGCTGTGCGTGATCAGGATCGACGGCCCCACGGTGGTGCCCGCCGGCAGGTCGATCCCGCCGATGGTGGCCGGCCTCATCAGGGTCCGCACGACCATCGGGATCACGGGGTGCAGGCGCATCGACTCCTTGAGCAGCGCCTCCAGCCAGTCGTCGTCCCCGGACACCGCGGCCTCGCGGGCGCGACGTCGCTGCTGCGGATCGCGCCCGACCTCGTAGAGCGTCCAGGCCAGGGCCGACGCGGTGGTCTCGTGCCCGGCGAGCAGGAGGGTGACCAGCTGGTCGCGCAGCTCCTCGTCGGTCAGGGTGTCCCCGCCGTCGTCGGTGAGGATCAGCCGGGAGAGTACGTCGGTGCGCTCGGCGAGATCGGGAGCCGCCCGGCGCTCGCGGATCTCGGCGTACATGAGTCTGTCGAGCTCGAGCTGGTTCTGGACGGTCCGCCGCCAGGGCCCGTACTTCTGCAGCCGCGGCCAGCCCCAGCCCAGCAGGATCGCGGGGCTGATGTCGACGGTCTTGTTGACCCGGGGCCGGAGCTGGCCGAGCCGCGCCTCGTCGGTCACACCGAACACGACCCGGAGGATGACCTCGAGGGTGAGCGCGTTCATCCGGTCCAGTGAGCGGAAGTCCTGGCCGGGCCGCCACCGGGCCACCTCGTCCTTGGCGAGGCCGGTGACCAGCGACTCGTACCCCCGCAGCGCGTGCCCGTTGAACGCCGGCATCAGCAGCTTCCGCGCCCGCTTGTGCTCGGCGGAGTCCTGGAGGAGCAGGGAGTGCTCGCCCATGATCGGCCCGAGGATCGCGTTGCCCTTGCCGGCATGGAAGACCTCGGGGTCTCCGGCGAAGATCTCCTTGGCGTGCTCCGGGCGTGTGAACAGCACCAGCGGCCGCCCGGACGGGATCAGCCGCACGGTGAAGATGTCGCCGTACTTCCGGTGCAGGTGGGGGACGAACGTGTGCCGGAAACGGAGCAGGCCAGCGCTCTGGACAAGCGCCGGCCACCGCGGGCCGGGCGGCAGTCCGGTGAGGTCCACCGGTGGCGGTGCCGCACCCCCGAACGGGCGCATCTTCTCGAAGCGCTTCTGGGTGAGTCGGGTGACGGGGTCGCTGACGGTCATGCGCCTGCCTCACGTGGATCGGCGTCCGGGCTCGCCATACTACGAGTATGCGAACGGGGCCTCCAGTGCCTGATCAGGTGCCGGAGCGTCGGGTGATCGTCACGACCTCGTGCCGCGGGATCGGGTTGTCGCGGGTCGCCCGGCAGGTGAGCTGTTGAGGGTCCGCGCCGCGCGAGGAGCGGACCAGCACGGCGTACTCGGCACTTCCGACGGCGAAGACGGCCTCGGTCTCGTCCACCCTGTCGTCGGCAGTGTCGTCCGCATTGTCGTCCGCGGTGTCGGCTTGCGTGCGGTGTCGGGTGACCAGGCGCAACGAGCCGTCGCGGGTCTCGCCGAGGTCGCGTCGCAGCGCGATCTCGGCGGCCTGGACCGGCATCGAGTAGCCGGACCGGCCGCGCAGATGATCGAGGTCGAGCTCGCCGACAGCGTGGCTGCCCGCCACGGCGACCGCCGACTGCGGGTCGAGGCGGCCGTAGTAGAGGCCGTGCGGCAGGACGAGGAGGTTGGCGGCGAACCGGTCGCCGCCGATGTGGGACACCTCCCAGGTCTCCTCGGGACGGGCCGACGCGAGGGCCGACGCCACCGGGCGACCCTGCTCCGCGCAGCAGGCGTCGTGGCGGCCGTGCGTGCAGACACACAGGACGGATTCCTCGACCGAGGTCAGCTCGGTCGGGTGGCCGGCCCGAAGCGCGTGGAAGTCGAGGTCCAGGACCTCGGCGAGGTCGGAGACCGTCTCGCGCTCGAGCCAGGGACGGAACGGGTGGGCGTGGGCCGCGAAGACCGTCGCCTCCTGGTTCGATGCGCGACGGCCGGGTCGCCGGATCAGGAGGACCCGGACCCCGGCCTCGGCTGCCCGCCGGCGGAGCTCGGCGCGGAGTCGCTCCGACATGCGGGAGTCGCGCAGGGCGTTCTCACCCCAGGGACCGGGGTGCTCCAGGAGCAGATAGGCGCGCACCGACGAGGCGGTGCCGGCCAGGGCGTCGTTGCGAAGCAGGCTGGCGGCCGCACACCGGAACCCGGGGTCGCCGGACGTTGCGTTCACGCCAGCGACCCTCCCACAGGCTCAGGGCAGCGTCTCGAGCAGGCCTTCCCGCACCAGCCGGCGACACAGCACCAGCCGGCTCTGCCGATCCAGATGGGCGCCGAGGTCGGCCGGGCTCAGCTCGTCACGGGCACGGATCTCCTCGAGCGCTGGCCGGATCCAGGCCGGGGTGTCGATGGCGCGATCACCGAGGAGCACCTCGAGCCGGTCACCCCGATCGAGGATGACGCAGGGATGTCCTGGACGCCGGCGCAGCCGGGTCGAGTCGTCGAGCTCGCGCACGGCGAGGACGTCGCGGAGCCCGCCCGGCAGCCGCGGGCTGCGCCCGGTCAGGAATCGGCGCACCTCGGCCGCCACGGCGGCGCCGGCGTCGAGGCGGCGTACGGCGTCCGCGAGCTTCTCGAGTCGATCGGCGAGCCCCAGCGCCAAGGCCGCGGCATCGTCGAGGTAGCCGGCTGGGAGATGATCGTCCGGGACGGTCTCGAGCGCCTCGGACAGGGTGCGCTCGACCAGGCCGCGCCACGTGAGCTGGTTGATGCCCAGCGTGACGTGCAGGGAGACGCTCTCCTGGGTCCGGGCCGCGTGGGGGGTGCCGGTGGGCAGGTACATGCACACGCCCGGCTCGAGCACGACCTCCTCGATGCCGTCGGCCGAGTGCACTTCCCATCGCTTCGAGCCGGCGGTCTGGAACACGAAGACGTCGTGGGTGTCGGAGTGGACCGCGAAGCCCTGGGATCCCGGTGGCGTGAGGTAGGCGTTGGCCTGGCAGGGGTGTCCGAGCTCGAGCTCCAGCTCGGAGACCAGGCGGGTCAGCGGCGGCCAGTAGCGGTGCAGGCCCTGGAGGACGACCGTCGCGCCCGCGTCGAACTCGGCCAACGCCTTGCGCGCGTCGACCAGGCCGGAGAGCGGCTTGCCGGCGAGCGTCGCCTTGCGCGTGTACGTCGACTCCGAGAGCACCTCGCCGTCGCGGGCCAGCCTGATCGACGGGGTGCGGATGGCACTGGACGTCAGCAGCTGGTCGACGTCGTCCAGTGACAGGAGCCCGGAGAGGTGCTCCGGATCGGCCCGGTGCACGTGGACGCGGGACGCCCAGACCTTGTCGAGGAAGGTCTGGGCGTCACCACTGAGCAGGTCGAGGGCCCGGCCCCCGAGGTCAGAGCTCAGGACGCGTCACCATCACTGGCGTCAGTGGCGTCACCGTCCGTGCCATCCGCGTCGCTGCCGTCGGAGTCGCTGCCGTCGGAGTCACTGCCGTCGGAGTCACTGCCGTCGGAGTCGCTGCCGTCGGAGTCGCTGCCGTCTCCGTCGCTGCCATCGCTGGCGTCGCCGTCCGTCCCGTCCGCGTCGGTGCCGTCGGCGTCTCCGCCACCACCACCGAGCCCGGGCTGCGCGCCACCTGCCGGTGTCGTCGTCATGTCGTCGTCGTCGAGAGGCTCGTCAGGGGTGGTGGTCATGGCATCCTCCTGGGTCGTGGTCGTCTGTCAGTCTTGTCCGGCGTCGACCGCGGGCACAACCCCGTCGCCGGACACCGGGACCGCCGTACCCACCAAGGGCCCTCGACACGCCCCATGACCTGATCTGCGGATCGCGCCCTGCGGGTCGAACGGACTCAGGCGGTCGCCGCGACGTGGTCGACCAGGTGCCCGAGCACGATGACCCAGCCGGTCGCGTAGTTCTCGCGAGCGGTCTCTGGGGCGGTCAGGATGTCCCATCCGGTGTGCGTCAGCCGCACCGTCGTTCCGTCGTCGTCCTGCAGGAAGACGACGGTGACCTCGGTGGCGCGCTCGGTGCCGTGGCCGGGGTGCCAGGTGATCGTGAAGCCCCGGGGCGGATCCCACTCGAGGACCTCGCCCCAGAGTGCCTCCTGGGCGCCGTGTCGCTCCACGAGCCGGTCGCCCTCGAACCTCAAGGTGGCGTGCTCGCCGTAGACGCTGTGGGAGGCCAGCGGCCACCACTCCCCGATCCGCTCGGTGAAGAGGCGGAACGCGCGATGGGCATCGCAGGCGACGCGAACCTCGCGCCGGAGTGCGGGGATCGAGCGAGTCGAGTGGGTCATGACGAACTCCCTGTCGGATGGTCCTGCTCGGCGACGTACTCGGCGAAGGCCGACAGCGCGTGGTCCCAGGTCGCGACCAACCACTGCTGGATGTCGGTCAGTCCCTCGGGCGCCAGCGAGTAGAGGTTGCGGGTGCCACGACTGCGGTGCTCCACGAGCCCGGCTCCCTCCAGCACCTTGAGGTGCTTGCTCACGGCCGGCCGGCCGATCGGCATCCGCGCCGAGATGTCGCCCACCGGGCGCGGTTGCTCTGACAACAGCTCCAGGATCCGGCGCCGGTTGGGATCCCCCAGGGCGTCGAAGGCGACGGCTGATTGGTCACTCATGAGTAACGGTTACTCTAGAGCAACCAAAGTCGGATCGCAACCGCCGGGTGGGGCCGCTGCTCAGTCGAGGAGGCCCCGGCGTCGGGCGATGGCGGCCGCCTCGGTCCGGCCGGAGGCGTCGAGCTTGCCCAAGATGTTGGACACGTGCACGCTCACGGTCTTGGCGCTGATGAACAGCTGCTTGCCGATCTCGCCGTTGGAGCGACCCTCCGCGACCAGAGCCAGGATCTCTCGCTCGCGAGGCGTAAGCGCGTCCGGGGCGGTCTCTACCCGGCCCGGGGACGAGCCCACCGACCGGAGCTCGTCGAGCAACGGTTGCGCCCCGAGCTCACGGGCCGTGGCTCGCGCCAGGTCCCCGACCTCCCTCGCTCCGGCCGTGTCCCCCGTGGCGCGGAGGACGCCGGTCAGGACGACCTGGGCCCGGGCCACCTCGTGGACGTCGCCGAACTCCTCGAACGCGGTCACCGTGTCCCGCCAGGCATCGACGAGCGCCTCCTGCTCGGGCGGCTCTGTCCCGGTCAGCCAGCGGACCCGCAGCCACTGTGCGTCCAGGTTCTGCATCCAGGCGCGGCCTTCGGGTCCCCAGAAGCCGGACGGGTCGGAGTACCGCTCGAGCACGGTGTGCCCGTCCCGGTGGAGCCGGCGGGCGGTCTCGACGTACGGCGCGCGTTCGGCCGTCGAGAGCGTCGGCACCGACTGCGCCAGCGCGCCGAGGGCAGTGGCCGCCAGGCGGACCCGGGCCCCGAACCACTCGTGCCAGATCTTGCTCATGTTCCCGATGGCGTCGTCGTACGCGGACACCGCTGCGGCGGCGTCGCCTCTTCGGCCCGCGACCTCCATCTCCAGGCCACTGGAGTGGATGGTGACCAGGCCCTCCTTGCGCCAGTACCGGCGCAACGCCGGGAGCTCGCCCGCCCCCTCGTCACCGCGCGCAAGCAGGATGGACAGGCGCAGGCAGTCCAGGAGCGCCTGGGCGACTGGGGGTGGCGCCTGTCCCGTGGTGTCGGTCAGCTGCAGAGCGTCCGCCCAGTCTCCGCGCACCTTGAGCACCCAGGCGAGCTGCCAGCGCGCCTCGAATGCGTACGGCGCCCACGGGATGCCTCCTTCGGCGGCGCGAGCTGTGGTGCTGCGCAGCAACCTCTCGGTCTCGTCGAACTCCGCCCAGTCCTGGTAGGAGCGGGCCAGCAGGAAGCGCCCGCGCAGCTCTGCCTCGAGGGCCCCGGTCCGCTGGGCCCGCTCGACCGCGTCGGCCAACGCCGCACGCAGTCCTTCCTTGGGTCCGGTCCGCTTCAGGCCGCTGAGCGTGGTGATGACATCGGAGGCGAGCTCGCCGAGGGCGAGCCGCTCCGCGAGCTCGAGGGCGTCCAGGCCGACGCCTTGCGCCTCTTCGTAACGGCCTGTCGACGCCAGCATCCGGGCGTGGATGGCCAGCACCCTGGCTCGCAGGTGGACGGAGTCGTCCGGGACCAGGCTGAGCGCCTCCGCCGAGACCTCGACCGGGTCCTCGTCGGGCTCGATCACGACGAGCGCCTTCGCCCGCGCGGCCAGCATCCGGGCACGCCCGGCGTCGGGTGTCTCCACGGGTCGCCGGTCGAGATGCTCCTTGATCAGGGCGGCGGCCCGGATGGGGTGGCCGCTGGCCATCAGCGCGTCCGCGGCGTTGACCACCAGCTTGGAGACGTCGATGTCCGCCGACGGGGTGCGACGAGGATCGGCCAACAGCTCGAGAGCCTGCTGGTAGTGGTGGGCAGCCTCGTCGGGGCCGCCGACCGACGATGCCTCGTGCCCGGCCTGGATGCTCGCGCTCAGGGCGGTCTCGAGGTCGAGTGCGAGCCGAGCGTGCCGCGCGAGCTCGGCCGCGGTGCCGTCCACGGTCCCGTCACACAGGGCCTCGGCGTACGCCGCGTGCAGGCGGACCCGCTCGCCCGGGAGGAGATCGTCGTAGACCGCCTCGCCGAGCAGCGCATGCCGAAATCGGTAGTGGCGTTCGTGGGCGACCATGATGTTCATCTCGACGGCCTTGCGCAGGCCGTCCTCGAGGCGGTCGGCGTCGATGCCGACGACAGCCGTCAGCATGTCGTGGGAGACCCGACGCCCGGCGACACTGGCGGTCCGGACCACCTGCCGGGCCGTGTCGTCGAGTCGGTCGAGCCGGACCAGGAGGACATCGGCGAGCTCGGCCGGAACCCATCGGCCGGGGCCGGAGGCGGCACCCACGAGCTCCTCGACGAAGAACGCGTTGCCGTCGGCGCGGTCGACAATGTCGCCGACCTCGGCCTCGCCGAGCGGCTCGGGATGCAGCTCGCGGACGAGGGTCCGGACGTCGGGCGCCTCCAGAGGCTGGAGCTGGAGGCGCTCGACGCCGCGGATCCGAGACCACTCCGCCACCTGTGGGCGGAGGGGGTGACGGCGGTGCAGGTCGTCGGAGCGGTACGACGCCACCACGCCGACCGGGCCGACGAAGGGGCGGGAGAACAGGAAGCTGAGCATGTCGCGCGTGGACTGGTCGGCCCAGTGGGTGTCCTCGATGACCAGCAGGGCGGGAGCCTTCTCGGCGACGGCCTCGATCAGGGCGTGCACGGCCTCGAACAGGTCAGTGCGATCCAGGACCGCGGCCTCGCCCTCCTCGGCGGAGGACAGGATCCGGCGTCCGGGCTGGAGCCGGGTCAGAGCGGGGTGGATCTCGGCGACGGTGTCGGCGACGTCGGGGAGCTCGGCGGCGATCCGGCCGAGGACCTCGGAGAACGGGAGGTAGGGCAGGGCGCTGTCGCCGAAGTCGAGGCAGTGACCGGCGAAGACCTGCCAGCCCTGCTCGTTGGCCAGGTCGCGGAGCTCGGTGAGGAGCCGGGTCTTGCCGACGCCGGCGTCACCGGAGAGGAGCACGGCGGTGGTGCCGTTCTGCCCGGTGCCGGGACCGTCTTCGGACGCGGAACGGACGCCGAGCAACGAAGAGATATCCGTCAGCTCGGCGTCTCGTCCGACCATTTGCTGGCTCGTGTGGGCCACCACGCCTTCCATCATGTCGCGAATAGCTACCGTCGTGCTCATGGGGTTCAGGCTGCGTTGTCGCTGGCCTCTGCCGGTCGGCGTACTCGTGGGGTCCGCACGTGGGGTCGTCTGCGAGCTCCCGCCACGCCGGACCGGATCCGGTCGGCGCGGTAGTTGAGCTCGGACTGCAGGTAGGTGCTGGTGGTCTCGTACATGATGTGGTCCCTGTCCTCGGTGGTGATGACGACATTGCTCGTCTGAGGTAGGCGCGCACATCGGGCAAGGGCCTTACTTCCGTCTGAGGTAGTCGCTGGGTGCCTTAGACGGGTCTGGGTGGGTCACGGACCCACGGTGTACTCGAACCCGGGATACGCCTCGGCGAGCGCCTCCAGGAAGGCCGGCGGATCGACCAGCTCCGCCAGCGCGAATGCTCCGCCCGGCCCAGCCTTCGTCTCTCCGCCCAGGATGCGCTCGGCCGCCTCCCCGAGGAGCGGTGCCGAGACCGCATAGATGTCGTTCCCCGTCGCGGTCGCCCGTCGCGTCCGCGCCCCGTGTCGCACCCGGACGTCCATCACGAAGCGCTGGCCGGACCGGCCCAGGTCGTCGACCGTCTCCCGCCCGGGCGTGCTCTCGTCGTTCAGGTCCGTCAACGGCGTCTGGTTCATGAAGCTGCGACCTCCGCGACGGGCAGGTGCCGGGAAATGGTGACGATCTCGGACATGGGGAGCGGAACGACGTCCAGGGTTCCCCAGGGCGGCGGGAACTCCCAGGCCTCGGCAGCTGGCTGGTCATCGCCCACCTCCAGCCGGCCTTCGGTCACGATCTGCCGCTCGGCCGTGTTGCGCTCGCCGGTGCGCCGCGTCCCCTCGGTCGGCTTCCAGCGGTCGAGCGCGACCGCGATGCGCGCTGCGTCCACGGCCGTCCAGCCCGCCGCGGCCGCGCTCACGAGCAGGTCGGCGAGTCCCCCGTAGAAGCCGGCGGCAGGAACGACGGCGACTCCGGCCTCGCGGGCGGGGCCGTCGTACGACCGGAACGTCGCCAGCGCGGACGGCTGCTCCGCCGTCACATCCAGGTAGTGGGCTCCTGCAAGGAGGGCTGCGGCGATGACCGGCTCGGCGGTGTCGAGGAAGGGTCCGGCGCAGTTGATCACCGCGCCCGCTCCGGCGAAGGCCCGATCGAGCGAGCCCGGGTCGTCGACGGACGCGACCCTGACCAGCGAGCTCGAGCCGTCTCCGGTGAGCTTCTCAGCGCTTCGGCCGGACAGGATCACGGGAATCCCACGCCGACGGAGCTCCGCCGTCACGAAGCGGCCCGTGTGCCCCGATGCGCCGTACACGACAACCGGACGGTCAGGTGGGTGCACGGGTGGCGCCGACCGCACGGGGGCTGTTTCCGCTGTCTCCACCACGCTCGCGCCTCCTCGTCCCTCACCGACCCCCGGAGGCTGAACAACGCGCTGCCAAGGCCGATTCCCCCGTGTCATTCAGACCGCTGCCCGCTGCACCTGCTCGGCGGTCAAGCGGCAGCTCCTACGAGCTGGGCCGGCCGGCGACCCAGACCTGGGTGACCAGGGGGACGCCCGGCCGGTACGCGAGGTGCAGGTGGCTCGGCGCGTCGAGCACCGTCAGATCGGCGCGCCGGCCCGGCACCAGCGCCCCCACGTCCTCGCGACCGAGCGCGTCCGCACCACGCTGCGTGGCGGCGTACATCGCCTCGGCGGGGGTCATCCCCATCTCCCGGACGGCCAGGGCGATGCACAGCGGAAGCGAACTGGTGAAGCACGAGCCGGGGTTGCAGTCGCTCGCGATCGCCACCCTGACACCCGCGTCGAGCAGGCGGCGGGCGTCGGGATAGGGCTGCTTCGTCGAGAACTCGACGCCGGGAAGGAGCGTTGCGATCGTTCCGGAGTCCCGCAGTGCGTCGACGTCGGCGTCCTCGAGGTAGGTGCAGTGATCGACCGCGTGCAAGCCCAGCTCCGCGGCAAGGCGGACGCCCGGCCCCGGCCCGAGCTGGTTGGCGTGGAGCCGGCCCTGGAGCCCCGCCCCGCTTCCCGCGGCGAGGATCCGGCGGGCCTGGTCGCCGTCGAAGGCGCCCCGCTCGCAGAAGACGTCGATCCAGCGGGCGTGCGGAGCCGCGGCGTCCAGCATCGGCCCGGTGACCAGGTCGACGTACGCCGCAGGGTCGGTGTCGGCTGGGACCACGTGGGCGCCCAGGAACGTCGTCTCCTCCGTGAACTGGCGGGCGACGGCGAGGCTGCGGGCTTCGTCCTTCGTGGTCAGTCCGTAGCCGCTCTTGATCTCCACCGTGGTGGTGCCTTGTCGGCGCATCTCGTGGACCAGGCGCGCGACATGGCTCGTGAGCTGCTCGTCGCTCGCGGCCCGGGTCGCCGCGACCGTGGTCCGGATCCCGCCGGCGGCGTAGGCCTCACCCGCCATCCGGGCCGCGAACTCCGCCGCCCGGTCGCCGGCGAAGACCAGGTGGCTGTGGCTGTCCACGAAGCCGGGGATGACCGCGCGGCCACCCACGTCGTACCGCTCGTCCGCCGGCGGGGCCTCGGTCGCCGACCCGACCCAGGCGACGGTTCCACCGTCGATGACCAGCGCGGCGTCCGCGACGATGCCGAGGAGGCCGTCGCGGCCGGGGTCGTTGGTGACCAGCTCGCCGATGCCGGTGATCACGGTGCTGGTCACGCCCACACCCTCTCGATCGCGCGCGTCGAGCTCGCGCCCGATCTCCTCGCGGTCACCCTGCCGCACCACGATCCGCCCGTCGACCATGACCTGGACGACGTCCTCCGCCGCGGCCGCGAAGACCACCGTGCTGTCGTCGGCGCCGGTCCCCGCGGTCCGCGGGCTGGCCGTAGTCGAGCGTGACCAGGTCGGCGCGCTGCCCCACCGCGATCCGGCCTGCGTCCGGGAAGCCGAGGCTCTCGTGCCCGGTCTCCGTGGCGGCCGCGACCAGCTCTGCCGCGGTCCAGTGCCCGCGCTCCTGCGTGGCCAGGCGCTCGTCGAGCTCGACCGCACGCATCTCCTCGAACGGGTCGATGACCGCATGGCTGTCGCTGCCGAGGGTCAGCCGCGCGCCGGCGTCGTGCAGCCGGCGGCTGGGGCCGATCCCGTCGCCGAGGTCACGCTCGGTGGTGGGGCAGAAGGCGGCGAAGGTCCGCATGCCGCCCAGGAGCCCGATGTCGTCCTCGGTGAGGTGGGTGGCGTGGACGGCTGTGGTCATCGGGCCGAGCACGCCGTGGTCGGCCAGGACCTCGGTGGGGGTGCGGGCGTACGCCGCGACGCAGGCGCGGTTCTCCGCGGCCTGCTCCGAGACGTGGACGTGCAGCGGGCGGCCGCCTTCGGTCGGTCCAACCTGGCGAGACCATTCCGCGATGGTGGTCATCTGCTCGGCGGGCACCGCGCGGACGGAGTGGATCGCGGCACCGATGACGACGTCGCCGCGACTGTCGGCTCGGTGGTCGAGCTCGTCGAGACCATGCACCCGCTCGACCCAGGCCTCGGCGTCCCGGTCCGCGTATCGCACCTGGACGCCGGTGGGCGGCTCGCCGAAGCCGCTCGAGAGGTAGCAGGTGTCCAGCAGCGTGATCCGGATGCCGGCCTCACGGGCAGCCTCGACCAGGGCCGAGGGCCATCGTGTTCGGCTCGTCGTACGCCGTCCCGTCCGGCTGGTGGCGCAGGTAGTGGAACTCTCCGACGGCGGTGATCCCGGCAGCGGCCATCTCTCGATAGGTCGCCCGGGCGAGCTCGCGGTAGCTGTCCGGGTCAAGCCGCCCGGCGACGGCGTACATCTGGTCCCGCCACGACCAGAACGATCCGCGCTCCCGCTGGGTCCGACCTCGCAGTGCCCGGTGGAACGCGTGGCTGTGGGTGTTGGCCAGCCCGGGGATGGTGAGGCCGGGGACGCGGGTCGGGGCGGGATCGGATCGGGATCCCCGGCTCGCCGGGGATCCCGGCGCTTCTGGGCCGTTGCAACGCCCGAGAAGTGCAGGAACTGCCCATCCGGTGTGACGGAAGTGAACCGCCCGTCCTCGATCTCCACCAGGACGTCGTCGCGCATCTCCCCCTCCACCCAGGCGCGTTCGAGCAGGTACGACGCCGGGCCGGTCACGAAGCCAACCGTTCCAGGGTGTCCGCGAGCGCGGCGACCCCGACCAGGCAGTCGGCCATCTCGGCATGTTCGACGGGGGAGTGCGAGATCCCGGTCGGATTGCGGACGAAGAGCATCGCCGTGGGGATGCCTGCCGCGGAGAGGATCCCCGCGTCGTGGCCGGCCATGGTCGGGATGATCGGCCAGTCGCCGCCCTCGTGATCGGCGGCGAGCCGGCGGGCAAGCGCAGGATCGAAGACGACGGCGCCGGAGACCGACTCGGCCACCAGCTCGAGCGTCGTGCCGTCGCGGCCCGCCCGATCCGAGGCCTGCCGCTCGATCGAGGCGACCAGCTCGGCCAGCCCCTCGTCGGTCGCACACCTCGCGTCGAGCCAGGCGGTCACCCGCGACGGCACCGCGTTTGTGCCGTTGGGGGCGACCTCGACCCTCCCGAACGTCGCCCGCTCGCCCGCCAGCCGGGCCTGCTTGTTGGCAGCCAGCGCGGTCATGGCATAAGTGAGCATGGGGTCGCGGCGGTCCTCCATCCGCGTGGTGCCGGCGTGGTTGGCCTCGCCGGCGAAGTCGAGCCGGTAGCGGCCGTGCGGCCAGATCTCGCTCGCCACCCCGATCGCCTCTCCGCGGTCGACCAGGTCCCGCCCCTGCTCGACGTGCAGCTCGACGAACATGCCGACCCGTTCCCGCAGGCCCCAGTCCACTGCCTGGTCCGTCGGCTGCAGGCCGGCCTCCACCAGGGCATCGGGGAGGAACACCCCGTCGCGGTCCCGGAGCTCTCGGGCGGCGGTCCAGTCCATGGCGCCGGCGGCGAGCCGCGACCCGAGGCAAGCCAGGCCGAACCGCGACCCCTCCTCCTCGGAGAAGACACCCACGCCGATCGGCCGGGCCGGCGCGAACCCGCGCTCTCGCAGTACGTCGATCGCGGCCAAAGCGCTGACCACACCCAGCGGACCGTCGAACGCGCCCCCGTCCAGCACCGAGTCCAGGTGCGACCCGGTGACCACCGCCTTCTCGTCGTTCGCCCCGCTCCACCAGGCCACGATGTTCCCCAGGCCGTCGGCTTCGACGTCCAGACCGCGCTCCGCTGCCTGCTCGACGAACCAGGCGCGCAGCTCGGACTCCGCCGACAGGAAGGGTTGCCGGAAGTAGCCGCCGCTCGCCGACGACCTCCCGATCGGGCCGAGGTCGCGCCACATCTGCTCAAACGACAAGATCGGCTCCATGGAGTTCAGGGACGTGGTCCGTCGGCGCCGGATGGTGCGGAGGTACGACGACCGACCGGTCGACCCGGTCGTCGTCGACCGGATGCTCGAGCACGCGATCCGGGCGCCGAGTGCGGGGTACAGCCAGGGCTGGGCTTTCCTGCGGCTCGACCGCCCGGAGGACGTCGCCCGGTTCTGGACGGCCACCCTTCCGGAACCGGACGCGGACAGTGCCTGGCTGGACGGCATGCGCACGGCGCCGGTGGTGATCGTGCCGCTCTCGAACCGCGACGCCTACCTCGACCGCTACGCCGAGCCGGACAAGGGCTGGACGGACCGGGACGAGTCGCGCTGGCCGGTGCCGTACTGGCACGTCGACACCGGCATGGCGGCGCTGCTGATCCTCCAGACCGCCGTCGACGAAGGGCTCGGGGCTTGCTTCTTCGGGATCTCGCCCGACCGGGCGGCCGCCTTCCGTGCGGAGTTCGCCGTGCCCGACCACTACACGCCCATCGGGGCGATCACCGTCGGCCACCGGGCCGCCGACGCGGGCCCCGCCGGCTCTGCGGCGCGACGTCCTCGACGTACGACGGCCGAGGTCGTGCACCGCGGCACCTGGGGATCGACCGACTGACACGTATCCATCCCACCGGTCGTGGTGGTCCCGGTCAACGACCCCCGGGCCGGGATGCTCTCGGATCCGAGACCCGTCAGGCTCCCGTGAGCAGGCTTCCGGGACGGACTATCGTGAACGGACCGGGGGTGAATGCCATGAGCGACCAATCGCCAGAGGAGCCGGACCGGAGCCGGCTCAAGGATGACCGCACCGGAAGAGCGGCGGCCAGGAACCGGATCGACCAGCAGGCCAAGTGGGTCGACCTGCAGATCCAGCAGGCCATGGCCCGCGGCGATTTCGACGACCTCCCGGGGGCCGGGAAGCCGATCCGGGATCTGGGCAGTTCCCATGATCCCGACTGGTGGTTGAAGCAGCTGATCGAGCGCGAGCGGATCACCGGCGTCCTCCCGCCCGCCCTCCAGCTCCGCAAGGACGACGCGGAGCTCGACGGACGGCTGGACGACCTGAATGTCGAGGCCGACGTGCGACGCGAGGTCGAGGAGTTCAACCAGCGGGTGCTCAAGGCGCGGTACACCCCGGTCGACGGACCCCCGTTGATCACCCAGACCCGCGACGTCGACGCAGAGGTGGAGAGCTGGCGGGCCCGTCGGGCGTCGCAATCGGCCGCCCGCCCCACCAGCCGACCGATCACCGAACCAGCGCGCGAGGACCCACCGGCGCGTCGCAAGCGCCGGTGGCGCGGGCGAGAGATCCGTCATACCGACTGAGTCGGCGCCGCTGCTAGGTTCCGCCTCATGCCCAGCACGTCACGCAGTGCGAAGGACTTCTTCCGCCCGCTCGCGGTGGGCGCCCCGGATCCGCTGACGGAGATCCCCGCCCGACCGAGCCGGGCCATCCACTTCTTCGACCCGAGCAACGAGAAGATGGCGGCCAAGGTGCCGCAGATGGTCGGCACCGTCGACGTGCTCCTCGGGAACCTCGAGGACGCGGTCAAGGCCGACAACAAGGAGGCCGCCCGCACCGGGCTGGTCCGGATCGCCAAGGAGACCGCCGATCTCGGTGGGGACCGCGGCCCCACTCAGCTCTGGACCCGGGTGAACGCGCTCGACAGCCCCTGGGTGCTCGACGACCTGACCATGCTGGTCACCGAGATCGGCGAACGCCTCGACGTCGTCATGGTGCCCAAGGTCCAGGGCGCCGAGGACATCCACTACATCGACCGGCTGCTGGCCCAGCTCGAGGCGAAGGCGAAGCTGCGACGACCGATCCTCGTGCACGCCATCCTCGAGACCGCCCGCGGCGTCGCGAACGTCGAGGAGATCTGCGGCGCCTCGCCGCGGATGCAGGGGCTCTCACTCGGCCCCGCGGACCTCGCGGCCGACCGGCGCATGAAGACCACACGCGTCGGCGGCGGCCACCCCGGCTACGTCGTCCGCGAGGACCCCGTCCGGAACGCCGACGGCATCGAGTCGGGCACCCGCCAGACCTTCCAGCAGGACCTCTGGCACTACACGATCGCCCGCATGGTCGACGCCTGCGCGATGCACGGGATCTACCCCTACTACGGACCCTTCGGCGACATCGCCGACACCGTCGCGTGCGAGGACCAGTTCCGCAACGCCTTCCTGCTCGGCTGCGTCGGCGCCTGGTCACTGCACCCGAAGCAGATCGAGATCGCCAACCGAGTGTTCAGCCCGTCGGTCGACGACGTCCGGCACGCGCGGCGGGTCGTCGCCGCCCTGCAGTCGGAGGGCGGCGACGGGACCGGCGCGGTCATGCTCGACGGCAAGATGGAGGACGACGCCTCGCTCAAGCAGTGCCTGGTGATGGTGAAGCTCGCGGAACAGCTCGCCGAGATCGACCCCGAGCTGAAGAAGCTGTACGACGAGATCGAGACCGACGCGTGAGCGACCAGCTCCGGCCGCGCCGGTCCGTGCTCTACCTGCCTGCCTCGAACGGACGGGCCCTGGAGAAGGCCAGGGAGATTCCGTGTGACGGCCTGATCCTCGACCTCGAGGACGCCGTCGCCCCCGACGCCAAGCCGGATGCCCGCGAGGCTGCCTGCGCGGCGGCCCGATCCGGCGACTACGGCCGGCGCGAGCTCACGATCCGGATCAACGGCGCCGACACCGAGTGGCATGCCGACGACCTGGCCGCCGCCTGCGCCGCCGGGCCCGACGCGATCGTCGTACCCAAGGTCGACTCGGCCGACGCCGTCCTCGAGCTGGTGGAGGCGATGGCCGGGCACGACGCCCCCGATCACACCCGGCTGTGGGCGATGGTCGAGACGCCGTACGCCATGTTGCATGCCGAGGACATCGCGGCCGCCTCAGAGCGTCTCACCGTACTGGTCATGGGCACCAACGACCTGGCCAAGGAGCTGTACGCCGAGCACGAACCGGGCCGCCAGCCGCTGCTCGCCGGCCTCGGCCTGGCGATGCTCGCGGCGCGGGCCACCGGCAAGGCCATCCTCGACGGGGTCTACAACGACGTGAAGGACTCCGACGGCTTCCTCGCCGAGTGCCGGCAGGGCCGTGAGCTGGGCTTCGACGGCAAGACCCTGATCCACCCCGGCCAAGTCGACGGCGCCAACGAGGCGTTCGCGCCGTCCGAGCAGGCGGTCGACGACGCCCGCGGCATCATCTCGGCATGGGAGGACGGCAAGGGGTCGGGGGTCGTGACCTATCGGGGCCGGATGATCGAGAACCTCCACGTCGAGTCCGCGCGGCGGACCCTCGCCATCCACGACGCGATCGCCGCCCTAGGCACCTGACCAGCCAGGACGTCGTCCGGTGGGGCTGCCATCGCGACCGTTTCGTATGACGTCCGCCGGCGTCCAGCGGTCAGGGAACGACGACCACCGGCACCGGCGAGTGCCGGACGATCTTGGTGGCACTGGTGCCGAGGAAGAGCCGCTCCATCAGGCTTGCCGACGAGGATCCGATGACCATGACGTCGTCGCGCTCCCACGGGAGGTCGTCCACCGCCGCCGCCCAGGAGCGCCCGGTCGCCACCACGGCCTCGATCGACGCAGGGGCGTCGCCGGACGCTCGTAGCGAGTCCAGCGCCTCGGCCTGCGCCTCCTGGGCCTGGGCGATCCACCGGTCCAGCACCATGTCCTCGGCCTTGATGCCGACTTCCGGGGGATACATGGTTCGGCCGCGCACCGCGAAGGTGGCGATGCGCAGCGTGGCGCCGATGTCGGCGCAGATCGCGGCGGTCCGCTCGACGGTACGCCGCGACACCTCGTCCCCGCGGAAGGCACAGGTCGCCCGTCCGACCCGCGCATCCGCACGGGCGTGGAAGCCGCGCGTGGCGAGGGCGACCGGAACCGGCGATGAGTGCAGCAGCCGGTATCCGATGGCACCGAGGTCGACGTGGCTGTAGCCGCTGTCGTGGCTCGCCCCGACGACGATCATCCTTGCCTCGGTCTTCGCTGCCTGCTCGGTCAGGGTCGCAGGGACGGACCGGCCGCTCACCCACATGGCGGTGGCGGAGACGTCCGGGCAGATCTCGGCGAGGATTCCCTCGGCCTCGCCCACCGCGGCGGCGCCTTGCGCCACTGCCCAGGCCTCGAACTCCCGGTCCGTGTGTCCCGCGACGGGCGTCGGCCAGGGTGCAGGCACCACCGTGACCACCAGCAGCTCCTCGCCGGCTGACCTCGCCAGCATCCCGGCCAACGCGAGTCCCGATCGATCGTCGCGACCCGGAGAAAACCCGACGACGAGTGTCATCTCAGGGCCCTTCCCCCGCCATCGCGGCCGGGTCGTTGAGGCGGGAGTTCCGACGACCCCACAGGAAGTAGAAGGTCAGCACGACCAGCAGCCAGACCCCGAAGATGACCCAGGTGATGGCGGCCAGTCCGGAGAGGACGTAGATGCAGGCAGCGATCGTGAGGATCGGGGTCACGGGGTAGCCGGGAACCTTGAACGGGCGTTCGAGGTCCGGTTGGGTGCGACGCAGAACCAGGACGCCGAGCGCGACCACGGAGAAGGCCATCAGGGTGCCGATTGAGACGGTGTCCCAGAGGTAGTCGGCCGGGACGAAGCCGGCGATGCAGGCCACCACGACACCCACGACGACCGTGTTGAACGTGGGGGTCAGGGTGCGGGAGTTCACTGAGGCGAACTTGTCGGGGAGCATCCGGTCCCGGCCCATCGCGAAGAGGATGCGGGTCTGGCCGTACAGGGTCACCAGGGTGACCGAGAAGATCGAGATCACCGCACCGGCGGCCAGGATCGTGCCCGGCACGCTGCTGCCGGTGATGTTCTCCAGGATCACCGAGAGTCCCGCGCTCTGCTGATCTTCGCTCTCGAACTCCTCCAGAGACTGCGCGCCCACGCCGGCCACGGCCACCAGCACGTAGACGGTGACGACGATGCACAGCGCGCCGATGATCGCGCGTGGCAGCGCGCGTTGCGGATCTCGCACCTCCTCGCCCGCGGTCGACACCGCATCGAGCCCGATGAACGAGAAGAAGATCGTGCTGGCCGCGGCGCTGATGCCGGCGGAGCCGGAGGCCCAGAAGTTGTCGAAGCGGTCGGCCTGGAACGCCGTCAGCCCGATGATGATGAACAGCACCAGCACGCCGAGCTTGATCAGCACCATGATGGTGTTGACCCGCGCGGACTCGCTGGCCCCGCGCATCAACAGCAGGGTGCACAGCACGACCAGGATGATCGCCGGCAGGTTGACCAGTCCGGTGACGTTGTCCTCGTAGGGGATCGGCGAGTACGACAACGAGTCGGGCAGGGTGAAGCCGAAGAGGCTGTCGAGGAGCTCGTTGAAGTAGCCGCTCCACCCCACCGCGACCGCCGAGCCGGCAACGCCGTACTCGAGCAGCACGCACGCCGCGATGATCATCGCGACCAGCTCTCCGAGCGAGTGGTACGTGTAGGAGTACGTCGACCCGCTGACCGGGATCGCGCTCGCAAGCTCGGCGTAGCAGATGGCCGAGAGCCCGGCGGCTGCGCCGGCGATCAGGAATGCCACGACGACGGCAGGGCCGGCGTCCGGGACGGCTTCCTGGAGGACGAAGAAGATGCCGGTCCCGACCGTTGCGCCGACGCCGAACATCGTCAGCTGGAAGGTGCCGATGCTGCGTTGGAGGTCGGGCCCGGCATGGTGATGCTCGGCGACTTCCATGTGCGCATGGAGCGGCTTCTTGCGGGTCAGTTGTTCCTTGAGGTCGACGCTCATAACGGGTTCCTCCTCCGAGGTGCTCCCCAGAGGTTCCCGCCGACGTGAAGGGACCGCTTCACCCGGCTCGGGTGAAACCGAGGGTCAGCTCGCGCGGTCGCGACCCAGGTCGGCGTGGATGGAATGACCGAACTCGAGGTCTCTGCAACGATCCCCTCGTGACCTCCCGCGACTTCGCCGCGCTCGTCCACGAGGGGCGAGTGCTCGTCGATGCCTCGGGAGCGGTGCCCTCGATCCACAAGGACGACGATGACGACGCATCGTTCGCCGAGGTGCTCGGCCTCGTGAGGGCCGACCTGATGATCGCGCCTTGCATTCGACTGGCTCAGGACCTCTACGTGACCGTGGCCACCGTGCGTGACACCCCGCCACGTTCCGGGCTTTGGGTCGATGTCGGCTCGCTGACCGACCCGGTGGACGCGCCAGGGCTCGCGGACGCCGTCCGCCGCTCCCTCACGGAGTACGAGGGTTCTCCCCCACCCCGCCGCCCCGAGTGGTACCGGAAGGGCTGGTTCGACGGGGTCGAGGCCTGGGTCGACACCGCGCTGGCCGCGGCGGGACGGTCGCGGACGGGACCGCTGGTCGTACATCGGATGTGGGCGATCTCGGCAGTGCTCAGGATCCCCACAGACGCCGGCGAACACTGGTTCAAGGCGACCTGCGACCACTTTCGGGACGAGTCCGCCGTCCATCGCGTGCTCGCGAAGCACCACCCCGACTTCGTCCCCGTCCTCGTCGCCGAGGACGACGACCGGGCATGGCTGCTGATGGAGCAGCTCCACGGTTCGTCCGAGCAGGAGCAGGCCGACGGCGCGACGCTGGCCCTGGCATCGGCGTACCCGTCGGTCCAGCTCGCGAGCATGGACATCCAGGACGAGTTGCGCGCCGCGGGTTGCCCCGACCGCGGCCTGGCCGCGACCATCCGGGGCTGGCGCGATCTCCTGGCCGGTGGCATCGAGCTGTCGCAGCTGACGGCCGCCGAGCTGTCGGCGGTCCGTGGCGCCGGCGTCGAGGTGGAAGCGGTGCTCGAGGAGTTCTGGTCCTGCGGTCTGCCCGACACCCTCTGTCACGGCGATCTGCATGTCGGCAACGTGGCGTACGACGGGTCGCAGCTGCGGGTCTTCGACTGGACCGATGCCTCGATGAGCCACCCGCTCCTCGACGTCAGCCACCTGCTCGACTTCGGCCCCGCACTGGGCTTCGACTCCAAAGTCGTTCACGAAGGCGTCGCCGACACGTTCCGCGACTTCTGGCGCGCGGCCTACCCAGACGCCGACGTCGACCGTGCAATGGCGCTGGCGCCCTTCGTGGACAGGGTGTTCCAGGCCGTGTCCTACGACGGCATCTACCGCGGCACCGAGGACGCGTCCCTGTGGGAGCTCGGAGGGATGTCCGCCCGGTTGCTCCGCGGCATTCCGGGATCGCTCGCGGAACTCCGCTGAGCCGCATCCGACCTAAGGCACCGGGCGGCGACTATGAGGTGTCTGCCCGATGTCCGAGGGGCTCCTCGCACCTAGCGTCCTCGACATGAAGATCCTTTTCGCGAGCTCCCGCGGCCTCGGCCACGTCTATCCACTCCTCCCCCTCGCCCGGGCCGCCCGGTCGGCAGGCGACGACGTCCTCTTCGCCGTCCCGGCGTCGGTGGCCGAGGAAGTACGCCGGCGCGGGTACCCCGTCGCGGTCACCACGACCGCGGCGCCGGAGAGTGGGTCACCCCCCGCAACGCCCAGCGCCGACCCGTCGCCTCCGCCGGACCCGGTGCTGTCCGCCATCCGCGACTACTGGGGCGGCGCCGTCGTCCGCGCCGAACTGCCGCCACTCAGGCGGATCGTGGCGTCATGGCGGCCCGACGTCGTGGTCAGCGAGGTCATGAACCTGGCCGGCCCGTTGGCTGCCGAGGCCGCCGGGATCCCGCACGTCCCACTCGGCGTCAACGCGCTGCGCGTCGACCACGTCGGCCTCGACGTGGTCGCGGAGCCCCTGAACGACGTTCGCCATCGCCTCGGCCTCCCGCAGACGCCCGACATCGGCTGGCTGTTCCGGTACCTGTACGCGACGCCGTTCCCCGGCTTCCTCGAGCACCCGGAGCTGGAGCGCCCGCCGACGACGTTCACCTACCGGCACGCCGACCCCGACGGGTACACACCAGCGCCGACGGACGGTGGTCGCCGGCACGCCTCCGGGCGGCCCACTGTCTATGCCTCCCTGGGCACCAAGGCCAGCGAGGACGACACCCAGATAGACGCCCATCGCACGGCCCTCGCTGCCCTGGGTCTGGTCGACGCCGATGTGGTCTTCACCGTCGGCGGGGTGGACCGGTCGAAGCTTGGTCTGGTCCCGGCCAACGTCAGGCTCGCGGGCGATCTGCCGCCGACGGTGTCGATGCAGTGCGACGTCGTCCTCACGCATGCCGGGGCGGGGACCACGACCGCGGCACTGAGCCGCGGCCTCCCGCTGGTGTGCCTTCCACTCTTCGGGGACCAGCCGCACAACGCCGCCAGGGTCGCTGCGCTCGGGGCCGGCGTCCTCGCCGACGTCGCGGCCGGGCCGAGGGCGTTGGCGGGAGCGGTCGAGGACGTGCTGGCGACGCCGTCGTACGCCGCCGAGGCCAGGTCCCTCGCGTGGACGATGGCCGAGTCCCCCGCCGTCGAGTCCGTGGTGCCGCTACTGCACGAGGTCGCCGACGCCGGTCGCCTCGAAGAGGCGGCCAGCTGACCTCAGCCCTCCAGTGAGGGGATGCGCACTCCGCGCTCGGCGGCGACCTCTGCTGCCCGGTCGTACCCCGCGTCGACGTGCCGGATCACACCCATGCCCGGGTCGTTGGTCAGCACCCGCTCGATCTTCCGCGCCGCCAGGTCGGTGCCGTCGGCGACGCAGACCTGGCCGGCGTGGATGGAGCGGCCCATGCCGACCCCGCCGCCGTGGTGGATCGAGACCCACGACGCGCCCGAGGCGGTGTTGACCAGGGCGTTGAGCAGCGCCCAGTCGGCGATCGCGTCCGAGCCGTCGAGCATGGCCTCGGTCTCGCGGTAGGGCGAGGCGACGGAGCCGCAGTCGAGGTGGTCGCGGCCGATCACAACGGGTGCCTTGAGCTCACCGGAGGCGACCATCTCGTTGAACTTCAACCCGGCCACGTGGCGCTCGCCGTACCCCAGCCAGCAGATGCGGGCCGGCAGCCCCTGGAAGTGCACTCGCTCACCGGCCATCCTGATCCACTTGTGCAGGCGTTCGTAGTCTGCTGATTTCTCGGAGGGGAACAGCTCGAGGATCGCGCGGTCGGTCGCGGCGATGTCGGCGGGGTCGCCGGAGAGGGCCGCCCACCGGAAGGGGCCCTTGCCCTCGCAGAACAGCGGCCGGATGTACGCCGGCACGAATCCGGGGAAGTCGAAGGCCCGGTCGTAGCCGCCCTTGCGGGCCTCGTCGCGGATCGAGTTGCCGTAGTCGAACACCTCGGCGCCCCGGTCCTGGAACTCCACCATCGCCCGCACGTGCGCGGCCATGGACTCCTGTGCGCGCTTGGTGAAGCCGACCGGGTCCTCGGTCCGCTCGCGCTCCCAGTCCTCGAAGGCGGTGCCGACCGGAAGGTAGAACAGCGGGTCGTGGGCCGAGGTCTGGTCGGTGACGATGTCGATCGGCGCGTCCGTCTCGAGCAGCTCCGGCAGCATCGTCGCGGCGTTGCCGAGGACACCGATCGACAGCGGCCGACGCTCGTCCCGAGCCGAGACGGCCATCTCCACCGCCTGCTCCAGGGACTCCGCCTGCACGTCGAGGTATCGGTGGTCGATCCGCCGCTGGATCCGCTCCTGGTCGCACTCGATGCAGATCGCCACGCCGTCGTTCATGGTCACGGCGAGGGGCTGCGCCCCGCCCATCCCGCCGAGCCCGGCGGTGACGGTGATGGTGCCGGCCAGCGTTCCATCGAACCGCTTGTTCGCCACCGCCGCGAACGTCTCGAACGTGCCCTGCAGGATCCCCTGCGTGCCGATGTAGATCCAGGACCCGGCGGTCATCTGGCCGTACATCGTCAGTCCGAGGTCCTCGAGCCGCCGGAACTCCTCCCAGTTGGCCCAGTCGCCCACGAGGTTGGAGTTGGCGATCAGGACCCGCGGCGCCCACTCGTGGGTCTTCATCACGCCGACCGGCTTACCCGACTGCACCAGCATCGTCTCGTCGTCCTCGAGCGTTCGCAGAGTCCGCACGAGGGCGTCGTACGCCTCCCAGTTGCGGGCAGCCTTGCCGGTGCCGCCGTACACGACGAGGTCCTCGGGGCGCTCGGCGTTCTCGGGGTCGAGGTTGTTCATCAGCATCCGCAGCGGCGCCTCGGTCTGCCACGACTTCGCGGACAGCTCGGTGCCCGTCGCGGCGTGGATGGGCAGCCTCTCGTTCATGACAGTTCTCCGATCGCTTCTTCGACGGCGTGCAGGACGGATCCGGAGCGGACCAGCTCGACGGCGGCCTCGATCTCGGGTGACAGGTGGCGGTCGGGGCCCGGCCCCTCGATCCCGGAGGACCGGAGGAGCCGTACGACGGCCCCGGTGGCGGGCGCGGGCTCGAGCGGTGCCCGCAGGTCGAGCGCCCGCGCCGCGGTGAGGATCTCGATCGCGACCACCCTTGTCAGCCCGTCGATCGAGCGTCGGAGCTTGCGCGCCGCCGACCAGCCCATGGAGACGTGGTCCTCCTGCATCGCGCTGGACGGGATCGAGTCGACCGACGCCGGGTTGGCGAGCCGCTTGAGCTCGGAGACCACGGCGGCCTGGGTGTACTGGGCGATCATGTGCCCGCTGTCCACGCCTGGGTCGTCGGCCAGGAACGGCGGCAGCCCGTGCGAGCGGGCCTTGTCGAGGAACCGGTCGGTGCGCCGCTCCGAGATGGAGGCGAGGTCCGCGGCCACGATCGCGAGGAAGTCGAGGGGATAGGCGACCGGGGCGCCGTGGAAGTTGCCGTTCGACTCCACCCGGCCCTCGTCCGCCAGGACGACCGGATTGTCGACGGCCGAGGCGAGCTCGCGTCCGGCGACCAGCGCGGCGTACTCGACGGTGTCGCGCGCGGCGCCGTGGACCTGGGGGGAGCAGCGCAACGAGTACGCGTCCTGGACCCGGTTGCAGTCCGGGCCCCGGTGCGACGCGACGACGCCTGATTCGGCGAGGATCCGGGTCAGGTTCGCAGCGGACAGCGCCTGCCCCGGGTGCGGCCGGATCGCCTGTAGTTCCGGCGCGAAGACCCGGTCGGTCGCGAGCTGTGCCTCCACCGACATGGCGGCAGCGATGTCGGCCGTCTGCAGCAGCAGGCGCAGGTCGCGGATCGCGAGCACGAGCATCCCGAGCATGCCGTCGGTGCCGTTGATCAGGGCCAGACCCTCCTTGGCCGCGAGCTCGACCGGCGCGAGCCCGGCCGCTGCCAGGGCGTCGGCCGCTGAGAGCAGATCCCCCGACGCGTCCCGGACCGGGCCTTCACCCATCAGCGCCAGGGCGCAATGAGACAGCGGGGCCAGGTCCCCGGAGCAGCCGAGGGAGCCGTACTCAGGGACGACCGGCGTGATCCCGGTGGAGAGCAGCGACGCCAGGAGCCGCGCTGTCTCCAGGCGCACCCCGGTGTGTCCGGTGGCAAGCGTGGAGAGCCGGAGCAGCATCAGTGCCCGCACGACCTCCCGCTCGACCTCCGGCCCGGAGCCGGCCGCGTGCGAGCGGACCAGGGACCGCTGGAGCTGGGCCCGCATCTCGGTCGGAATGTGGCGAGTGGCCAGCGCACCGAAGCCGGTCGAGATGCCGTACGCCGGCGTGGGTGCAGCGGCGAGCTCCTCGACAACTGTCCGGGCCCTCTGGATCGCGGCCTCGGCGTCTGCCGTCAGCACCACTCCCGCGCCGTCCCGGGCCACCGCGAGCACGTCGTCGAACGAGACCGGCCCGGGGCCCACCTGCACAGCGTCCATGCCGCCATCCAACTCCGCCGTGCCGGTCACCACCAGTGGACCGCGACCGGTCGCCGTCTCGGATCCGAGATCCGTGGCGACGGGATCTACGCCGGGACGGCCACCTTCGCGTGTTTGCGAATGGTCCATGCCGACGCGCCCGCCAACACTCGGAGCCAGCCCAATTCGCCATCGAAAGAAGGACATCATGTTGCTTCGACACCTCGTCGTAGCAGGCGTCTCGGGGCTCCTGCTCACTCTCTCCGCCAGCACCGCAGCCGGCGCCACCACCTCATCGGAACCGGCCGGCGAGCGCCTCGTCCGGCAGTGCTTCATGGAGCCAATGCGCTGGAACGACGCTCTCGACGGAGCCCTGACCGGATGCCCCGCCTGGGCCTCCTGGGCTCCGGACCCCGACCCCGTTCCCCTGTTCACCGACGAGCGACCCGGCCTGCCTACAGCGCCGTGACGTGCACGCGTGAACCTGTTCGCCTTTCCGCGTATGTCGCACAGAAGCCTTCGGGGCTAGCCTCGAGGGATCGGAGGGAGAGCCATGCCGGACCTGAATCTGTCCGAGCGGGAGCAGAAGCTCCTGCGCGCCCTGCTCGCTAGCGAGCCCGTCCCGGGGACGCCGATCCCGACGCCCGACGTCCTGCAGCGGATCGCACAGCTGGTCCCGGCGGATGCGATGGGCGCGTGTCTGGCCGCCAACAGCGGACCCATCCTGGAGGAGGTCGAGGTGCCCCGCGGGCATTCCGAGGCGATGGGACTCGGCACGGACCCGCACGTCGGACCGCTCTTCCTCGGCAGGATGCACTGGTCGCGCTACCCAGTCGCAGCAGAAGCGTGCGGAGGAATCTTTCCTGGGTGGGTCGACGGCGTGTGCATCGGCTACCGCAATGGCCCCGACGCCGTGGCCCAGATCTCGTTCGACCGCAAGAACACCCCCTTCTCCGAGCGTGACCTCGCCCTGCTCGACCTCCTGGCACCGATCCTGCAACGGCAACTACGCCAGCGACCAACCGCCCACCTTCCCGCGACCCTCACGGTCCAGGAGCGGCGGGTCTTGATGGAGGTCGCAGCCGGCTTCTCCAACACCGAGATCGCCGAGACCCTGTTCATCGCCCCCAGCACGGTGCGCAAGCACCTCGAGCACGCCTACCGCAAGCTCGGCGTGACCAACCGGCTGGCGGCCGTGGTCGCACTCCAGGGTGGCGAACTACGCGACAAGGAACTGGCCACGCGCCTCACGCGGATCGGGTGACGGGTCCGACTCGAACATTCGCGCAGACGCGAATACCCCCGTTCCGCCTGCTCGTCGAGGCTGGGTGCGTCCCACGTCGGTACCGAGCTGATACCTGGGCGTGCGATACCGGACGGGACACGAACGGTCGCCACCCACCGCGGATCGCCCACCGCGGATCGTCGATCGCCGATCGATATCTCAGGAGGTCAGTCATGCTGTTCACCCGGCGCACTTGCGCCACCATCAGCGTCGCCGTGCTCGTGGCGACACCAGTGTCCTTCGCCCCGATCGCGGCCCCGGCCGCGGGCGGCGCGGCCCCGGTCAACCAAGCTGTCGCCGACTCCCAGGTCGTGCTCGACTGGGAGCGCACCTCGATGCGCACGATCTACACCGAGGCGGCGACCCCCATCCCCGTCGGAGTCCTCTACCTCGGCTTCACCTCGGTTGCGATGTACGACGCCGTCAAGACCGCCTACCGGCGCCAGGCCAGCCCTGCCGCTGCGGCCGCCGTCGCAGCACACGACGTCCTGGTGGAGTACTTCGACGGTTCGGAGGACAACCTCGACGCTGATCTCACTGCCAGCCTCGACGCCGTACCCGACGGGTCGGCGAAGGACCGAGGGATGGCGATCGGGGGGCGCGCCGCCGCGGACATGATCGAGAGCCGGGAGGACGACGGGCGCGATGACACGTCGATCGTCTACAACAAGGCACCCAGGCCCGGATCTGGCGGCCGGCGCCCGGTGGCGCCATGCTCGCGCCGTGGCTGGGGTTCGTGGACCCACTCGTGCTCCCTCGCCTGGTGCGAGTCAACGGCCCGGACCCGATCAACACCGCCCGCTACGCCTTCGACTTCGAAGAGGTCAAGCGCGTGGGCCGCTTGACGGACGCCGACCGCACGGACTTCCAGACGGAGACCGCGCAGTTCTTCAACTCCAACTCCGCGACCATGGTGAGTGACGCGTTGGTCAGGCGGCTCGAGGAGCAGCCGCTGAACCTGCGTCAGACCGCACGACTCTTCGCCCGGATCCATGGCGCGATGACCGACTCGGTCATCACCGTGTGGCGGTTGAAGTACCGCGTCGGCTTCTGGCGACCGTTCCAGGCGATCCAGGGCGCGGGCACCGACGGCAACCCCGCCACCGTGGCCGACCCCGCGTGGCAGCCGCTCATTTCGAACCCGCCCTACTCCGACTACGTGAGCGGCCACGCGGGCCTCACCGGTCCCGCGGTCGAGGTCATCCGGCGGACCCTCGGCGAGGAGACGCCACTTCTCCTGAAATCCAGCAACACCGGCACCGAACGGCAGTACACGACCCTCACCGCGATCGAGTACCAGGCGTTCCACGCCCGGATCTGGGGTGGCCTGCACTTCCGGGACGCGATGGAGGACGGATACGAGATCGCACACTCCACGGCCCGGCAGGCGATGAGCCGGATCGACTGACCTCCCGCCAGCGCCCCACCGGCACCCGCATGCGACCGCGCCCGCATGCGCGTGCCGGTCGGGGGTACCGACGCCTCGACCGGGTGCGCACCCGCGCCCGACACGTCTGGAGGACCAGTGAGCAGCGAGCAGATCGTCTGGATCATCGTGATTGCCGTCGTCGTCATCGCCCTGATCGGGCTGGTGGCATGGCTGATGAACAAGAAGCAGAAGGAGCGCAACCACGCGCAGGCCGAGTCATTGCGGCACGAGGCCGCCGCCGGGGCGTCCACCATCCCGGAGTCCGAGGCCCAGGCCCGCGAGGCCGACGCCCGGGCCGAGCAGGCCAGGCTGCAGGCCGAGCGCGCCGAGGCCGACGCCGAGCGCGCCCGCCAGGGCGTGCGCCAGGAGCAGGCGCAGTACGAGGACCAGGTCCGCGAGGCCGACCGCCTCGACCCGGCCGTCGACCACCGCGCGGACGACTACGCACCTGGCACACAGCCGACCAGGGAGCCGGCCACTCAGTCGACCACGGAGCCGACCACCGAACCCGGCACCGCGCCGCCGGCGACCCGCACGGCACCGGGCAGCACGACCGGAGGGACGACCGACGCGGAGACCACCGACCCGCCGCCGGAGGAAGGCACCCACCGCGCCTAGGGACGCCTAGCACCCCGCACGCTTGCTACTGGGGCGTAACCAAGGGGCCTCCCCAAAGTTGGGTATACCGACAGCCCCCGTCCCGGGAGCTCTCGGAACCGGAGGTTCCCATGCGGTCCCTGATCAGCAGTCTCTCCGTCCTGGTCGTGGCCGCAGGCGGCGCACTGGCCGTGGCGTCTCCCGCCGGCTCGGCGGCGGCCCCGGCGGCCCCCGTTGCCAAGACCACAGCCACGGCCTTCGCCCTGGCCGGGTCCGGGTTCGGGACCCGTGCCCGCGGCGGGGTTGTCCCTGCCGGTTCCGACACCACGGCGTTCCACGCCATCGGCTGCACCAACCGGGCCGGCAAGTCCAACGAGAACCACGTCGCGTCCGTCGCCCTGCCCGGGCTCGGGACGGCGTCCGGCGTCACCACCAGGGTGTGGACGGTCACCAAGGGCAACACCGTCTCGTCGTACTCCCGCAACAGCACCGCCCGCGTCGTTCTCGGTGAGGCTGCCACCGGTGTCGTGGAGATCAACGGGATCAGCTCTCTGTCGCGGGCCTTCCACGACACCAAGGGCTTCCACGCCCGGACCAAGACCGCGATCGGCTCGATCCTGTACACGCCGGCCGCCGGCGAGGTCCAGGAGCTCGAGCTGCCGACCCCCGGTCAGCCGGTGGAGGTTCCCGGAGTGGCCACGATCTCGGTCGGGCGCACCGCCGAGAGCACGTCGGGGAGCCATGCCCGTGCGGAGGCCGACACGATCAGCATCGAGTCGATGCTCACCACGAGCACCGCGGAGATCGCCCACTCCCGCGCCGTGATCTTCAAGGGCGTCAAGAGCGGACTCTTCAGCGGCCGCTCCTCGAGCGCCCAGGGCACCGCGGCCGACGACAACGTGTCATTCGGCCACACCCCGCTGTCGATCATGCCGTGCCAGGGCACTGGCGGCGCGGAGCGGACGAAGAGCACTGTCCATTTCGACCGTGGGAGCGAGATCTTCCTCAGCGGCCTCAGCAGTCGGCAGATGGGTGAGCAGACCGGCATCCTGGCCAAGGGCTTCGAGCGCGGCCGGGTCGACGTCGTCGAGATCAACAGCGGTGAACTGCGGATCGAGAAGGTCGTGGGCCGGGTCAACGTGATCCGCCGCGCTGGCCAGGTCGAGCGGAACACCAACGGCACCCAGATCGGCACGGTGACCGCGAACGGCGAGACCCAGCAGTTCCCGAACACCGACGTCCTGAACATCCCCGGCGTCGCGAAGCTGCAGCGCGACATCGTCGACAGGTCCCGCAACGGCATCTCGGTGACCGCGCTGCGGATCACGTTGCTCGACGGAAGTGGCGCGGTGCTGAACCTCGGCGTGGCCAGGCTGTCCATCAAGCCCAGCGGCAGGTGATCGCTGCGCCGGCCCCTCGGGGCCGGCGCCCGGTTCACCCGCCCGGCCCGGGCACCGACCGTGGCAGGATCGACCGATGAGCCAGGTCCCGGCGGCCACCCGCACGCTGCGGGTGCTGCGGTTCCTGGCCAGCCAACCGGACCCGGTCCCGCTGGACCGGATCATGAGGGCGTGCGACCTGCCCCGCAGCACGGCCTACCACCTGCTCAACACGATGGTGGACGAAGGCTTCGTCGTGCACCTGGCCGAGGAGAAGAGGTACGGCCTCGGGGTCGCCGCGTTCGAGGTCGGCAGCGGCTACTCGCGTCAGGAGCCGTTGCAGCGCATCGCTCGCCGCCTGCTGGCCGGCCTGGTCGACGCCACCCGGCAGAGCGCCCACCTCGCGGTGCTGCACGGACGAGACGTGCTGTACGTCGTCGAGGAACGCGCGCCGGGGCGGCCACCCTTGGTGAGCGACGTCGGCGTCCGGCTGCCCGCGCACCTCACGGCCAGCGGTCGTGCCATCCTGGCCGCACTGCCGCCCGCGCAGGTCCGGGCGCTCTATCCCGATCGCACCGCGTTCGTCGATCGCCACGGACTCGGCCCGACCTCGCTGAGCGCGCTGCGCCTGCTGCTCACCGAGACCCGGCAACGCGGCTACGCAGAAGAGGACGGCGCGGTCACCCCGGGTTTCGCGAGCGTGGCGGCGGCGGTGCTCGACCACAACGGGCACCCCGTGGCGGGACTGGCCGTCACCTTCGAGACGCCGACCGACGACGAACCCCCGACGATGGCCGTACGCCGTACCGCCGAGGCGCTCTCCGCCCGGCTCGGTGGACCCGGCTCACCGCTGGTCAGGTAGGACGACCCCGCCAGTCCTCGGCCGTGGCGCGGTAGCCGGACCAGAGCCGCCCGCCGTTGGCGTCGAGGATCTCCTCGACCACGACCGTCAGCAGGACCGGGTCGCCGTCGACGGCCGCCGTCAGCCCGGCGTGCAGCCGCAACGTGTACGACGTGCCGTGGGCCTCGTCGTACCTCCTGAGCTCGCGGACCAACCACTTCCCGGTGCCCCACCAGTGGCCGTCAGCGGCCAGCAGCAGCTCGGCGGCTTGCTGCCAGGTAGTGGCGGCGATCGCGACTCGCTGCTGCGGATCGGCGGCATCGGCGAGGTCGTCCAGCAGGTCGGTCAGCGCGTAGCGCATCCGGTCGCGCTCGTCGGCGCCGAGCGGTGCCGGGCCGGCCGCGACGACCGCTGCGCAGGCCTCCGCAGCCTCCGCGCCTGCGCCGTCACGGTCGACCAGCAGCAGCCCACTCGACACCAGGCGCGCCATCGTCGGTCGCCTGCGGTCGAGGTCCTTCGCCACGAAATGGTCGATCGAGGCCCGGGTGTGCACGAACAGCTCCACCGGCCAGCCGTCGTACTCCATCGACTCGCGGTAGGGCGCCTCCAGCTCGTCGAGCAGCACCGTGATGTCGAGATCGGAGGTGCTGGTGGCCTCGCCGGACACCAGGCTTCCTGCCAGCCAGGCGGCCGCGGCATCCGGAAACCGTTCGGCGACCAGCGCCCGGGCGGTGGCCAGCGCGTGCTCGCGATCCATGCCCGAAGTCTGCCGCATCACCTCAGGGTTCCTGTCTCGTTGAGACATCACCACCGGCCGACCTAAGGAGGTGTCGTGCGCCCCACCCCATACCCGATCAGTCGTCTCGCCTGGGCAGGCATCGCGGCGGGTGCCGTGGTGGTCACCGCGCTGACCCTCCCGTCATCGGGCGCCCGCCTGGGCGGTCTGCTCCAGGAGTACGACGCCACCAAGGGCGCGGCGGCGGAAGCCCGGCCGCACACGCACGGGACCGTCGACGGAACTGGTAGGGGGTCCGGCGACGGGCATGGTCACGACCACAACGACCCGGCCACCAAGAACGCCATCTCCCGGGCCGGCGAGGCGTCCGCGGCCACCCAGGACCCGACCACCGCGTCCGAGCGCCGGGCCAACGCGGCGTACGTCGCGGCGAGCCGGGGCGCCCCGGATCCGCGGCTGACGACGGCACTCGCGACGTACCGCGCCCCGGCCCAGCCGACGACCCGGTTCGCGATGGCCAACGGGTGCTACGCGCTCGGCTCCGGCGGGCGCTACGTCAGCCACGGCGCCGACGGCCTGGCCCTGGCCACGACGAAGCCGGCGCAGGCCGAGTCGTTCTTCCTCAAGCCGACCGACCTCGGCACCTACCTGCTCTACGGCGAGGACTCCGACTTCGCCGGGGGTGGCGACGGGGTGGCGATGGTCGCCGAGCCGAGCCCCGACACCGAGTGGACGGTCCGGCGGCACGGCGACGGTTTCGGTTTCCGGCTGCGGGCCGGCGAGTATCTCGCGGCGGGTCCGGGTCGCACCCTGGTCGTGGGGAAGTCGCCGACCGGCTTCCGGCTCACCAGGGTCGACGGCTGTGCCCGCTATCCCGAGTCGCAGGTCGACATCTCCGGTGCTCCGACCGCCGGCGTCTCGCCGTACCAGGAGGTGCGCGGGTACGTCGACGCGCACACCCATGGCATGGCCTTCGAGTTCCTCGGCGGCGGCGTGCACTGCGGGCGTCCCTGGCACGAGTACGGCGCGCCGTACGCGCTGGTCGACTGTCCCGACCACTCCGCGTCCGGAGGCAACGGTGCCGTCCTCGAGTCCGTCCTGTCCGGCGAGCCGACCCACGACCCCGTGGGATGGCCGACGTTCAAGGACTGGCCCGCTCCCAACTCGCTCACCCACGAGGGCACCTACTACCGCTGGCTGGAGCGCTCCTGGCGCGGCGGGCAACGGCTCTTCGTGAACCTGCTCGTCGAGAACAACAAGCTGTGCGAGCTCTACCCGCTGCCGGTGACGGGGAAGAACTCCTGCGACGACATGGACTCGATCCGCCTGCAGGCCAAGGACATGTACGCGTTCCAGGACTACATCGACGCGCAGTGGGGCGGCCCCGGCAAGGGCTTCTACCGGATCGTGACCAGCCCGTGGGAGGCCCGGCGGGTGATCAACTCCGGGAAGATGGCCGTGGTCATGGGCATCGAGACCAGCGTGCCGTTCGGCTGCACGTTCAAGACCGTGCCAGGTGGCGACACCCCCGAGTGCGACGTGGAGTCCATTGACCGGCAGCTCGACGAGGTGCACGCCATGGGTGTGCGCCAGATGGAGCTGGTGAACAAGTTCGACAACGCGCTGTCCGGCGTAGCGGGGGACAACGGTGAGGTCGGTGTCGCGGTCAACGCGGCCAACTTCCTCGAGACCGGGTCCTTCTGGGACATGCGGCACTGCGAGCCCGAGAACCCCGACGCGCACGACAAGAACCAGCTCACCGCGGCCCCGGAGATCGACGCCGAGCAGCAGGACGCACTATTCGGCGCCATCGGTCAGCTCTTCAGCGCGACCAACCTGCCTGCATTGCCGCTCTACCCGCGGCCGGACCACTGCAACGACCGCGGGCTGACCACGCTCGGCGAGCACGTCATCGACGGCCTCGCGAAACGGCACATGCTGTTCGACCCCGATCACATGAGCGTCAAGGCCCGCGACGCGGCCCTCGACCAGGTCGAGGCCTTGGGCTACAGCGGGGTCCTGTCCAGCCACTCCTGGGCAACGGAGGACGCGTACCCGCGGATCTACGAGCTCGGCGGCTACGTCGCGCCGTACGCCGGCGACTCGACCGGGTTCGTCGAGAAGTGGCGCACGCACCTGGGGTGGGCGGACCCGCGCTTCTACTTCGGCTTCGGATACGGGGCCGACATGAACGGCCTCGGCGCCCAGGGCAACCCCCGTGGCGCCGAGGTTGCCAACCCCGTGACCTACCCCTTCACCGGGCTGGGTGGGGTCACGGTGGGCAGGCAACGGGCGGGCGATCGGGTCTACGACATCAACGCCGACGGAGTCGCGCAGTACGGCCTCTACCCCGACTGGATCGAGGACCTGCGGATGGTCGCGGGTGGCACCGACGGCGACCGGATCGTCGAGGACATGGCCCGCGGCGCCGAGGCCTACCTCCAGACCTGGGAACGGGCCGAGGGCATCGCCGCCGACTCATGTCGCAACCCGGATCTTCGCAAGAGCCTGAGTCGGGTGGGCGACCTGGTGGAGCGTGGCATGACGACGCGTGCGGTGATGGAGGCCGTTGGCCAGCCCTACACGCGCCTCGGCAACCGCTTCACGTTCTGTGCCACCACGGCCGGTGACCCCAACGTGCGGATGCAGGTGACCTTCGGCGCCGGTGGCCGGGTGACCGCACTGTCGCGCGCGTAAGCGCTCGGAGACACCGGGACCCGTCCCCGTCAGCCTCCTCCTCGTCAAGGTCCGAGCCGCACGCTATTTTGAGTCTGACGCGAGGCGGTGAGTCATGCTCGACGAGGCAGATCTCCTGCGCGCCTTGCAGCGTCACTGGGAGCACTCAGGCAAGGACGAGGACGCCGCCCACGAGATCTACCACGACGACGCTGTGCTCGAGTTCCCCCAGTCCGGCGAACGGTTCGAAGGCGTGGAGAACTTCCGCGAGTGGCGTCGGCAGTACCCCGCGAGGCTCAAGTTCCACACCCGACGGATCACTCACCGAGCCGACCTGGTCGTTGTCGAGAACCTCATCAGCTACAACGGCGCCCCATGGATGTACACCGTCAGTCTCATGGAGTTCAGGGGCGATCGAGTCGCCCATGAGCGGATCTACATCATGGACGGCTGGGAGCCGGCGGAGTGGCGCACCCCATGGCGTGCCGAGCGGACGGCCGACTCCGCGCCGCCACCTCCCTAGCGGACCAGGGAGCAAGCCACGATTGCCAGTGACACGCGTGATGCCTGCACCGGATCCACCTCCCTCGTGATGGCGGCTGGTCCGCCACCACGAGCGAGGATTCGTCGAGGGGGTGTCCCGGGGCATGAGGCTGGAATCCCGAGGTGGGCGGGACGATCGGGACCGGGTTCCCGATCCCGGGACCCGGGTCACGACCGGGCGAAGTTACCGGTAGGTAGGATTCTCGTCACACGGCGCAGGGACTGACGTGCCCGACCGGCTCCCCTAGGCTCGCCACGTCGAAATCACAGCCCGGTGACCGCGCCGAAAGGTTGGAGTGACGAGTGGGTCTGGTACTGGTTCTGGGACTCCTGATGACCGCGATCACCCTGGTGTTCGCAGGTCGCCGGGCGTGGTGGCTGCTTCGCCTGATCACCGGCGGGCAGCCGGCGCCCGACCGGGTCGAAGGCGTCACCGGGCGACTTGGTCGGGCGATCAAGACCCAGGTGGTCGAGGTCTTCGGTCAGCGCAAGCTGCTCAAGTGGTCGGTGCCGGGGGCCGCGCACTTCTTCGTCTTCTGGGCGTTCCTGATCCTGGCCACGGTCTACCTCGAGGCCTACGGCGTCCTGCTCTCCCGCAATCCCGAGTGGTCGATCCCACTCGTCGGTCACTGGGACCTGCTCGGGTTCGCGCAGGACTTCATCGCGGTGATGGCGCTGGCCGGCATCGTGACCTTCGCGGTGATCCGGCTGCGACAGTCACCCGAGCGCCTGGGCCGGAGGTCCCGGTTCAAGGGCTCCCACCTGGGCGGCGCCTGGCTGGTCCTGTTCATGATCTTCAACGTCATCTGGACGATGTTCCTGTTCCGGGGGGCCTCCGCGGCCGCGGGCAACTTCCCCTACGGCGACGGCGCGTTCGTCTCGCAGGCAGTGGGCAACCTGCTCGACGGGCTCTCGCACGACACGGTCGAGGTCCTCGAGGGCGTCGGCCTGCTGCTCCACATCGGCGTGATGCTCGCCTTCCTGATCCTGGTCCTCAACTCCAAGCACCTGCACATCTTCGTGGCCCCGCTCAACGTCTTGTTCTCACGCCGGCCGGTCGCCCTCGGTGCCGTCAAGCCGCTCATCTCCGACGGCAAGGCGATCACCCTGGACGACATCGACGACCTCGACGAGGACGCCAGGCTGGGGCGTCGGCGCCATCGAGGACTTCACCTGGAAGGGCATGCTCGACTTCGCCACGTGCACCGAGTGCGGGCGCTGCCAGGACCAGTGCCCGGCCTGGAACACCGAGAAGCCGCTCTCCCCCAAGCTCCTGATCATGGGCCTGCGCGACGCCGCGTTCGCCAAGGCGCCGTACCTGCTGGCCGGCGAGGGTGAGCGGGACGCCGTACTCCAGGGCAACGACACCCTGACCAAGGAGGCCGAGCGTCCGCTGGTCGGGGACACCGGAGACGACTGGTTCTACATGCCCGACAGCGGAGCCTCGGTCATCGACCCCGACGTGCTCTGGTCGTGCGTGACCTGCGGTGCCTGCGTCCAGCAGTGCCCGGTCGACATCGAGCACGTCGACCACATCGTCGACATGCGGCGCTACCAGGTCCTGGTCGAGTCCAACTTCCCCGCCGAGCTCAACCAGCTGTTCAAGGGCATGGAGAACAAGGGCAACCCCTGGAACATGTCCGCCACCGCGCGCCTGGACTGGGCCAAGGGGCTGGACTTCGACGTCAAGGTCGTCGGAGAGGACATCGAGTCGCTGGACGAGGTGGACTGGCTGTTCTGGGTCGGTTGCGCCGGTGCCTACGAAGACCGCGCCAAGAAGACCACCCGCGCCGTGGCCGAGCTGCTCGACAAGGCGGGTGTCTCCTTCGCCGTACTCGGGAACGGCGAGACCTGCACGGGTGACCCGGCGCGCCGCGCGGGCAACGAGTTCGTCTTCCAGGGGCTCGCTCAGCAGAACGTCGAGACGTTCACCGAGCACAAGGTCAAGAAGGTCGTCTCCACCTGTGCCCACTGCTTCAACACGTTGAAGAACGAGTACCAGGAGTTCGGCGTCGAGCTCGAGGTGGTGCACCACACCCAGCTGCTCAACCGGCTGGTCCGCGAAGGCAGGCTGACCCCGGTCGCCGATGGCGCCGGTGCGGCGAAGCGGTCGATCACCTACCACGACCCGTGCTACATCGGCCGGCACAACCAGGTCTACGCACCGCCGCGCGAGCTGCTCGAGGTGCTTCCCGGCGCCGAGTTCAAGGAGATGCCCCGCAACTCCGAGAAGTCCTTCTGCTGCGGCGCCGGTGGTGCCCGGATGTGGATGGAGGAGAACATCGGCTCCCGGATCAACACCACCCGGACGAAGGAGGCGGTGGCCACCGGCGCCGACCAGATCGCCGTCGGCTGCCCGTTCTGCCGGGTGATGCTCTCCGACGGCCTCACCGCGGAGCAGGCCTCCGGCGAGGCGCGCGAGGAGATCGAGGTGCTCGACGTCGCGCAGATGCTGCTCGCCTCGGTCAGGGGCGAGTCCGCGACGAAGGTGGGGGCAGCGGCGGGTGCGACGACGGGTGCGTCGGCAGCCGCCGCGGGTACGGCGACGGCCACGGCGTCCGCCGACGTCGCCGTGAAGGACGAGCCCGAGGCCGGGGACGTCACCGCCACCGAGGACACGGTCACCGAGACCGCCGACGCCGGCCCCGCCGCCAAGGCCAGCGGTGGCTCCTCGTTGTTCGACGTCGGCGGTGAGGACGAGGCACCCGAGGCCGAGGCGCCGACCGAAGGAGAGGCCAAGGCCGATTCCCCAGGGACGGCTGAGCCGACCGAGAAGCCGGGTGGATCGCTGTTCGACCTCGGCGGGGATGACGACGAGGAGCCGGCGACCGAGGTCGAGCCCGAGACGGAGCAGGCGCCCGAGGACTCCGCTCCCGCCGCCGCGACCAGCGGCGGCTCGCTCTTCGACATCGAGCCGTCCGAGTCGGCACCCGCGGTCGAGAAGGAGCCTGACCCGGAGCCAACTCCTGCTGATGACGCAGCCGACGAGGCCGAACCTCCAGGGAGTCCGCCCCTGCGGAGAAGCCGGCGGCCGGAGGATCTCTCTTCGACATCGCCGCACCGGAGCCGGAGCCGACCCCGGAGCCTGACGCCGAGTCTGCGGAGTCGGACGAGCCCGCGACGTCGGAGGACACGGGCGAGCCCGAGGAGTCGGTGAGTCGGAGGAGTCGGCGGACAAGGACGAGACGGAGTCGGACGACTCAGCCGACGACCCCGAGCCGGAGCCCGAGTCGAAGCCGAAGCCGTCGTCGAGCGGCGAGGCCCATCAGCCGAAGACCGACACCGACATCAACGAGTCCGGGTCGCTCTTCGACCTCTGAGCCAGACCGAGGCTCGAGGGTCAGTGCCCCGCGTCGGGCCGCTCGACGTCCTGGTCGGCGGTTGGGCGCACCACGATCGGCCGGAGCCGCGCCCACGTCACGAACACGGCGGCGCCGGCGAGCAGGGCGAGGCCGGCCCACAGGTTGGCGGAGCCGGGCTTGTCATCCGTGTCACCCGCGAAGATGCCCATGATCACCAGGATGACGCCGTAGATCCCCAGCAGCGCCCCGATGATGTTGCGGATGTCGAGGACTCCGGCGGTCTTCCCCGCCTTCTTGTCAGTGTTGTTGTCGGACATCACTGCCTCCTCAGAAGGCCACGTTCAGGGCGATGACCATGACCAGTGCCAGGCCCGCCAGTGGGACGGTACGGCGGTACCAGGGATAGCTCGCCTCGTTCGGGTCGGTGCGCTGCTCCACCGGCGTCTCGGAGTAGACCAGGCCGGCCAGTTGCTCCACCGGTTTGGGCTTGGTCACCATCGAGACCGCGACGCTGAGCACGACGTCCACGATGAATGCGACCGACGCCGCGAGGAACGCCGCGCCCTGGCCGCCGATGGGGATCGTGCCCGTGCTCCACGAGCCGAACGCGTCCTCGCTCAGGAAGGCCACGGCCACGGCGGAGACCGTTCCCGCGACCAGACCCATCCAGCCTGCTGCCGGAGTCATCCGCCGCCAGAACATGCCCACGATGAACGTCGCGAACAGCGGGGCGTTGAAGAACCCGAACAGGGTCTGCAGGTAGGCCATGATGTTCGAGAAGTTCTGGGCCAGGCCCGCGGTGAACACCGCGATGACCGTCGCGGCCACGGTCGCGATCCGGCCCACCGCCAGGTAGTGGTCGTCGTTGCCGTCCTTGTAGATGTAGTCCTGGTAGAGGTCGTAGCTGAACACCGTGTTGAACGCGGAGATGTTCGCCGCCATCCCCGCCATGAAGGCCGCGAGCAGGCCGGTGATCGCCAGCCCCAGCAGCCCGTTGGGCAGCAGGTCGCGCATCAGGTAGATCAGGGCGTCGTTGTAGGCGACACCTTCGCCCGACGCTCCGCCAGGTGGCGCCTCGCCGGCCTTCAGGTCGGCGATCTCGGTGACCAGTACCGCCGCGATCATGCCGGGGAGGATCGTGATGAACGGGACGAACATCTTCGGGAAGGAGCCGATCACCGGCGTCTTGCGGGCCGAGGAGATCGAGTCCGATGCCATCGCCCGCTGGACTTCCACGAAGTTGGTGGTCCAGTAGCCGAACGAGAGCACGAAGCCGAGACCGAACACGATGCCGATCACCGACAGCAGCGGGGAGTCGAAGCCCGAGAGCGCCTGGCCCGGCCACGAGTTCAGCTGCTGCTCGGCCGGCGGCCCGGCGCCCGCGTCGGCCGCCTCGGTGATCTTGTCGGTGAGGCCGTCCCAGCCGCCGACCCGGTTGAGCCCCAGGATCGTGAGCGGGAGGAAGGCCGCCACGATCACGAAGAACTGCAGCACCTCGTTGTAGATCGCGGCCGAGAGCCCACCCAGGGTGATGTAGGAGAGCACGATGGCTGCGGCCACGATCAGCGCGACCAGGAGCGGCCATCCGAGCAATGCCCGGAGGATGGTCCCGAGCAGGAAGAGGTTGATGCCCGCGATCAGGAGCTGGGCCACGGCGAAAGAGATCGCGTTGACCAGGTGGGCGCCGGGGCCGAACCGGCGGAGCATGAACTCCGGCACCGAGCGGACCTTCGAGCCGTAGTAGAACGGCATCATCACGACGCCCAGGAACAGCATGGCCGGGATCGCGCCGACCCAGAAGTAGTGCACCGTGGGCAGCCCGAACTCCGCTCCCGAGGCGGACATGCCCATGATCTCGACGGCCCCGAGGTTCGCGGAGATGAACGCCAGTCCGGTGACCCACGCCGGCAACGACCGGCCGGACAGGAAGAAGTCCATGGAGTCCGACACCCGTCGTCGGGCGAGGACCCCGATGCCCAGCACGAAGGCGAAGTACGTCGCGAGGATCAGGTAGTCGACCGGATCCGCGTCGATGATCGTGTCCGCCAGCACCGTGAGCTGCGGGTGCAGCACCTCCGTCGACGACATCCAACCTCATTTCCCGCGTGACGACGTGATCAGCCGACCCGGTACCCATCTGCGCCCGGTGTCATCATGACGTCAAACGGTGCCGACGTGACATCGACTTGGCCTTGACATGACGTCATAGTGATGTCAAAGTGGTGCACATGGACATCACGCCGTACATCGACAACCTCCGCCGCGACCTCGTCGCCGCGGCCGAGGCCGGTGGCCAGGACGTCAAGCAGGCCGCCGAGCGACTGGCGCTCGCGTTGGACCCGTCGGCCCGGCTGGCCCTGATGGAGGCGATCTCGCAGGCCGCCTCGGAGATCACCACCGAGATGCCCTCCGGCGGCGTCGACGTCCGCCTCAGCGGCCGCGAGCTGGACTTCGTCGTCCACACCACCCCGACCAGCCTCCCTGCCCCGCCTGCTCCGCCGGCACCCCCAACGCCGGAGGAGGTCGAGGAGGAAGGCGGCCTGGCCCGGATCACGCTCCGGATCCCTGAGTCCGTGAAGGCCCGGGCCGAGGAGTTCGCCGGGCGCTCGGGCCAGTCGCTCAACACCTGGCTGGTCAACGTCGTTCGGGCGGCGACTCGCGAGAACGCCATCAACGTCGACATCGACCTGTCCAGCATCCCGTTCTTCGGCGACGTCGACCCGTTCGGCGGGAAGGGCCGCGGCAACCGCCGCATGACCGGCTGGGTCTGACCCAGCAACACACATCAAGCACCCACGAGGGGCCGGCAGCAGGCTGGTCCCGCGGACAAACACACCCCGGAGACAGTCATGACAGCAGCACCGATTCGAATCCCCTCAGCCGGCCGACCTGTACGTCGAGATCGGCAGGGGCACCGTGGACATCACCGCGGTTGACACCACCGAGGCGTTCATCGAGATCGCCGGCCGCGACGCCGAGGACGTCGAGGTCGAGCAGTCCGGCAGGCGGATCACCATCGTCGCCCCGCGTCACCGCGCCGGCTTCCTCGGTGGCGACAGCAAGCTCGACGTCTCCGTCCGCGTGCCGCTCGACAGCGACGTGTCGGTCAAGACCGGCAGCGCCTTCGTCGGCGTCGTCGGGACCGTCGGCGGCTGCCAGGTCAAGACCGGTTCCGGCGACGTGCAGATCGCCGAGCTGACCGCGTCCTCGCTCCTCGAGACCGGCTCCGGCAACATCGAGGTCGAGGCCGCAAACGCGGACCTTCGGGTCAAGAGCGGCTCGGGAGACGTCCGCGTCCGGAACGCCGAGGCGGCGGTCGCCGTCTCGACGGGCTCCGGCGACGTGGAGATCGGGATCGCGAACGGGCCGGCCGCCGTCAAGACCGGCTCCGGCGACCTCAAGGTCGTCGACGCCCGCACCGACGTCTCGCTGGCCACGGGAAGCGGCGACTTCCTGGTCGGTGCGGCCCGCAGCGGACGCTTCACGGTCAAGGGAGCCTCCGGCGACGTCCGGGTCGGCATCCCGGCCGGGCTCCCTGTGTGGACCGACCTGTCCACCGTGTCCGGCTCCATCCGCTCCGACATCGAAGGCGCCGGCGAGGCGGCCGAGGGCGCCGACCACGTCGAGCTGCGCGCCAAGGTCGTCAGCGGCGACATCGTCCTCACCCAGGTCTGACCAACCACCATGCGAGAGAAGGAGCCCACCATGAACGGCACGACACTGCTCGAGACCGAGGCCAGGCACCAGATCCGGGAGCGGGTCGGCCGCGCCCGTCGGCCCTCCATCCCCGGGGTTCCCCAGCGGCACAGGTTCGCCGAGGGCCTGCGCCGGATCGCCGACCGGATCGACAACTGAGCGCCCTCACGTCGGGATGGTCCCTGACGTTCGGGTTGCCGGACGAACCCCTGAGCAACCCGATCGTCAGGGACCATCCCGTGCGTGATCAGGAGCGCATGGCCACCCCCCGCCGCCAGTAGCCCATGAAGGCGACCTGGCGGCGGTCCATGCCCAGCTCCCGAACCAGGTGGCGGCGCAGGGCCGTGACCATCCCGGACTCCCCCGCTATCCAGGCGTACAGCCCGTCGAGATCGTGACCGACGACCGTGGCGCTCTCGACGGGTTCGCCCGAGGAGGAGAAGGTCGGCGTCTCCCACAGGTCCGGGTCCACGTCGTCGCCCGCGTCCAGCGGACCACCGACAGGCGTTCCGAGATGGGCCTGCACGGCGGGGTGCACCCGGGCACCGAGCGGTTGGCCGTCGCGCGGCAGCCAGACGACTTCGACGCCCTCGGGGCCGCGTACGTCGAGGACGTCGCCGCTCACCGGCACCTCCAGGAACGCCGCGCCCTCGGCATCCGGGGGCAGGTCCTCGAGAATGCTGCAGACCGCCGGAACCGCGCTCTCGTCCGCCACCAGCAACAGCGACGTCGCGGCCCCGGGCACGAACTCGATCCCGCCGAACTCCCTGCCGCGGCGAGGTGCCATCGTGATCAGCCGGTCACCGGCGGCGGCGCGAGCGGCCCACTCCGCACCGGGCCCGGTCGCACCGTCGTCGAGGTGCAGCACGAGGTCGACGACCAGTCGAGTGTCGACGCCGGTGCCGCGCACGGCGCGCACGGTGTAGGTGCGCATGTGGCCGCGTTCGGAGGCGGGGATCTCCAGCCAGGTGTCCCACCAGGAGTCATCGGCGCCCTCGAAGGACGGCAGGTTGCCGGCGTCGTTGGGAAAGACCAGCTTGATCCGCTGGTCGTAGAGCGGCCCGTCTACCCCGAAGTCGGCAAGGACGGCGCCGCCCAGCTCCACCCGGACAAAGCTCGGGGAGAGAAGCTCGACCGAGGTCACCTCGACCTCGTCGAGGATCATCGGCAGGGCGTGGTCGGTGGTCACGGTCATCGGGCTTCCTTTCCGTGGTGGCGCCCGACGGGCACCACCAGAGGAGTGTGGGAGACGGGGTCGGTGATCACCCGGTTGCCGAGCCCGAAGACGGCCCGCACCGTCTCCTCGGTCACGACGGATCCGGGGGCACCCTCTGCCACGACCTCTCCGTCCTTCATGGCGACCAGGTGATCGGCGTAACGCGCAGACAGGTTCAGGTCGTGCAGCACCATCACGATGGTGGTGCCGCGGTTGTGGTTGAGGTCGGCGAGGAGATCGAGCATCTCGACCTGGTGGGCGACGTCGAGGTACGTGGTCGGTTCGTCGAGCAGGAGCAGGTCGGTCCCCTGTGCGAGGGCCATTGCGATCCAGACCCGCTGCCGCTGACCGCCCGAGAGCTCGTCGACCAACCGGTCGGCCAGGTCGACCGTGTCGGTCAGCTCCAGGGCCTCGACCACGGCGGCCTCGTCGTCCGCGGACCAGCGCCGGAAGGCGCCCTGGTGGGGGTGCCGTCCGCGGCCCACCAGGTCCACGACGGTCACGCCTTCGGGTGCGACCGGGTTCTGCGGCAGGAGGCCGAGGGTCCTGGCCACCTGCTTGGTGGACAGTTGGTGGACGGCTCTGCCGTCGAGCAGGACGGCACCCGACGTGGGGCGCAGGAGGCGTGCCATGCCGCGGAGCAGGGTCGACTTGCCGCACGCGTTCGGCCCGACCACTACCGTGACCCGGTGGTCGGGGACGCGAACCGTGAGGTCGGTGACGACCGGGCGGTCGCCGTACCCCAGCGAGACCCCGTCGGCGACCAGCCGACCGGGCTCGATCGGCCGGTCCATGACCTTCTCCTCCTCCAGAGCGCTGATCGTGGGTTGTACGGTCACGCCGCCCTCCTTTCGGTGCGGCCGCGGGCGAGCAGCCAGATCAGGAACGGGGCCCCGAACGCGCCGGTGACGACGCCCACGGGAAAGTTGATGTCGGCCAGCAGATAGTCGGCCACGTAGTCGGCACCGACGACCACGATCGCGCCGACCAGGCCGGCGCCCACGAGAGTCGTGCGACCGCCGTTGAGCGCCCTGGCGATCGGCCCCGCAAGGAACGCGACGAACGCGATCGGCCCGGCGGCGGCGACCGAGACGGCGGTCAGGAGCACGGCAAGGACCAGCAGGGCGTCGGTACGCCGGGTGGTCACGCCGAGCCCCGACGCGACGTCGTCCCCGAGCTCGGTGATCCGCAACGACCGGGCCAGCCACACCAGGATCGGCACCAGGACCAGCAGGAAGCCGGCAAGGATGCGGATCGTCGGCCAGTCCGCTCCGCTCACGCTGCCGGTCATCCAGCGCAGCGCCAGCTGCGCGTCATAGACGTCGGCCCGGGTGAAGAGGTACTGGATCACCGACGAGAGCGCCGCCGCGACGCCGACCCCGATGAGGACCAACCGATAGCCGCCGGTCGTCCCTGCCACCAGGCGCACCAGGACGGACACGGCCACGGCGCCGACGATGGCGGCGACCGAGACCGGGGTCCCGGCCTGACCGAGGCTGACGATCGTGAACACCGCCGCCGCACTAGCCCCGAGGCTGACGCCGATGATGTCCGGCGCCGCAAGCGGGTTGCGGAGGGTGGTCTGGAAGATGGCACCCCCGACACCGAACGCGGCGCCGACCAGGACCCCCAGCACCGCGCGCGGCAGCTTGCTCTCCATCAGGATGTACGACGCTCCGGGGATCTCGGCGCCGAACAGGATCCGGAAGAAGTCGGGGATCGTGAACGTGAAGTCACCCAGCAGGACTCGTGCCGCGAAGACTCCGAGCAGCACGAGAGAGAGGCCGGCCGACACCAGACGGGAGCGGCGGATCGGCCGGCGGCGGGCTCGTCGTACCTGCTCCGCCGGGACGGGTGCCGCCTCGACGAGGTCGACGACGCTCATCAGAGGGCTGCCATCCGGCCGCGCCGGACCAGCCACAGGAAGACCGGCACACCCACGACCGCGGTCATGATCCCCACCTGGACCTCCGTCGGCGGCAGCACGACCCGTCCGACCGTGTCGGCGAGGACGACCAGGACGGCGCCGAACCCGAGGGAGAACGGCAGCACCCGCGTGTAGTCCGGGCCGACCACCGCGCGCACGCCGTGCGGCACGATCAGGCCGACGAACGCGACGGGACCCGCCAGCGCCGTCGCCGTCCCGGCCAGCAGGACGACGGCCAGCCCGAGGACCAGCCGGTCGCGCAGCACCCGGCGACCCAGCCCCCGCGCGAGGTCATCACCCAGGGCGAGCGCGTTGAGCAGGCGGGCGCCCGTCAGGGCGAGCACCACGCCGGCCGCCAGGAACGGCAGGCCCGTGAGCAGGACGTCGTACCCACGCCCGCCGACCGTCCCGACCTGCCAAAACCGGAACGACTCCATGGTCTGCCGGTCGGTCAGCAGCACGGCTGAGACCCAGCTGGTGAGGGCGGCGGTCAGTGCCGCGCCCGCGATCGCCAGCTTCACCGGCGTGGCCCCGTCGCGCCCCAGGGACGCGATCGCGTGCACGAGGACCATCGCCGCCGCGGCGCCGGCGAATGCGCACCAGACGTACGACGACAGCGAGGTGACGCCGAAGAACGCCATCGCCACGACCATGGCGAAGGAGGCACCGGCGTTGATCCCGAGGATGCCGGGGTCGGCGAGCGGGTTCCGGGTCAGACCTTGCAGGCAGGCGCCGGCCAGGCCGAGCGCGGCGCCGACCGCGAGGGCCAGGCAGGTGCGCGGAATCCGTGCCATCAGGACCGCGTGGCCCGGGTCGGCAGAGTCGAACAGCGCGGCCGGTGAGACCGTCACCGACCCCACGAGCACCGAGCCCAGGGATACCGCCACCACCGCGGCGAGCAGCGTCGCCGCGGCGGTGGCTGGCCGCGTCCGCCCGGCGGCGGAGCGCCGAGTGAGCGGGGCGTCGAGGACGGCCATCAGGTGCCGTCGACCGCCTCCGCCACCTCCGGCACGAAGTGCTCGATGGTGTAGGGGATCGAGAGCGGGGTCGGGTTGGTCACGGCGAGGCTGACGTGCTTGTCCTCCTCGGCGTAGGCGTGGCCCGCTTCCAGAGCGGGAATCCGGCCGAGCAGATCGTGGTCGGTGAAGGTCTCCATGTCGTCCTCGTTCTCCGACCAGGTGAGCAGGACGTCTGACTCGAGCTCAGGTGCCCGCTCGGCCGAGATCGTCCCGTAGAACGTGCCCTCCTTGACGATGTCGTCGACCATCGGCGCGTCCACGAGTCCCAGGTCGTGCATGAGCGAGACCCTCGGGTCGTCCGGTGCGTAGACGCCGACCGTCGACATGTCCGTGGTGGTGAGGTAGGCGAAGATCATCGACTTCCCATCGATCTGCGGGTACTCCGCCCTGGCGTCGTCGATCGCCGACTGCGTCTCCGCCGACACCTCCTCCGCGAGGCTGCTGCGACCCAGGGCCTCGCCGGTCATCTCCAGCGACGTCTGCCACGGCGTGATCCACGGCGCCTCGGGGTAGGCGACGACCGGGGCGATCTTGCTGAGCTTGTCGTACTCCTGCTGCGTGATTCCCGAGTTCGTGGCCAGGATCAGGTCCGGGTTCGTCTTGGCGACCTCGACGATCGGCGCGCCGTCGGCGTCGTCGTACCGCACCGGCGCCTCGGCGCCCGCCTCTTCGAGCTCGGCGTCGAACCAGTCCGAGGAACCCCCCTCGTTCCCGCCCCAGGTGAGCTTGGTCGCGCCGACCGGGACCACTCCGAGCGCGAGGGCGTTGTCGTGGTCGGTCCAGCCGAGGGTGGCGACCCGCGTCGGCTCCTCCTCGATGGTGGTCTTCCCGAAGGCGTGCTCGATGGTCACGGGAAAGGCGTCGGCGTCCACCTCCGACCCCTCCTCGATCTCGGGCGCATCCTCGGCGGTGGTCGACCCGGTGCTGCACCCGGCGAGCACGGACGAGGCCACGATGGCGGCCGCCACGAGTGCCCACAGGCGGGACGCGGGGAAGGGACGGGACATGGAGACTCCTCGAGGAAGGCAGGGCTTACTTAGGGAAGCCTAACCTTTTCCTCGCGGGTGCTGGCAAGGGCCTGGTTCGGACCAGGCGGCCCGCGCCGGCCAGGTGGCCCGTCAGATGGGCGTGCGGTGGAAGTTCTGGAAGGAACGCGAGGGCGTCGGACCGCGCTGCCCCTGGTAGCGCGAGCCGTACTTCTCCGACCCGTAAGGGTGCTCCGAGGGCGAGGAGAGCTTGAAGAAGCAGAACTGCCCGATCTTCATCCCTGGGTAGAGCTTGATCGGCAGGGTCGCGACGTTCGCTAGCTCCAGGGTCACGTGGCCCGAGAAACCGGGGTCTACGAAGCCCGCTGTGGCGTGCGTGAGCAGGCCGAGCCGGCCAAGAGACGACTTGCCCTCGACCCGGGCCGCGACGTCGTCGGGGAGCGAGACGCCCTCGTACGTCGACCCGAGCACGAACTCGCCGGGGTGCAGGATGAACGGCTCGTCGCCCTGCGGCTCGACCTCCCGGGTCAGGTCGGACTGGTCCGCCGCCGGGTCGATGTGGGGGTAGCGATGGTTTTCGAAGACGCGGAAGAACCGGTCCAGCCGGACGTCGATCGACGACGGCTGCATCATCGCGGGATCCCATGGGTCGAGGGCGATCCGCCCGGCATCGATCTCACCGAGGATGTCGCGGTCGCTCATCAGCACGGGTCGTAACCTACCTCCCCGCTCGCTGGGGTAGCATCGCGTCCGCCGACCCTCCGGGGCAGGCATGCGGATGTAGCTCAGTTGGTAGAGCGCGACCTTCCCAAGGTCGATGTCGCGAGTTCGAATCTCGTCATCCGCTCCACCAGCGGCTGACCAGGTCGGCCGATACCCACAACAGCGGAATGATCCCGGTCAGGGCCGCAGCCGCGCCATCACCACCGCGTCGACGTACTGCCCCCGTTTGAAGCCGAACTCCCGCATCACGCCCTCGTGCTCGAACCCGAGCTTCTCGTAGAGCCCGATCGCGCGCTCGTTGTCCGCGAACACGATGAGTCCGAGCCGGCGCAGGTTCAGCCAGTTGTCCGCGAGGTCGATGACGGCCTCGGTGAGCGCCCGCCCGACGCCCCGGCCGCCGAAGTCGGGATGGGTGCACACCATGTTGAGCTCGGCGACGTGGGCGTGGCGCGGGTGAGCCGGGGATCTGACCAGCTCCGCGAACCCGACGACCCTTCCCGTGAGCTCAGCCACCAGCACGTGCACGTCGTCCTTGGGCTCGAGCCGGCTCCTGGTCGAGTGGAGTGAGGAGTAGGGCACCCGCATCGTGCCGTCGATGACCGCGTCACTGGTGAGGATGTCGTGGACCGCCTGGTGATCGCGTTCCTCGAGCCCACGCACCGTCACCGCAGCGGCATCATCAGGCCTCGTCACTCGTCTCACTCTAGGCGCACGCTGCCTCTGTGACTGATGGGAAACTTGACTATTGGTGTGATCCGTGTGAACAGTGGTAGGCCTGATCTGCCGTCTCACCCGAAGGTGCTCGCATGACTCGGGCCCGAAAGATCGCTCTGGGGACCCTGGTCCTCCTGCTCGCCGCCACCCCCTTCATCCCGCGCGGGGACGAGCCCGAGCACGCCCTCGTCCCCTCCGGCGAGGAGGAGTACGCCGCGCCGGCGCGCGCACGGGTGGGCGCCCTCACCGAGCAGATGCGGCGCGAGATCGACCGGGTGGTCTCCGATGGCCGCGCCCTCGGCCGGGTGTCAGCCAGGACGGCGCCGGGCACGCTCGCCGATGACCTGGTCCGGTGCGCGGAGTTCGAGGGGCAGCGCTACTGCCTCGGCACCGGCTGGACCACCCGGACGGAGAGCGAGGTCCAGGCGCGGGTCGCCACGGCCGCCGCCCGCAGTGCACGCACGGTCGCCTCCGCGGGTGGCACCGGTGACCTCGATGCCCTCGCGATGCTCCGGCGTACCTCCTCGCTGTCACCGACCGACCGAGCCGCGGCCGAGCGGGCGGAGCTCACCGCGGCCGCCCGCTCGGTCGCCAAGGTGTGGCTGCTCCGCCACGAGATCCAGGGGACTCCCCTCCCCGACGGCTTCCTCGCCGATCATCCCGAGGTGAGGGCGTCCGCGAGTCGCACCGCCGGCCCGACCAAGCCGCACTCCGCCTATCCGAGGAAGGACTGGGTCCTCAGCTCGAGGCGGGTGAGCGAACAGCGCCGCAGCTACTGGTGCGGGCCCACCGCGATGCAGATGATCGCCTGGGGCTGGCGGGGCCGACACAGGTCACAGCGGTACTGGGCTCGCCGGCTGGGTACGACGGGCAACGGCAGCGCGATCACGGAGATCGTGCGGCTCATCAACAAGACCACCGGCTGGGACAACGCGAACCGGGCCGGTCGCTACATCACCCTGGACATCTCCGACTGGTCATTCGGCAAGTGGCTGCTGCTCAACCAGCGGCACGTGACCGACTACCGGGCCCCGCTCGTGCTGCACCCGATCCTGTTGAAGCGGTTCTACCCCTACCTCGACGACGATGCCTCGGGACACTTCCAGGTCGGCCGGGGATACAACAAGCGGGGGGAGAAGCCGGCCTTCATCGGCTACTTCGAGCCGTGGAACCAGCAGCGCTTCGACCCCTCGGAGCCCTACATCGACCGGGTGCAGTGGCGCAGCGCCTACAAGAGCTACCGCGCCAACCGGGCGCACCCGCACCAGAACATCGGGGTGTGATGCGCGGCGCCCGGATCTGCGCGGTCACCGTGCTGACCCTGGCGCTCGCCGGGTGCGGCGACGGGTCCGATCCCGAGGGCGGACCGGACTCCCCAACGGCCAGCCCCACCTCGGAGCCGACCGAGGACCCGACCGAAGGCCCGGCATCGTCGGGCGGCACGGCTGAAGAACCGGCTGTGGTCGAGCCTGAGCCGGCCCCGATGACGTGGGAGCGGGTCCCCGGATCCGTCGAGACGACGGTGGTCCGCGGCGGCCCGTGGTCGCTGAGCTTCCCGCCCGACGGGCGCGCCGCCCGGCTCCAGGGACCGCGAACGATGACGATCCAGGCGCCCGAGCGATACCGCGTGACCGACGCCTTCCTGGACTCGACCTACGCGGTCGTGGTCAGCCAGGACTCCCTCGAACAGCGGCCGGCCGTGGTCGACGTCGTCGACCTCGCGACCGGCGAGCAGTCCCGAGTGGACGGCACGTCCGACGTCCCGACCACGACCGGCGGCACCTGGGCCCTCGGCGAGGGCATGCTCCTCCACGCGAGCATCGGTCCGGGACGGGCGTACTGCCTCGCCACCGTGGACCTGGCAAGCGGTCGGTCGCAGGCGGACTGGTGCGCCCCGAAGCGGCACGGCTTCACGAGTGCCCGGATCACGCCCGCCGGGACGTCCTTGATGACCTTCGACGACCAGCAGCCGTCCTGCCGCACGGTTGCCACCGTCGAGGGCGCATCGCTCACCCCGTTCCCCGGCCTGCCCGACTGCACGGCGTGGGAGGGCCTGGTCCTGCCGGACGACGGCGCGATCTGGTCGACGATCCCGAACGAACGCCGGATCGAGGAGGCGCGGTTCCACGCCCGGATCGGGGACGGGTACTTCGACCTGGGGGCCGGGACCTCGGGCACCCTGACCTGGTGCGGCGGCGCGGCGTACTTCGTGCGTGACCCCCAAGCCGACGACGACCGGGCGCGCCTGCTGCGGTGGTCGCCGGGTGGCGCGTTCGACATCGTGTACGAGTCCGAGGGGCGCGGTCAGGCCTTCCTCTCGGAGCCGCGCTGCGGTGGCGACCGGATCACCGTGACGGCGTTCGCCCGGTCCGGCGACGAGCAGGTGACGGCGCCGGTCGGCTGAGTAGGGTCGATGCGTGGTCTTCACCGGCTTCCCTGTCAGCGCCCTGGACTTCTACGACGACCTCGAGGTCGACAACACCAAGTCCTACTGGCAGAAGCACAAGGCGACGTACGACGACTCGGTGAAGGCGCCGATGACGGCGCTGTGCGACAGCCTGGCGCCGGAGTTCGGCGACGCGAAGGTCTTCCGCCCCTACCGCGACGTCCGGTTCGCCAGGGACAAGACGCCGTACAAGACCCACCAGGGCGCCTTCGTTTCGGCCGGGCCGGCGACCGGGTGGTACGTCGAGATCTCTGCCCGTGGCTTGCGAGTCGGTGCCGGGTTCTACGAGGCCTCCGGCGAGCGACTCGGCCGGATCCGCGACGCCATCGCCGACGACAGGACCGGCCCGCGGTTGCAGCGCATCCTGCGCAAGCTCGAGCGCGGCGGCTTCGAGATCACCGGGGAGAAGCTCAAGACCACTCCGCGCGGGTACGACTCCGACCATCCGCGGATCGAGCTGCTTCGGCACAAACGGCTGATCGCGCACCGGCCGTACGGTTTCGAGGGCCTCGACTCCCCGGACGTCGCCGACCGGGTCCGCACGGACTGGCGGGCTCTGCGTCCGCTCGTCGAGTGGGTCGCCCGGCACGCCGGCGAATGAACCGGCGCCAGGTCAGTCCTTGCGGTAGGTCGCCATCGCGCGCTCGGGCTCCCAGAACGCCTGCATGGACACGACCCGGCCGTCCCCGCCGACCGTGTAGACCATCACGAGGTCGGTGTCGACCGTCCCGCCGTCCGGGAGCGTCGTGGTGATCGTCCCGACGTTGGCACAGGTGTTCCCGTTGGCGTGCGAGTCGTCGATCAGGATGCGGAACGACACCACGGGCGCGATCGCCAGGTCCCAGAACTCCCGGATCCCGTCATGACCCCGGTGGCCCTTGCCGTCGGGGTCGAACATGGACGGCCCGACCGGGTTCTCGATGACCGCGTCCTCGGCGTAGACGGTGAGCCACTCCTCCAGGTCGCCCTTGGCGACGGCGGCGTACGACCGCTGGGATGCAACCCGGGCGGGGTGGTCGGTGTCCGGTGCATTCCAGGTGATGGCGTCGGAGCTGATCACGGCCGCAGACTACTGCAAAACTAGAACGCGTTCCACTCGGCATGGTGGACGCGGGCGGTGGCGCACTCAGTGTGGCTGCCAGGCGTCCTCATCTGCGGTCCGGGACGTGACGGAGCGGGGCAGCTTGTGCTCGGCCAGCTGCTGGATGGAGACCGACTCGAAGACGTCCCGCAGCGAGCGTCGCGCCGCGATCCACACGTGCTGCAGCACGTCGGCGGTCTCGTTGTAGGTGACCGCCTCGGGTCGCAGCCCGTAGACGGAGACCAAGGGGCCATCGACCGCGCGGATCACGTCGGCCACCGTCACGTCGCTGGCCGGGCGAGCCATCCGCCAGCCACCCGACTGGCCGCGCTGGGAGATCACGATGCCGGCGCGACGCAGGTCGGCCAGGATCGCCTGGAGGAAGCCGTGCGGGATCTCCTGCTGCTTGCCCAGCTCCTCCGCGCTCACCGCCCGCTCGTTCTCACGGGTGGCCATCTCGATGAGGGCCCGCAGGGCGTAGTCGGACTTGGCGGATACACGCATGAGTGCAGTGTCTCAGATTTGTCGATCCGAACACTCGACCAACCCGAGAACACCCGGCGATTGTCTCGCCGGGTGTCTCGGTTGGGGGTCTCTCCGGTTGGATCTGGGGTCAGACGGCAGCCAGCTGCTCCTCGAACTGCTCGATCTTCCGGGACTCACGCTCCTGCCGGACCGCCCACACGATGCCCGTGACCCACAGGACGAAGACGGTGGCGGCGACTGCCGCGACGGCGGCGCCGGAGGCCCCGAGTGCTTCGGCAATGGTCTTGGAGTTGGTCAGCACGATGAGCCCGCCAGCCGCGACACCGAGCACCCGTGCGGCGAGCTTCTTCACCAGCCAGGCCGCGATCGGGGCTGCGATGACGCCACCGGCAAGCAGGGCGAGGGCGTAGGACCACTCGATGCCTTGCGAGCCGAGCGCCCAGAGGAAGCCCAGCGAGCCACCGACCGCCACGACGAACTCGGAGGTGTCGATCGAGCCGACCACCTTCCTGGGCTCGAGGCGACCCGAGGACAGCAACGACGTGGTGCCGACCGGGCCCCAGCCGCCGCCACCGATGGAGTCGAGCGAACCGCCGACAAGGCCCATGGGCACGAGGAACTTCGCACCGGGTCGCGACTTGAAGGTCGGGCGACGGCCACCGAGAACCAGGAACCGCCAGATCACATAGAGGCCCAGCACCAGCAGCAGGCCGGCCACCCACGGCTTGGCCGTGTCACCGTCCAGGCTCGCGAGGAAGGTCGCCCCCGCAAACGCGCCGACGAAGCCCGGCACGGCGAGGATCGAGACGGTCTTCCAGTCCACGTTGCCCAGCTTGTGGTGGGAGAAGCCGGACACCAGGGAGGTGCCGATCTCGGAGAAGTGCACGGCGGCCGAGGCGGCCGCTGGGGCGACGCCTGCCGCCAGGAGCAGTGTCGACGACGTGACGCCGTACGCCATCCCGAGGGAGCCGTCGATCAACTGGGCCAGTAGCCCGACAAATCCGAGGACAATGAGCTTACGCATGGGTCGCACCACCCTGTGGTCGCTCGGTGATCGCACCATCACCGAGTGGTCGTATTTATAAAGTCCATCAAGTTGGTAACTTGACCGTTTCAGTAGAGTTGATGCCTCTAGTGGTTGTCAACTCGACACGAGCTTTATGCCCAGTTCGGGTGATCCGGGTCACCTCCGGCTTGCGTGGCGTAACCTCCCCACCGATAATTAAGTTACCGGTCAGTAGCAGCCGGGACTGCACGTCACCAAGACGAAAAGGCGGGGCATTGAGCCACTACAAGAGCAATCTGCGCGACATCGAGTTCAACCTGTTCGAGGTGCTCGGTCGCGACGAAGTTCTGGGCCAGGGGCCGTTCGCGGAGGTCGACGGCGAGACCGCTCGCTCGATCCTCGCCGAGGTCGACCGGCTGGCGCGCGAGGACCTCGCGGCGTCGTACACGGACAGTGACCGCAACCCACCCGTCTTCGACCCCGAGACCGGTGAGGCACCGCTCCCCGAGTCGTTCAAGAAGAGCTACCACGCCTGGATGGACGCCGAGTGGTTCCGGCTGCAGATCCCCGAGGCGCTCGGCGGCCAGCCCGCGCCGTCCAGCCTCAACTGGGCGATCGGCGAGCTGGTGCTGGGCTCGAATGCGCCGGTCTGGATGTACGGCGCCGGGCCGAGCTTCGCGAGCGTGATGCACCGCAACGGCAACGAGCGCGACCAGAAGATCGCCGGCCACATGGTCGAGCGCGGCTGGGGCGCCACCATGGTGCTCACCGAGCCCGACGCCGGCTCCGACGTCGGCGCCGGCCGGGCCAAGGCCACTCCCAACGACGACGGCACCTGGAACATCGAGGGCGTCAAGCGCTTCATCACCTCGGGCGAGCACGACCTGTCCGAGAACATCATCCATCTCACGCTCGCGCGCCCGACGGGCGTGGAGGGTGCCGGTGGCCCCGGCACCAAGGGGCTCAGCCTCTTCATCGTGCCGAAGTACCACTTCGACCCAGAGACCGGCGAGCTGACCGGTGAGCGCAACGGCGTCAAGGTCACCAACGTCGAGCACAAGATGGGCATCAAGGTGTCCAACACCTGTGAGCTCACGTACGGCGAGAACGAGCCGGCCCGCGGCTGGTTGCTCGGCGAGGTGCACGACGGCATCGCCCAGATGTTCCAGGTCATCGAGAACGCCCGGATGATGGTGGGCACGAAGGCCATCGCGACCCTGTCGACCGGCTACCTCAACGCGCTCGAGTACGCCAAGGAGCGGATGCAGGGCGCCGACCTGACCGAGGCCGCCGACAAGACGGCACCACGGGTCGCGATCACTCACCACCCCGACGTACGCCGGTCGTTGATGACGCAGAAGTCGTTCGCGGAGGCGATGCGCGCCCTGGTGCTCTACTCAGCCACCTGGCAGGACACCATTGCAATGGCCGAGCACGCCGGCGAGACCGAGACGGACGAGGGCAAGGTCGCGGCGGCGGTGAACGACCTGCTGCTGCCCATCGTGAAGGGCTACGGCTCGGAGCGCTCGTGGGTACTGCTGGGCACAGAGTCGCTGCAGACGTTCGGTGGCTCCGGGTTCCTCGAGGAGTATCCGATCGAGCAGTACGTCCGGGACGCCAAGATCGACACCCTCTACGAGGGCACCACCGCGATCCAGGGCCAGGACTTCTTCTTCCGCAAGATCGTCAAGGACCAGGGCCGGGCCCTGGGGCACCTGGCCGGCGAGATCGAGGCCTTCTTGAAGTCCGACGGCGGGTCCGTCGACGTGGACGGCCGGCTCAAGGTCGAACGCGGCCTCCTGGCCACGGCCCTGGAAGACGCGAACGCAATCGTCGGGCACATGATCAACGACCTGATGTCCGCGGACGCGTCGGCCGACGGTGGCGACATCCGCAACATCTACAAGGTCGGTCTCAACACCAGTCGCCTGCTGATGGTCCTGGGCGACGTCATCTGCGCGTGGCTGTTGCTGCGTCAGGCCGAGGTGGCGCTGGAGAAGCTTGCCGGGGACGCGTCGGCCAAGGACCAGGCGTTCTACGAAGGCAAGATCGCGGCCGCGCAGTTCTTCGCGCAGCACAACCTGCCGAAGATCGCCGCCGAGCGCGCCATCGCCGAGTCCACCGACCTCGGCCTGATGGATCTCGACGAAGCGGCCTTCTGACGCACGGGCGTCATTCGGCCGTACGCTGACCCAGACGCCCCCGACGCAGTACAGGAGTCACCATGGGAATCGGTATTGGCATCGTCCTGCTCGTGATCGGCCTGATCCTCCTGCTCGGGGCCATCGAGGACTTCCCGCAGGCCGTCGAGGACGTAGTCGACGTCGAGACGCTCGGCTGGATCTGCCTGATCGTGGGTGTGCTGGCCATCATCCTCGCGCTGGTGATGAACCAGCAGCGGTCGCGGACCAAGCACGTCGAGGAGCGGCGCGATCTCTGAGCTGTCCGGCAGCCAGACATGACCGGCTGATGTGACCCGCTGACGTGACCGGCTGACGTGACCGGCGCCCTCGTCGCCGGGCTGCTGACCGGCCTCTCGCTGATCGTCGCGATCGGCGCCCAGAACGCCTTCGTCCTGCGCCAGGGTCTGGCCCGCGAGCACGTCGGCGTCGTCGTACTCATCTGCGCGGCGTCCGACGTGGTGCTGATCCTCGCCGGCGTGAGCGGCATCGGGACCGTCGTCGAGCAGGCTCCGTGGGTGCTCGACCTCGTGCGCTGGCTCGGCGTCGCGTTCCTGACCGGGTACGGCGTCCTGTCGCTGCTGCGGGCTCGCCGTACCGAGTCACTCCGCGCGGCAGGTCGCGGACCGGGAGACCGGCGGGCCGCCGCGACCACGGCGCTCGCCCTCACCTGGCTCAACCCGCACGTCTATCTCGACACCGTGATCCTGCTCGGGTCGATCGCCAACCAGAACGGGCCGGTCGGCCGCTGGTGGTTCGCGGCCGGAGCGGTGCTGGCCAGCGCGGCCTGGTTCGTCGCTCTGGGGTACGGCGCCCGGCGGGCCAGCCGGCTGCTGACGCGACCCCGCGCGTGGCAGGTCCTCGACATCGCCATCGGCCTGACCATGCTGGCCATCGCGGTCACGCTGGCGCTCGGGTGAGGCGCCTCCCATGAGGCACCTTCACTTCCCACGGGTTGTACACCGCGGGAAGTGAGGGTTTGGCCGCATACCCTGATGAACCCTCAGGTCAGCGGGTCCGCTGCTCCTTGGTCCAGCGCTGCTTGGGACCCCGAGCCTTGGCGCCACGACGATCGCCGTCCTGCGGACGGCGCCGGTCGTCGCGGTTCGTGCGGGGACCGTCGTTGCGGCCCTCGTACCGGCTCTGGTGGCCGCGACCACTGGGTCCCCCGCCCTGACCGCGGTAGGGCTTGCGGCCGTGCTGGGGCTTGCCCCCGCCCGACCTGGCCTGCGACCTCGCCGGAGCCGGACTACCGGACTCGGCGAGCGCCTCCGCGGTCATCGGCTGCGGAGCCGACCGGATGTCGTGGTGCAGCACCTCGACCCGGGCGCCCTGCTGGAGCCGGACCACCTGGTTGACGAACTTCGGGGTGGAGATGGTGACCACGCAGCCCTCCGCGCCGGCTCGCGCCGTGCGGCCCGAGCGGTGCAGGTAGGCCTTCGGGTCGTTCGCGGCGTCGAAGTGGATCACCAGGTCGACGCTGTCGACGTGGATGCCGCGGGCGGCGACGTCGGTGGCGACGACCGCCTGGGCCTCGCCCTTGCTGAAGCGGTGCAGGTTGCGCTCGCGGACCCGCTGGCTCAGGTTGCCGTGCAGGTCGACGGCGTTGACGCCGGCATCGGTGAGGGCCTCCGCCAGCTCCACCGCACCCTCTCGGGTGCGCGTGAAGATGATGGTGCGGCCGTTGGCCTCGACCAGCTGCCGTGCCGCGCCGACCTTCTCGCGGAAGCCGCCGACCACCAGCGTGTGGTGGGTCATCGTGGTCACCGCGCCGGCGTTGGGGTCCAGCTCGTGCAGCTGCGGGTCGCGCAGGTGGGTCCGCACCAGCAGGTCAACGTCACCGTCGAGTGTGGCCGACAGCAGCATCCGCTGGCTGCCCTCGGGGGTCATCGCGACGAGCTTGTCGACGGCCGGGTAGAACCCGAGGTCGCACAGGTGGTCGGCCTCGTCCAGGATCGTCATCTCGACGTCGTCGAAGAAGCAGTAGCCCTGCTCGAGCAGGTCGTCCAGACGGCCGGGTGTGGCCACGACGATGTCGGCCCGCTGCCGCAGCTGCCGGGTCTGACGCTCGTACGGCGTGCCGCCGTACACGGTCGTCATCCGCAACCTCATCGACTCGGCCAGGGGCGCGATCGCTCGCGCGACCTGGTTGGCGAGCTCGCGGGTGGGGACGATGATCACCGCCCGCGGGTGGCACGGACGGCTCTTGCGGCCGGCCAGCCTGGCCAGGATCGGGAGGCCGAAGGCCAGGGTCTTGCCGGAGCCGGTCTGGGCCCGGCCCAGCACGTCGCGGCCGGCCATGCCGTCGGGGATGACGGCGGCCTGGACCGGCGTGGGGTCGGTGATGCCCTGCTCGGCGAGGGCGGCGACCAGCCCGGCGGGGAACTGGTCGAAGACGGAGTCGGGGATGTCGACGGGGGTGTCGACGGGGACGTCGACAGGGGTCTCGACGGGGATGTCGACGATGTCGACGGGCGCCTCGATGGCGGTCATGGTGCTCTCTTCGCAGGGCAGACGTCGGCCACGACGAGCATGGGCCGGCGAGGTTCGGGTGCGTCCGGCGCGGAGCCACGGGTGCGGATCCGGTGAGCCTGCGAGACGCGGTCTCTGGCACCCGATCACTGGTCTCTGCACGGGATCCGTGCACCACACCGGGCTTCAAAGAGAAGTGACCGACACCGTCGGCCACTGGCTGCGAGCCAGTCTATTGGAGGCGGCTCGTTCCACCGAATCGACGCCGAGGTGGGTTGGCTCACGGTGGCCAGACCAGTGATCGGGACTGTGCCTTGGACGACAATCAGTACCGTTGCCTCGTGCTGGGACGAGAGGTGTACGTCGTCGACGCCGTGCGGACCCCGGTCGGGAAGCTCGGCGGTGGCCTGGCCGGCGTACGCCCCGACGACCTCGGCGCGCTCGTGATCCGGGCACTCGTGGAGCGCAACCCCGCGCTGGACCCCGTCCGGGTCGGCGAGGTCTGCTTCGGGGCCGCCAACCAGGCCGGCGAGGACAACCGCAACGTGGCCCGGATGTCGTCGCTGCTGGCCGGCCTGCCGACCTCCGTCCCGGGGTCGACGGTCAACCGGCTCTGCGCCTCCGGGACTCGACGCGGTGGCGTCGGCCGCCCGGACCATCGCCGTCGGCGACGCCTCTGTCTGCATCGCCGGCGGCGTGGAGTCGATGACCCGCGCGCCGTGGGTGCTGCCCAAGTCCGAACGCCCCTACCCAGCCGGCGACGCCACCCTCGCCTCGACCACCCTGGGCTGGCGCCTGGTGAACCCGGAGATGCCGGACGTGTGGACGGTCAGCCTGGGAGAGGCCACCGAGGGGCTCGGCGAGAAGTACGCCGTGACCCGCGAGGCCGCCGACGCGTTCGCTGCGCGCAGCCAACAGCTGGCCGCCCGGGCGTGGGAGGCCGGCGTGCACGACCGCACCGTCGTTCAGGTGCCCGGCGCCACCCTGGCCCGCGACGAGGGCATCCGGGACGGCGTCACCCCCGAGACGCTGGCCGGGCTGAAGCCCGTCGTTCCGGGAGACCGGGACCGTCACGGCCGGCAACGCGTCCCAACTCTCCGACGGCGCCGCCGCTCTCCTGCTCGTCGACGAGGACGCCCTGCGCTGAGCTCGACACCGAGCCGCTGGCCAGGATCGCCGCCACCGGGGTGGACGCGGTCGACCCGCAGCTGTTCGGGATCGGACCCGTGCAGGCGGTCCGGCGGGCGCTGACCAGCGCCGGCCGGGGGCTGGCCGACGTGACCACCATGGAGCTCAACGAGGCCTTCGCCACCCAGGCTCTGGCCTGCCTGTCCGAGTGGCCCGAGCTCGACCCGGACATCGTGAACCCGTACGGCGGCGCCATCGCGATCGGGCACCCCCTGGGCTGTTCCGGCGCCCGTCTCGCCGGGGCCGTGGCCCACCAGCTGGCCGCTGCGGGGTCGGGAGTCGGTGTCGCGACGCTGTGCATCGGGGTCGGGCAGGGCCTTGCCATGGTGCTGGAGCGGTGAGGGGATGACGTCCGAGCCGGTCCTGGACCCTCCGTTCGCGTTCCCGGACTACCGATCAACGGTGCTGCGGTCGCCTCAGCGCGGCCTCGTGATGCCGCCGGCCGGCCAGACCGAGCTGACCGGCCCCGTATTCGGCTCGGGCGACGTCCGCGACACCGACGCCGACCTGACGGTGCACGGCAATGCGGAGCCGCTCGGGGAACGGATCATCGTCCACGGCACTGTGACCGACGACCACGGCACGCCGGTGCGCAACAGCCTGATCGAGCTCTGGCAGGCCAACTCGGCCGGACGCTACATCCATCAGGGCGACCAACACCCCGCCCCGGTCGATCCGAACTTCGTGGGCGCAGGCAGGGCGCTGACCGACGAACTTGGCCGGTACCGGTTCGTGACGATCAAACCCGGTCCCTACCCGTGGCGAAACCACGCCAACGCGTGGCGTCCCGCGCACATCCACTTCTCCTTGTTCGGCCGGGCCTTCACGCAGCGGCTGGTCACCCAGATGTACTTCCCGGGGGACCCGTTGTTCTACCAGGACCCGATCTTCAACGCGGTCCGCGACGAAGCGCGCACGCAAACGGATGATCGCCGGCTACGACCACGCCGCCACGGTCGAGGAGTGGGCCACCGGCTACCGGTTCGACATCGTGCTCGGCGGTGCCGATGGCCACACCTCTGGAGGCGAGCCGTGACCGAGTTCGTGTACCACGGTCGCCGACGTCGCCGCCTCCGCCGGGCTCACGCCCTGGCAGACCGTCGGTCCGTTCTTCCACTACGCGCTTGCCGTACGACGACGGGCCTCTGGTGGCCGGCGCCGACCGTCCGGGCGGAATCGCGCTCCTGGGCAGGGTCCTCGACGGCGACGGCGCGCCGGTCCCCGACGCCCTGCTCGAGGTCTGGCAGGCCGACGAGCCGGGACGGTTCGTCACCGAGCCCGGGATCTTCGAGCCGCCGACGGCGACCGGCTTCCGCGGGTTCGGCCGGTGCGCGACCGACAGCGACGGCCGCTTCGCGTTCCACACCGTGAAGCCGGCCGGCGGTACCGACCGCCGACGGCCGCGCCCAGGCACCGCACCTCGCGCTGTCCGTGTTCGCCCGCGGCATGCTGCGACGCGCCGTCACCCGCATCTACTTCGATGACGAGCCGAGACCAACTCCTGACGACCCGCTGCTCGCCGCGCTCGACCCCGACCGTGCGGCACGACGCTGGTGGCCGCCCGCACCGAGGATGGCTACCGTTTCGACGTGCGATCCAGGGCGAGCGACGAGACCGTGTTCCTCGATGTCGCCCCCGTCTGAGCGACCTGGCGCTGACCCCGCTGACCGTCGGGGACTGCTGTCGCCCGGTCTGGGCGAGGACATCGCACTGCGGACGGCGCTGGTCCGCGCGACGCGCGCCGTTGCCGATGCGATGGTCCGCTATCGAGCGTCTCGCCGGCGCGGCGCCGACCAGGATCTCGCTCCGAGCTCGTGGCCGGCCGTCGTCCTGGACCCCGTCCGCGACCTGGCGCGTGCGGCCGTGGCAGCCCGGCAACCCGACCGTGATCCGCTGCTGGTCACGGCGCTCCGTGAGGCGGTCTGCCCGAAGCGCGGCGCGCACGGTGCACCACGGCGCCACCAGCCAGGACATCGTCGACAGCGCCCTGATGCTGGTGGCCGACCGCGGTCCTGGACCGGTCGCAGCTGGACCTGCTCCGGCGTCGCGGGCACGCTGGCGCGTGGCTGTGCCGACGAGCCCCGCGCGTGCCCGTGCGTCGCGCGCACCCTCACCCAGCAGGCGATGCCGACGACGCTGGGCTTCCGGGCTCGCCGGCTGGCTCGCCGGGTGTCCACGACGCCGTCGCGCGGTGCGTGCCCTGGAGCCGCCCGTATCGCTGGGCGGACCGGTCGGGACTGCCGCCGCCTACGGTCCCCGACGGCCGCCGTCCTGGAGGACTACGTTGCCCGGCTCGGCCTGACTGGCACCCCCATGTCGTGGCACACCACCGCGGCCCGTGCTGGCCCTTGCGGCGGCGCTCGGGTCACCGGCGAGGCCTGCGGCCGCATCGCCGCCGACCTGCTGCTGATGGGACAGACCGAGGTCGGCGAGGCCGACGACGGGTCCGCCGGGCCTCGTCGGCGATGGCGCACAAGGCCAACCCGACCCGCGCCGTGCTGGTCGTCTCCGCGGCCCGGCAGCTGCCCCCTCTTCTCGGTGCCTCGCCGGCGTCCGGTTGCCGAGCTCGAGCGCCCCGCCGGCGACTGGCACGCCGAGTGGCAGCCGCTGCGGACGGCGCTGCCGCTCGCCGGCGCAGCCGCCGAGCGGACCGCCGACCTGCTGCCGACCTGGAGTTCGAGCAGGTCTCGATGGCCCGCAACCTCGACCTCCTCCTCGACCGGCTGCAGCGCGACCGTGGGTGGGCGAGTCCCAGACCGCGCACGTCGACGTCTGGGTCGACCGCGTGCTCGACCGCCATGCCGCGCTGTTCCCCCCGACACGATGACCGTCGACCTGCACCATGTCGTGAAGGGCCAGCCGAGGTCCGGCCGTGGTCCTCGCGCCCTCGCTCGGGACCACGCTCGCCATGTGGGACCCCCTTGCGACGGCGCTCCGGGACGGCTTCCGGGTGGTCCGGTTCGACGTCCGTGGACACGGCCGCTCGCCGGTCCCGCGCGGTCCCTGCACGGTGCGCGACCTGGCCGACGACGTCGTGGCGCTGGCCGACGCCTCGACCTCGGAACATTCGCCGTTGTCGGGCTGTCCCTGGGTGGCGCGATCGGGCAGGTCCTGGCGTCCGATCACGCCGACCGAGTCTCCAGCCTCGTGCTGTGCTGCACCGTGCCCGCTTCGGTGATCCCGCCGCCTGGCGCGAGCGAGCCCGTCGGTCCGCGCCGACGGGATGGCTTGGCTGGCGGAGCCGACCCATGGTCGCTGGTTCCCCGCCGACTTCCGCGAAGGGCACCCCGAGGTCGTGACCCTCCTGATCGCCATGCTGACCGGCACCCCGCCGCGCGGGTACGCCGCCTGCTGCGACGCCCTGGCGGCGTTCGACGGAACCGACCGCCTCGGCGCGATCACCGCGCCCACCCGCGTGATCGCGGGGACCGCCGACCCGGTGAGCGGCCCGGACAGCGCCGGGATCCTCGTGCAGGGATCCCTATGGCGGACCTGGTGCTGATCGAGGGCGCCGCCCACCTCGCCAACGCGACCTGCCCCGAGCCGTTCGCGACCGCCGTGCTCGACCACCTGGAAGGGAAACCGTGAACGACAGCGACGACGAGGCCGGCATGCGGGTGCGCCGCGAGGTCCTCGGTGACGAGCACGTCGACCGCGCCGTCGTCGGCACCACCGACATGACGCGCGACTTCCAGGACCTGATCACGCGCTACGCCTGGGGTGGGGTCTGGACCCGAGACGGGCTGGCCCGGCGGGACCGCTCGATCGTCACGCTGACCGCGCTGGTAGCCGGCGGCCACCTCGACGAGCTCGAGTTCCACCTGCGAGCGGCGTTGCGCAACGGGCTCACCCGGGAGGAGATCGTCGAGGTCCTGCTTCAGACCGCGGTCTACTGCGGTGTGCCCGCGGCCAACTCGGCGTTCGCGATCGCATCGCGAGTCCTGGACGAACCGCCCTCCTGACCCGGTTGCCGCTGGTTGCGCGCGCCTTGGGAGCGGCTTGGACGGGGACGCAGACCCCTCAGGAACCGGGCGCCCCGGTCGAGCCCCGAAGCACCAGCTCCGCGGGGAGAGCGACCTGCGGCGCCTCGGATCGACTCCGAGTCGGGCCCAACGTGGCGAGCAGGAGCTCCACGGCCGCACGCCCGACCTCCGCATGGGCGCCGCCCAGGGTGGTCAGACTCGGTGTGCACAGGTCGGCGGCGAAGATGTTGTCGAAGCCGACCACGCTGACGTCCTCGCGGCACCCGGACCGAGCGCTGGGCGAGGCGCTGGACGACGCCGATCGCCAGCAGGTCGTTGTGGGCGACGATGGCGGTGGCGCCGGAATGTGCAGGGCGCCGTCCGCAGCCGCGCCGCCCTGGGAGACCCTGGGCGTGAACGGTCCGATCCGGTGCGGCGCGCACCCCGAGGTCCCTCGCCGCCTTGCGCAGCGCCGACCACCGGGTCGTGGCCATCCACGAGTTGCGGGGGCCGGCGAGGTAGACGAGGTCGCGGTGGCCGAGCGAGGCCAGGTGCTCGACGATCTGGCGACAGCCCTGGACGTGGTCGAGGACGACGCTGGGCAGGCCGGACAGCTCACGGTTCATCAGCACGATCGGTCGCTGGGCGGCGATCTGCTCCAGGTTCTCGTCCGGAAGGCGGCTCGCGGCGAGCACGAACCCGTCCACCGACGGCACCAGCCGCTGGATCTGGTCGTACTCGATGCGCGGCGACTCCTCCGCGTTGACGAGGACCAGGGTGTACTCCGAGGCCTTGGCCCGCATCTCCGCGCCCCGGATCAGCTCGAAGTAGTGGGGATTGGTGATGTCCGAGACCACCATCGCCACCGTGTGGTGCCGCCCGGACAGCAGCGCCCGGGCGTGCGGGTTGGGCCGGTAGCCGAGCTCGGCAGCCACCGCGAGCACGTGCTCCCGGGTGGCGCACTGACCCGGTTCGGGGTCGAGAACGACCGGGAAACGGTCGAGGTCGCGACGCCGGCGGCGGCCGCGACGTCGTAGATCGTGGGACCTGGCACGAACCAACTGAACCCCGTCCTGGCAACTGATGGCAACCCCTTGCCATCGCACCCCGCCGATCCCTAGGTTCCCCTGCTGTGAGGCCGAAACAGGGCAGAACGGACGACTCCGTCGGCTGCGGGAGGTCTTCTCCGATCCCCCACGCTGGCTGGCCCGCACGATCCGCACGCTCACGGCTGATCGAGCTGGCCATCGGCGTCGCGGCCTTGCTGCTGATCTTCTTCCTGGTGTTGGTCCAGGCCCTCCAGCGCTACCTCCCGATCGACGGCTGGTCCTGGACCGGCGAGCTGGCCCGGTTCTGCCTCGTCTGGCTGACCTTCGTGGTGGCGGGGGTCCTGGTCAGCAGCGACTCGCACATCGCCATCGAGATGGTCGACGCGGTCCACAGCCCGCTGCTGCGACGACTCGTGCGGGTGATCTCGTGCCTCATCGTCGCCGCGACCGGGGTCGGACTCACGGTCGAGGCGTGGACGCTCACGATGGAGCAGGGCATCTTGAAGTCGCCGGCGATGCGGATGCCGATGTCGTGGCTCTACGCGATCTCCCTGATCGGCTTCGTCAGCACCACCCTTCGCGCGTCGATCGCCGCCGTCCAGTTCGCGGTCCTCGGCGTTCCCGAGCCGGATTACGACGATGTCGAAGCGCCCGTCGCATGAGCCTGCTCCTCCTCTGCCTGCTGATCACCCTGCTGCTGGTGATCCGGGTCCCGATCGCGTTCGCGTTCATCGGCCCGTCGCTGCTCTACCTCACGTCCAACGACCAGTCGCTCGGCCTCGCCCTGCGCCTGGTGGCGCAGTCGACCGCGAGCTTTCCGCTGCTGGCGGTGCCCCTGTTCATCCTGCTCGGCTGTCTGGCCAACCACGCCGGCATCGCGGACCGGCTCTTCGACTTCGCGCTCGCCCTGCTCGGCCGGGTGCGCGGCAGCCTCGGGTACGTCAGCGTCGGCGTGAGCCTGGGCTTCTCCTGGATGAGCGGCTCGGCCGTCGCGGACGCCGCCGCCCTCGGCAAGATCCAGATCCCGGCGATGCTGCGCAGCGGCTACTCCAAACGCTTCGCGCTGGGCGTCGTGGGCTCGGCGTCCCTGATCGCCCCGGTGATGCCGCCGAGCATCCCGGCGGTCATCTATGCGGGGCTGGCGGCCGTCTCGACCGGTGCCCTGTTCGCGGCGTCGGTCGTGCCGGCCGCTGCTGATGGCGGTCGGACTGTGCGTCGTGGTGTTCTTCTTGGTTCGGCGGGACGAGAACATCGTCAGAACCGAGTTCAGCTGGGCACGCGTGTGGTCGACCGGCCGGCGGGTGATCGCCCCACTCGGCGCCCCCGTGGTCATCCTGGGCGGCATCCTGGGCGGCTTCTTCACCCCGACCGAGGCGGCGGCCGTCGGCGCGGCGTACATGGCGCTGCTCGGCTTCGCGTACCGCACCCTGCACCTCCGCGACCTCCCGAAGGTGCTCACCGAGGCGGTGGTGACGTCCGGGGCCATCATGCTGATCGTCGCCTCGGCGAACCTGCTCGGCTACATCTTCGCCCGCGAGCAGGTTCCGCAGCGGATCTCGGAGCTGGTCCTCGGCCTGACCACGGACGCGACCGTCTTCCTGCTGCTGGTGCTGCTCCTCTCGATGGTGCTGGGCACCGCGCTGGACGCCATCGCCGTGCTGACCCTGACGGTGCCGATCCTGCTGCCGATCGGCCGCGTCGTACGACGTCGACCCGATCGCGCTCGGAGTACTGATGATCGTGTCCCAGATGATCGGCCTGCTGACGCCACCCGTTGGCACGGTCATCTTCGTGCTGCAGGCGATCGCAAAGGCCCGGATGTCAGAGGTGTTCTGGGGCTCGGTGCCGTTCATGATCCCCCTGCTCCTGCTCTGCCTCGGGATCATCTTCTGGCCGGACGCGATCCTGTACCTTCCGCGGGAGCTCGGACTGTGACCGCCGTCGACGTCGATCCCCGAAGGTCGATCCTGAGCGGCCTGGTCGGCCAGGGCGTCGGGTCCGTCGCTGACCCCCGAGCTCCACGAGCGCGAGGCGGTCAGGCAGCAGCTGCGCTACGTCTACAAGGTGGTCGACCTCGACGACTACCGCGCGGACCCCGAGCACCTGCGGCAGCTGCTCGACTTCGCCGTCGAGCTCGGGTTCGACGCCCTCAACGTGACCCACCCCGTCAAGCAGGCGATGGTCCCGTTGGTGGACCGCGTCACCGCTGACGTGGAGGCGATCGGGGCCCTCAACACGGTTCTGATCCGGGATCGGGTGACCGTCGGCCACAACACTGACGTCACCGGGCTTCGACCAGGCCTTCCGTGACGGGTTGCCCGACGCCGACCTGCGCGAGGTGCTGCTCCTGGGCGCCGGAGGCGCCGGGACCGCCGTCGCCCACGCGCTGGCCCGGATGGGGACCCCGCGTCTACGCGTGCACGACCCGGATCCGCAGCGCGCCGGGCACTGGTCGAGTCCATCAGGCGGCTGCGAGCCGGCGTGGAGGTGGGCAGCATCGCGGAGGTCGACCTCCCGGACGCGCTGGCCGGCGCGGCCGGCCTGGTCAACGCCACTCCGGTCGGAATGGCCGCGCACCCCGGGACCCCGGTCGACACCACCCTGCTTCCCCGCACGATGTGGGTCGCCGACATCGTGTATCGACCACTTGTCACCCGGCTCCTGCGCGAGGCCGACGCCCGTGGGTGCCGCACCCTGAGCGGAGCCGGCATGGCCGTTCACCAGGCCGCCGACGCGTTCGAGCTCATCACCGGCCGACCGGCCGACCGCGTCGCCATGTTCCGCGACTTCGACCTGATGGTCGCCGTGGAAACCGCTCATCGCTCCACCACCCGGGCTCGGGAAACCTCCGAAGAAAGGAAGCAATTGTGATGTCACCTCGAAGGAACCGGAGGGCCCTCGCGCTGGCCGCCTGCGCAGTCGCTCCCATGGTCGTGCTCGCTGCCTGTGGCGGCGACGACGAAGGCGGGGACGGCGACGGCGGCGACGTCGAGATCCAGCTCGCCCACAGCTACACCGAGGACCAGCCCCAGCACCGCTGCGGGGCCCAGGTGATCGCGGACGAGGTGGCAGAGGCCGACGTCGGGGTGACCGTCGAGATCTTCCCGGCCAGTCAGCTCGGAGCCGACGCCGACCGGATCAGCTCGGTCGTCTCCGGCGACATCGACATGGACATCCAGGGCGCCTCGGCACTCGGCGCCGTCTACGAGCCCATCGCCGTCCTGGACGCGGCGTACGCCTTCGACGACGCCGACCACCTGGCCAGCTACTTCGAGACGGACGCTGCCGACGGAGCTGATCCAGGGGTTCGCGGACGAGACAGGCGTGCAGACGCTCGGCGCCTGGTCGGCCGGGATGCGGCAGTTCACGGCGAACGAACCGATCCGCGAACCCGGCGATCTCGACGGGTTGCGGATGCGGTTCCCCAACTCGCCGCAGTTCCTGATGAACGCCGAGGCGCTCGGCGCCGACGCAGTGGAGGTGGCCTACGAGGAGCTCTTCCTGGCGCTCCAGCAGGGGACCGTCGACGGGCAGGAGAACCCGATCGTGAACATCGCAGCGATCAGTCTCGACGAGGTCCAGGACTACATCAGCCTCTCGGCGCACCAGGCCAACTCCAACCTGGTGATCATCGGCGAGGTCTGGAACGAGCTGTCGTCGGAGCAGCAGGAAGCGCTCCAGGCCGCCGTCGACAGTGCCGTCGAGCAGGTCCCGGGGTGCGTCGAGGAGGACGAGCAGGCGACCCTCGCCGAGTGGGAGGAGAACGGCGCCCTCGAGGTGATCGACGACGTCGACGTCGACGCGTTCCGCACGCAGGTCGACTCGTACCTCCGGGAGAACTTCGACGAAGAGCTGCTGACGATCTACGAGGGCATCCGGGAAGCCGCTGAGTGACCACTCCGGGCCAGGTCCAGACGTTCCGGGGAGCCGTCGGCACCGACGACCTCGGGCCGACGCTCCTCCACGAGCACCTCGTGGTCGGCCACCCGGAGCTGGACCTGAACTTCCCCCATCCGGAGTGGGACGAAGGTGCAGTGATCGACGCCGCCGCAGCCGGCCTCGAGCGGCTCTGGGACCTCGGCGTGCGCACGGTGGTGGACCTGACCGTGCTCGGGCTGGGGCGAGACGTCGCCCGAGTAGCCCGGATCGCCGAGCGCACCCGGGTGCACGTCGTGGCCGCCACCGGCTACTACACCGCCGACGTGCTGCCCGCCTTCTTCCACACCCACGGCCCCGGCCTCCTCGTCGACAGACCGGACCCACTGGTCGAGTACTTCCTGCAGGACATCGAGTCCGGCGTGGCCGGCACGGGCGTCCGTGCTGCGGTCGTGAAGGTCGTGACGGACCAGCCGGGCCTCACCACCGACGTGCAGCGGGTGCTGGTCGCCGCGGCGGTCGCGCACCAGCAGACCGGAGTGCCGGTCACCACCCACACGCACGCCGCGTCCCGCAACGGCCGCGAGCAGCTCGCGTTCCTGACCGGCCACGGTGTCGACGCCGGTCGGATCGTGATCGGCCACTGCGGTGACAGCGAGGACCTCGACTACCTGCGCGAGCTGATGGACGCCGGGGCCACGATCGGCATGGACCGCTTCGGGATGGAGCACGTGCTGCCGGACCCGCGTCGGGTCCGGACCGTCCTGGAGCTGCTGCGACTCGGCTACGCCGACCGGATGGTGCTCTCCCACGACGCCGCGTTCTTCAGCCGGGTGACGCCACCGTCGTGGCGGGCCCGGCACGCACCGAACTGGCACATGGAGCACATCCCCCGGCGGGTCGTGCCCCAGCTCCTCGATGGCGGCGCGACGGAGGCGGACATCCAACAGATGCTGGTCCGCAACCCGGCCCGCCTCCTGTCGCCGTGCGCGATTGTCGGAGGTCGGACGAGATGACCATGCGAACCTCCATCGCCACGGTCTGCCTGAGCGGGACGCTGACCGAGAAGCTGCACGCCTGCGCCGAGGCCGGCTTCGACGGCGTCGAGATCTTCGAACCGGACCTGATCGCCTCGCCCGCGAGCCCCGAGGAGATCGCCGCGCTCGCCCACCGACTCGGCCTGTCACTCGACCTCTACCAGCCGTTCCGGGACGCGGAGGGCGTCACCGAGACGCTCTTCCCCGCCGTCCTGCACCGGGCACGGTCGAAGTTCCGCCTGATGCAGCGGCTCGGGGTCGACTGCATGCTGGTGTGCAGCAACGTGGGCACCGCCACGGTCGAGGACGACCAGGTGTCTGCCGCCCAGCTGCGCCGGCTCGGCGAGGAAGCCGCGGCGCACGGCGTACGGCTGGCCTTCGAGGCATTGGCCTGGGGTCGCTACGTGGACGACTACCGCCGGGCGTGGCAGATCGTCGAGCAGGCCGACCACCCGGCGGTCGGCGTCTGTCTGGACAGCTTCCACATCCTTTCGAAGCGTCACGACCCCGCCGCCATCGAGGAGATTCCCGGCGAGAAGGTGTTCTTCCTCCAGCTCGCGGACGCCCCTGCCCTGACCATGGATTTGCTGTCCTGGAGCCGTCATCACCGGCTGTTCCCCGGCGAGGGCTCCTTTGACCTGACCACCTTCCTCTGGCACGTCCTGGCGTCCGGCTACGCGGGGCCGTTGTCCCTGGAGGTTTTCAACGACACGTTCCGCCAGACCGACGTGCTGCGCACCGCCCAGCAGGCGAAGCGGTCCCTGACCTGGCTGGAGGACCAGGTGGCTCGCCGCCCGCTGCGGACCGGGAGGACCGACCCGCCCGGCCGGCTCCCCGACGTAGGTCAACCGGTCGCCTTCGACTTCGTCGAGGTCAAGGCGGAGGACGCGGGCGAGGTCGACACGCTGCTGCGTCAGCTTGGCTTCGACTTCCGCGGCCACCATCGCTCCAAGCCGGTGCGGTTGTGGACGCAGGGCCGCGCCCGGGTGGTCTGCAACGAGCAGCAGGCCCGGGAGTGGCCACCGACGCTGGCGGCGGTGGGCTTCGAGGTCGCCGACCCCGAGGCGTCGGCCGACCGTGCGCGGGCCCTGGACGCACCATCGGTCTTCCGGCGTACGCACCGCGGCGAGCAGGAGCTGCCCGCCTTCCGGGCACCCGACGGCACGGAGGTGTACCTCGCCGACGTCGCCCCCGGCGACGCGCGCTGGGTGCCGGAGTTCGAGGGTGCTGAGGAGCTCTCGGGTGACCCATTCCTCACGGGTATCGACCACGTGAACCTGGCTCACCCATGGCAGACGTTCGATGAGGCGGTCCTGTTCTACAGCAGCGTCCTCGCACTCCGATCCGGGAGCACCCAGGAGGTCGCGGCGCCCACGGGGCTGGTCCGCAGCCACGTCGTGCGCAGCCAAGACGGCGCCGTGCGCCTGGCACTGAACGTGGCCCCCCACGGCTACCGTTACCCGAGCGGGTTCCCGCAGCACGTCGCGTTCACGAGCACCGACGTGCTGGCCTCCGCGCGGGCCGCGAGGGCCCGTGGCCTGCGCCAGCTTCCCATTCCGGACAACTACTACGACGACCTGATGGCGAGGTTCGCCCTTCCCGATGCGGACGTGCAGGAGATGCGGGACCTCGGCGTGCTCTACGACCGCGTAAACGAGGGCGAGTTCAGGCACTTCTACACGGCAACCGTCGGAGAAGTCTTCTTCGAGGTCGTGGAGCGACGCGGCGGGTACGACGGGTACGGCGCGGCGAACGCGTCGGTGCGGCTGGCCGCCCAGCACCTTCGCGATGCCGGACCCGCTCTTCGATGACCGTCCTCGCGAAGCCGAGTGACCGGCCTCCGGGCCGCTCGCGAGCATCGCAGGGTGGTTCGACATACTGCGGACCATGACTGACCAGGAGCGGCTGGCCGGCTACGTCGAAGTCTGGTGGCAGGCCATCGACGACTTCACCGCCCTTCTCGAGGATCTCCCCGCCGAAGCCTGGTCGCGCCAGACCGACCTGGCCGGCTGGGACGTCCATGCGGTGGCTGCCCACATCGCGCACCTCGAGAGCATCCTGGCCGGCACCCCCGAGGAAACCGTCGATGTCGGCGAGCCCGACCACGTGACCGGGCTCATGGGCTACTACACCGAGCAGGGCGTCGTGTCCCGGCGAGACCGGACCCCCGACGACCTGATCAACGAGATCCGCGAGTCGGCGACAAGCCGGCACACCGTCCTACTGGCCGACCCACCCACCGACGGGACCGCGAAGCCCGACCGGATCTTCGGCGGGGTCGGCTGGGACTGGAGCACCCTCTTGCGCAACCGCCCTCTGGACGTCTGGATGCACGAGCAGGACATCCGGCGTGCGGTCGATCGCCCCGGAGGCATGGACTCCCCGGCCGCCGGGCACACCGCCGACTACCTGGCCGAGAGCCTCGGGTTCGTGGTCGCCAAGCGGGTCGGAGCTCCGCCCGGGACGACGGTCGTGCTCCAGGTGGCCGGCAGTGATCCGGTTGCGTTCGGGGTCACCGACGCCCACCGCGGCGAACGGCTGGCCGACCTGCCTCCTGAGCCGACGGTGGGGCTGTCCATGGACCGCGAGTCGTTCATCCTCTTGGCGGGCGGGCGCCGGACCCCCGAGGCCGACGCCGTGACGATGACGGGTGATGCCGGTCTCGGCAGGCGGATCGTCGACACCCTGGCGGTCACTCCGTGAGCACGCCCACTGACGTCTGGTCGCTCTCGGACATGCCCGACCAGGCCGGTCGGACGACCGTGGTCACCGGTTGCACGACGGGCGGACTCGGCTATTTCACTGCGCTGGAGCTGGCGCGGCGCGGCGGGCGCGTCGTACTCGCCGGACGCACGGCCGGCAAGCTCGACGACGCCGCGGCGGCGATCCGTCGCCAGGTGCCGGACGCCGAACTGCTGAAGATGGAGGTCGACCTGGCCGACCTCGGCTCCGTCCGGAAGGCGGCGGCTCATGCCCACTCGGTCGGACCGATCGACGTGCTGGTTAACAACGCCGGCGTGATGGCCCCGCCATACCAACGCACCGTCGACGGTCTCGAGATCCAGATGGCGACAAACCACTTCGGCCCGTTCCTGTTCACCGGACTCCTGCTCCCCCAGCTCGTGGCCAGCCAGGCGGCGCGCGTGGTGACCGTGTCGTCGCCCATGCACAGAGTCGCGCGGAAGCCGCCGCTGGACGATCCCCTCACCCGGAGGGGCCGATACGCGGCCTGGCAGGTGTACGGCCAGACCAAGCTCGCCAACCTGCTGTTCACCTTCGAGCTGGACCGCCGCTGCCGCGAGGCCGAGCTGCCGGTCAAGGCTCTCGCCGCGCACCCGGGGTCCTCTGGCACACACCTCATGACGAACGGGGGCTACGGCAGGGCCCGGGCAGCGGCCTCGGCCATCCTCGACGCGGCCTTCCAGGCCTTCTCCCAGTCCGCGCACATGGGCGCACTGCCTACGCTGATGGCGGCCACGGAGGACCTGCCCGGTGGGACCTACTGCGGCCCCAGCGGGCTCAGTCGAGCTGCGCGGCCTGCCCGTGGTCGTGGGCTCGACCAAGCTGTCCCGCGACGAGTCCGTGCAGCGGGCGATGTGGGAGCTGAGCGAGAAGACCGTCGGCCTCGACTACCCGTGACGCGGGACGTCATACGGTCCGCGCGCTATGGCGACCGAACCGTATGACGTTGTTCGGCTCCCGGGTCAGGAGGCGTTGTCGGCGACCCAGAGGGCGAGAAGTCCACGGAAGTGGGCGAGGAACTCCTCGTGCTCGTGGGCCGGGTACGTCGCGACGACGGTCTCGCGGAGGATCCGGTCGAACTCCTCGGAGGTGACCCAGTCGTGCACCTGCTCGTCGAGGTGCGGGAGGTGGGTTGCCGACCAGTCCCAGTAGCGATCGGTCTCGAAGTACTCGTCGGCGAGCGCCAGGTAGGCCTCCAGCTTCGCGTAGTAGTCGAGAGCGGGGTCGTCTGCGATCTCGAAGTAGCGCCGGGTCTCGAGGTCGACGTTGGCGCGACGGCCGGTCACCAGGCAGTAGACCGACCAGCGCACCAGGGCCTTGATCGCCCACGGGAAGTAGTAGTGCAGGGAGGTGACGGCGACGTCGGGACACGCGTTGGCGTAGTCGATCGGGTAGACCTCGTCGCCGGCCACCAGCATCTCGGCGGAGTTGAACTCCCAGCCGAAGAACGCGTTGACGATCCGGCTGATCGCCACCGTCTGGGTGCCGGCCGACTGGGACAGGAAGCCGTGCGAGACGGCATAGCGGTTGTGCATCGGCTGCTCTGGCCGGAAGTCCATCACCATCGTCTCGGGCCCGATCGACAGCGCCCGTGCGAACTTCTCGTAGTCGACGGTGGCCTGGAGGTGCATCAGCATCTCGCCGGACTCGTCGTACGAACGGTGCAGGTCACGGCGGTCCTCGACCCGGGAGACGCCACGCCAGCCGCCGCCGTCGAACGGCTTCATGTACAGGGGGTAGCCCAGTTCGTCGGCGAGGTCGTCGAGGTCGAACGGGCGGTTGTACCTCTCCGAGGTGTAGGCCCAGCGCACGTTGTCGACCGGGTTCTTGTACGGCACCAGGGTCGTGTCGGGGACCTTCAGCCCCAGCCGCAGCATGGCGCAGTAGGCACTGTGCTTCTCCATCGACTGAAAGGTGAAGGGGCTGTTCAGCAGGTAGGTCCCGTTGACGAGAGCGGCCTTCTTCAGCCACTCGCGCGGGTGGTAGTACCAGTGCGCCAGCCGGTCGATGACCAGATCGGTGCGCACGGGATCGGTCAGGCCGAACGGCTCGATCGAGAGCCGCTCGGTGTCGATCGTGTGCTCCTGGCCATCGACCTCGAGCGGCCCGATCCGACGCAGGATCGCCTCGAACGCCTGCGGCCAGTCCTCCTCGGCCCCCAGCAGAAGCCCGATCAGGTGGTTGGTCATCGCTGCTCGCCCTCCGGGTCGAGGACTTCGAGGCGGATCCGCTTGTTGTCCTTTCCCTTGCTCTCGGTCTTCGTCACACGTACGCCGCCCACCTCGGCGGTGGAGAGCACGTGTGTGCCGCCGTCGGCCTGGCGGTCCAGCCCGACGATGTCGATCACCCGGAGCGGGTCGATCTCCTGCGGGATCAGGTTGGCCGAGGTCCGGATCAGTGCCGGGTCGGCGTCGGCCAGGGATCGGGGAACGAAGTCGACGACGATCTCGTGGGCGCGGGCGATCTCGTCGTTGATCCGCTTCTCGACCGCCGCGCCGAGGTCGGCCGACATGGCTGGGAACGGGAAGTCCAGCCGCCCCTTGAGCGGCTCCATGTTGCCTCCGGTGACCGGGATGCCGTAGTCGGCCCAGATCACGCCGCACAGGATGTGCAGCGCCGTGTGGGTCCGCATCAGCTGGAAGCGTCGGTTCCAGTCGACCTCGCCCTCGACCTCCTGGCCCACGTCGGGCAGCTCCCCATCGACGGCGTGCCAGATCTGCCCGCCCTCGCGCCGTACGGCGGTCACGGCGAGCTCGCCGGCCGGCGTGCGAAGCGTGCCCAGGTCGCAGGGCTGCCCACCGCCGCCCGGGTAGAACGCGGTCCGGGCCAGATTCACCCGGCCGCCTTCGCGGTCGACCGCCGCCACGGTGGCGTCGAACTGGTGCCGATAGGCGTCGACGGCGAACAGCTCGGTGCTCGCGAGCTCGTCGGGGGCGTTGCCGGGCACTCCCATGGACCCTCCTTAGCAGAAGCCTTAGCAGAAGCGGGGCAGGTGGTGGGCGATCTGTTTGCGCCACCACGGCCAGTCGTGGGCGGAGTCGTGTCCCCAGACGTCGAGCTCATGCGGGATGCCCTTGTCGGCGAGCAGCTTGCCCATGTGGTGTGCGGACGGCAGCGAGCCGGTCGGGTGCGTCTCCCACGCACCCTCCCCCACAGTGAGCACGAGGTGGACTCGGCCGCGCAGCCAGTCGAGGTGATCGCCGTGCAGGTTCGGGACGTAGTCGGTGGGGTTCGTGAAGTACGCGGTGTCGCCGCGTTCACCCCATGGGTTCCACCCGGCGGGGTCGTAGTTCCCGCTCTGGCAGATCGCCACCGGGAACAGATCGGCGCGGGTGAGGGCGAAGTTCAGCGCGTGGTAGGCACCAAGGCTGCAGCCGGTGACGACCGCGTCGCCGACCCCCGGTGAGTCCTCGCCGATCCAGCCGGCCACCTGCTCGGTGACCCAGGACTCGAACGCGCGGTGCCGATGGGCACGCTCCTCGAGGGCGATCGAGGTGTTGGACCACGACTCCCGGTCGAAGGAGTCGACGCAGTAGAGCTTGACCCGCCCGGCCTCGATCAGGTCGGCGACGGCACCGACCATGCCATTGTTCTCGTAGTCCCACGCGCGACCCTGCTCGCTGGGGAACACCAGCACCGGCCGGCCGTAGTGGCCGTAGCGGATCACCGTGCCGGACTGGTCGAAGCCCGGCGCCGGCAGCTCGATCTGGTGACGTTCCACGTCGGGCGTCCTAGTCCCAGACCTTGCTGAGCAGGTCGGTGAGGTAGGGGTCGAGCAGGTCACGCCAGCAGGTCCAGGTGTGGCCTTGCCGGGTCTGCCCCCACGCCACCGCGATCCCGGTGTCCGCCAGGTGCTCGGCCATCAGGTTGTTGTTGGCGTAGTTCTCCTCCGCCGTCCCGCACGTGAGCGCTACCGGCGGGGCCTCGGGGGCCGCCTTCTCTGCGGCATGGACGGAGGCCACGAACCCGGTGACCTCCTTCCAGAATTCGAAATCCGACTCCTGGGGGTCGAGCTCGGTGGTGAAGAACGACCCGGACTGCAGCATCAGACCCGCGAACGTCCGGGGGGAGGTCCATGCTGCGTGCAGCGCAGCAAGGCCGCCCAGGCTCTGACCGAGCAGCACCGGTCGGTGGTCGCTCGGCCAGTCGACGAGCAGCCGCGGGATCACGTGGTTCGTCAGCGCCGCGGCATACGCCGGGTCCGCGGCGTACCGCTCGTTGCGCACACCGGGCTCCAGAAGGGCCACCCGCATGCGGGGTAGCCGACCGTCCTGGATGAGCGACCCCACGTAGTGGGTGAGGCCGCCGTACTTGTCCATCTCGGGGCCGTCGTGCACAACGAGCAGGGGCAGCCGCTGGTGCGGCACCGGGTCGACGGGCTGCCAGATCTCCGCGTCGACAGCGCCCACAGGCGTCCGCTCGACTGTGACCGCGGTGCGCTCCCCGACCACGCGCGGCAGCGCCAACCACGCCGGCGGCAGGTATCCGGGAAGCGGCAGCCACGAGTGCTCACCGAACGCTCCGCCGACCGTGTCGGGGTTGCCGGGATCCAGTCGCAGATCGGGAGCCTCGTCTGCCGAAACCTCGAAGAGGTACTCCAGGCAGTCGAGGTCCGGCAGCGGGAGCCGCAGCTCCCACCCGCCCTCGACGTCGGCGAAGTCCAGGTCCGTGCCCAGGTCGAGGTCGCACCACAGCCGCACGCCGGGGAGATCGTGTTCGGGGTCCGCGAGCCGGAAGGCGATCGAGTCGTCCTCAACGGTCGTGGGAGCGAGCTGGGAGACGGCAGCGGACACTCGTCAGACACTAGTGTGTCCGGGATGCCTCCGGGACGCGTCCCTCTGGCCGATGTCCGATCGTCGTCCGCATGACGCAGTTGAACTCGCCCTTGCTGCGCACGTACTCGAAGCCCGCCTTCTCGAACTGGCTGCGGGTGCCGTTGTACAGGTGCGACGCGGACAGCTGTGTGGCGAGAGCGCGGACGATCCGCCTCGGGCGGGCACCTCCAGCTGGGCTAGTGGTGGGTGTGGACCGCCGACACCCCCGGTCGTGTGGTCATCACGGGATGGCGGTCGTGTTGAAGCCGAACCTCGCGACGGAGTCGGCGATGGCGTCGGCGTTGACGTCGAGCGCGGTCGGGTTCGGTTGGCGATCGTGTCGCAGGCCTGGTGGTAGCAGATGTCGTACGCGACGCCGGCCGTACCGCCGAACAGTGCCGCCTCCTCGGCCGTCTTCGGCTGCCTTCGGCGCCGGTGAAGATGCCGCCCGCGGGGATGCCGACCGCGATGAACGGTCCGTAGTCGGAGCGACCGTCGAAGTCGGTGCCGACGTGGCCGAGGCTGCGGCTGTCGAAGAAGGCCGTCGAGCTGGCTCCTCGATCTGCGCCGAGCCGGGCGGTCCGGCCGGGGCGCCGGTCGCGTCGGAGTCGTCGCCGTCGTACAGCTTGTAGGCGTAGTTGGGCGAGGCCACCATGTCGAAGTTGAGGTAGAGCCTGATCCGGTCCCGCTGCGCTGGCGGACAGGCCCTCGACGTACTGGTCCGAACCGAGCAGCCCGATCTCCTCGGCTGCCCAGAAGGCGAACCGGACCTTGTTCCGCACGGGGAAGTTCCGCATCTGCACGCGCGGTCTCGAGGATGGCGGCGACGCCCGAGCCGTTGTCGTTGATGCCCGGGCCGGCCGGCACGCTGTCGAGGTGGGCGCCGACCATCACGACGTTGCCCGGGTTGCCCTTGCGCGATCTCGGCGATCACGTTGTGGTCGGTCCCCAGCGTCAGGGTGGAGTCGACCTTGAGCCGGACCGTGGTTCCCGGCGTCGAGGCGAGCTCGTTGCCGACGGCGAAGTCGGCGAAGACCATCGGGATGTCGGCCCGCCACTCGCCGATGTCGACCGGGAACGCATCGGTCCGTCCCGGCTGGCCCTCGTTGAAGATGATGATCCCGGAGGCGCCGGCGAACCCCGCGTTGCGCACCTTGGTGGCGAACGGGCAGGTGCCGCGCTGGATCAGCGCGATCCGTCCGGCGACGAAGCCGGCGAAGTCGGTCGTCTCGCACCCGCTGGTGGAGGTCGGCACCGGCGTGGGCGGCAGGGTGAGGTCCACGCCCTGGACCTGGGCGGTCACGTCGCCGGCGGCGACGGCGGGAAGGTGAAGAAGTCGTCATTGGGAACGTAGGTCTTGGGGGACGGCGCGGTCTGCGTCCAGCGATGGGCGGGCTGTTCTCCACCCAGCGCCTCGACGAAGTTGATCGGGTCGATCGTGACCCTGTAACCGGCCTTGCGCAGCATGCGGGCGACGTACTCCGCGAGGCGGTCGTAGCCCGGCGTCCCGGCCGCCCGGTTGCCGCCGTTGGCGTCGGCGATGGCCTGCAGGGCGACCATGTGCTTCTGGACGTTCGCCCCGGTCACCTGCTTGACCAGCTTCTTGGCGAACACCTCGTCGCGTGGAGCCGGGGGTGCCGCCGGGGCAGGCTGGGCCCCGAACAGCGCGACGGTGGCGGCAAGAGCCACGGCGCTGACAGCAGCAATTCGAGTACGGCGACGATCGATGCGCATGACTCCTCCAGAGAGAGAGATGGATCGGTTGTCCCCATGAGTAGCGCTGGTGGTGAGCGTAGTGCTGCTCACGGCTTCTGGACAGGGCAGGAGGGTCGTCCTCGAGCCCCTCAGCTGCCGGACGGCGATACGCGCTCTGCTCCTGGCCTGCGCACGTCGTCGAGGGGTTTCGGCCGACGAGCCACTGGGTTTACGGGCATCATCCGATCTGTGCTTCGACCTGGCGAGCCACTCGGCGGCCTGTCCGGTATGCCCCGTGCACGGTGGAGCTGTCGTCGGGTTCGGTTGCCTCGGCGGCGTACCCGTATCCCCACGCCCGCGGCAGGAACAGGTAGCCGAGATCGGCCTTCGCGCGACCTACCGAATCGAGGTTCCCCGAATGCGCTGAGGAGTCCTCAGGACACCTTCCTCGCCAGGAGCATCAGCCAGTGGCTCTCCGCGGGGTCTTCGTCAGGGAAGCTCCACTCGACTTCGAGCCCGGCGTCCCCGAGCAAGGTGCGGAAGGCGGCCTCGTCCCAGAGCACGGTGAAGTAGGGGTTGCCCGACTCGCCGACCTCCCAGCGCTCACCGGCGCCCTCGAGGATCGCGACCAGGAAGACCCCACCGGGCCGCAGCGCCGCGGCAACTCTGCGCAGTAGTGCCGGGATCTGGGCCCGGTCGACGTGTTGCAGCACCGCCAGGGCCATCACCGCGTCGTACGGCCCGCCGAGTTCGTCGCTGGTGACGTCGAGCTTCTCGACGTGCTTGCCGCGTTCGGTCTGGAAGTCGATGAAGGCGGCCGCGACGTCGGTCCGCCGCACCGCGACACCCTGCGACTCGACGAAGTCGGCGTCCCAACCCGGTCCCGAGCCCAGCTCGAGCGCAGTACCGCCGGCCGGCACGGCGTCGACCAGGCGACGCAGGCCCTCCCCGCTGAACTCTGCCGGGTCAGACGAGTCAGGAGCGGTGTCATCCGCGTACTCCCGGGCGATCCGTTCGTAGGAGTCGACCGTGCGGCGGTTGGCCGAGTCGATGCCCTCCGGGGGCTCGGGGATGCGTCGACGCGAGGTCACGATGTGCACCCTAGTTGCCACGCGGGCGGGTCCGAGCAGCCACGAAGGGGCAGCACGGGAACGGACCCGTACGGATGCGTCCGCGCCACGTGGCTCGGTCTCGGACATGAAGCGGAGGACGTATGACATGGGCTGTTGAGGACCAGCTCAGCCCCGGGCCCGCGACGAACGGCCGAGCGCGGCTTTGACAGAAGTCCTCGATCTGCTGGGGTGGGTCCCATGAGGACAATAGGAAACATCCTGTGGCTGGTGCTGGCTGGATTCTGGCTCGCTATCGGATACGTCCTGGCCGGCTTGCTCGCGTTCGTGCTCATCGTGACGATCCCCTTCGGCATTGCTTCCTTCCGGCTTGCGAGCTTCGTCATCTGGCCGTTCGGCCGAACGACGAACTGGCGACGCAACGCCGGCATCTGGTCAGTGATAGGCAACGTCGTATGGATCATCTTCTTCGGTTGGGAGCTGGCCCTGTTGCACCTGCTCACCGGCGTGCTGTTGATGATCACCATCATCGGGATCCCCTTCGGCATCGCGTGCTGGAAGATGATCCCGCTGTCATTGGTGCCCCTCGGGCGGGAGATCGTGCCGATCTCCGGCGCGGACAGCGACCCGTACGGCATCCCAGCCTGAACGAGGGCTCTCGCCTGGCGCTCATGGATGCGGGACGTACCCCAGCGCAGCTACGCCCGGTCGAAGACGAGGTCGAAGTCCTTGCGCCAGGTGGATCCGTGATCCTCCGACGCTTCCCAGCGACCCGCGATCCGGTCTGGCCCGATGTCAGCGATGAACCGCTGGAACATGTCGGGGTCCTCGCGAGTCAGATTCCAGTGCGAGCCGTCGAAGGTCATGGCGTAGACCCGGCAGACTCCTCGTTCGTCGTGGTAGAGGGCCGTGTAGGCGTCGTTCGCGTCGCTGCGACCGAGGACCAGGACCATCTCACTCGTGGCCTTTCCGACATCGCCCGCCATCGTCCAGCGGAAGACCACAAACGCGTCGCCGAGCCACTCGACCGTCGCCGAGCCTGGCACCTCCCGGTCTGCTGGCTCCAGGAACCACGCGTTCCGCATCGTCGTCTGCCACGACCCAACCAGGACGTCCAGCTGCTGCATGGCCGCGTTCCGCATTGCTTCCTCCTTGACGTTGGCTCTGGTTCGACTCCCGCTGGGCGGCGAACTCATCGGTCGAGGATGCCCAGGAGTGGGCCGGTGACCTCCAGGTGCACGATCATCCCGCGATCCGCGCGGCAGGGGCGTCGTCGTGGATAGTCATCTAATCCACTAGGGTAAGTGCGCTTTCGTGTACCGCGACCCAGAGGAGCCCCCCGTGCCGACCCTGCCCCCGCGTTCCGGTGTGACCCGTCGTCGTGTCTTTGGTGGCCTGAGCGCCGCCGCAGTCGGAGGCGCCTTGCCCCTCGCTTCCGCGGGTGCCGCCGCGGAGAGCGGGCACCCGGCACCGCCCGGCCGCCATCGCGGGCGCCGGAAGCCGAATGTGATCGTCATCCTGCTCGACGACCTGGGATGGGGTGAGCTCGGCTGCTATGGCCAGCAGGTCATCCAGACTCCGGTGATCGACGGACTCGCTTCGCAGGGTGTGCGCTTCACTCAGGCGTACGTCAACAGCGTCTGCGCGCCGACGCGGGGATCGCTGCTGACCGGCCAGCACATGGGTCACGCGACGATCCGGTCCAACCTCGACGCACCGGCCGGATTCGCACCCGATGACGTGACCGTGGCCGAGGTGGTGAAGTCGCGCGGGTACGCGACCGGGGTGATCGGCAAGTGGGGGTTCGGACCGGACGCCGCCGACAGCCCGAGCCACCCGAATCAGCAAGGTTTCGACCACTACTTCGGCTACGCCACGCACGGCAACGCCCACGACTACTGGCCGACGCACCTGTGGCGCAACCACGAGCGCGTCGAGTTCCCGGAGAACGACGGCGCCGACGTCACGTACGCACCGGAGCTGATCACCGAGGAAGCGCTGGAGTTCATCGAGCGCCATCGACGCGACCCGTTCTTCCTGTACCTCGCCTACAACACACCCCACGCGCCCAACGAAATCCCCGACGACGCGCCGTACTCCGACGAGGACTGGCCAGAGGGCGAACGCAACCACGCTGCGCAGATCACCTGGACCGACGGTCAGATCGGACGCGTGCTGGCCCGCCTGGACAGGCTCGGCATCGCCGACGACACCGCGATCATCTTCCTCAGCGACAACGGACCGCACCCCGAGGGCATCGGCTACGCGCACGTCGGCAGCACACTTCCGCACGACGACGAGTTCTTCAACGGCAACGGACCGTTCCGCGGCAGGAAGGGATCGATGTACGAGGGCGGGATCCGGGTCCCTCTGATCGTGCGGTTGCCCGAGCGAGATCGCGGCGGCCAGGGGTCTCGCGGACGTGTGGTCAACGATCCGGTAGCGGTATGGGACCTGCTTCCGACGATCGCCGACCTCACCGATGCGCGCGTGCCCCGCGACGTCGACGGCATCTCGATCGTGCCGCTGCTCGAGGGGCGTCGGCACCGCGAGCGGGACACCTTCTACTGGGAGTTCAACAACGACAAGCGCAATGACCAGGCGGTCCGTTGGGGGCAGTGGAAGGCGATCCGGTTCAACGGTGCGCCGCTCGAGCTGTACGACGTCAGGCGCGACTGGCGCGAGGAGACCAACCTCGCGACCGACCGCCCGGATCTGATTGCTCATGCGGATCGGCTCATGGCCGCAGCGGTGACACCGCGCTGACGTCCGTCCGAATGTCCGCCGGAAGCGACCACAGCCACCGCTCTCCACCCGCCGTCAGAGCTGCGTCATTCGCCGCGAACGACCCTTGCCTCACTTCATCCTCCGGGCGTGCCCTTAGCTGTCTCAACGCTTGCGAGCACAGGGCGGATCGCGACTAGGAAGACAGTCTCCCGGGAGACTCACTGGCGAGAGAGAACGGGGGATAACGATCGGTGACGAGAAGGAACGCGTATGCCTCGACACGCAGCCACCAGCGGCCGACGCCGACCACGAAGTCGAACAGCCCCCGCGGGTAGCGTCCGGTGAACAGGATCGCGAACCAGGCGAACACCACCGCGAAGAAGGCGCCCACCGACAGGACGAGCAACACCAGGAAGTGCGGGATCGCGAGCAGCCACTTCACCAGCGGCAGCCAGCGATTGAGGTCGCGTTCGACGTCGGGATAGTCGATCTCGAGGTGGACGCTGCTGCTCCTCGACCGTCGAGGGGTACTGGTCGGTGAGCAGCACGAAGTAGGCGCCGACCCGGGCGCCGAACCGAGCGAGCTCGAGGGCGAAGTCGAACCACCAGCGCGGATAGCGCTGCCGGAACAGGATCATCAGCAACGTCGCGAAGAACAAGCCCGCGGCGATCCCGCCGCTCGTGGTGCTGACCACTTCACCGGATCTGGTCATACACCGTCCGCGTCATGCCTGCCGTGAGCACCTCGTAGATGATCGCGATCGGAATGATCAGCACTGCGCGGAACAGGGTCGTCACCCGGTTGTGCTGGTCGGAGTAGTCGACCTCGAGGCGTGCGGGATAGACGGGTGGAGCCGAAGGCATGCTCATGGATCTCTCCCGGCTCAGCGAACACCTGAGCCCGACGACGACAGGACACTTCTTTCCATGCTGTCGGCGCCCACCGACCGGCGCAATAGGCAGCAGCTAACCGGGGGCCACCGCAGAATCAGTTGGTGGGCTTGCGTGCGATGCGGTACTGCAGGGTCAGGAACGGGAAGCCGAACACCCAGAACGCGTGCTCCGCGCGCATCGCGCCGTTCTCGACGAAGACGTCGAGCTGCTCCTCGAACCCGTGCACGGCCAGGGCCGTCAGCTCGTCTGCCGCGGTGTCGACGTACGTGAGGTAGTGCCCGGCATGGCTGTCGTCGACCCGGCTGGTCAGGGTCAGTCCCGCGTCCGGGCGTGACCTGGGAAGGAGGGTGGCGGTGAAGCTGCCCTCCGGTACGGGGAACCCGACGCTGACGTAGCCGCGGCCCTGGTGGGTGTAGGTGGTGTAGATGCCGACCATGATCGGCTCGTCGTCGTCGGCGAACGACCTGATCCAGCCGCGCACCGACACCGCGCCGTCGACCCCGGAGATGGTGTCGATGCGGCTGCGGATCCCGCGCTGGGCCTCGCGCTGATTCATCGGGAGACTGGCCTGTCCGAGGGGACGCGCGACCAGGGTGCGGTAGAGGAGGTAGCCGGGCCTGGTCCAGAGCCTCCAGTGCGGGACGATGTCGAGGGCGAACCGCGTGGTGTGCTCGTAGAACTCGCGCACGAGCGGATGGACCCGCGCCGGGTCCAGCTCGGGTCCGGCCAGCGCGTCGAGGGAGGCCACGATCCCGGTGTCCTGGGCGTCGGCGGTGTACTGGGCTCCGAGCTCCTGGGCGAGATCCCGGACGTAGCTGGTGCCGACGTACCTCGACCGTGCCGGCCGGGGTACCACGAACGGCAGATCGGCGGCGCTGACCCGGTCAGCAAGCAGGCTGACCTGTGCGTCCCTGAAGAGCAGGGCGGACAGACTGCGGTAGGTCAGGACTGTGCTGCTGGCCACGAGAGCCGCCGGGGCCTGCCCGCGAGAGAATGCATGACCGACGGCGAGACCGACGACCGGCCCCATCGCCACCTTCTGCGGTCGCAACCCCATCGCCCCGACCAGCGCACCCGTGACTGCACCGACCGCCCGCGGAGGTGCGCCGGTCACCTTCTCCGACGCCCACCCGAGGGGTGCGGCCAATGCCGTACTCACCGCGATCCGCTGCCACAGCGCCGGGATCTCGCCCGGCTCCTGGCGGGCCCGGGCCACCGCCTCCGACGTGGCCAGACCGACCGCGCCGACCAGCGCGGCGCGAGCCGCGGCCCGGCCGCCCCGATGTGCGGCCAGCGACGCTCCCGCCAGGCCGCCGATGCAGGCCGCGACACCGATGGAGGAAGCGGTTCCCACGTTCACGAGCCTAGCCGCCACGGGCAGTTGGCTGGCCGTGAAAAACCGACAGAGGCACGGCACTCCCGGGACCGCATGCCGCAGGCAGCGTGCGGTGCGGTTAAGCGGCTCGCTCTTGACGATTTGGACCGCGACGGGGATCCGCGAAACTACGCTGGCTGCGTGGACAGCCACAAGGCATGGTTGGCGGGCGTGTTCGATCGGGCGGCGCCGACCTACGACCGCATCGGCGATGCGTACCACACGCACTTCGCCAAGCGGCTTGTCGACCTGGCTGCCTTCGCTGGCGATGCCAGCCTGTTGGACGTCGCATGCGGTCGAGGGGCAGTGATGCTCGCGGCCCTGGAGCGAGGCATCGACCGCCTCACGGGCATCGACGTTTCGCCGACCATGATCGAACACGCGGCGGCCGACCTCCGTGCCGCGGGAGTCACCGACGTGGACCTGCGGGTCATGGACGCCGAGGATCTGGAGTTTCCCGATGCCCGGTTCGACGCACTCACCGCTGCCTTCGCGTTGTTCTTTCTTCCCGACCCGGCGCGTGCGGCGGCCGAGTTCCAGCGCGTGCTCCGGCCGGGCGGCATCGTCGCCGTATCGACCTGGGGTAGGGAGGACGAGCGCTGGAGCTTTGAGGACGGCCTCCTCACATCCGCCGGCTCCCCGCGGCAGAGAGCCCTTCAGGAGCCCTTCGACCGTGCCGACGATGTCGCGGAACTCCTTCACGCGGCCGGCTTCGCCGACCTTCAGCTGCATCAGGAGGCGACCGAGATCCGTTTCGCGTCAAAGCAACAGTGGTGGGACTGGCATTGGTCATTCAGCGTCCGCGGACTATTGGAACAGTTGGAGCCGGAGGCCGTGGTCGCCTACCGCGACGCGTGCTTCGGGGAGATGGATGCTCTCGAGACGGACGGCCACTACCCGCTCGAGCTAACCGCTCTCATCGTGACTGGGCGAAAATAAGCAGCGACAGAACCCCGTTCATCCACAGTGCGTCGCGGCAGCCTCTGTCCACGTCTTCTCTCTGGTCGGAAACGCACTCCCATGCCGGAATCCGCGCGGCTGCCCCCGTCTTTCGGCCGCGTTTTGACTCAGTCACGGCACCGCACTGCCGAGCCTGGGACTACACCTCAAGTCCGTGACAAGTGGGCCCCAAGAGGGTGGATCCACTCTATGAGCGTCTCGACCAACGACGTTCAAAGGAACCAACCACCATGTCTCGCTTCCTCTACCGGCTCGGACACGGCTCCGCGGCCCACCCCTGGCGGACGATCTTCGCCTGGGTGCTCGTAGCGATCGCCGTGATCGGGCTCGGCGCCACCGTCGGCGGTGAGCCGCAGGACGACTACGACGTCCCGGGGGCTCGCGCCCAGGTCGGTGTCGATCAGCTGCGTGAGCACCAACCCTCCTCCGGCTTCGCCAGCGCCCAGGTTGTCGTACACGACAACGACGGCGGTACGCCGACCACGGCCGACCTCAACACCCTCACCGACCGGCTGCTCGCCATGCCTCACGTGCTGGCGGTCGGCGACGCGCGCCTTTCCGAGGACGGCGACACCGCGATCCTCGACGTCTCGTACGACGCACCGGTCACCGACCCCGACCTCATGGGCAACATGGAGCCCCTGGAGTCCGCCGTCGAGCCCACCCGCGAGTCCGGCCTCCAGGTCGAGCTCGGTGGCGAGGTGCCCGGCAGTGCCGCCGCGCCCATGGAGGGGTACGGCGAGCTGATCGGCGTAGCCGCCGCGCTCCTGATCCTGGTCCTGGCCTTCGGCTCCGTCGTCGGGGCCGGGCTGCCGATCGCCGTCGCCCTGACCGGCCTCGGCGTCTCCAGCAGCGCGATCCTGCTGCTCGCCGCCACGATGGATGTCAGCACAGACGCCCCCGTGGTCGCGAGCATGGTCGGCCTGGGCGTCGGCATCGACTACGCGCTGCTGATCGTCACCCGGCACGTGGAGTACCTCCGCGAGGGCTACCCCGTGGCCGACGCCGCCGGGCGCGCCGTGGCCACCGCTGGCCGGTCCGTGGTGTTCGCCGCCGCGACCGTCCTGGTGTCGCTCATGGGCCTTCGCCTCTCCGGCCTCCAGGTCTACGGCTCCTTCGGCTTCGCCACCGCGATCGCCGTCCTGGCCGTGATGGCCGCCGCGATCACGCTCGTGCCGGCGCTCGCCCGCTTTGTCGGCCACCGCCTGGTGCCCCGCAAGGAGCGCAAGCCCCGACGCCCGCACACGATCAAGGAGCCGCTGACCGCACGCTGGGCGAAGCGGGTCGGCCGCACGCCGCTCCCGTGGGCGATCGGCGCCGCGCTGGTGATGATCGCTGCTCGCGCTGCCGGTGCTCGACATGCGCACCTGGCCGCAGGACCCGAGCAGCCAGTCGAGCGACCTCGACCACCCGCCAGGCCTACGACCTGGTGGCCGACGAGTACGGCCCACGGCTTCAACGGTGCCCTGACCATGGTGGTCGACCGCGAGCAGGTGTCGCCGAGTGCCGCGGAGGCGCTCGCGTCCGGGCTCGACGCCCGCGACGACATCGTGGCCGTCACTCCGGCCGTCGAGTCGCCGGACGGCGCCCTGTCGGTGTTCACCGCCGTGCCGGCGTACGGTCCCACCGACGAGCGCACCCCCGACCTGGTCGAGGACGTCCGCGCCGCGGCTGCCGGACGGCGTCGAGGTCACCGGTGACGACGCCGATGTTCGCCGACATCTCCGACCTGCTCGCCGAGCGGCTGTGGCTGGTGATCGCGCTTCGTGGTCGGCGTGTCCATCCTGCTGCTGGCGATGGTGTTCCGCTCCGTGGTGATCCCGCTCAAGGCGGCGGTGATGAACCTGCTGATCGATCGGCGCGGCGTACGGCGTGATCATCGTTGTCTTCCAGTGGGGTTGGGGCGCCGACCTGCTCGGCCTCGACCACGCGGTGCCGGTCTCCGAGCTGGGTGCCGATCCTGATGTTCACCATCCTGTTCGGCCTGTCGATGGACTACGAGGTGTTCCTGCTGTCCCGGATCCGCGAGGACTACTGGCCACCGGCGACCCGCGCGGCAGCGTGGTCCGCGGGCTGGCCGCCACCGGCCGGGTGATCTCCAGCGCCGCCGCGATCATGGTCGCCGTCTTCCTCGGCTTCGCGACCGAGGTCGACGTCCGTCCGTCAAGATGCTCGGCGTCGGCATGGCCGCCGCGATCCTGCTCGACGCCACCGTGGTCCGGATGGTGCTGGTGCCGGCGACCATGTCGCTGCTGGGCCGCTGGAACTGGTGGCTGCCGGCCTGGCTGGACCGGTCGCCTGCCCGGCGTCCGCGTCGAGATCGCCGACGCCGACCTCGACCTGCTGGCCGGCGCGACAGCCAACCCCACCACCACGAACACCGACGAGCGCCAGCCCGTCGGCACCCACTCGAGAGGAACCGTCATGACCCGCACCGAGATCGACCCGCAGCTGGCCGGCCCAGATCCGCCTCCCCGGTCAGACCGCCGCCCACCCCGGGCCCGGTCGACATGACGATGATGTACGTGATGCACCACGCGTTCCGGCGCGACCTCACGGCGTCGCCGCGGCGGCCCAGGCCACCCCGGCCGCCGACCGCGGGCGTGGCGGGCGCTGGCCGAGCGGTGGACGCTCTTCTCGAACGCCCTGCACCACCACCACTCCGGCGAGGACGCCGCGCTCTGGCCGCTGCTGCTGGACCGCACCGACGATGCCGGTCGTGAGGTCCTCGAGGCCATGGAGGCCGAGCACAGCGAGATCGACCCGATCCTGACGGCCTGCTCCGAAGGGTTCGAACGGCTCGCCGGCCACGCCGACGAGGACGCCCGCTGCGCGCTGGCGGTCCGGCTCGTGGCAGGCCGGGAGCGCCTCGGCGAGCACCTGCGGCACGAGGAGACCGAGGCGATCGCGATCATCCAGCAGGTGATGGCCGGCGAGGAGTGGGAGCGGCTCGAGGAGGAGGCGTTCAAGAAGGACGTCTCCTTCGGCGAGATCCTCGCCCTGGTCCCGTGGGCGGCGTACGGCGTCCCGGCGGCCGTGCGCCAGCACCTGTTCGCCCAGCCGGGCGGCGGAATGCACAAGGTGATGTGGCTGCTCACCCGTGGCCGCTTCGAACGTCGCGAGAACGTGGCTTTCCGCCACGTCGCCTGACCTGCTCGGCGTCAGAAGCCGCGGTCTGGGCGGTGCCTTCGCCGAGCAGCCCGAGGGGGCAGGCGCCGTGGCGCCGGTCTTCGAGCCGTTCCAGCTGTTCGCGCTCGGCATCCCCGCCGTCCCCGAGCTCGCCGAGGCGATCCCGCACGGATTCGCGGCCGTCGACGCCGCCGTCGGTCATGTGGCCAGCGGCCGACGGATGCCGAACTTCATCGGTGAGCAGCAGGACGACGCCACGGGCTACGACCCGACGACGCTCGACCGCCTGCGCGACCTCAAGCTGCGTCGCGACCCGGCCGGCGTGATCCGGAGCAACAAGCCGGTCCTGGGGAGCTGAACGGATAGTCCCTGACGTTCGGGGTTGGGCAATTCCCACCCGAACGGCAGGGACTACCGGATCCTCCGACTCTTCAGGCAGCGCGCCGGTCAGAGAGCTACCGGCACGGTGTGGGTGAACAAGGCGCTGTAGGCGTTCAGGGCGGGTTGGCCACCCAGGTGTGCGTAGAGCACCGTGCTGTCCGCGCCGATCTCTCCGTCCCGGACCAGGTCGAGCAGGCCGGCCATCGACTTCCCCTCGTAGACGGGGTCGATGATCATCCCCTCGAGCTGGCCGGTCATCCTGATCGCGTCGAGCGTGGACTGCACCGGCACGCCGTACCGCTCCCCGGCCCAGCCCTCGAGCACCGTGACCTCGTCGTCGCGCAGGTCGCGGCCCAGGCCGATGAGGTCAGCAGTGGCGCGGGCGATCCGCTCGACCTGCTCCCGCGTCGCCTCGAGCTTCGCGCTGGCGTCGATGCCGATCACCCGTCGCGGCCGGTCCTGCCCCGCGAAGCCGGCGATCATCCCGGCCTGAGTCGATCCGGTCACCGCGCACACAACCACTGTGTCGAAGAAGACTCCGAGCTCACGCTCCTGCTGCGCGACCTCCTCCGCCCAGTGCGCGAAGCCCAGCCCACCCAGCCGGTGGTCGGAGGCACCGGCCGGGATGGCGTACGGCGTGCCGCCCCGGCGCTCGACGTCGTCGATCGCCTGGCGCCACGAGTCCTTGAAACCGATCCCGAAGCCGGACGGGTCGAGCCGCACCTCGGCCCCCATGATCCGGCTGAGCAGGATGTTGCCGACCCGGTCGTTGACGGCGTCCGGCCAGTCGACCCAGTTCTCCTGCACGAGCACGCACCGGAGCCCCAGCTTGGCTGCGGTCGCGGCCACCTGACGGGTGTGGTTGGACTGGTAGCCGCCGATGCTCACCAGAGTGTCGGCCCCCTGAGCGAGGGCATCGGGGACGAGGTACTCCAGCTTGCGGACCTTGTTGCCGCCGTACGCGATGCCGGCGTTGCAGTCCTCACGCTTGGCCCAGATCTGCGGTCCGCCCAGATGGGCGGTCAGGCGGTCGAGCCGGTGCACCGGGCTCGGCCCGAAGGTCAGTGGGTAGCGAGGGAAGTCGGAGAGTGACATGGGGGCAGCGTACGGCTGGCCAACGCCCCCAGGACGTCATGCGGAGGGAGCCCTAGGCGGCTCGCTCCGCATGACGTCCGCCCGGTCAGGCCGCGCGCTGGAGCGCACGGCGGACACGGGGTCCCCCGGTGGTCATCTTGTAGAGCTTCGCCAGCTGCTTCGGCGCGTTCTTCGGCGTCGTGGCGGCGAGCCAGCCGTTGGGCAGCGACAGCCGGAGCACCTTGTGCCAGGCGCTGGCGACCTGCTTCGGGAACGGGGCGGTGTGGTAGTTCAGCCCGAACCGCTCGAAGACGTCGCGCACCTTCGGTGCGATCTCGGCGTACCTGTTGCTGGGCAGGTCAGGGAAGATGTGGTGCTCGATCTGGTGGCTCAGGTTGCCGCTCATGATGTGCATCGCCTTCGAGCCGGAGATGTTCGCCGAGCCGAGCATCTGCCGCACGTACCACTCACCGCGGGTCTCGCCGTCGATCGAGCGCTTCTCGAAGGTCTCGACGCCCTCGGGGAAGTGACCGCAGATGATGATCGAGTGCGCCCAGACGTTGCGGACGGTGTTGGCGACGAAGTTGGCAGCCATCGTGTGGAAGAACGACGGGCCGGACAGGGCCGGGTGGACCAGGTAGTCCTTGGCCATCTGCTTGCGGACCTTGGCGAGCACCGCCTTGAGGCGGGCCTTGAACTCCGGATCCTTGGTCGTGCCCTTCTTCATCGAGGCACCGAGCTCCATGTCGTAGGCCGCGATGCCCCACTCGAAGAAGACCATGTTCAGGAAGTTCCAGAACGGCTGGGCCAGGAAGAACGGGTGCCACGGCTGGTCCTCGTCGACGCGCATGATGCCGTAGCCGAGGTCGTTGTCCTTGCCGATCACGTTCGTGTAGTTGTGGTGCAGCTCGTTGTGGCTGTGCTTCCACTGCTCGGCGGGGGTCGCGTGGTCCCATTCCCAGGTGGTGGAGTGGATCTTCGGGTCGCGCATCCAGTCCCACTGGCCGTGCAGGATGTTGTGCCCGATCTCCATGTTGTCGAGGATCTTGGCGACGCTCAGCCCGGCCGTCCCCGCCAGCCAGGCCGGCGGGAACAGGCTGAACAGCAGCACCGCGCGCGACCCGACCTCCAGCTTGCGCTGGACGTCGATCACCTTGCGGATGTACGCCGCGTCGTCCGCGCCGCGGGAGTCGATGACCTCCTGGCGGATGGCTTCGAGCTCCCGGCCGATCTGCTCGATGTCCTCAGGCGTGAGGTGGGCGATCGGGTTCTCGGGCTTCTTCTGGATGGCAGTCATGGTTGGTGGCCTTTCTTCCGGGGTTTCGCGGTTCGGCCCTGGCGGGCCTCACGCCTCAACCGTCGGTCGGGATCAGTGGTCGATGTCGCAGTCGCCGGCGGCGGCGTTGATGCAGGTCTGGATCAGGATGCGGTCGCCCGCGGCGGCGGTGGTGAGCTCGCCGTTGCGCAGGTCGCGCACGGCCCCTTCGCGCAGGGGGAGGACACAGCCGTAGCAGATGCCCATGCGGCACCCGCTCGGCATCAGGACGCCGGCGTCCTCGGCGGCGTCGAGGATCGGGGTGGAGCCGTCGGCCGGCACGACGGCGCCGGTCTGCGCGAAGCTGACCGTGCCTCCCTCGCCGGCGACGATCCTGGCGGTGCGGAACTGCTCGGTGAAGAGCGCGAGACCGGCCGCGTCGTGATGGTCCTGGAGCGCGTCGAGGAGCCCGGCCGGGCCGCAGGCGAACGTCACCCGTTCCCCGAGATCGGGAACCAGTTCGGCCAGGTCCCGCACGTCGAGGACGCCGTCGATGTCGTCGTACCGCGCAATCAGGGAGATGGCCTCTGCCTTGTGCAGGGCCTTCAGGTCGGCGGTGAAGATCGAGTCCGGCTCGCTGGGGGCGACGTGGACCACGACGATGTCGTAGGTGGCGCTGCGCGACAGGTGGAGCACGCCCTCGTCGGTGGAGGGGTAGAGGTTGCGAAGCATGCCGATGACCGGGGTGATGCCGGAGCCCGCGGTCACGAAGAGCAGCTTGCGGGGTTGGGCGGGAAGCACGAACTCACCGGCCGCCTGCTCGAGGTGGACCAGCGTTCCGGGGCGAGCGTCGTGGACGAGGTGGTTGCTGACCAGGCCGTGCGGCACTGCCTTGACCGTGATCGAGATCAGCTTGTCGGCGCGAGGGCCGTGGGTCAGGGAGTAGGCCCGCCACTGGCGAACGCCATCGACGTCGATCCCGATCCGGACGTACTGGCCGGGGATGTGGCCGTCCCAGTCCTTGCCCGGCCGGATGACGATCGTCGCCGCGTCTGCCGTCTCTGGGTGGACCGAAACGATGCGGCCGCGCAGGTCCGCGCCCGCGCGCAAGGGATTGACCATGTCGAGGACGTCGGCCGGCACGAGCGGGCGTCAGCGCCGCCTCGGCGACGCGCCGTGCGGTGTCGCGCAGGGTGCGCGGAACGCCGAGCGGAGTGCTCCGCGCGGGTAAGGCGATGCTCATGACTCCATATTGTCCGTCGGAGCGAGTAAAGTCCTGACCAGACCGCGTGAAGACCCACGTCACATTTGTTCGGAGAGCACAAGATGGCGTCTCGAAATGCACGCCAGACGGCGGCGCACAGCCTGCACCTGACCGCGGAGACGATCGAGGAGATGCGATCGCGGCTCCCGCAGGTGGCCGAACAGACGGTCCGGGCGATCATCGACGAGGTGCCCAGCTACGCCGGCGCGCTGGCTGGACCGATGGGCGAGAACATCCGCACGGCCGTGCAGCTGGCGCTCGGTGGGTTCATCTCGCTGGCCTCCCGGAGCCGGGGCGCCGACCCCCGGACCCCGGCCGCGCCCGCCGTCGAGGGCGCCTACCAGCTGGGACGGGGCGAGGCGCGCAGCGGCCGCTCCGTCGACGCCCTGCTGGCGGCGTACCGGATCGGGGCCCGGGTCTCGTGGCGGGAGATGTCGGCGACCGCCGTGGCGAACGGGGTCGACCCGGAGACCCTGGCCAGCTTCGCGGAGCTGGTGTTCGCCTACATCGACGAGCTGTCCGCGGCCAGTGTGGCCGGGCACAACGACGAGCTGGCCACCACCGGCCGGGTGCGGCAGCGACTGCTGGAGCGCCTGGCCCACCACCTCCTCCAGGGCTCGTCACCCGAGACCGTGCTGGCTGCCGCGGAGCGCGCCGGCTGGGAGCCGCCGGAGACGCTGACCGCTGTCGTCGTCCCCGAGGCACACGTCCGGCCCGTGCTCGGCGTCCTCACGGCAGGCACCCTGCAGTCCGCGGAGGACCTGCCCGAGCTGGAGGAAAGCGTGCTGTTGCTGGTCCCCGACGTCGACGGCCGTCGCCGGTCGGCGTTGCTTCGGACCTTGCGAGACCGCGGCGCGATCGCCGGCCCGGCCCGGCCTTGGCAGTCGGTGCGCGCCTCGGTCGACCGGGCGCTCCGGGCGCTCGACCTCGGGCTGACGCTCGACACCGAGGAGCACCTGGCCGAACTCGTCCTCGCCGCGGACCCCGAGGCAGTCGCGGACCTCCGAGAACGCGCGCTGGCTCCCCTGGCCGAGCTCCGACCGGCGACGGCCGAGAAGCTCGCCGCCACCCTGCGGTCGTGGCTGCTGCACCACGGCCGGCGCGAGGACATCGCCGCCGAGCTGTTCGTGCACCCGCAGACCGTGCGCTACCGCATGGGTCAGCTCCGCGAGCTGTACGGCGACCGGCTCGACGATCCGGCCACGGTGCTCGAGCTGACCATCGCCCTCGCCGAGCGGGCACCGGGTCGACCCGGTAGTGACAGCGCGTCGTGAGGCGATCCGGCGTCCCTGCAATCGATTCAATCGGACGACGCCCGATCGGCAACGAAATTCGCGGCACGCATTAGTAACAACGGATCATTTCCGCTGTTACCGAGGATTGGATGTCCCGTGGACCACACGTGGCAAGTCCGTGGACCAGGGCTACATAACTTCTTCCTATCAGCTTTCAACCAGACCCGAGCGAACGGCTCGGACCACATAGGGAGAAGACGAATGGCAACCACGACCAGCCGCAAGGTGCTCGTACCTCTGGCCACGCTGCTCGCCGCTGGCGCGGTGGCCATCGGCTCCGGCGCCGACTGGACCTCGACCAGCAACTCCTCGATCACCGCCAGCTCCGGCGACCTGGCCCACGTCAACAGCGAGGACAACGCGACCCTGGCGGTCACCAACCTCAAGCCCGGCGCTTCCGAGACCGGCTCGCTGACGATCACCGACACCGGCACCCTCGACTCCGACCTGACTGCGGTCCCGAGCGGCAACACCGACGGCTTCGTGGCCGGCGCGGTCACCCTGACCGTGGAGGCCGACGGCGCTGCAGGTCTACAGCGGTGACTTCGCCGACCTGACCAGCACCCTGAACCTCGGCTCGCTGGACGCGGACACCCCGACGGCCGACTCGATCACCGTCGAGTTCACCGTCGAGATGGACGCGAACGCCACCAACGCCAACCAGAACAAGAACGCCGGCGTCCACCTGCAGTTCGTCACCACCTCGACCAGCGGCGACGAGTCCGGCGCCGTCTGGACTCCCTGATCGAACTGACCGTCGGTCGCCGGGTCGGCTGACCGGCGCACCGACGGGGCGTGGGGGCAGACCCGTCCGGCTTCTGGGGGAAGCCGGACGGGTCACCCGCGCACCCAGTCAGCACCACACCACCAACGATGAAGGGAGCAGGACGTGGAGATCTCCACCACGGCTCGACGCTCGGGCCGGATGGCACGCGTCCTGGTCAACCTGGCCTGCCTCGTCGCGGTCCTCGGGGCGCTCCTGTTCATCATCCCGGCCGCCTCGGCCTGCAGCGCTACGTCATCACCGGCACCTCGATGAGCGGCAGCATCGACCGCGGCTCCATGATCTTCTCCGAGGTGGTCCCCGTCACCGACCTCGAGGTCGGCGACGTCATCACCTACGAACCGCCGTCGGAGACCGGGATCGACCACCTGATCACCCACCGCATCGTCGCCATCGAGGACGACCAGCTCCGCACCAAGGGCGACGCCGTCCCCGAAGCCGACCCGTGGACCTTCGAGCTCGAGTCGGCCTCCCAGGCCCGCGTCGAGTACGACATCCCCTACATCGGCTGGATCCTCATCGGCCTCCAGGACCGGACGACGCGGATGATCGCCATCGGCATCCCGGCTGTCGCCGTTGCCGTGATGAGCCTGAGCCAACTGCTCCGCGCCCTACATACGGAGACCTGACGCGGACGAGACCGCACCGGCCCGCACGCCGACCCCCATGCCCACTGCCGTAGAGAGCCTCTGACCATGAAGAAGAAGCCGACCTCGCTCGTCCTCGGCGGACTGCTCCTCGCTGCGTTCGGATTGGCCGCTGCAGAGACCTCCTCCGCGGAGTTCACCAGCCAGAGCGACACCGAGGTCAGCGTGTCCTCCGCCCCGGACTGGACGCCCCCGCTCGTTTCGTTGAACAACCCCGGTACGCCGGTCTCCGGGATGGTTGCGCTCAGCGCGACCGCTTCCGATGCCGACTCCTCGATCGCCTCCGTCACCATCCAGCGTCGCCCGGCCGGGTCGGGCTCCTGGACCAACCTCTGCACGCTCAACGCGACGCCGTACACCTGCTCGTGGAACACCACGGTCCTCGCCGACGGCTCCTACGAGCTCCGTGCGATCGCTGTCGACGCGCACACCAACTCGGCCACCTCGGCCGTGGTCACGACCCAGACCGCGAACACGCCGAGCGTCGTGCTCAACCCGATTCCCTCGCCCGTCCGGGGCACCGTCACGTTCTCGGCCACGTTCGTGAACCCGCCCCCCGCGTCGGTCTCCATCCGGATGCAGGCCTACGTCACGTTCCTCGGCTGGGTGGACATCCCCGGCTGTGGTGCGGCGACCGGGACGACCCGGACCTGCACCTACGACACCAGCGACTTCCTCGACGGCACCTACGACGTCCGTGCCCACGCCGTCGTCAGCGGCACCAACTACTACGACGTCCAGACCGACGTCGTGGTCGACAACACCGCACCCTCGACCGCGCTCACGGTCCCGGCTGGACCGCTGACGGGGAGCGTCGACCTGACCGCCACGGCCAGCGATGCCGGCAGCGGCGTGGAGTCGGTGGCGTTCATGTACCGGCCCGCCGCCGGCTCGTGGAGCACCTGTGCTGTCGACCAGAACGCGCCGTACGCCTGCGCGCTCACCACCGGCGCGCTGCCGGAGGGCAACTACGACTTCCTGGCGATCGGCACCGACGGTGCCGGCAACACCACGACGACCGCGACCCAGACCCGCCGGGTCGACCACGCGGCCCCCACCGTGTCCCTGACCGTGCCCACCGGCCAGCTGAGCGGCAACGTCGGCCTCTCCGCGACCGCTGCCGACAGCATGGGCATCGCGTCGGTGGCCTTCCAGTACCGGGCGAGCGGAGCCGGTTCGTGGAGCAGCTGCGGCACCGACAACGGCGCGCCGTACACCTGCAACCTTGCGACCGGCGGGATCGCCGATGCGACCTATGAGTTCCAGGCGGTCGCAACGGACACCTCCGGCCGGACCACCGCCAGCGCTCCGCTGCAGTCCCGGATGGTCGACAACAACAACCCCACGGTCACCGTGAGCCCGCCTGCCAACTACCTGCACGGCAACGTCACTGTGTCCGCCACGGCCGCCGACGGGAACGGCATCACCCAGGTCGTCCTCCAGTACCGCCAGGGAGCGGGCGCCTGGAACACCTGCGCGACCGACACCAACGCGCCGTTCGAGTGCGTCGTCAACACCACGCCGATGGCGTCCGGCAACGTCGAGTTCCGCGCCACCGCCACCGACGGCGCCGGCAAGAGCACGACCTCGACCAGCCAGACCCGGATCGTGGACAACAACGCTCCCGCAGTGTCCGTGACCGTTCCGAACGGCACTCTCAGCGACAGCGTCAACATCGCCGCTACCGCGACCGACACCCACTCCGGCATCGCCTCGGTGCAGATCCAGTACCGCGCCACGGGTTCCGCCGGCGCCTGGACCAGCTGTGGCACCGGGACCTCCTGCGCCGTGGACACCACGTCGCTCGACGACGGGTCCTACGACTTCCGGGCGGTCGCGACCGACAACGTCGGGCTCTCGACCACCTCGGCGGTGGTGACCCGGACCGTGGCCAACACCCTGTTCGCGGCCGACATCCGCGCGGTCAACGGCAACAACCCCGGCACTCCGGCCAACACCGACCAACTGGTCTTCACCTACAACCGGCAGGTCGACCCGGCCAGCATCAAGGCGGGGTGGAACGGCCTCGCCGGCACCTCGGTGAACGTCACCATCAACAGCCAGGCCATCAGCGGGGGACCCGTCGGTGGACGTGACTGGGCGAGCTTCAACGTCAACCTCGGCGCCGTTGCCTTCACGCAGAACTACCTGAGCGGCTCGACTCAGCGGACCTTCAACAACTCGACGATGTCCCACTCGACCACGACCGTCGGCGGCGTCACCCGCAGCGTGGTCACAGTGACGTTCGCCAACGGGTCCGGCACGTTCACCGACGACAACGCAAACGGGAACATGACCTGGGCGCCGTCCACGTCAGTCACCTCCGCCACCGGGAGCGCAACCCCGTGTTCCGCCACCGCGCGCCTGGAGACGGACAACGACCCCGACCTGTGACACTCCGATCCGCTCGAGTTCGCCCGTGCGGGTCACGGTGCCGGGCTGACCATCGCCCGCTCCGACGGCGCGCCGAGTCGACCCAGCAGCGACACGGCGTCGTGAGGCGCCCGGCCGCGGCTGTCGTTGTCGAAGTACACGTGGACATCGAGGCCGTCGGACTGCCATCGGAGCGCCTTCTCGGCCCACCGGTCGAGTGATGGTGAGGAGTAGCCGCTGGCGTAGAGCTCGGTGTGGCCGTGCAACCTGACGTAGACGAAGTCACTCGTCGTCGCCTCGAGGTAGGGCCAGGTGCCGGGGCTGTCGGAGGCCACGAGCGCCACGTCATGGCGTTCCAGCAGAGCGGTCGCCTCCTGACCGCCGAAGGACGGGTGCCGCACCTCCAGGGCGTGCCGGATCCTGCTCTCGACCGGCGCGCGGGTCAGCGCTCTCTCCTCCGGCACGTTGGCATCGTGCCGTGCCGCCAGCTCGGCGGCCGCCGCCGTGGTGCGGGGGAGCTTGTCGAAGAAGGCGGCGAGGGTGTCGCCATCGAACACGAGGTCTCGTGGCAGCTGCCAGAGCAGCGGCCCGAGCTGGTCGCCGAGGGCCAGCACGCCGGACGCGAAGAAGTTGGCCAGCGCGGTCTCGACGTTGACCAGCCGCTTGAGATGGGTGATGAACCGGCCGCCCTTGACCGCCACGACGAAGTCCGCGGGGGTCGCGTCGACGATCCGCTGGTACGTCGTCGGTCGCTGGAGGGAGTAGAACGAGCCGTTCAGCTCGACCGAGTTCATCCGCGACGCGACGTACTCCAGCTCGCGGCGCTGGACGAGGCCCTCGGGGTAGAAGTCGCCGTGCCACCGGGGGTAGCGCCACCCCGACACCCCGACCCGGATCTCGGCCATCACCAGACGTGCCCCAAAGGTGGTGGCGGCAAACCGCGTTGGTGCTGCTGTTGCTACCGAAGATCCGCCTCGTGCACCAGGCGGCCCGCGACCCAGGTGGCGTACACCGGCAGGTCCCGCAGCCGGGCGGCCTGCTCGTCGGTCGGCCCGGTGGCCAAGGGGTCGGCGTCGAGGAGGACGAGGTCGCCACGGGACCCGGCCCGGACCGTGCCCTGGCCGTCGACGGACGCGGCGAGCGCCTCGCGGGGAGTCAGCGCTTGCTCGGGATGCCACGGCGGGCGCTCGTCGCCGCTGCGATGGACGGCAGCCGCCATCGCCAGCCAGGGGTCGAGGGGCGAGACCGGTGCGTCCGAGCCCAGGGCCAGGGTGACGCCCTCGTCGAGCATCCAGCGCAGGGCGAAGCAGCGGTTCGCCCGGTCCACCCAGACCCGCTCGGTCGCGTCCCGGTCGTCGAGGAGGTGGGCCGGCTGGACGCTGGCGCGGATGCCGAGCGCGGCCAGCCGTCGCACGTCGTCGCGTCGCACCAGCTGGGCGTGCTCGATCGAGCCCTGGGCGCCGGTGGCGGCGTAGGCGTCGAGCGCTTCGCGAACAGCGGCGTCCCCGATGGCGTGGGTGGCCACCTCGATGTCGTGCCCGGTCGCGAGCTTCAGCAGGTCGAGGAGCTCCTCGGTGGTCTGGTTCGCGGCGCCCGACCCGGTGCCGTCGGCGTACGGCTCGCAGCACCAGGCGGTGCGGGTGTTCAGCGAGCCGTCCGAGATCACCTTGAGCGGGCCCATCGTGGCCAGCTCGGTGCACCCGGGCAGGACATCGCCGGTGCGCAGTCCGGCGTCGATGACCTCGTCCAGCCCGTCGGCGTACGTCGCCATCCGGACCCGCATCGTGTCCGCGCCCTCGGCGAAGCGCTCGGCCCAGTCGGTCACCCCGCCGCTGAACTCGAAGTCGACGATGCCGGTCACGCCCAGGGCGGCGGCGGCCTCGAGGGAGCGTGCGTAGGCCGCTGGCGAGGTCTGCTCGCTGCCGACCAGGGTGACCAGTCGGGCGTAGGCCGCGAACCACTCCCGCTCCGCCACGACCGTGTCCCGGACCGGCAGAGCGAGGGCGACCAGAGCAGTGGTGTTGAGCCAGGCGTGGTGACCGTCGCCGCTGATCAGGATGACCGGCGTCTCGGGGGCGATCTCGTCGAGCTCGGCGACTGTCGGATCGCGCTCCCAGCGGGAGAGCCGGTGTCCCCAACCGATGACGGGTTCGTCGGGGAGCTCGACCAACCGCGCGGCCACCGCGGCCGTCGCCTCCTCCGGCGAACGTACGGGCGCCAGGTCGAGTCGCTGTGAGGAGACCGTCCACTGGCCCAGGTGCACGTGCTGGTCCCAGAGGCCGGGTATCAGCCATCGCCCCTGGGCGTCGTACTCGTCGACCCCCGCCGGTCGGTCAAGGTGCAGTCCGACCTCGACGACCCGGCCGTCCTGGACCCTGACGTCGACGGGTACGTCGTGGCCCGGTCCGGGACCGAGCTCGACGATGCGGGCGTCGCGCAGGACGAAGGTGCTCATGGCGTCACGGTAGGGGGTGTCTCCCAAGTCTCGGCCGGCGCGCAGCAGGCCACGGACTTGGGAGTCACCCCCTAGGGGTGGTTCGCGAGAGGCGCCGGCGGGCCAGGTTCTCCTGGGCCATCCGCCGCAGGGAGAGCAGGACCGGCTCGGTGAGCAGGGTGCCGATCACGGCGTACGTCGTCGCGCCCTCGCGGCTTCGTCCTCCCAGGCTTTCGAGGTCGGCCCGCGCGATCGAGGAGGCGGCGGCGACGTACACGTCGAGGCTGCGTTCGCTGAGTGGTTGGCCGGCCGCTTGCATCGCGTCCAGTGCGGCGGCGAGCGCCGTGCCGTGCCGCCCGTCCGGCTCGATCCGCCAGCGCCGACTGCGGACCAGTGCCGCCACCCGGGCGGACGCCTCCGCGGAGGGAGGCGTACCCGGCTCCGGGGAGAGCTCCGTGTGCGCACTGCCGATGGCAGCGTCCAGGGACTGTCGTTCGTCGTCGACGGCGGCCAGTACCCGGCGGACCCGCTCCAGACTCATGCCGGCGACGTCGACCAGCGCCCGGATCAGGCGGAGCCGTTCGACGTGTCCGTCGTCGTAGTGGGCGCGAGTGGCCGCCGTTGATTCCCCAGGTGGGACCAGGCCCTCGCGGAGGTAGTACTTGATGGTCGCGACCGGAACGTCGCTGCGTTCCGACAGCTCGGACATCCACATGGGAATCATCTTGACATATTGGATAGTTAGATATCCAATATTGGAGAGTCGAGTATCCAACAAGGAGTGCACATGTTGTCCGATGAGGGCCGGATCCTGGCCGGGATCCTCCTGCTGGCACTGGTCACCGTGGAGTCGGGTGGCCTGTACCTGCTCAAGATCGTGCGTGGTCGGGCCGGGGTCACGCCGTTCCAGGAGAAGTTCGCCCGCGCCGGGCACGCCCACGCGGGGGTGCTGCTGCTCCTGGCGCTGCTGTGCCAGGTGTTCGCCGATGCCACGACCCAGACCGGCTTCGTGGGCTGGCTGTCGCGCGCCGGGGTCGCGGTGGCGGCGCTGCTGATGCCGGGCGGCTTCTTCTTCTCCTCGATGGGGGCCGGGCGAACCGAGCCGAACCGGCTCATCGTGCTGGTGTTTGCGGGCGCCGCTCTGCTGGCGGTCAGCCTGGTGAGTCTGGGAGTAGGCCTGCTGACCGCCTGATGGCACGGGACATGACCGGGGACACGACCGGGTCGTGTGCCTGAGAACGGCTTGTGGCTCGCTCTCGGGCACACGACCCGGTGAGGGACTGAGGCAGAGGGTCAGGCCGCAACCGGCTCCGCGTCCGTCTCGTCGCCCGTCTCGTCGACGGGCTCCATGTCCGGCATCTGCATGGGCTTGGGCCGCAGGAACACCCCGCCGATCACGGCGGCGGCGACGGCAGCCGCCGCGGCTGCAGCGAAGGAGATCTGGAAGCCACCGTTCAGAGCCTCGAGCGGAGCCACCCCGTCGGCCAGCAGCGACTCGGTCCGCGACGTCGACAGGCTGACGAACACGGCCAGGCCGAGCGCACCGCCCATCATGAAGCTGGTGTTGACGACACCGGACGCCAGACCGGCCTCGTGCGGCTCCACGTCACCCATCGCCGCCAGCAGCACCGGGTTGAAGGCGATGCCCGCGCCGACGCCCATCAGGATCAGGGCCGGCAGCACGTCGATCACGAAGCTGCCACCGACGGGCGCGCGGGAGAAGAGCAGCAGGCTGACGCCCGGCGAGCCCCAGGCCGACCACGAGGGGCGGCCGGATGCCGAACTTCATGACCAGGCGGTCGGAGACCCGCAGCGAGCAGTAGGCCATCACGAGGCTGGTCGGCAGGAAGGCCAGGCCGATGTCCAGCGCGTCGTACCCCAGCACCTGCTGCATGTACAGCGTCGCCAGGAAGAACCAGGCGAACATCGCGCCCGCCCACAGCACGCCCACGACCTGCGAGACGGAGACGTTGCGCAGGGTGAACAGGCGCAGCGGGACCAGCGGAGCCGCAGCCCTGGACTCCCAGACGACGAACACGGCAAGCAGCGTGGCGGCGGTGGCCAGCAGGCCGAGCGTCCGCGCGGAGGTCCAGCCGGCCTCGTTGCCGCCGACGACGCCGTAGACGGCGAACATCATGCTCAGTGTCACCAGCGCCGCTCCGGGCACGTCGAGACGGCTCTTGCTCGGCACGACCTCGTCCGCGGGCAGCACTCGCTTGGCGAGCACCCAGACGGTGATGCCGATGGGGACGTTGACCAGGAAGATCCAGTGCCAGTTCAGGAGCCCGGTGAGTACGCCGCCCATCAGGGCGCCGACGGCACCGCCACCGGACATCACGAAGCCGAAGACACCCATCGCCTTCGCGCGCTCGCCCGGGTCGGTGAACAGGCCCATGATCAGGGCCAGCGCCACCGCGGAGACCGCGGCGCCACCGAGGCCCTGGATCGCGCGACCCGCGACGAGGAAGCCCGCCGAGGGGGCGAGCCCACAGGCGATCGAGGCGGCCGTGAACGACACGACGCCCGCCTGGAAGACCCGCTTGTTGCCGAGCAGGTCACCCAGCCGCCCGGAGAGCAGGAGGAAGCCGCCGAAGGTGAGCAGGTAGGCGTTCACCACCCAGGCCAGGGCCGTCTGCGAGAACCCCAGGTCGGCCTGGATCGAGGGCAGCGCGACATTGACGATGCTCATGTCGAGCACGATCAACAGATCGCCCAGGCAGAGTACGTAGAGAGCCAGCCAGCGGCTGCGGTGCGCGTCCATCAGAAGTTCTCCTCGGTGTCGAAGGTTCGGATACCTTCTCCACGAACGGGTGAATGCCAATACGACATTCAGACTCGTTCGATTTCCGAGAATCATCGGTGGGCGCGCATTCCCACCGCTCGACCCTTCTTGCGGAGTGCCTCTAGCGGGGCGTCCGATCAGAGGTGACGGCGGGACTGCACCACGCGGAAGCGGGAGGCGACGTACGCCCCGTCGGTGAACGAGGCGTTGGCCGCGGGATTCGCCCCGGTGCCGTGGAAGTCGGAGTAGGCGGCGGACTGGTTCACGAACACCCCTCCGAGCAGGTTCTCCGAGAGCGCCACTCCCGCGTCCAGTGCGGCCTCGCGCATGTCGTCGATGACCGTGCCGGACGTGGAGTAGACCGCGGCCGTCATCGCGCCGTGGCGCTTGACGGTGTCGCGGAACAGGTCGATCGACTGATCGGTGCCGGAGGTCGAGATCAGGTAGGCGACCGGGCCGAAACACTCCTCCTCGTAGACCTTCGCGTCCGCTGCGCTGAGCGAGATCAGGGTCGGGGTGCGGACCGTCGCCTCGTCGTACGAAGGGTGCTGCACCTTGCGGCTGGCGACGATGACATCACCGTGGTCCCCAGCGTCGCGAAGCCGCTCGAGCACCCCTTGGTTGACGACACCACCCAGCAGCTCGACCGCGCGGGCGTCGTCCCCGAGGAGCTTGCCGAGCGCTGCGCCGATCCCCTCCCCCACCTCGTTCGGTGACTTCTGCCCCTGGTCGGTGCTGATCCCGCCTGAGGGGAGGTAGACGTTCTGGGGAGCGGTGCACATCTGGCCGGTGTAGAGCGCGAACGAGAACGCGAGGTTCTGGCACATCGCCTTGAAGTCGTCGGTCGAGTCGACCACGACCGTGTTCACCCCGGCCTTCTCGGTGAACACCACCGCCTGTCGGGCGTTCTCCTCCAGCCAGTCGCCGAAGGCGTTGCCGCCGGTGTAGTCGACGAGCTTCACCTCGGGTCGGACCGCAAGCGTCGCGGCCAGCCGGTCGGACGGGTCCTCGGCCGCGAGGGTGACGAGGTTCGGGTCGAAGCCCGCCTCGGCGAGCACCTCCCGACAGGCCTGCACGGTGATCGCGAGCGGCAGGACGGCGGCCGGGTGAGGCTTCACCACGACCGGGTTGCCGGTCACCAGCGAGGCGAAGAGGCCGGGCCAGGAGTTCCAGGTGGGGAAGGTGTTGCAGCCGATCACCAGAGCGATCCCCCGGGGCACGACGGTGAACGTCTTCTCCATCCGCAGCGGCTCACCGCGGCCCGGCTTCTCCCACACCGCCGACGCGGGCGTGCGAGTCATCTCGGTCCACGCGTAGGCGATCGCCTCGAGCGCCCGGTCGAGCGCGTGCGCTCCCCCGGCCTGGAAGGCCATCACGAATGCCTGCCCGCTGGTGTGCTGCACGGCGTTGGCCAGCTCGAAGACCCGCCCGTGCAGCCGATCCAGGATCTCCAGGCAGACGCCGGTGCGTCCCTCGGGCCCGGCGTCGCGCCAGGCCTTCATCCCGCTCCCGGCCGCAGCCAGGAGCGCGTCGACGTCGCTCACGCGGGGATAGGCGACGCCCAGGTCGAAGCCGTACGGCGAACGCTCGGTCGCCACGGTCCCTTCACTGCCGGGCGTCTCGAGCGGGAAGGCCCCGTTCAGCCAGGCCTCGTACGCCGCCTTGCCCTCGGGCGCCGCGGACTCGCCGTAGACGCGCGGGGAGGGCGACTCGTCGAACGCTGAGAAGTACTCGCGCGACGCACTGGCCGCCACGGCGGAGTCGAGGCGGTCACGGTGCTTGGCGAGGAGGTCGGAGGTCATGGCGCCAGCCAACCGCCCGCGTGCAGGACACGCAACTCGGGGCGGTCGGGCGCCGGCGCGGACAGCCGTTGTGCGGGGACGAATAGCCTTCACCTCGTGTCGTCCACTCGCAGCAGGCAGCCGCTCGCCTGGTTGACCGTCGTGGCCGTCCTCGCGGGAGCCTGCTCCTCCGGGGGCGCGGCCGACGACGAGCCCGGCGCCCCCGAGGGTGCGGCGACGCCGGAGTCGGCGACGCGCGAGCTCGACCCCGACCGACCCGGCCCTGGACGTCGCTGTCAACGAGCCGGTCGAGGACTCGGGTCTATCCCGACGTCGGCGACCCGGGCGTGGACGCGCTGCACTACCAGCTCGACCTCGCCTGGACCCCGGAGAGCGCAGACCCTGGACGCGGTCGAGACCCTGACCTTCCGGGCCACTGAGGACGCGGACAGCTTCCAGCTCGACTTCGGCGAGCCGCTGGCGGTCTCCGAGCTCGACCCTCGACGGGGAGTCGGTGGGATTCCGAGGAGGACGGCAAGGACCTCGTCGTCGACGCCCCCGTCCGGGCCGACGACCGGTACACGCTCGAGATCCACTACTCGGGCACGCCGGAACCGGTTCCGGCACCCACCCTTCGCAACGACTTCACCACCATCGGGTGGACGGTCACCGACGAAGGGTGAGACGTGGACCATGCAGGAGCCGTACGGCGCCTACTCCTGGTACGCCGTCAACGACCACCCGTCCGACAAGGCGCTCTACGACTTCACCATCAGCACGCCGGCGCCGTGGGTCGGAGTGGCGAACGGGCAAGCTCGAGTCGCGCGAGGAGGTCGACGGCAACACGGTCACGACCTGGCACCTCGACGAGCCCGCCGCGTCGTACCTCGCGACCGTCGCGTCGGCGACCTCGAGATGACGAAGGACACCTCGGACAGCGGGGTCCCGATGACCTACTGGACCCCGCCGCGGCGATCGCTTCGCTCTCCGGGCCGCGCGGGTGGCCCGCGACGAGCTCGACTGGATCGAGGACCGGCTCGGCGAGTACCCGTTCTCCTCGCTCGGGATCCTGGTCGTGGACGGCATGAGCGGCATGGAGACCCAGACGATGATCACCCTGGGCAACAACCGAGTTCGCCCTGTCCCCGGCGGTGATCGTGCACGAGATGGTGCACCAGTGGTACGGCAACCAGGTCACGCCCATGGACTGGCGCGACGTCTGGATGAACGAGGGCATGACGATGTACCTCCAGGCGCTCTGGGAGTCGGAGGAGCTCGGCGTCGACCTCGAGACGACGCTGGACGAGTGGGCCGACCAGGACCAGGACCTGCGCGACGACGGTGGGCCTCCGGCGGACTTCGACCCCGCGATGTTCGCCGCCCGCAACATCTACTACCTGCCCGCGCTCATGTGGGACGAGATCCGGGACCGGGTCGGCGACGAGACGTTCTGGCGGCTGGTGCGGGCCTGGCCCCAGGCCAACGACAACGGCCACGCGTTCGTACGACGAGATCACGCAGTGGTGGTCGGAGGAAGCCGGCGAGGATCTCGCGCCCGTCTTCGATGCCTGGCTGCTCGGTGAGGACTCACCGCCGGACCTGTGACTTCTGCCCAGAGCAGATCCCGGCGGGTCGTGCTTGTCGCGACCGCAGCCCTCGGGCTTGAGTGAACCCATGAGACTTCTGGTACTCGGCGGAACCGTCTTCCTCTCGCGTGCGGTGGCGGAGGAGGCGGTCCGGCGCGGACACGACGTCACCTGCGCCTGCCGAGGGGAGTCCGGGACCGTCCCCGAGGGGGCCAGGCACGTCGTCCTCGACCGGGCTGCGGACGACGTCGGCGAGGCCCTCTCGTCGGGTCGATCGATGCCCCCGTTCGATGCCGTGGTCGACGTGGCCAGGCACCCGTCGTGGGTGAGGTCGGCGGTGTCCGCCTTGCCGGACGCGCACTGGATCTTCGTGTCCACGATCAACGTCTACTCCGACGACACCGTCCCGGGCGGCACACCCGACTCGCTCCCGCTGCACGAGCCGATCCACACCGACGAGGACCCGATGTCCGCGCCCGAGACCTACGGCGCGATGAAGGTCTCCTGCGAGCAGGCCGTGCGCGAGGGCGCCGCGCTCCTCGATGGTCATCAGGCCTGGCCTGATCGTCGGGCCCGGCGACCCCACCGGGCGGTTCAGCTACTGGCCGGCCCGGTTGGCCGACGGCGGCGAGGTGCTCGCCCCGGGGTCGCCGGACGACGCCGTGCAGGTGATCGACGTACGCGACCTCGCGGCGTGGATCGTCGACGCCGCCGAGTCCCGGACCACCGGGGTGTTCGACGGCACCAGCCACGGGATGACCCGCGCCGACGTCGCTGTCGCAGATGGTCGACGGGCTGTCGTCGCCGGTCGAGCCCGCCGAGACCACCTTCACCTGGGTCGACCAGGAGTTCCTCACCGAGCAGAAGATCGAGCCGTGGATGGGGCCGCGGTCGGCGCCGCTGTGGCTGCCGCTGCCGGAGTACGCCGGGCTGATGGCGCACGACGTGCGCGCGTCGTACGACGCCGGGCTGACGACCCGTCCGATCGGTGACACCGCCCGCGACACCCTGGCCTGGCTGCGCGACAACCCCGGAGCAGAGGTGACCGGCATGGATCGCGAGACCGAGGCCGCCGTGCTCCGCGCCTGGCACGGCCGGTCGGTGACCTAGCGCGGTTCCAACCCACCTTGAACCGACTCGCCGCGGTCGCTTGCTGACCGGGCGTCGGGCGTCCCGGGCCGGCAGGGGCGGCGCATCGCCCGGACGGCGAGGCCATGGTGGTGACGCGCCGCTGCGGGCGCCGCGGCCAAGCCCTTTTAGCGACCCGCGCCTGCGTCCGTGCGGCCCGCCGCACACCCTGCACGCGGGCTTCCTCGCCGAGCCAACCCAGGTGTGCAGCCCAGCGCCTACCCTGCAGGAGTGACCGAGCGCCTCACCGCCCACGAGCTCCTGGACCTGGTGCTCGATGACGGGTCGTGGACGTCGTGGGACTCCGCACCGGAGCGCGGGGACATCTCGGAGGCGTATGCCGCCGAGCTCGCGGCCGCGGCGGAGAAGAGTGGGGTCGACGAGTCGGTGCTGACCGGCGAGGGTTCGATGCGCGGCCGCCGGGTGGCGGTGCTGATGGGTGAGTTCGGGTTCCTCGCAGGCTCCATCGGCAGGGCGGCCGCGGACCGGCTCGTCGCCGCGATCGAGCGGGCGACCGCCGAGGGACTCCCCCTGCTCGCCGGGCCGATCAGCGGCGGTACCCGGATGCAGGAGGGCACCCCGGCTTTCGTGCAGATGATCCGGATCAGCAACGCGGTGGCCGCGCACAAGGCCGCCGCCCTCCCCTACCTCGTGTACCTCCGCAACCCGACCACCGGCGGAGTCATGGCCTCCTGGGGCTCCCTCGGTCATGTCACGGTCGCGGAGCCGGGAGCGTTGGTCGGCTTCCTGGGTCCGCGGGTCTTCGAGGCGCTCTACAGCCGGCCCTTTCCCGAGGGGGTGCAGACGGCGGAGAACCTCTACGCGCACGGCATCATCGACGCAGTCCTCCGCCCGGACGAGATCGCCGAGGTGCTCGACCGCGCACTGAGGGTCCTGCTGGCGCCGCGCGAGGGGATCGCGCCGGTTTCGGCGCCGGGCGACGAGTCCATCCCGGACGTCGAGGCGTGGGAGGTGGTCACTCGTTCCCGCCGCCCGGATCGTCCCGGTGTACGCCGCCTGCTCCGGTACGCCGCGACCGACGTCGTCCCGCTCAACGGCACCGGGTCGGGCGAGTCGGACCCGGGCCTGCTCATCGCGCTGGCGCGGTTCGGCCAGGCACCGTGCGTCTTCCTCGGGCAGGACCGGCGCGGCCAGACGCCCGACCACCCGTTGGGCCCGGAGGCACTGCGGGAGGCCCGACGCGGGATGCACCTTGCCTCCGAGCTCGGTCTGCCGCTGGTCACGGTCATCGACACGCAGGGTGCGGCCCTCTCACCCGACGCCGAGAACGGCGGACTGGCCGGCGAGATCGCGCGCTGCCTCTCCGACCTCGTCACGCTGGACGCGCCGACGCTCTGCCTGATGCTGGGCGAGGGCAACGGCGGCGGCGCGCTGGCGTTGCTCCCCGCCGACCGGGTGGTCGCAGCCCAGCACGCCTGGCTGTCACCGCTGCCGCCGGAGGGGGCGAGCGCGATCATGCACCGCGACCTCGACCACGCCCCCGAGATGGCGCGGGCGCAACACGTGCGGGCAGTCGACCTGCACGCCCGCGGGATCGTGGACCGGATCGTGGCCGAGCACCCCGATGCTGCTGAGGAGCCGGAGGCGTTCTGCCAGCGGGTCGGGGCGGTGCTGGAGTACGAGCTGGCCTCGTTGCTCGCCAGCGGCCCCGGCACGCCCGACGAGCGGGCCCAGCGCTACGGCTGAGTGGCGACGCAGCCGAGGGTGGCGGTTTCGAGGGCGGACTTGATCTCGGGATACGGCCCGAGGTCCTGGTCGACGAAGTCGAGGTTCTCGTCGAAGAAGCCATCCTCGACCATCTGGTCCAGGCCCACGGACTGGACGACGTCCTGGGCGACACACTGCGACTGCTCGCGGGTCACGACGCCCGCATCCTCCAGGGCGGTGGCGAAGCTGGCGATCGCGATCGCCTCGTCCCCCTCGGGCGCTCCCGTCGGCGAGGAACCGGTCGTCGGGGAGGTCGGGGCCGTCGTGGTCGGAGAAGGGCTCTGTGACGTGCTGGGTGTCGGGTTGTTGCCTGATGGTTCGTCGTCGTCAGTCGACGCGGCGTACGCGATCGAGCCCACCGTCAGCGCGATCAGGACGGCGACGCCGGCCGCGATCAGGCCCAGCCGCTTCCGGGTCCTGCTCGAAGGAGCACCCCCGACGGCACCGGGTGAACCGTCGTCGGGGAGCGATGTCGCGCGCCGCAGGTCGTCGCGGAGCTGGGCAGCGGAGGCGTAGCGCTCGCGCGGGGTCCTTGGCCATGGCCGTGCGCAGGATCCGGTTGACCTCGCGTCACGAGCGGCCGTTCCCGAGCAGTTGCGGGACCGGCTGCTCGAGGTGGGCCGCGACGATCTGGTCCTCCGTCGTGCCGGCGTACGGCGCCCGCCCGGTGAGCGTCGCCCAGAGCAGGCACCCGAGCGAGTAGACGTCGGTGGCGACTCCCGGCGGTGCCGCCGGTGTGCAGCTCCGGAGCCATCCAGCGACGGCGTCCCGATCGTGCCGATCTGGCGGGAGCGTGCTCGGCGCCGACCTGACGGGCGATCGCCGAAGTCGCCGAGGTAGGCCGTCATCGCGTCGTCCCGACGCCGGCAGGCAGCACGTTGGCGGGCTTGATGTCCCGGTGGACCAGCCCGGCCGCGTGGGCGTCGGCCAGGCCCGTGGCGACCTGGCCGATCAGGTCGAGCGCCGACCCGGAGCGGTGGGGCGCCGTAGCTCCTCGATCAGGCTGCGCCAGGTCGCCGTCGGGGATCAGCTGGGTGGCGATGTAGAGGCGGCCATCGCGTCTCCCCGTGGGCGTAGACATGGACGACGTGCGGGGAGTCGAGCGACTGCCAGAGACCGCGCCTCGCGCGTGAACCGGTCGCGGAAGTCGTCGCGTCTCCGGCCAGGTGGGGCGAGATCACCTTCAGCGCGACGTGCCGGTCTCAGGGTCTCGTCGACGGCCTCGTAGACGGCTCCCATGCCGCCGCCGCCGATCCGGCGGACGACGCGGAAGGGGCCGATCGCCTCACCCGTCCGCGGGATATCCGGCGCTCGCGCTCACGCGTGCCGTCCTACCCGGTCTGGCGGAGTTCACTCCTCCGCTCGACAGGGGGTCCCGTCCGCGCCGGTCCACGGCCGCGTCAGGACTACCTGGACTGCTCTCCCTCGGAAGCCTCGTCGTCGTCAGTCTCGTCGAGGTCCTCGTCCACGCCCACGTCGTCCTGGAGCGGCTCAGCCTCCGCTTCCACGTCGCCCGCGGCGGTGTCGCCCGCATCGGTGTCGACCGCGTCAGTGTCGACCGCTTCCATGTCGACCGCTTCCAGTCGTCCGGCATCGGGTCGACGACGAAGCCGGTCGCCGAACCGGAGAGCGTGGCCAGCATCTGCCGCACGTTGGTCAGCTGGGCGTTGATGCTGTCGCGGCGCTGGGTCGCCGCCGCGAGCTCGCGGTCGGAGTCGGTGCGGACCCGGTCGGCGGCGGCCCGTGCCTCGCGGACGACCGAGTCGGCGCGCTCCTCGGCCTCGACCACGATCCGGCGGGCGTGCGCCTCCGCGGACTCCTGCTCCTGTCTGGCGCCGCGATGCGCGGGCCGCCTCGACCTGTTGCGCCATCGTCGTCGAGCTGCGCCTGAGTGGCCGCCTGCTGCTGCCGGAACTCGGCGGCCGTGCGCTCGCGTCGCTCCGCGAGGGTCGTCTCGAAGTCGGCGGCGGCCTGTGCCGCGTCGGCCCGCTGCTGCTCGAAGAGGGCCTCGGCCTCCTGGCGCACGGCGCGGCCGAGTCGCGTTCGGCGGCGTCGCGCTCCTCGTCGGCGGCCCGCTTGGCGTCGGCCAGCAACCGGGTCGCCTCGGTGTCGGCGTCGCGGCGGCGCTGTTCGGCGTACTGGTCGGCGGCGTCCCGGACCTCGGTCGCGGCCTGCTCGGCGAGCTTGCGGATCGCCCTCGATCTCTGCGCTGGCCTGGTCGCGCAGCTCGCGCGCCTCCTGCTCGGCGAGCGCCAGGATCTGGCCGACGCGCTCGCCGAGGTGCTCGAACGACGGTGGCTCGGCGCGGGCGCTCGCGCTCGAGCTGGCCGACCTCGGCCACCCGGCCCTCGAGGGTGCGGCGCGGACGCCTCGGCCTCGGCGGCGCGCGCCTGCAGGTCGCGCGACCACCCGGTCGACCTCGCTCGGCTCGTAGCCGCGCAGCACCACTCGGAACTCGTGGTCGGGCTGGGTCATGGTTGCTCCTCTGGATCGGACTCGGACACGGCCAGTGCCTCGATGACACCGGACAGCTGGGTGAGCTCGGCGGCGATCTCGTCGCGACGATGACGGCAGCGCGGCGACCTCGGCACGGGCGTCGGACAGCAGGTCGCGGGCCTGACTGCGCGCTGGTCTGCGTCGGCCTGGGCTTCGGAGAGGATCTGGGCCGCCTCCTCACGGCTGACGCGCAGCTCGTCAGCTGCCTCGGTGCGCGTCGGGCGACCACCTCGTCCGCGACGAGGCCTGCGCAGCTGCTGGGCTCCGGCCTCGGACTCGGCACTGCGCCGGTCGGCGCGCTCGAGGATCTGGGCGGCGTCGGCCTCGGCCTCCTCGAGCAAAGCGCGCGCGTCCGGCCTCCGCCTGCTCGCGTCGTCGCGCGGCGTCCTCGTCGGCGGCAGCGACCACGGCAGCCGCGGCATCACTGAGCTCGGTGGCCCGCCGGTCCGCCTCGTCCACCTCGGCCCGGAGCCGGTCGTGACAGCGGGCGACCACGGCCTGGATCCGGCGCCGGGTGTCGCGCACGTGTGCGCGGGCATCGCCATGTCCGGCGAGCCGGATCGCGTCGGCCTCGTCGCCGGCGGTGGCCAGCAGTGCATCGACAGTGCTCTTGGCCCACGCCGTCTGCTCGGCGGCCCGCTGCAGCTCCCCCTCGGCTTCGGCCCGGGCGCGGTCCCCAGCAGCTCCTCGGCCTCGGCGCGGGCACGGCGTCACGACGTCCGGCGACTCCTCGAGACCGGCCGCGGTCTCCTTCTCCACGTCGAGACGAAGCTGGGCCAGCTCCGCTCGGTCGCCTCGCGGAGCTCGTCGGACTCAGACGTTGCGGAATCGAGCCGTGACCCGCGCGTTCTCCTCGGCCTCGGCGAGCAACGCTGCGGCCCGCTCCGCCACCTCGGCCTCGCGCTCGGCGGCCTCACGCCGGGCACGTTCGAGGAGCTCGGTGGCCTCCGCCTCGGCTCGTTGCCTGGTCTCCTCAGCCTCGACGCCCGCGTCGGTCCGCGCCTGGTCGGCGGCGGTCCGCAGCCCGGCAGCCTCGGTCCGGGCGTCCTCCAGCAACCGGTCGCGCTGTCCCTCGGCGGAGCGAAGCAGCAGGCTGGCCTGCTCACTGGCGTCCGAGATGATCGCCCCGGCCTCACCCGATGCCTCGGACAGCACCTGGGCCTGACGCTCCCGGTCACGCTCGGCTTCGCTGCGTGCGGTCGCGGCCTCGTCGTACACATGCTCGGCCTCGACGTGAAGTCGGCGAGCATCCTCCTTCAGCTCACGGGCCTCCGCGGCTGCGTTCTCCGCTGCCTGGGCCGCCTCGCGCTGGAGCTCTTCGGCGATGTCCTGCGCACGCTGGAGGAGCACGGCGGCGGCACCCTCGGCACCGCCGTCGGGCCGCTCTTGCGCGCGGAGATCGGGCTCCATGAGCGCATCCTCTCAGGTGTCGTGGACCGCACGCCACGCGTGGTCGGCCCGACCTGGGTCAGAACAACAGGGCGCTGGCCGGGTCCTCCAGGATGCCGGCCACGTCGGCGAGGAATCGCGACCCCTTCTCGCCGTCGATGTGACGGTGGTCGAAGGACAGCGCCAGCGTGGTGATCTGGCGGGGCACGATCTGGTCCCCGTCGTCGGTTGTGACCACCCAGGGCTGCTTGCGGATCGCGCCGAAGCACAAGATGGCCGACTCACCGGGGTTGATGATCGGCGTCCCGGCGTCGACGCCGAACACTCCGACGTTGGTGATCGTGAAGGTCCCGCCGCTCATGTCTGCCGGCTGGGTCCGCCCGTCGCGCGCGATGGCGGTGAGCTCGTTGAGCGCACTCGCCAGCTCGAGGAGGGAGTGGTCCTGCGCCTCCTTGACGTTCGGTACGACGAGCCCGCGCGGCGTGGCCGCGGCGATGCCGAGGTTGACGTAGCTCTTGTAGACGACCTCCTGGGCGGCTTCGTCCCAGAAGGAGTTGATCTCCGGAGTGCGCCGCATCGCGAGGATCACCGCGCGGCTCAGCACCAGCAGGGGCGAGACCTTGACGTCCTTGAACTCGCGGCGCCGCTTCAGGCGGTCGACGAACTCCATGGTGCTGGTGACGTCGAGCGTGATCCACTCGGTGACGTGGGGAGCGGTGAAGGCGGAGTTCACCATGGCCCCGGCCATCATCTTCCGCACGCCCTTGATCGGCTCGCGCCGCTCCCGCTCGCCCTGCCCGCTGGTCGAGATGCGCGAGCGCTCGGGCGCCTGAGCCTCGACGCCGCTCGACCCGACTGCGGCTCCGCCGGCTGCGGCCTCCACGTCGTCGCGCGTGACGATGCCGCCGGGTCCGGTCGGAGTCAGCGTCGCGATGTCGACTCCGAGGTCCTTGGCGAGCTTCCGCACCGGCGGCTTGGCCAGGGCCCGGGCCTCGGACGGGGACGTCTCCGTCGCCGTGCGGGCGGAGGTCGCCGGCACGGCCGGCTCGTCGGCCTCGGCCACCTCCGGCGAGGGCCCTTGCTCGAACGCTCCCTGGGTCTGCGCGTGGGCGGCAGTCACTCCGGCGGACAGCCCCGCGGTCCCGGCGCTCTTCCGCGCGCGGCGAACTGCCCCGCGGTCCACCTTGTTGCGGCCGACCAGGCTCTCGCCCTCGCCACCACCGCTGGCCCGCGGGTTGCTGAGGTCGATCTCCATGGCCGCCGAGTCGGCGCCAGTTTCCTGGGCACCACCCGACGGTTGCGCGTCGTCGTCGGGAACGGGCGCCGAGTCGGCGCTGCCGATCGCGATGATCGGAGTCCCGACCGGCACCATCTCCCCCTCGGGAACGAGCAGCGCGGTGACCGTCCCGGCGTACGGCGACGGCAGCTCGACCAGCGACTTGGCGGTCTCGATCTCCACGACGATGTCGTTGATCTCGATGGTGTCGCCGACCTTGACCTTCCAGGCCACGATCTCGGCCTCGGTCAGGCCCTCGCCCACGTCGGGCAGGAGGTACTCAGCCATTCGTTGTCTCCTCCGGGTGAGATCAGGTCAGAAGTTGAGGGTGTGGTCGACGGCATCGAGCAGCCGGTCGAGGTCGGGGAGGAAGTCCTCCTCGATCCGCGACGGCGGGTAGGGCGTGTCGAAGCCGCCGACGCGCAGCACCGGAGCCTCCAGCGAGTAGAAGCACTCCTCGGTGATCCGGGCGGCAACCTCGGCGCCCATGCCCAGGTTGACGTGCGCCTCGTGGGTGACGACCGCGCGGCCGGTGCGCCGCACGGAGTCGTAGACCGGGGCCATGTCGAGCGGGCTGAGCGTGCGCAGGTCGATCACCTCGAGCGACTTGCCCTCGCCGGCCGCTGCCTCGGCCGCCTTCATCGCGGACTTCACCATCGGCCCGTAGGCAAGCACGGTGACGTCGCTGCCCTGGCGGACGACCCGCGAGGCGAACAGCGGGTCGGGCGTGGCGTCCTCGTCGAGGTCGGCCTTGTCGGCGTGGTACTGCCGCTTGGGCTCGAGGAAGATCACCGGGTCGTCGGAGGCGATGGCCTGCTGGATCATCCAGTAGCCGTCGACCGGGTTGGAGCAGGCGACCACCTTGAGCCCCGGCGTGTGCGCGAACTGCGCCTCCGGCGACTCGCTGTGGTGCTCGACCGCCCCGATGCCGCCACCGAACGGGATCCGGATGACCATCGGCATCCTGACCTTGCCCATGCTCCGGAAGTGGATCTTGGCGACCTGGCAGACGATCTGGTCGTAGGCCGGGTAGACGAAGCCGTCGAACTGGATCTCGACGACCGGCCGATAGCCGCGCATCGCCATGCCGACCGCCGTACCGACGATGCCGCTCTCGGCCAGCGGTGAGTCGATGACGCGATCCTCGCCGAAGTCCTTCTGCAGGCCGTCGGTGATCCGGAAGACCCCGCCCAGCTTGCCGACGTCCTCGCCCATGACGAGAACCTTCGGGTCGTCCTCCATGGCCTTGCGCAGGCCCATGTTGAGGCCCTTGGCGAGTGTGATCTTGGTGCTCATTTCGGGGTCCCTGCGGAATTGTGGAGCGCCAGCGGAGCAATTTCGTGGGGTGAGTTCATGCGCTCGCCTCCTCGAAGGAGTCGAGGTATGCGGCGAACCCGTCGCGCTGGGCGGCGAGCTCGTCGGTCATCTCGGCATAGACGTGGTCGAACATGCTGAGGGGCTTCGGGTCCGGCAGTGCCTTGCAGCCCTCGCGGAGGTGGTGGCCGAGCTCGTTGGCCTCTACCTGGACGGCGTCGAAGAAGTCGTCGTCGGCAAGCCCGTTGCGCTTGAGATAGACCTCGACGCGGGCGATCGGGTCCTTCAGCTTCCAGTGCTCGACGTCGTCACTGAGCCGGTAGCGAGTCGGGTCGTCGGTCGTCGTGTGCGCGCCCATCCGGTACGTGTAGGCCTCGACGAAGGTCGGCCCCTGGCCGTCCCGGGCCCGCTGCAGCGCGGCCTGGGTGACGGCGTACGTCGCGAGGACGTCGTTGCCGTCGACGCGGACGCCCGGGAAGCCGAAGCCGAGAGCCCGCTGGTAGAGCGGGATCCGGCTCTGCCGCTCGATCGGCTCGGAGATGGCCCACTGGTTGTTCTGGCAGAAGAACACGACCGGGGCGTTGTAGGACGCGGCGAAGATGAACGCCTCGTTGACGTCACCCTGGCTGCTGGCGCCGTCGCCGAAGTGGGCGATCACCGCCGCGTCACGCTCGGGGTCGCCGGTGCCGACGTCGCCGTCGCGCTGCATCGCCATCGCGTAGCCGGTCGCGTGCAGGGTCTGGGCGCCGATCACGATGGTGTAGAGGCCGAAGTTGTTGTCGTCGGGGTTCCAGGAGCCCTGGTCGACGCCCCGGAAGAGCCCCAGCAGGCTGAGCGGGTCGACGCCCTTGCAGTAGGCGACGCCGTGCTCGCGGTAGGTCGGGAAGACGTAGTCCTGCGGCCGCAGGGCCCGGCCGGCGCCGATCTGCGCGGCCTCCTGGCCGAGCAGCTGGGCCCAGATGCCGAGCTCGCCATGTCGTTGCAGGGCGGTGGCCTCGGTGTCGATGCGCCGGGTGAGCACCATGTCGCGGTAGAAGCCGCGCACCATCTCGGCTTCCTCGTCCTTGCTCAGGCCGGCGCCGAAGGAGAACTCCGCGTGCTCGACGCGCTGGCCCTCGGGCGTCAGGAGCTGGACGAGCTCGGGGCCGCCGTCTTGCTGGGAGGGTCCGAAGACCTCCACCAGGTCGGGGCCGAATCCTGGACTTGTCACACGCACTCCTTTGCTCGCCCGGCGCGCGGGATCACCGCAGTCCCGGGAGGGTTCGTCGTCGTGGCGCTCGACGCGGGGGTGGTGCACCGGGCCGCCACGCTCGCGGACTTGTGACCGGGGCCACACGCAACCGCTCGACCAAAGGTACCGGGGCGCGCCGCTCCCTCGCCAATCGGAGGCGGCCGGCACGACGTCATCCAGTCTGGTCGCTACAGCCACCGGAGCGCATGACGTCCCGCGTGGTCAGTGGGCTTCGCCGAGGTCCTCGTGCTCCTGGTGGGTGACCGGCTCGACCTGGAACGTGGCGTGGTGGATGTCGAAGTGGTCGCTGGTGCACTCGCAGAGCCGGTCGAGGATCCCGCCGACCCCGAGCTCGGCCAGCACCTCGTCGGTCACGGTGACGTGCGCGGACAGGCTGGGCAGGCCGCTGGTGATCGTCCACGCATGCAGGTCGTGGACGTCGACGACCCCACGCATCCCCATCAGGTGCCGGCGGACGTCGTCGAGGTCCAGGCCCTTGGGTGCGATCTCGAGCAGCACCGCCGCCGAGTCGCGAAGCAGCATCAGCGAGCGCGGCAGGATCATGATCGCGATGACCAGTGAGGCGATCGGGTCGGCCCGCTGGAAGTCGGTGAGCCAGATGACGACGCCGGCGACGACCACGAGCACCGAGCCGAGCAGGTCGGCGAACACCTCGTTGGCGGCGCCGCGGAGGTTGAGGCTCCCGGTTTCCGACCGGTGCAGGATCGTCAGGGAGACCGCGTTGGCCACGAGGCCGGCCACCGCGAAGCCGATCATCGGACCGGCGTGGACGGTCGCCGGATCGGCCAGCCGGGAGATGCCGGCGTAGCCCAGGTAGGCGCAGACCGCCAACAGGACGAGGGCGTTGACGAGCGCGGCCAGGATCTCCGCCCGGTGCCAGCCGAACGTCGAGCGTGGGCCTGGCGGTCGGGTGGCGACGTACGACGCCCCGAGGGCGAGCACGATCGCGGCGGTGTCGGTGGCCATGTGGCCCGCGTCGGCGAGCAGCGCGAGCGAGCCGGCGACCCAGGCACCGACGAGCTCGACCACCATGACCACGACGGTGATCGCCAGCACCAGCCGCAGCCGCGCGCGATCCTCGGCGCGGCCGGCGGCGTGACCATGGCTGTGTCCGGCGCCCACTCCCACACTCTAGGTCCGGCTACCCCGCGACCCGGACCTCCCGACGAGCGCGCCGACCGGACGGCGCAGCCGGCCCTCGAGCCTGGTCGCGTCGTCGACGTAGAGCGACGCCACCCAGAGCCGGCGGCCCAGGGCGTAGTCCGCGGTTCCGGGCTCGAGCCGCACTCGTCGCAGGACCGCCGTCACGCGAGACTCGGTGTCCGCGGCGACGGGGACGGGAAGGTCCCGCTCGGGATGCCGGATGCACTCTGCAAGTCCGTCGTACCACTCGGCGGTGCGGGTGACAGCGCTGGTCAGGATGTCCACCGCGGGGCCCACCCCGGACGACCCGGGACCTTCCGGCCGTGCCTCGCCGGTCGGGAATGGCGGCAGGTCGCGTTCGAAGTCGGCCAGGGTCTGCGCGGAGAGCCGGAGCCGGTTGGCTCCGTTCGTGGCGGTGCTGAGCTCCTGGAGGTCGAGTGGCTTGCTGCCGCGCTCGCTGAGGTACTGGCGGAGTGCGTCGTCGAGGCGCATATCGGCGGCACGGGCGGAGTCGAGCGCCGTCCGTGCACCCTTCGCGGAGCCGAGTGCGTCGATCGAGGCACCGGCCGCGGAGAAGGCGGCCCCGCTGGCCTCGAAGGCATCCGCGAGGTCGATCTTGATCCTGGCGGACGCGCCCCGGGGCCACACCAGCGCACCGGCCACGAGGCCGGCAGCACACCCGAGTGCCACGTCCTCGAGGCGGACCAGTCCGACGGTCCATCCGGCCGGCGCGATCAGGTTGAACTGGAGCACGACCCACAGTGTGAAGGCCGCCTGCCCCGCGACGAACGAGACGACCTCGGGAAGGTAGGCAGCCACGAACACGGAGGCCGGGAGCACCAGCCACAGGTGCCACGGCGTGGTGCCGAGGACCGTAAGGACCGCCGCTCCAGCGGCGAAGCCGATCGCTGTGCCGACCATCGCCCGGGCGGCCGTCGAGCCGGTCGTGACGGCCGTGGTCCGGAGCACCGACATCGCGCCCAGCACCACCCAGAACCCGTGCTGGACCTCGGCTGCCCGGGCCAACGCGACCGCCAGTGCCAGCCCGAGCCCCGCCCGCAGGCTGTTCTGGAACCACACCGACCGCCAGGTGGTCTGTCCGGAAGCGATGCGCTGCGCGGCCACCAGTTCGCCGGCCGCCGTCTCGGTGCCGCGGCCGAGGACCCGGTCGACGACGGAGCGCGCGTCGGCTGCCGCGGCGCCCGTGACGGTGTCTGCCACGAGGCGGGTGGTCCAGACGATCTCGTGGACAACGGCGCGCTGCTGGTCGCGGTCGGCATCGTCGCCCTCGTCCTCGAGCACGTGGCGGAAGAGCGAGGTCGCCACGCGCTGCCGGTGCAGCGCCTGGAGCGCGGTGTCCAGCCTCGCGCACGTGTCGGTCGACCGTGGTTCGAGCACCACTGCCTCGCACGCCTCCAGCACGTCGGCGCACCGCTCGACCAGGCGGCGCACGTCGCGCGCCGTGCGCGGCGAATCCTGCTCGAGTGGTCGGGTCACCGCCGCAAGCCACTCGAGCCGGCCGGTGAGCACCAGCAGCAGCCGGCTCCCGGTGGTCAACCCGACCGGCCGCGCGGTGGTGCTGTGGGCCTGCGCCCGGAGTGCTGCGGAAGCGGCACGGACGGTTGATCCGTCGGCGCGACCGCGTAGCCGCTCGGCGATCACGCCGCACACCCTGGACGCCCGCTGCCTCAGCAGGTCGTGGTCGCGTGGCGGCCAGACCCACACCGCGACCGGGATGGCGAGCAAGGCAGCGAGGCCCCACCCGGCGGCCCTCGCGGGCACGTCGCTCACCGGTCCTGGCACGGTGACGGCCAGGACAAAGGCCAGCATGGCGGCCCGGGTTGCCCCCGCCGCAGCGGCGCTGAAGACCCCCGAGAACCACACCGCGACACCGACAACGGCAGTAGCTGTGACCGCCAGCCTCCCGGCGGCAGAAGCGGCGGTGCCGAGGACGACAAGCACCAGCCCAGCGAGGGCCAGACCGAGGTAGGCAACCAGCCGTGCGGTCCGGGTGCCGGGGAAGTCCGCGAACAGCAGCATGGCCGCGGCGCCGAAAGCCGCGAAGATGGTGAACGCCGGGTTGTCGGTACCGACTGTTCCGATCGCCAGGGCCACGGTGACCACCACCGCGGTCTTGACGGCCTTGCGGAACGCGTCCAGCTCCGGGTCGAGGCGGCGCACTGCCGCGGACCACCGACGGGCGAGCCGCTCGGTCACTCGGGCACCCCCGCCTCCCCCGGTCATCCGAGACTGCCGGGCCCCAGCCTAGGGCGCGCGCACGGCACGGGCCGGGCGAGCGTGCGTGTCAGTGCGGGGGCGTCAGATCCGGTCGCGACCGTGTGGCTCGCTCCAGCCCGAAAGGTCGGGGCCCTCCGGAACGATGCCGGACGGATTGATGTCGCGGTGCACGACGTAGTAGTGCTCGCGGATCTGGTCGAAGTCGACCGTCTCGCCGAATCCCGGCGTCTGGAACAGGTCGCGGGCGTAGGCCCACAGCACCGGCATCTCGGTCAGCTTGTTGCGGTTGCACTTGAAGTGGCCGTGGTAGACGGCGTCGAAGCGCACCAGCGTCGTGAACAGGCGGACATCGGCCTCGGTGAGGACGTCACCCATCAGGAACCTCCGGTCCGCAAGGCGCTCCTCGAGCCAGTCCATGGCTGCCCACAGCCGGGCATAGGCGCGCTCGTACGACGCCTGCGAGCCGGCGAAACCGCACCGGTACACGCCGTTGTTCACCTCGGTGTAGATCCGCTCCATGACCTCGTTCATCTCCCCGCGCAGGTCCGCGGGCCACAGGTCGGGAGCATCCGGACGGTGGTGTTCCTGCCACTCCAACGAGAGGTCGTGGGTGATCCACGGGAAGTCGTTGGTCACGACCTCCCCAGTCGGCACGTCGACGATCGCCGGCACGGTGATGCCGCGGTCGTAGTCCGGGTACCGGGCGAGGAAGGCCTCCTGCAGCTTCGCGACGCCGAGCACGGGATCGCGGCCGTCGGGGTCGAGGTCGAAAGTCCAGCTGTCCTCGTCGTGGACCGGGCCCGGCGTGGCGAGCGAGATGGCGTCCTCGAGCCCGAGCAGGCGCCGAACGATGATCGCCCGGCTCGCCCACGGGCAGGCCCGCGCCGCGACCAGGCGATACCGCCCCGGCTCCACCGGCCACAGCTCGCCCTCGACCGGGCCGTGTTCGGGCACCCGCCCTTCCCGGGTGATCCGGTCGGGGACGTAGGTGGTGTCGCGCTGGAACTCCTGGCCGCGGTTGACGTACTTCGGGCGGTCGTTGTCGTTCATGGCCTTCCCGTGCCCAGCGTGAGACCACACAAACCCCAAGCACTCATTTGCAGAGATATGTTTGCAAACAAGTCGCTGCAGTCATAAAGTCGGCGTTGTGGACATGACTGCCATCACTCCGGACCCCGTCGGACTCAAGGCGCTCGCGCACCCCGTTCGGCTGCGGATGCTCGAGCTGCTGAGGCTCGAGGGCCCCGCGACGTCGACCACGATGGCGCTGCAGCTCGGGCTGAACACCGGCGCCACGTCGTACCACCTCCGCCAGCTGGCCCAGCACGGCTTCATCGTCGAGGACGAGGAGCGCGGCAACGGGCGGGACCGCTGGTGGCGGGCGGCGCACCAGGCGACCCGCACCGGCGCATCCGTCGGCGACCCATCGGACCGGGACGCGTTCGACGCCTACTCCCAGGCAACTGCGGTCGTGCACGCCGAGCAGCTGCAGCGGGCGATCGAGGAGCGGATGACGCTGCCCGCCGAGTGGCGCCGGGCCACCACCCTCAGCGACTGGACGTTCAAGCTGAGCGCCGAGAAGGCACAGGCCCTCGTCGAGGCCATCGTCGCGGTCGTCGAGAACACCACGGAGGACGAGGAGGAAGGCGCGCACTTCGTGGTGCAGCTCTCGACGTATCCCCGCCCGGGGACGGTCTCGTGACCGGCGCCCGCGTCCCGCTCTACGGATGGCTCACTGCCGAGGCGATCTCGCTGACCGGCACCCGGGTGTCGATGATCGCCATCCCGTGGTTCGTCCTGACCACGACCGGGTCCCCTACGCAGACCGGCCTGGTGGCGATGGCAGAGCTGGTCCCGATGGTGCTGCTGAAGGTGCTGGGTGGACCGGTCATCGACCGGGTCGGCGCACGTCGGGTGTCGGTCGGCTGCGACGCCGGCAGCATGGTTGTCGTAGGCCTGGCGCCCGTGCTGTACGCCGCAGGGTCGCTGCCGTTCGGGATGCTTCTTGCCCTGGTCGCAGTCGCGGGCGGGTTGCGTGGGCCCGGCGACGCGGCGAAGCACGCGCTGATCCCCGCGCTGGTGGAGCATGCCGGGGTCCCGATGGAGCGCGCGACCGGTCTCTCGGCGGCGGTCGAGCGCGGGTCCTCGATGCTGGGCTCGGCGTTGGCCGGCGGCCTCGTGGTCTTCGTAGGCCCGGCCAATGCCCTGTACGTCGATGCGCTCAGCTTCGGCGTGAGCGCCGCCTTGCTCTGGGCATCCACCCGTGGGCTGGCCGACTCCGCCAACAAGGCCACCGTTTCCGAGGACGACGGCGCCGGCGGGTCGTACCTGCACCGGCTGCGCGAGGGCTGGCACTTCCTCGTCCACGAGCCGGTCCTGCTCGCGATAACCGCGATGGTCGCGGTCACGAACCTCATCGACATCGCCTACGTCGCAGTCCTGCTGCCGGTCTGGGCCAACGACACAGGCGGTGGAGCTGCCGCGATCGGCGTCGTCCTGACCGTGGGGAACGGCGCCGCGATCGTAGGTGCCCTGGCCGCAGCCCGCTGGGGCGAGCGACTGCCCCGGTTCCGGACCTACCTGGTCGCGTTCCTCCTGGGCGGCGCACCCAAGTTCCTCGTCCTCGCGTCCGGGGCGCCACTGTGGGTGGTGCTTGCGGTCTGCGCAATTGGCGGCGCCGCCAGCGGCTTCCTCAACCCGATCCTGGGGGCTGTCATCTTCGAGCGGATCCCCGTCCAGCTCGTCGGTCGGGTCAGCTCGTTGACGACGGCGATGTGCTTCGCGCTGATGCCCCTGGGTGGGGTGATCGCGGGCCTGCTCATCGGAGGCGTGGGCCTGTCCGCGGCGCTGGCGATCTGCGGAGCGGCGTACTTCGTGACCACGATGGCACCTGCCTTCGTCCGCCCGTTCCGCTCCATGGACGACCGGCGAGCGCCGGCCAGGGACGAACTCACGGTGTGATCCCTGCCCGGATCGCGAGGATCGCAGCCCGAACGCGGTCGCGGCTCGCGGTCTTGGCGAGCACGTTGGTGACGTGCGACTTCACGGTGCTCATGGACAGGTGCAACCGCTCGGAGATCTCCGTGTTGTTGAGTCCCGCCCCGACCAGGGCGAGCACGTCGAGCTCGCGGTTGGTGAGGCGATATCCGCTCAGGTCGACCCCGGAAACCGGCCCGGCACTCCGGACGCGATCGAGGACTGCGCCGGTCACCTCGGTCGAGAGCGTCGAGCCGCCGGCAGCGACGGTGCGCACCGCCTCCACCAGCTCGCGCCCGCTGCATCGCTTGAGCAGGAACCCACGCGCGCCCGCGGCGATGGCGTCGAGGACGTAGGCGTCGTCGTCGAACGTCGTGACCACGACCACCGCGGGGGCGTGCGGAATGGCGTCCAGTGCGCGGGTGGCCTGGAGACCGTCGAGCACCGGCATCCGGATGTCGACCAGGGCCACGTCGATGCGGGGGTCCGCCCGGACCGCATCGAGGAACCGCTGGCCGTCGTCGGCTGCGACGGCCACCTCCATGTCGGGCTGGGCGGCGATGATCAACGAGAACCCGTCGCGGACCATCTGCTGGTCGTCGACCACGGCAACCCGCAGCGGCAAGCTCACTGCAGCTCCACCGGGAGGCTCACGTCGAGGATGGTGCCGCCACCGGGCCGCGCACTCAGGTCCCAGCCGCCACCACGTGCCTCCACGCGTTCCGCGATCCCGAGCAGGCCCGAGCCGCGATCGGACGCGGGCGCCGGCCCGACCCCGTCGTCACTAACAAGGAGCCGGACCTGGTCCCCGGAGCGGCTCAGCTCGACCCAGGCGTGAGTGGCCCTGGCGTGGCGGGCGACGTTCGTCAAGGCCTCCTGGGCGATCCGGTAGACGGTCAGCACGCCGGCGTCGTCCAGACCCAGCTCGGCCTCGAGTCGGACGTCCACGTCCACGCCCTGCTCACGGAGCGGCGCAGCAAGCAGCTCCTCGATGTCCAGCAACCGGGGTGCTGCGGTGACCGCCAGTGGCGACTCGGGATCGCGAAGATGCACCACCATCGCGTCGAGCTCGCCGAGCGCCGCCCGTCCGATGTCACCGATGTTCAGCAGCGCCACCTGCGGGTCGCCCAGCTTTCCTGCCTCGGCCTGCACCACCATGGCGGTCACATGGTGGCCGACCACATCGTGCAGCTCCCGGGCCAGGCTCGTGCGCTGCTCGAGCCAGGCAGCCTTGCCGCGCAGCTCGTCGGCCTCCTCAGAGAGCTCCAGGGTGTGCAGTCGCGCGCGCAACAGCAACCCGAGGCTGCCGCCGATGATGACGCCGATGAACGCCGCGATGTTCTGGTCTTCGGGCTGGACGAACACGCCGAGTGTCGCGCCCGCGAACCCGCCGGCCCAGCCGATCCAAGGGCGGGCTCGCAGGTCCTCGGTGACGGAACCGAAGACGAGGGCCGCCACGCCGAGCCACAGCGGACCGGTCTCGCTGCTGGTCCCCACGGCGACCAGGCAGGCACCGACAGCGAGGACCGTCGACCGCCACTTCCGGCTGGGCAGGGCCGCGAACACGGTGGCCGGGATGGCGTAAGCCGATGCTCGGCCAGTGTCCCCCGCCCCGACAGCGAGGGTGCCGATCATCGAGATCACCGCTGCCGCGCCTGCGACGGCGTACGTCACCCTGCGCAGCAGGTGCGGGTCGTCGAGCAGCCGGTGTAACGCCCTCATACGGTCAGTGTGGGCGACGGAGGGCGTGCTGTCGTACGTCGGTGCGAAATCGGTACCGGGGTACCGGTCGGCCCCAGAGCCCGGGTGCCGATGCGACCAGAGGACGGCACCTCGGCCCGTTCTGCAATCAGCTCGCCGGGCCGACCGTGAAGGGCATGACAAATCTTCCTGTGCTTCCCGGCAGCGCAGCCGTCGCGCCGGCATCTCCAGGCCTGCTTCCGGTGGGTCCCTTTGCCACCGTCCCGAACATCGTGACCGCGACTCGGACCGTGGTCGCGGTGCTGCTCGGCGCGATCGCCATGGCGCGCGGTGACCTCACACTGCTCGCGGTGGCGTACGCCGTCTTCTGGGCCGGCGACATCGCCGACGGCTGGTCGGCCCGGCGGCTCGGACAGGAGACCCGGGCCGGTGCGGTCTTCGACATCGTGTGCGACCGGGCATGCACGGGCATGTTGTGCGTGGGGCTCGTGGCATCGGTCCCCGAGGCGCTCCCCGTCGTCGTGGTGTTCGTCCTCTCGTTCATGGTGCTCGACTCGATGCTGTCGCTGGCGTTCCTGTGCTGGCCGGTGCTGAGCCCGAACTACTTCCACGTCGTCGACCGCCGGGTGTGGCAGCTCAACTGGTCACCGCTGGCGAAGGCCGCCAACACCGCGGGCGTGGTGGGCGCTCTGGCCCTCGGAGCTGTACGGCGTCGCGTTCGTCGTCGCCGTCGGGGTCGTGGGCATCAAGGTCTGGTCGGCCCGCCGCGTCATCCAGCTGCTGACCGCCGAGGGACGGTGAGCTGGCTCGGCGAGGCCGGGCTCGCGATCGCGATCGGCGTCGTGTCCGCACTGCTGCCCCTGGTCAACGCCGAGGCCTACGTCCTGATCGCGGTGGCGCGGACGAACGTCGCGCTGAGCATGGGTGTCGCGCTCGCCCTCGCGGTCGGGCCAGACCATCGGGAAGCTGCTGTTGTTCGAAGCGGCCCGGCGTGGGACGGGTCGCCTGCATGCCCGGCTCACCCGACATGGCAGGGGCCGCGCCGAGAGATGGCGCGGCCGGGTGTGTGGCCTGATGTCGCGGCGGCGCACCGGCCTGCCCACGGTCCTCGCCGCCGCCACGGTGGGCCTGCCGCCGCTCGCCCTGGTCAGCCTGGCGGCCGGCGCGTCGGCGCAGAAGCGCTGCGAGTTCGGTGTGGTCTGCCTCGTCGGCCGGACGGCCCGGTTCGCTGCCCTCGCCCTCCCCGCAGCCCTTGCCCTGCGCTGAGGCGCAGCCGGGTCTTCTTGTGCCCGATCACCGACGGAAGTCCGCGGCCACCCGGATCAGCCGGTCGTTGGCCTCGGGCTCGCCGATGGAGACCCGGGCGCCCTCGCCGACGAACGGCCGGACCATGATGCCGGCCTCCTCGGCCGAGGCGGCGAAATCGGTGGTGCCCTCACCGAGCCCGAACCAGACGAAGTTGCCCTGCGGCACCGGGACATCCCAGCCAACAGCGGCGAGCCCCTCGAACACCCGGGCTCGCTCGACGACCAGCGCCTCGACCCGCTCCAGCAGCTCCGGCTCCCGCTCGAGGGATGCCACTGCGGCTGCCTGGGCGACGTTCGAGATCCCGAAGGGCAGCGACAGGGCACGCATCGCGGTCGCCATCGGCGCCGCGGCGATCGCGTATCCGACCCGGAGGCCGGCCAGGCCGTAGGCCTTGGAGAAGGTCCGGGTGACGACGACGTTGGGGTGCTCGCGGTAGGCCCCCAGGCCGTCGATCGGGTCGTCCATCCGGACGAACTCGACATAGGCCTCGTCGACCACCACGAGCACGTGCGACGGCACCTTCGCCAGGAAGGCGTCGAGCTCGGTCCGGGTCACCGCCGGCCCGGTCGGGTTGTTCGGCGTGCAGACGAGGACGATCCGGGTCCGGTCGGTGATCGCCGCCGCCATCGCGTCGAGGTCGTGCCGGCCGTCCGGCAGCACCGGCACCTTGACGGCGTTCGCGGCCGCCGCGGCGACCGCGATCGGATAGGCCTCGAAGGACCGCCACGCGAACACGACCTCGTCGCCAGGATGACAGAACGCCTGCGTCAGCTGGTAGATCAGCGCCACGGACCCGGTGGCCAGCGCAAGATCATCGACGGGCACCCGCAGCCGGTCCGAGAGAGCGTCGTACAGCTCGACGTTGCCCATGTCGGGGTACCGGTTCATCCGCTGGACCGCGGCATTGGCAGCCTCCACCACCCCGGGAAGCGGCGGGTAGGGGTTCTCGTTCGAGGAGAGCTTGTGCGACGTCAGTCCCGGCCGCGGCGTCGGCGGCTTCCCGGCGACGTACGCCGGGATCTCGGTCACGTTGGGACGCGGCTGCGGGTTCTGCGGCATGCCGGTGAGGTTAGTCCCGAGACACTCAGTGCGGGGGCGCGGGCTGGTACCGCCACGGGCGGAGCACCAGAGCCAGGCCGAACCCGATCACCACGCCGATGAGGGCGCCGCTGACGTTGTCGACGACGTCGGTCAGGTCGCAGGCCCGATCGATCCGGGCCACCACGAACTGCACCCACTCGATCGCCCCGGAGTACGCCGCAAGGATGGCCAGGCCGGCCGGGACGGTGAGCAGCGCCCACGCCCGCCAGCGGACGGCGGCGACGACCAGGAGCACTCCCGACGGCACGAAGAGCGCCGTGTTGAGAGCGCGTTGCCCGCTGGTGAAGATCCAGAACCCTTCGGGGGCCGGGCCGCCGATGTCGCGGGAGCACTCCGGGAGTCGGCTCTCGGCCGCCACGATGCCGGGTGCGCCGTACGGCGGGATCAAGGTGACCAGGCCGATCACGACCAGGGACCACAGGAAGCCGACGATGCAGATGGCAGTGACCCAGCCCAGACGGGGCTGGAGCGCGGCGGCCAGGAGGACGCACGGCACCAGTGCCAGCACGGCGCCCAGGAGCATGATGCCAACGCCACCGACCGGAAACACGGCGCTGACGCTACAGACCGGACGCGGGCCTCAGGCCATGGGCGGGACCACGACCCGGCCGCCCGGAACGGCCGGCAGGTCGCGGCCGATCCGGATGTCGACGGGGTTGGTCAGGCACCGGACCGAGCCGCCGCCCTTGTGGAACTCCGACAGGTCGAGCACCACCACGTCGAAACCCCACTCCTCGAGCCGCGCCCGCACATGATCGGGGCAGCCCGGCATCACGACGGTGCGGTCGAGCACGATCGAGTTGGCGGCGAACGTCGTCAGCGCCTCCTGCTCCGTGAGCACGATCGGCTCGGGGACCAGCGCCATCAGCTCTGCGGCGGACGCATCGTCGAAAGCGTCCGGGCAGACGATCGCGCGGCTCTCGTCGATCGGGCAGAACGCGAGGTCCAGGTGGTACATGCCCGGGTGGGTGATCCGGAATCCGCGCACCCGGACGCCGAGGTCGGTGGCCAGGTGCTTGAGCCCGAGCTCCTCGGTGCGTGGGCCGTACCCCACCACCAGCGAGTCGCCGAAGGCGAAGGCGTCGCCTGCCTCGAAGTAGGCGCCCACGCCCTCCCGGCCGACGTACGACGTGGTGGAGCCGCGCGCTCCGAACCACGCGGCGGCGGTGGCGGTCTCCATTCGGCGCTCGGCGAAGCGCATGTGCGACATCACGACGTGGGCCTGGCCGTCGGCGCGCTGGAGGCCGAGACCGAGGTTCATCGCGTAGACCATGTCCGGCGCGTCCGGGCGCTGCTCGACCACGTCGACGTTGCCGCCCAGGGACCGGATCGTGACGGCCAGGGTGTCCCACTGCTCGCGGGCGAGGGCGGCGTCCGGCTGGTCGGCGAGATCCATGAACGGGTTGATCTGGTAGTCCACCCGGAAGTGATCCGGCCGGACCATCACGTACTTCCTGCCCCACGCGAGCTCGGTGCCCATGGCTGTCGCCTCCCTTGGATCTGCGTCGTGGATCTGCGTCGTCGAGTCGCGCCGCTTCAAGCCTGCCGCACGATTGTTTGATTGTCAGACAATCTGACATGCCCAGTGTGAAGGATGAGGACCGGCCACGCAACTCCGGGGCGACCGGCGGACCACGGGTGGGCCACAATGGGGCGCGACCGTGTCGCTCACCCCACCGGAGGCCTCGATGACCGAGCCGTTCGGCTCGCTCAGCCTCGTGCACTCCTCGACCGCCGATCGGGTGGCCGACGAGCTGCGCCGGGCCGTCTTCGACGGCGAGCTGGAGTCCGGCACGCCGCTACGCGAGGTCGCCCTGGCCGAGTCTCTCGGCGTCTCCCGGCCCACGGTCCGGGAGGCCCTCACGGTCCTGGTGGCCGAGGGCCTGGCCACTCGCGAGCCCAACCGCGGGGTCTCGGTGACCCAGCCCGACCCCGCCTCCGTGCGGGACGTCTGCCGGGCCCGGGCGGTGCTCGAGGTCGCCGGCGTCCGCCGCTGGGAGACGGCGACGGACGAAGACCGTGCGGCGGTGCGGGAGGCCCTCGCTGCCTACCAGGACGCGGCGGACGAGCGGGCGTCGTACCAGCTCCTCAACGAGCGCCACCTCTCCATCCACCTGGCGCTGGTGGGGCTGACCGGGTCACCGCGGCTGGTGGCCATGGCCGACGCACTCAACGCCGAGCTGCGACTGGCCCTCGCCCAGGTCGACCGGGCCCGGCAGAACGTGCACGCCCAGGTGGGCTCGCACACCCACCTGCTGCGACTCCTCGAGGACGGCGACATCGAGACAGCGGCCGCCGAGCTCACCGAGCACCTGGCCGGGGCGGAGGTCGCCATCATCGACCGGCTGCGCCTCGACGACGAGGGATGAGCCGGTCCTGCCCGATGGACACACGCCCTAGGATCGCCGCGTGACCTTCCTGATCAGAGTGCTGACCACCGCCGTGGCACTGGCCGTGGCCGCCTGGATCTTCTCCGGGATCCGGTTCGAGGGCGCCTCGAAGGGGATGGCCGAGGTCGAGGACAAGTGGCTCGAGCTGCTGGTCGTCGCGCTGATCCTCGCGCTCGTGTCGTCGTTCGTGAAGCCGATCCTCCAGATCCTGTCGATCCCGTTCATCATCATCACCCTCGGGTTGTTCCTGATCCTGATCAACGCCGCGATGCTCGGCCTGACGGCGTGGCTCGCCGGGAAGCTCGACATCGGCTTCCACGTCGACGGCTTCTGGACCGCCATCGGCGGGGCGATCGTGATCAGCCTCGTGACCTGGGTGCTGGACGGGTTCCTCGGGGAGGATCGGACCCGAGGCCTGGCGCCCCACTGACCGACCGCACCGGCCGATGACCGTCCTGCCACCTGCCCGCTCGCCGGGGCGGTACGCCGTCGCGCTGGTCTGTCTCGGCAACATCTGTCGGTCTCCGATGGCCGAGGTCGTGCTCTCCTCGCCACCTCGAGCAGGCCGGCCTGTCGGGCACGGTAGAGGTGGCGAGCTCGGGCACGGCGGGGTACCACGTGGGCGACCCCATGGACTCGCGGGCGGCCGCGGAGCTGACCGACGCGGGGTACGACGCCACCAGGCACCGCGCCCGACAGTTCGAGGACGCCTGGCTGTCGTCGTACGACCTGGTGCTGGCGATGGACCACGACAACCTCGCGGATCTGGGCGGCGGGAACGACCGGGTGATGCTGTTCCGCGACTTCGACCCCGTCGACCCCGGGGCGGACGTGCCCGACCCGTACTACGGTGGGCCTCGCGGCTTCCAGGAGGTGTTGCGCATGGTCGAGCGCACCAGCACGGCCATCGTGGCTGCTCTGCAGCGGGAGCTCGCCACCCCATGACCCGGCTGCCGTACGTCGCCAAGCGGGCGGAGGAGCTGTTGGGGTCCTCGGTGGTGGCCACGGCGCCGGTGGCCGGCGGCGACATCTCGACGGCCACCCGGATCAGGCTGAGCGACGGCACCACCGCCCTGGTCAAGACCCACCACCAGGCGCCTGAGGGGTTCTTCGACGCCGAGGCACGCGGCCTGCGCTGGCTCGCGGAGGCCGGTGGGGTCGCCGTACCCGAGGTGCTCGGGGGCGACCACGAGTGCCTGATCCTGCGCTGGGTCGAGCCCGGGAAGAGCACCGTCGACGCCGCGGTGTCCTTCGGCCAGGCACTGGCCGCGACGCACCTGGCCGGCGCGCCGTCGTACGGGCTCGACGACGACGGCTTCATCGGCCGGCTGCCGTTGCCGAACAAGACAGCGCCGACGTGGGCGGAGTTCTACGCGACCCGCCGGGTGCTTGCCGTACCTCAAGCTCGCGCGGGACCGCGGCGCCGCCTCCGAGACGGAGGCGGACGCGATCGAGGCGGTCATCGGCCGCTTCGCCGACCTGCTGCCCGAGGAGCCGCCGTCCCGCCTGCACGGCGACCTGTGGAACGGCAACGTGCTGTGGAGCCTCGACGGCGTGATCCGGGTGATCGACCCGGCGGCGTACGGCGGCCACCGCGAGGCCGACCTGGCGATGCTGTCCCTCTTCGGGCTCCCGCACCTGCCGCAGGGTGATGGACGCCTACGCCGAGGCCGCACCCGCTCGCCGACGGCTGGGAGGAGCGGCTCGGCCTGCACCAGCTCTTCCCGCTGCTCGTGCACGCCTGCATGTTCGGCGGCGGCTACGCCGCCCGTGCGGCCGCCATCGCCGAGCGGCACGCCTGACGCAACGAGGCTGGTTCTCAGGGCGAACTCAGGCTCTGCTGGCAGAGTAGGTGCGTGTCTGCGCCATCTCTGCCGAAGCCGCGCGTGCTCGTCGTCGACGACGACAAGGCCGTGCGGGAGTCGCTGCGCCGGTCGCTGGAGTTCAACGGGTACGACGTCAAGATGGCCGCCGACGGGGCGGAGGCCCTGGCCACGATCGCGAGCGTCGACCCGGACGTCGTGGTGATGGACGTGATGATGCCCCGGCTGGACGGCATCGAGGCCACCAAGGCCCTGCGCAGCGCCGGCAACGACGTCCCGATCATCGTCCTCACCGCCCGCGACGCGGTCGGCGACCGGGTCGACGGCCTGGACGCGGGGGCCGACGACTACCTGACCAAGCCGTTCGCGCTGCAGGAGCTACTGGCCCGGCTCCGGGCGCTGCTGCGACGCGTCGTCCCCGACGAGGATGCCCTCGACGAGACCCTGACCTTCGCCGACCTGTCCATGGACATCGCGACCCGCGAGGTCCGGCGCGGCGACCGGCTGGTCGAGCTGACCCGCACCGAGTTCACCCTGCTCGAGATGTTCCTCCGCCGCCCGCGCCGCGTGCTGGAGCGCTCCTTCATCCTCGAGGAGGTCTGGGGCTACGACTTCCCCACCACGGCCAACTCGCTCGAGGTGTACGTCGGGTACGTCCGGCGCAAGACCGAGGCCGAAGGTGAGCCGCGGCTGATCCACACCGTGCGGGGCGTGGGCTACGTGCTCAAGCAGGAGTCATGACCAACACCCTTGGTCCGTTCCGCACCGACGTCCGACCGTGGCAGTACCGGCGCTCGCTGGCCAGCCGGGTCATCCTGCTCACGACGATTGCGGTCGGCCTGGCCGTGGCCTTCGTGTCGATCGGCGCCTACGTCACGGTGCGGATGCAGCTGCAGTCCTCGCTCGACGACTACCTGCTCGACCGTGCCCACGACGCCGCGGAGTACCCCGCGCTCAAGAAGCTGCCGACCAACTACGAGGTGCCGTCGTGGGCGCTCGGCGCGGCGGACATCCGGATCATGTTCGTCACCTCCGACCACTCCTACTACGCCCCGGACCGGGGGCCGTTGCTGCGGCTCGGCGAGCCCGAGCTGGACGTGGCGGCGGGCGCAGGACGACTACAGCATCCGCACCATCTCCGCGGAGGGCACCCGCTACCGGGTGGTGAGCGTGCCCGCAGCGGACGGGCCAGGCCCTGGTGCTGGCCCAGTCCCTGGAGTCCCAGGAACGCACCCTGAGCCGGCTGGGCGTCGTGATGCTCCTCTTCGGACTGGCCGGCGTGATCGCCGCCGGTGTGGCCGGCTGGGCGGTGGCCCGCAACGGTCTGCGACCGGTCCGCCGGCTCACCGCCGCCGTCGAGGACATCGCCCGCACCGAGGACCTCACCCCTCTGCCCGTCGAGGGTGACGACGAGATCGCCCGGCTCGCCAGCGCGTTCAACCAGATGCTCACCGCGCTCGCCGCCTCCCGGGACCGGCAGCGCCGGCTGGTCGCAGACGCGGGCCACGAGCTGCGGACCCCGCTCACGTCGCTGCGGACCAACCTCGACCTGCTGTCCCAGGCCGACGGATCCGGCGGGCTGCCAGCGGAGGCTCGCACGGAGCTGCTCGCCGACGTACGCGCCCAGATCGAGGAGCTCACCACGTTGATCGGTGACCTGGTCGAGCTGGCCCGCGACGAGCCGCTGACCCACCACGTCGAGCCGGTGGACCTGGCCGAGGTCGTCGACCGCGCCCTGACCCGGGTACGTCGACGCGCGCCGGGCATCACCTTCGACGTGGAGGCCTCGCCCTGGTGGGTGATCGGGGAAGCCTCCGCCCTCGAGCGGGCCGTCACCAACCTGCTCGACAACGCCGCCAAGTGGAGCCCCACCGACGGTGTCGTCACCGTGCGCGTCGCCGACGGCGCGCTGACCGTCGACGACCAGGGCGCCGGGATCGCCGAGGCCGACCGGCCACACGTCTTCGACCGCTTCTACCGCGCCGAGGAGTCGCGGTCCATGCCCGGCTCGGGCCTGGGCCTGTCGATCGTGCGTCAGGTCGTCGAGCGGCACGCCGGGACGGTCGCGGTGGAGTCCGCGCCCTCGGGCGGTGGCCGCCTGGTGGTCCGGATTCCCGGCACCTCCGCGCCACCTGCCCGGACCGACGAGGACGCAGACATCGTCTCCACCTGACGGCCGAGCCGCCCCGTCAGCGCGAGCGGGGTGCGGACCGCTGGCCCGGATCCAGTGCCTGCAGCAGCCGTTCCGCCTTCCATCGGGACTCGGCGTACTCGTCCTCGAGGTCGGAGAGCACCGTGATCCCGCCGCCGGTGCCCAGGACGTAGCCATCGCCGTCGGTCACCAGGGACCTGATGATCACGCCGAGGTCCGCGCGTCCGTCGGCCGCGATCCAGCCGAAAGCACCGGAGTACGGCCCGCGCGGCGAGGCCTCGACCTCGTCGATGATCTGCATCGTGCGCAGCTTCGGTGCCCCGGTCATCGAGCCGGCCGGGAACAGGGCGCGTAGCGCCCCGACCGTCGTCACGTCGTCCCGCAGTCGGCCGCGCACGGTCGAGACGAGCTGGTGCACGCTCGGGTAGGACTCGACGGCCATCAGCGACGGCACCTCGACGGTGCCCGGCTCGCACACCATCGCCAGGTCGTTGCGCAGGAGGTCGACGATCATCAGGTTCTCGGCCCGGAACTTCGGCTCCGACGCCAGCCGCTCGCGCAGCCCGGCGTCCTCCTCGGGGGTGTCCCCGCGCGGGGTGGTGCCCTTGATCGGCTTGGTCTCGATCATCCGCTCCGCATCGACCAGCGCGTAGCGCTCCGGCGACGAGCTGAGCAACCAGGCCCGGTGTCCCGGCAGGTCGTGCTGGAGGAATCCGGCGTACGGCGCCGGGTTGAGGTCCCGCAGCCGGAGGTACGCCGTCGGCGGATCGAGCTCTCCGGGCGCCGCCAGCCGATAGGTCAGGTTCACCTCGTACGAGTTGCCGGCGTGCAGATGTTCCTGGACGCGGGCAAAGGCGCGGGAGTAGTCGCGGGACGGCTCCCGCCCGGACGCAGCCCGGGAGGTTCCGGGCGGGGAGGACCGGGACCGTGGTTGGGCCTGGCCGCCGGAGCGAGGAACGAGCGGAGGCTGGTAGGCCCCGGTCCCTCCCCGCCCGGGGCCGACCCAGCGGCCGTGGCCGGGTGGGGGCCGTCCCCCGCCTCGGCAGGGGCGGGGTGATCGAACATCTGGACGTGCCGGGCCCGCATCCAGACGGCGTCGGGGAGACCGGAGCCGGTCGCGGCGGGGAGGTCCGGGCGCGCCGCGTAGCCGAAGTAGCCGAACCACTGGTCGGTCGGTCGGCCGGAGGCCAGCTCCTGCTCCAGCACGGCGAAGACGTCGTCGCCTACGGGCTCCGCACGGCCCGACGTGTGCCGGACCACCTCGCCGCTCGCCGCGTCGTACGTCAGGGACACGTCGTCGTCATCGAGCCAGCCGATGATCGACCGGCGGCCCGACCACTCCCGAGCCCCGCCGCCGTCGAGCCAGAAGCAGCGCCGGTGTGTGGCCGCGACCGACGCGAACGCCGCGACGGGATCCTTCACGCCCCCTCCAGGAAGTTGGCGACCAGCGCCCGGCCGTGCTCGGAGAGGATCGACTCGGGATGGAACTGGACGCCGGACAGTGGCAGGGACGAGTGCCGCACGCCCATCACGACGGGCGGTGATCCGTCGGCCCCTGGACACCACGCCGTCGCGACGAGAGAGTCCGGGAGGTCGAGGGCGGCCAGTGAGTGATAGCGCACCGCCTTGAACTCCTGGGGCAGTCCGCTGAAGAGACCGTCACCGTCGTGGGTGATGAGCGAGACCTCGCCGTGGGCCGGGATCGCGCGGTCCACGCGGCCGCCGTACGCCGACACCAGCCCCTGCATCCCGAGGCAGACGCCGAGCACCGGACGAGTCCCGGCCCGCAGCACCTCCCGTCCCACCGCGAAGTCACCGACCTGGTCGGGATGGCCGGGCCCCGGTGACAGGACGACGTACTCGTGCTCCAGGACGTCGGCCGCCGTGACCTCGTCGTGCTGAACCACTCGCGGCAGGTCACCGGTGACCGAGGCGATCAGGTGGACCAGGTTCCAGGTGTAGGAGTCGTGGTGGTCCACGACGACCACGTCCTGTCCGGGGGCAGGTCCTGAGTCGTCTCCGGGGACCGGTGCGGGCACCGGCTCAACCTACTGCGTCAAACGCCGGCACCGTTCCGGCACGACATCGCCCTGGATGAAATCGGAGCACCGCTCGAACTTCCTGAGCTTCTGGGTGAGCCGCTCGATCTGGTCGGCGTGCTCGGGTTCGCCGTACTCGTTCCTCCGCTCCCAGCCCACGTCGGTGTAGTCGTAGAACTCCCAAGCATTCTCGACGCCGTCCCACGACGGGTCGAGGTCGAGACGGACGAGCAGCGCGGTGCGGCTGCGCACCGCGACGTAGGAGGGGATCAGGTCCATGCTGCCCCCGGCGTACGCCGCGTCCGGGTCGAACCCGAGCGAGGGGGCGTAGGTGTGCTCGAAGAACGTGAGGTGACGACGGTTCACGCCGGCATCACCGAAGGTCGGGACCAGCGACATCCCGGAGCGGTACGGCGGCGACGGCAGGCCGGCCAGCTCTTCGAACGTCGAGGCGAGGTCGAGGTTGGACACCACCTCGTCGCGGGTCCCCTTCTCGACTCCGGGCCCGACGACCAGGAGCGGCACGTGCACGTCGGAGTCGAACGGAGTGCCCTTCCCGGAGCCCAGTCCGTGCTGGCCGACGTGGAAGCCGTTGTCCGAGGTCAGCACGACGTAGGTGTTGTCGTCGACCGTGCGCAGGATCCGCCCGAGCATCCGGTCGACCGACTGCACCATCCGGGCCCGGCTCCGGATCCGGGTTGCCTCCTGCTCGTGCGTCAGGGTGTAGGGGTAGGTCCGCCACTGGTCAGCCACGCTGCCGTCGCGGTGGCGCGGCGCGTTGTCGGTCAGGTCGTCGCCTCGGCCGGGCAGGTCGTCGGAGCCGATCGACGGGCACGGGACGGGACCGCAGGTGTCGACGCCGCCCCGGTCGCGGAACGCCGGCGGGAACCTCGGGTCGGTGGGGTAGTGCCCGTCCCGGACCACGCGCGAGTGCGGGGCGAAGGGCGCGACCTGGAGGAAGTACGGCGCCCGGTCGCCCCGGTGCTGGCGGAGGAATCGCAGCGCCTCGTCCTCGATGTGGGTGCCGACGTAGGCCGCGTCCTTCTCGCGAGTGCTCGCCTCCGGCGGCGGGGCCGGATGATGGCGGATCGTCGCCTTCCCGTCCTCCACGACGACGCTCTCGAAGTCCCATCCGTCGTAGGCGGAGGAGAAGACGGGACGCCAGTGCGACCACCCGGGCGGCACCAGAGGGGTGGTGCCGGGCGCGGGCTCGTACTGGTTGAGGAACTTGCCCACGAGCCCGGTCGTGTAGCCGGCCTTCTGCAGCCGGACGTTGACACTGCGCCGGGCGTTGCCGTAGGCCCGGAACGCCTCCCACCCTCCGATCGGACCGACCGAGTTCGGGGTGTTGGCGGTGTTGGTCAAGACGCCGGTCTGGTGTGGGTACTGGCCGGTGGCCAGGCTGGTGCGGGAGACGCAGCACAGCGAGTCCACGACGTACGCGTGCGAGTAGGAAGCACCCGTCTTGCCCATGGACCGGGCGTGCTGCATGGAGCGGAGCAGGTCCATCGAGAAGTCGTCCATGAGCACCAGCACGATGTTCGGGCGAGCGGCCCCGATCAGGGTGGACTCGACCACGCTCTGGGGAGTCTGCTCCACGGAAGTGGCCTGGTCGTGGAACTGCTGGACCGGCGCGCTGCAGCCCGCGATCAGTGCCAGTCCGGCCAAGGTCACGGTCATGCGACGCATACGTCCCCCGTATCCGCTCACGTCGGACCGAATGGCCCGCCTGCCGCGCCTCCAAAATAGATCCGTGAGACGCCGCTGTCTGGAAGACGCGCGAAGTCGTGGTTTGGTTGCCCCCGACCGCGAAGCAGTGGTTCAGAAAGTTCGCACGAGAAGCCGCACTGGTCAGGAGACGAGCAGGTCCCGGACCAGGTCGTGGATCAGGTCGTAGCCGTGCTCGGTCAGGATCGACTCGGCGTGGAACTGGATGCCTCGGTAGTGCGGGCCCCGGACGACGTGGATGTCGCCGGTCGCGGGGTCGGCCTCGACGTGGACGCCGTCCGGTAGCGGCTCTGCCGGCGAACCGGTCGCAGGCACTCGCCCGACGAAGGTGTTGTAGAAGCCCACCCGCTCGGTTCTGCCGGCGATCGACACCGGCGACTGCGTGCCCTGGAACACGATGTCCTTGAAGGCCAGTGGGATCCCGAGCAGATGGCAGAGGGCCTGATGGCCCAGGCACACGGCCAGGAACGGCTGCTCCTGCTCCAGCAACCGGTCCACCGCTCCCCGGATCGTCGCGATCTTCGGGTCCTCCGCGTCCCGCGGGTCGCCCGGGCCGGGGCCGACGATCACCAGATCGTGGCCGTCGAGGTCTCCTTCGGCGTACGCGTCGTGCCGCACGACCGTGCTCGACATGCCGAGGACGCCGAGCACGTGGCGAAGCATGTTCACGAAGTCGTCCTCACCGTCGAGGATCACCGCCGACTTGCCCTTGAGCGACGGGTCCGGGGCGGAGTCCGCCTGGTCGGTGAGCCAGAACGTGCTGAGCCTGCGGTTGCGGGCGTTGAGCTGGATCAGCACGTCCTCGTCGCTCACCAGCTCCGTCATGTCCACCTCCGGGCGCGGCGCGGGCGGCACCAGGCCGAAGGCGGACAGGATGCCGCCGGCTTTGGCGTGGGTCTCGGCAACCTCGTACGCCGGGTCCGAGTCGCGCACCAGAGTCGCCCCGGCCGTCACCGTCAGCCGGCCGTCCAGCGAGACGTCCGCGGTGCGGATCACGATCGGGCTGTCGACGACCGGGCCGCCGGTCTCGTCGCGGCCGAGGATGGCGAGCGCGGCCCCGTAGTAGCCCCGCCCTTCGGGCTCGTAGCGCTTGATCAGGCGACAGGCGTTCTCGACCGGGCTGCCGGTGACCGTGGCGGCGTACATCGTGTCCCGCAGGACCTCGCGCGGGTCACGACTGGTGCGGCCGGCGAGCAGGTACTCCGTGTGCACGAGGTGGGTCATCGGCTTGAGGAACGGGCCCAGGACCTGGCCGCCCTCGTGGCAGATGTCGCACATCATCTTCAGCTCTTCGTCGACCACCATGAAGAGCTCGTAGATCTCCTTCTCGTCGCGGAGGAACTCCAGCAGCCTTTCCTTCAGGTCGCCGGCCTCACCGCCGGGGGCGCCGGAGGACACGCGGAACGTGCCGCTGATCGGGTTCATCCGGACGTCACCGCCGTGCACGGTGACGTGCCGCTCCGGGCTGGCGCCGATCAGGTAACGGTCCCCGGTGAAGAACAGGAAGGTCCAGTAGGCGCCGCGCTCGCGCTCGAACAGGCTGCGGAGCACGGCCAGTGCCTTGTCGTGCCCCCAGTCGGCCAGCGTGGCCCGGTAGTGACGGCCGATCACCAGGTTGGCGCCCTCACCCTGGCCGATCTCGTCGCGGATGATCTTGCCGACGAGGTCGGCGTACGTCGCGTCGTCGGTCTCGAAGCCGCCCCGGTCGGCGAACTCCACGTCGGTGTCACTGATCGCCTCGATCACGTCGGCGACCGAGAACTCCTGCTCGGTCTCGACGTCCACCACGACCAGCGGGCAGCCGTCGTCGTGGGCCTCGAAGCCACGCTCGGCTACTTGCCGGAACGGGATCGCCAGCAGGCGGTCGGCGATGTGGCCGGGCTGCGGCCGGCCGTCTTCGAGCGGGACGTCGAGGACCGACGCCACCTCGCTGCGCCGACCTCCGACGAGCCCCACCGTGTCCCGGTCACCCGCCCGGGTCGAGCGCCGGATGATCGCCCACGCCTCGTGCCGCTGAATCTCCTCGATCGCGGCCCGGGCATCGTCGGCGGACATGGCCGAAACCCTACTTCCCGCCGACCCGGCGCCAGTTGCCGTCCCACACCCGCCGACCCGGCGCCAGTTGCCGTCCCACCGCGCCAGTGCCGACACCCGCCGACCCGGCGCCAGTTGGCACCACGCGTGACAACTCACGCCGGGTCGGCGCAGATGAGGTGACAACTCACGCCGGGTCGGCGTCAGGAGATGGTGGTGAGGAGCTGGGTGGCGCGGGTGAGCACGACGTAGAGGGTGGCCCGGCCGGTGGCGGACTCGTCCTCGATCTCCTGCGGAGCGACCACGACGATCCCGTCGAACTCCAAGCCCTTGGTGTCGAGTCCGGTGAGGACCACGACCCGGTCGTCCCCGGATGGCGAGGTGTTCGAGTCGACGGCGGCGCGCGCGCCTGGTGCGTCGGCGGCCAGCTCCGGCCAGGATGCGAGCCAGGAGTTGACCTCCGAGCGACGCGCCACGGGTACGACGATCCCGACCGTGCCGGCCACCTCCCGGGCCATCCCGGCCACGGCCTCCCGGGTGGTCGACTCCAGGTCACCCACCCCCGTCAGAACGGTGGGGCTCGCGCCGGTCGACCGGACGGCCGTGGGCAGGTCGGCGTCGAGACCGACCCGGGCGGCGTACGCCGCGGCGTATGCGTAGATCTCCGAGGAGTTCCGGTAGTTCGTGGACAGGTGGAACTCGTGGAGGTCCTTGCCCTCCAGGGCTGCGGCCCGGTCGGCTGCGGACTCCTCCGGCACCGGCCACGACGACTGGGCAGGGTCCCCGACGATCGTCCAGGAGGCGGCGCGGCCGCGGCGGCCGAGCATCCGCCACTGCATCGGGGTCAGGTCCTGCGCCTCGTCGACGAGCACGTGGGCGTAGCTGTCGTCCTCGATCCGGTGAGTCGGCGGCGACCAGGCCCTGCCCGACGGGGCGTACTCGCGGTCGGCGGCCGTGGTCAGCTCGACCAGGTCGGCACCCACGTGGTCGTCGAGCGAGTGGTCGTCCTCGTGCCGGGCCGGGACGTCACCGAGGGCGTAGCGCAGCTCGTCGAGCAGGGGCACGTCCTCCACGGACAGCGGTCCGTCCCCGCCCCAGGACTTGGCCAGCAGCCGCTGGTCCTCCGCGCTCACGACACCCTCGGCGACCCGGGCCAGGAAGTCCGGGTCGCGCAGCCACTCGAGGACCTGCGGGGCGTCCAGGGGCGGCCACCACTCGATCGCGAAGTCGACGAAGGCCTGGTTGGACAACATCTCGTCGTTGAAGGCTTCGCGACCCCGATCGCGACCGCGCTCCCCCGTGACCTGCCGCCACATCGCGTCAAGGAGCGTCGAGGCGACCCGCGGCAGCTGCCGGTTCCGGCGGCCGTGAGACATGAGCTGTCGACGCAGCCGGCCCAGGATCCCGCGGTCGAGCACGATCGTGTCGTCGCGCCAGAAGATCCGGAACTGGGTGGGGCTGCCGGGCGCCTGCTGGCGCGCGGTCCGCCGCATCAGCTCGGCCATCCGGGCCGAGCCCTTGAGGGCCGCGACGGCGGGCTCGTCGTGTCGGTCGGCGCGGAGCCCGTCGACGACTTCGCCCAGAGACCGCAGGGCAACGGCGGTCTCGCCCAGCGACGGCAGCACCCGCTCGATGTAGCGCATGAAGACCCCGCTGGGTCCGACGATCAGCACACCGCCGCCTTCATAGCGGCGCCGGTCGGTGTAGAGCAGGTACGCCGCCCGGTGCAGCGCCACGACCGTCTTGCCGGTGCCCGGTCCGCCCGAGATCGAGACGACCCCACGGCCGGGAGCCCGGATCGCGCGGTCCTGCTCGGCCTGGATGGTGGCCACGATCGAGTGCATCGACCGGTCGCGGGCGCGGG
>CAVZAZ010000018.1:0-191781 GCA_963773355.1 uncultured Actinomycetota bacterium | reverse complement strand
GCGAGACATCGCCGAGACCGATGCCAATGGGATGGTCACCCACCTGGCTGGATATGCCGGCCTCGCCGCCGACCAGGCCGAAGCGTTCGAGAGCATCGACGGCGCTCTGCTGCTCGCCGCGCTCGGGGTGGTGATCGTGATCCTGTTGATCACCTACCGCAGCCCGGTCCTGTGGCTCTTCCCGGTGATCTGTGTCGTCTTCGCGCTGTTCAGCGCGCAGGGCGTGATCTACCTGCTGGCCAAGTACGGCGACGTCACGGTCAACGCCCAAACCCGCAGCATCCTCAGCGTGCTGGTGCTCGGCGCCGGCACCGACTATGCGCTGCTGCTGGTCGCCCGGTATCGGGAGGAGCTGCGTCGCCACCACGACCGGCACGAGGCGATGACGGAGGCGTTGCACCGCGCTGGCCCAGCGATCATCGCCAGCGGTTCCACCGTCATCGTCGGCATGCTCTGCCTCGTTGTCGCAGACATGAACTCCACGAGCAGCATGGGTCCGGTGCTGGCGATCGGTGTGGGCGTCGTGCTGCTGGCGATGATCACCCTGCTGCCGGCCCTGCTGGTGATCATGGGTCGCTGGATCTTCTGGCCGGTGAAGCCGACCGAGGGAAGCCACGAGCCGACCTCGACGGGCTTCTGGGCCAGGACCGGCTGGGCAATCAGCCGCCGGCCACGCACGGTCTGGGTCAGCACGTCCCTCGTCCTCGCCGTCATGGCACTTGGCATCGCGACCCTCGACGCCACCGGGCTCAGCAACGACGAGCAGTTTGTCGGCACCCCCGACTCGGTCAAGGGTGAGCGGGTCATCGAGGAGCACTTCGTCTCCGCTGGTGACAACAACCTCCAGATCGTCGCCAACGCCGAAGCGGCCGACCAGGTGGCCGAGACGGTCAGTGACGTCGAGGGCGTCAACCCCGACGCCGTGACGGTGGCGGGCGAGCAGGACGGCACCGCGCTGATCCTGGCCGGCATCGAGGACGGGTCGTTCAGCAAGCAGGCCTATGCCACGGTCGAGCGGGTCCGCGACGCGGTGCACGAGATTCCGGACGCGGATGCCCTGGTCGGCGGCAACGCCGCGGTCAACTCGGATACCCAGGAGGCGAACCGGCACGACAACAGAATCGTGATCCCGCTGGTGCTGGTGATGGTGCTCCTCATCCTGGTCGTGCTGTTGCGGGCGATCGTGGCTCCGCTGCTGCTGATCGGGACCGTGGTGCTGTCGTTCGGTGCGGCGCTCGGCTTCAGCGCCGTGGTGTTCCAGTACGTCTTCGACATCAACGGCGCTGATACTGGGCTCCCGCTGTTCGCGTTTGTCTTCCTCGTGGCGCTCGGCATCGACTACAACATCTTCCTGATGACGCGCGTCCGCGAAGAAGCACGGCGCGGGGGCAGCCGACGGGGTGCCCTGATCGGGCTGGCGGCGACAGGTGGCGTGATCACGGCCGCCGGACTCGTGCTCGCCGGCACCTTCGGCACCCTGGCCACGCTCCCGCTGACGTTCACCCTGCAGATCGGATTCGTCGTCGCGTTCGGGGTGTTGCTCGACACGATCATCGTCCGCTCGATCCTGGTCACCGGACTCAACCTCGACCTTGGTCGACACATCTGGTGGCCGGCCCGAATCAGCCGCCGCGAACACGAAGACCAGTTCACCGAACCCGACGAAACCAGGAGCTCGAAACCGTCCACGCGGACTAGCTATAGCTAGCCTCGTTGTCTGGTGACTCCGGCGGAACGATGGTTCGGCCCGGCAGCGTCGGTGGTGCGTCCGATGAGTTCGAGCCCCTCGAAGCCGAAGTGCTCGGGGACATCGCCTACACAGCGGGCTCGGGGAAGTCGGTGCGGTTCACCACCCTCGACGACCTGTCCATCAGCACAGCGGGACTGCGGCTAGGGAAACGCGACACCTCCAGCGGCTCTACCGCCACGACGATCGGGTCGCGCCCTGGTCAGGGACCGCCCATGGGGTGATCCAGGCGGTCAACACCCACGCCCACCACGAAGGCATCGTGCGGGGAGGCGACCGGGCGGAGCGGAACATGCTCCGCACCGTCACCGGCGAATTCGGCAGGCACGACCGCACCACCCTGAGCACCCTGACCAGGGTGCTGACCTGACCCATGGGGGAGGTGGCCTGCCGGCTGCCTCCCCCGCACCGGGGTCTTTCCTATGTCCGGACGCCGCATCCAGCGAGTCGGGATCAACCGCTCCGTCCGGTGCGGTCGCGGCCTTGAGCGAGGTGCTGCCGGCCCGCGGCCAGGAGATGCCTGCGGATGGGGCTGCTTCGTCTGCTCACCGCCTGCCTGGTCGGCGTGCTGGCGGGATGCTCCCCCGCGACCACCGATACTCCTCTGTGCAACCGTTGTACGGGATCCAATCCCGCGTTTTCGCAGGTAGTGGGGAGGGTGGGGCTCGAACCCACGACCCAAGGATTATGAGTCCTCTGCTCTGACCGACTGAGCTACCTCCCCGGCGGCGGCGAGCCTACCCGTCACCGGCGGGGGGTCACGAGCGGCGGGTCGATGCGCTGCATCTCGTGCAGCCGCTCCACGGGCCGGAAGCCGAAGTCGGTGTTGGTGCGATACATCGCATGGTTCTCCGGGTCGGTCCAGGTGTGGATGCTGCGACGACCGGAGTGGTCTCGCAGCACGATCCGGAGCGTCGTGAGCTTGAGGATCGTGCCCAACCGGTGTCCCCGGTGCCCAGGCATGACCAGCGTGTCGTCCTGGATCGCGATGTCGTCGTCTCGGCTCAGGAACATCTGCGTGTACCCCGCGAAGGCGCCGTCGGGCCGGCGCGCCGCCGCGACCAGCTGGTCATAGGACCGGCGGTGCGTTCCTCCTGCGACCGCAGCCGCGCCTCGTCGTACACGATCGGCTGGTAGTCGATCTCCCCCGTCGGCACGTCCGTGCTCATCTGGGACTTCATCGCACAGTACGCCGCGACGTACGCGTCCGGGCAGCGGTTGCCCCAGGTCACCACGTCGTATCCCTCCGCTCGGCCTCGCACCCGCCCGCGAAGCCGCTCGAGGTCCTCCTCGGCTACGGGCAGCCGCAGCACCAGGTGATCCTCGAGGTGGACGGTCTCGAACCCGACGGCCCGAGCGAATGCGTACGCCGAGGTCGTCTCGGGATCGGCGCCGGCCGGGACGTGGACCTCACCGCAGACGGTGGAGCGTCCCTCGCTCCGGCGCCTTCGGTCCGCCTCGGCCCACAGCAACCGGCCGATCCCCCGGCGTCGGTGGTCGCCGAGCACATTGACCTCGACGTCGGCCACGTGCTGGTTGTCCTCGACCGAGCCGCCGAGCTCGCAGGTGCCGACCGTGCGCCCCTCCGCGACCGCGGCCAGGAAGGTCCGCCGGTAGTAAGGGTTCGGGGCCCGGGCGGAGGTCCGGAGCGACTCCCAGCCACGGGTGACCGCATCGGGCCGGTCCTGGTGGATGGAGGCCCGTTCCGTGTCGAAGAACCGGCGGAGTGCTGCGTCGTCGTCCGGGTCGATCTCGATGATCTGCGCCATGCGCCGAAGCCTCCCCGGGCGAAGGGGGTGCCGGCAACGGATTTCGTCGGGTGCTGGCATGCTCGGCACATGGACACCGAACCGCTCGAGGCCCTCCCCGAGGACTGGAACCGCGCCCTCTGCATCGTTGCGCATCCCGACGACATGGAGTTCGGCGCCGCCGCGGCCGTTGCCCGCTGGACCGCTCAGGGCAAGGACGTCGCCTACTGCATGGTGAGCAGTGGCGAGGCCGGCATCGACGGGATGCCGCCCGAGCAGTGCCGTCAGGTGCGAGAGGCGGAGCAGGTCACCTCGGCCGGAATCGTCGGCGTCCACGTCGTCGAGTTCCTCGGTTTCGCCGACGGCATCATCGAGTACGGCGTCCCGCTGCGACGCGAGGTCGCCGGGGTGGTCCGACGTCACCGCCCCGAGATCGTGGTCACAGGGAACTTCAGCGAGAGCTGGGGCGGCCGCAACCTGAACCAACCCGACCACATCGCCGTCGGGAGGGCCGTCATCGACGGGGTCCGTGACGCCGGCAACCGGTGGGTCTTCCCCGAGCAGCTCGACGGCGACCTCGAGCCCTGGGGCGGCGTGAAGGCCGTGTGGGCGTTCGGTTCGCCGCAAGCGACCCACGCCGTGGACATCACCGACACCTTCGACTCCGGCGTGGCCTCGCTCGAGGCCCATGCGGCGTACATCGACGGCCTGGGCTGGGAGAACTGGAACCCTCGCGAGTTCCTCGAAGGGTTCGCCCGCCAGTCGGGACAACGCCTCGGGGTCGCCTTCGCGGCGCCGTTCGAGGTTTTCCCGATGGGTTGGGGAATCAGGTCGCCAGACTGACCAGGTCGCTCCTGCCGGGGCCTCTCAAAGCCCGTCTGTGCGGGTCTCGACATCAACCTGCTGTGCGGGCCCCGTCGCAGCCCGGCGGTGACGTCGGAGGCTGACGAACACGACGGCGATCGCGATCGTGGTCACCAGCCCCGAGATGACGAACGACGCCAAGGGGAAATCGCCCAGCGCCAGGCCGATCTGGTAGGCCAGCACGCAGGTGTAGACGCTCCAAAGCGTGCCGCTGACGACGGACCACCGCAGGAAGCGTCGGTAGGGGATGTCCGACAGGCCCATCGTCGCGTTCACCACGAAGCGCATGCCTGGCAGGTAGCGGCCACCGATGATGAGGACCGGAGCGCTCGAGTCCATCATTTCGAAGGCCTGGCGGACGCGCCTGTTGGACCTGGCCCGCGTGAGCTGGGGTTCGATCCTGCGCGAGTACTTGCGAGCCAGCCAGAAGAGTGTGGAGTCGCCGACGATCGCACCCAGCGCGCCCATGATGATGATCGGCAAGAGGTCGAGCTTGCCTTGCGCGGCGACGGTCGACGCGGCATTCAGGGTCGTCTCTCCCGGGAATATCGGGATCACGGCGTCCAGGGCGATCAGCAAGAACACCGAGAGGTAGGACCACCAGGGATTGTCCGGGTCGACGACCGAGATGCCGTCGCTGTGCACCATGTAGTTGATCGCTGCGACCAAGCACAGCGCTACGGCTACGGCTACCGCGAGCACCTTGGCCTTGGTCGACCGCGGCAGGCGGTGCCAGCGACCGTCGAAGGGTCTCGACATCACTGCAGACCCATGCCGAGGGTGCCCGCATGATCGGCCAACGGAAGGTCGGTGTCACTCACAGCCTGAGCATGTACTCACCGCGCGAAGGACGCATCACCCGCATGAGGTGACCGCCCCACAACAACGACGAACGGCCTGACGCGCGAAGACACAACTTCGCAGGTCAGGCCGTTCTCTGGCTCCCCCGGTTGGACTCGAACCAACAACCCTCCGGTTAACAGCCGAATGCTCTGCCAGTTGAGCTACAGGGGATCGCGTGCAGCGGGGCACAGGTTAGCAAGGCCGCCGACGCACGAGAAAATCGCCGGTGTTCCGGCGACTCACGCCGGGCCGACCTCGTCCTGGGCGGCGGCGAGGGCGGCCGCTGCGGCCTCGCGCACGGTCGGATCGTCGGGGTCGACACCCTCGTCGTACTCGTAGAACCACGTCAGCGGCCGGTCGCCCCGCGGAGCTCGCCGGGCGATCACGCGCAGGCCGTCGCGGCCGTTGATGGGCACGTGCCGCTGGAGTACGACGCTCGCGGTCACCCGCTCCCGGACCAGCTCGAGCAGTCGGCCGGGCTCCTCGATGGTGATGCTGTGGTCGACCCGCGGGTCCCCCCAGGTGCCGACCTCGCTCACCCGCAGCAACGAGGTGTCGCTGTCCCAGTCGGCGGCTTCGACCTGCTCCCACGGGAGGCGGGTGCCGTCGACGTACAACGCGTCTCGGGTGCCGACGACGGCGTCGCCGGACCGGGTCTGCGCCCAGGCCAGCACCTTCTCCCCCGCCGCGACAGAGACGTCGGGACGCTTCCGCCGTCTCACTCGGCGGCGATCTTGAGGTCGAGCAGCTTCCGGCGATGCGCCTCCAGGGCGGTCAGCTCGCCGAACATCCGGTTGTAGTCGGCCGGCTGCTCCACGGGATTGGTGCGTTGCAGGCGCGACTTCACCTCCGCGATCCGGCGCCGGGCCGTGAGCTCGCGGAGCGAGTAGAAGTGCAGCGCGATGTAGGACTCGGTCGGCTCGCGCATGATCGGCTCGACAGCCAGGGCGCTGATGGCCGAGGAGACAGCCGGGTCGCCGGCCTGGTCGCGCAGCCGGGTGCCCCAGCCGACGTCGTTCGCACCAGCAGCGGCGCCACCCGATCCCGCGACGAGATCCCACACGGCGCGATAGGTCGGGTGGGTGAAGTCGTTGCCCTCGACGTCCGTGGCGGTGCGGCCGATGGCGGCCGGGTGCTGGATCACCAGCTTCAACGTCTCCCGCTCGATGGCGAACCGGGGGTCCCGGAGGTCGGGGAGCTGTCGGCCGGGCTGTTGCGCCGGCTGGCCGGCCTGCTGCTCGCCCGGCGGCGCGGCCGGGCGCTGCTCGGGCCGACCAGGCGGCCGGTTGGCAGCCCGTCGAACCTCGGTCCGTGCCTCGTCCATGTCAACGCCCACCATGCCGGCGAGCTCGCGTGCGAAGGCGTCGACCTTCGACTTGTCGCGGATGCTCGACACGAGCCGGGCGGCCTCCCGCACGGCGTCGACCCGACCATCGGCCCGGTCGAGGTCGTACTTGCTGACCACGTTGGCGAGCACGAAGCGGTAGAGCGGCACCCGGCGCGCGACCAGCTCGCGCACCGCGGCATCGCCGTGCTTGATGCCGGAGGTCGCAGGGATCGAGGCCGTCGGGCTCGACGGCGACGTAGGTCTGGGAGACGAAGTTCTGGTCGCCGTCGAAGGCGCGCAGTGCTGCCTTCTGTCCGGCCGCATCGCCGTCGAAGGTGAAGATCACCTCGCCACGGAACTCCTCGTGGTCGTGGAGGAAGCGCCGCAGCACCCGCGCATGGTCGTCGCCGAACGCCGTCCCGCAGGTCGCGACCGCGGTCGGCACCCCGGAGAGATGGCAGGCCATCACGTCGGTGTAGCCCTCGACGACCACGGCCTGCGAGGACCGCGCCATGTCCCGCCGGGCCAGGTCGATGCCGTAGAGCACCTGGCTCTTCTTGTAGATCGGCGTCTCGGGAGTGTTGAGGTACTTCGCCTCGACCTTGTCGTCGTCGAAGATCCGGCGGGCACCGAAGCCGATGGTGTCGCCGCTGGCGTCCCGGATCGGCCACAGCAGGCGGCCGCGGAACCGGTCGTACGCCGACCGGCCCATGCGCGACCAGCCCGGCCGCGACGGTCTCCTCGTCGCGGAACGACTTCTGGCGGAGGTGCGTGAGCAGGGCCTCGCCGTCGCGCGGGGCGAAGCCGACCCCGAACCGGTCCGCGGCGTCCTGGTCGAAGCCGCGCTCGTGCAGGAACTGTCGAGCCACCAGGGCGTCCGGGCTGGCCAGCTGACCGGCATAGAACTCCTGGGCGACGCGGTGGGCCTCGATCAGCCGGCTGCGCGCCGGACCCTTCGGACGGTCGTCACGGGCGTCGCCGTCCTCGCGCCGCAGCTGCACGCCGTACTTGTCGGCGAGCCGCTCGACTGCCTCACCGAAGCTGAGCCCGTCGATCTTCATCAGGAAGGTGAAGACGTCGCCACCTTCCTGGCAGCCGAAACAGTTGCCGGTGAGGATGTTGTCCTCGAGCGTGAAGGCATGCCCATCCTCGACCTCGGCGCAGAACACCTCCTCGCTCGCGGTCCGTCGGCTCGACCGACTGCACGACCCAGCCTCGACGCGCGAACTCCTTGTCGGCGCTGCACGAACCGCTCCCGATGCTCGTCGATGAGGAAGAAGTTCGTCCCGCAGGTCCTCGTTGCACGAGGTGGACCCGATGGAGCTCCGAGGCTCCCGTCCCGGGAAGCCCGACCCGCATCTGCGTCGTGATGCCGTAGGTGCCGATCCCGAGCCGCGTGCACACCGTCCCGCACGAACTCGAGGTGCTCACGATCGGCGGAGTTCAGGATCACGGTCCCGTCCGAGGCCGACGCAGCCGTCGGCCGCGAAGTAGCCGGCCAGCCAGCCGATACAGGTACGAGACCGACTCCGTCGAGCGGTGGCAGCTCCTTGAAGAACGCCGGGCAGGTGGTGGACCAGCAGGTTCTGGCCGACTCGCTGACGTCACGCTGTTCGGGAACCACTTGAGCATCGCGAGGTCCTTGGGCGGGCACAGCAGCGCCATGCTGCCCGTGCCACGTGCGCGTCCCGTCCCCGTACGTGAACCCGTGCGCGATGCCGAACGGCGACGGGCGTCGTCCTGCGGATGCTCGAGCCGCGGAAACTTGGACACGAGCCTGTCGCCCGGCCTTGAGCGCCGTGGTCAGCACCTCGCGTCGGTTCTTCTGACTCCTTGCCGGACCGGATGAACCACCGGTGCCCGTCCGTGGCGAAGAGCTCCTTCGCCTGACGGTTGCGCGTCACCGTGATCTTGTGCAGCGGCTGCACGCCGTAGGACTTGAACGGCGCGTCGACCCACTGGCCGTGCGGCGTCGAGGATCCGGTGGGTTCCGCCAGCCAGCTCGCGGATCTGGCCGCGCACCCTCCCACGTGAGGACCCTCGTCTCCCCTGCCAGGCAGTGGAAGAACTGGCGAGCCGGCGTGACGTGGAACGACGGGGACTTCTCGTCGTGGAACGGGCACAGCCCCTTCAGCGAGCCTCCGCCGGCCTTCCGCAGGGTGACGTAGGAGGAGATGACCTCGTCGATGCGCGCCTTCTCTCGCACTTCGGCGATGTCGTCATCGCGAATCCGGCCGGCCACGTGGCGGAGTCTACGACCCTGCGAGGACGGTGCCGGGGCGCAGTCTCCGATGCCTCGTCAGCGCGCTAGCGTCGGTCAGTGAGGCCACCTGGTCGATCACTGCCCGACGTCGTCCGGCGTCGTCGGTAGCGCCGTACCAGTCGTGGGTGAAGGGTGGGTCGAGAGCCTCGGCGCCGGCGTCGAGCAGGGCCTCGACGAGCTCCCCGAGGAGCTCCCGCTGCCTGGCCATCGCGGCCACCCGGTCGACGGCCTGCATGACGTAGTGGGCGGCGATCCCCTTGAGCAGAGCCATCTCCAGACGCGTGCTCTCGGGGACCACGAGATCGGCGGCGTGCCGCACGAAGGGCCCTCTCCAGTGGCGAAGGTCGCTGCCTGGACGGCACCGCAGAACCTGCCGATCAGGTCACTGGTGAGGTTCTTCAGAGCAGCGAGGCTGTCGCGGCTGGCGTCGTAGGGGGCGTCGTGGCCATCCGGCCACTTGCCGCAGGCCGGCAAGCACCTCGTCGAGCGTGTCGTCGGAGACGCCGGGGACGTACCAGTCGCGGACGGCAGACCACACCGCCGGCCGGTCCAGCCGGGTCAGGTCGATCCGACCGGCCACGATGCCGTCCTCGACGTCGTGGACCGAGTAGGCCACGTCGTCGGCGAGGTCCATGACCTGTGCCTCTACGCACTGGCGGGTCCCGTCGACTCCGCGCCGCAGCCAGCCGAAGACCGGGGCATCGTCGTCGTACACACCGAACTTGCGCACCAGCCGTGGCGAGCCGTCGGCGTGTACCCCCTGCGGCTCCTCGGACTGCGAGCGCGACCACGGGTACTTGGTGCAGGCGTCCAGCGTGGCCCGGGTCAGGTTGAGGCCGACCGAGCGTCCGTTGTCGTCGAAGGTCTTGGCCTCCAGCCGAGTGAGCAGCCGAAGCGTCTGGGCATTGCCCTCGAAGCCGCCGCAGTCCTCGCTCAGCTCCGCCAGCACCCGCTCGCCGTTGTGGCCGAAGGGCGGGTGGCCGAGGTCGTGGGCGAGGGCCGCGGTCTCCGCGATGTCGGGGTGGCACCCCAGCGCCCGGGCCAGGTCGCGGGCCACCTGAGCGACCTCGAGGCTGTGGGTGAGCCGGTTGCGCACGAAGTCGTCGCTCCCGGGTCCCACCACCTGGGTCTTCGCGGCGAGCCGTCGGAAGGACGCCGCGTGCACCACCCGGGCCCGGTCCCGCTCGAACGGGGTGCGTTCCGGCGCCGCCACCCGCTTGGGTGGTTCGTCGACCACTCGCTCACGCGAGGCGGCGTCGTAGTGCTCGAGGGAGTCCATCGTGGAGGACTCTATGCGGCGTCGCGCGGGCGCCTTCGTCAGTACGTCGTGACGTGCACGTGGTCGTAGTGGTTCGCGGTGGTGGAGCCTCGGTCGGACATGCCGCGCCAGCCCTCGCCACCACGCTCGACCGACCAGATCTGCTGGCTGTAGATCACGTAGCTGACACCGAGCTCTGCGGAGTGGGCGCGGACGAACTCCGCGACCTCCCAGCCGCGGTCGCCGCTGACCATGATGTCGACGGCGATGCCCTGCGCGTGCTCGCCGTCACCACGGAAGGTGCCGTAGGTGGTGATCTCCGGGAAGTTCGCGCAGACGGCCTGGTGCACCTTCGCGATGTTGGGGCTGACCCCGCTCGGGACCGAGCTTCCGTTGGTGCAGTCACCGCTCACACCCATCTCGGCGACCGGCTTCTCGTCGGAAAGGTATCCGGTGGTGACCCACCGGGACTTGCCCTCCCAGACGATCTCGTCGCGCCCGGCGGCGTGGCGGCCGGTGACGAGGATCTTCTTGCCGGACTCGAGCAAGCCGGTCTTCTTCGCGTCCTTGCCCGGGGCGGTCCACAGGTTCAGCTCGACGGTGGTCCAGAGCTTGGTGTCGGCCTCGCGAATCGCCCTCAGGGTGGCCACCCGGGACAGGTTGACGTTGAAGGCCTTCTGCAGGTTGGTCGACTGCACGCGGGAACTGGACCGGGACACGACGTTGTCGCGGTCGCCGGTGGTGCCGGTGGCGCCGGAGAGGCTCGAACCGCTGCTCGCGGCGATCAGGTCCTGTGTTTCCGGATTGGCGACCAGGACCCCGAGGCCGACCGTGGACGCGGTTGCGAAAAGGGCGAGGGGTCCGGCGATGAGTGTTGCTTTGGGCAAAAAACGGCGGGCATTGGTTTCCCGCTTGTGGCGATGCTCTGCCACAGCGCTGATCCTTTGCTGTTGCTTACGGGGGTACGCCCGACTCCACTTGTGGCGGACGTCGAGCGGTCCCCGCACTAAAGCACACCCAGAGCGGACTAGCCAAAGACGGGTAGTCATTATGGGGGGTGTTCCCCGTCACGAGGCCGAGATCGGCCCGTGATCTCGCCGTTATCCGCCCGTGACCTCGGTGGCGTCCTCCTGAACATGCGAGCCGGTGCCATCGGTGTCGTCGAGCCAGCCGTCGGGCACGACCACCCGGTGTCTCGGAGAGCCCTGGCGTCCCCGCGGAGTGCCGAGCTCCTGGACCGGGAAGGGCTCCTCCGGGTCGAGCTCTGCGAGCAGTGCGTCGAGCGCGGCGAGCGAGTCGACCAGAGCCAGGGAGTGTCGCAACGACCCACCCGCCCGGAAACCCTTGAGGTACCAGGACACGTGCTTGCGGAACTCCGTGCAACCGCGCTCCTCGCCCATGTGCTGGCTCAGCAGCTCGGCGTGGCGGCGCATCATCGTCCGCACCTCTCCCAACGACGGCAGGGTGCGGACACCCTCCCCCGCGAACGCGGCAGCGAGGTCACGGAAGAGCCACGGCCGGCCCAGGCAGCCCCGTCCGACAACGACACCGGCCACCCCGGTCTCCTCGACCATGCGGACCGCGTCGGCGGCCTCCCAGATGTCGCCGTTGCCCAGCACCGGGATGTCGACGTGGTCGACCAGGGCGGCGATGGCGTCCCAGTCCGCCTGTCCCGAGTAGGCCTGGGCAACGGTCCGGCCGTGCAGCGCGATCGCGGCGATCCCGGACTCCTGAGCGATCCGTCCGGCATCCAGATAGGTGAGGTGGTCGTCGTCGAGGCCCTTGCGGGTCTTCATGGTGACCGGCACGTCGTACGGCGCGGCGGCAGCGACCGCGGCGGCGAGGATCTCGGCGAGCAGCCCGCGCTTCCACGGCAGCGCCCCGCCGCCCCCCTTGCGGGTGACCTTGGGCACCGGACAGCCGAAGTTCAGGTCGATGTGCGCTACGCCGTATTCGGCGCACAGGATCTCAGCGGCCTTGCCGACGTAGGCCGGGTCGGTGCCGTAGAGCTGGACGGACCGCACCGACTCGACCTCGTCGAAGACCAGCATGGACCGGGTGACGGCGTCGCCCTCCACCAGGCCGCGGGAGGTGATCATCTCGCAGACGTAGAGCCCAGCGCCCTGCTCGGCGCACAGCCGGCGGTACGCCGCGTTGGTGATGCCCGCCATCGGCGCGAGGACGACGGGGGTGTCGACGCGCAGGGACCCGAGGGTCAGCGAGGTGGGCAGGGCGGTCATGCGGCCATTGTCGCGGCGTGGCCGGATCGTGCCCAAATTGCGGCGTCAGCCCTGGCCGCCGCCGTTGCCGCCGTTGCCGCCGCCGCCGTTGCCGCCTGCCGCCCTGCTGCTTCCTTCTTCTTCTTCGCGGCTCCGGCTTCACGAGGTCACCGGTCCAGGTGATGGGGTTGAAATCCTCCGTGGGCCGGAAGCTCACCGCGGTGAGGTCGCCCCGGTCGGGCGCCAGGTAGACCATGCAGAACTTGCCGGTGTCGCCGGTGCGGAACTTCCTCGGAAATGTCGCTCGGCGGGCACGGCTTGAACGTGCTCTGAAACGTGGAGGCCTCGATCAGCTTGTTGTCGCCGTCGACGGCATACAGCGGAACCTCTTGGCCACCGAGGTCGGTGTCGCCCACGTTGGTCACCTTGGCGTGCACGAAGTACGGCGAATTCTGCTTGGTCTCGGGGGTGATCCGCCAACCGACGAACTGCTTGAAGTCCGCGTCCACAAGTTCGGTGACCGTGATCTCGAGGGCTCCCACCTCGTCCTGACGCGGCTCGTAGGCCACGGTCGCGGAATCACCGACGGCCAGCTCGCTGCCCTGAGCGGTCAGCTCGATGCCCTCGGGCACGCCCTCCAGATACGGCGACTCCTCGGTCTCGGGAGTCCCGCCTGTCGTCTCCCCGTTGTCCCCGGACTCGGGGTTGTCGCCGTCGTCGGAACAGCCCGAGAGCAGTAGGACCGCCGCGAGACCCGCGGCGAGCAGCGGGCGCAGGCCGCGTGGGAGGACACCTCGAATCATGCGGGCCATTGTGCCCGAGGGGGTGCTCAGCACCCGGCAAGCCGCTCGGCAAAGTAGTGGGTGATTGCGTCGAGGCTGATCCGCTCCTGGCTCATCGAGTCCCGCTCGCGGATCGTCACGGCGTGGTCGTCGAGAGTCTCGAAATCGACGGTCACGCAGTAGGGCGTCCCGATCTCGTCCTGTCGGCGGTAGCGACGCCCGATGGCGCCGGAGTCGTCGAACTCGACGTTCCAGCTGCGTCGGAGCTCGGCGGCCAGATCACGGGCCTTGGGCGACAGGTCGGCGTTGCGACTCAGGGGCAGCACTGCGACCTTGACCGGCGCCAGCCTGGGGTCGAGCCGGACCACCGTCCGCTTGTCGACGCCGCCCTTCGTGTTCGGCGCCTCGTCCTCGGAGTAGGCGTCCATCAGGAACGCCATCAGGCTCCGGGTGAGACCGGCCGCCGGCTCGATGACGTACGGCGTGTAGCGCTCGCCGCTCGCCTGGTCGAAGTAGGAGAGGTCCTGGCCGGAGAACTCACTGTGCTGGGTCAGATCGAAGTCGGTCCGGTTGGCGATGCCCTCGAGCTCCTCGAAGTCGCGGGCCGAGAACCCGAAGCGGTACTCGATGTCGACGGTGCGCTTCGCGTAGTGGCTCAGCTTCTCCTTCGGGTGCTCGTAGTGCCGCAGGTTGTCCGGGTCGATGCCCAGGTCGACGTACCACTGGGTGCGGGCGTCGATCCAGTACTGGTGGAGCTCCTCGTCCTCGCCCGGCTTCACGAAGTACTCCATCTCCATCTGCTCGAACTCACGCGTGCGGAAGATGAAGTTGCCCGGGGTGATCTCGTTGCGGAACGCCTTGCCCATCTGGGCGATGCCGAACGGCGGCTTCTTGCGGCTGGTCGTCAGCACGTTGGCGAAGTTGAGGAAGATGCCCTGGGCCGTCTCCGGGCGCAGGTAGTGCACCGCGGACTCGTCCTCGATGACTCCCAGGAAGGTCTTGAGCATCATGTTGAAGTTGCGGGGCTCGGTCCACGCGCCGCGGGTGCCGCAGTTGGGGCACGCGAGCGTGGCGAGGTCGACGTCGTCGGGGTTGTCGATCCCCTTCTTCTCCGCGTACTCCTCCTGCATGTGGTCGGCGCGGTAGCGCTTGTGGCAGGACTGGCACTCGGTGAGCGGGTCCGTGAACGTGCTCAGGTGACCGCTGGCCTCCCAGGTCCTCGTCGGCAGGATCACGCTGGAGTCGAGGCCGACGATGTCCTCGCGCGCGGTCACCATGCTCCGCCACCACTGGCGCTTGATGTTCTCCTTGAGCTCCACGCCGAGGGGGCCGTAGTCCCAGGCCGAGCGGGTGCCTCCGTAGATCTCGCCGCACGGGTAGACGAATCCCCGGCGCTTGCAGAGGGAGACGACGTTGTCGAGGGTGCTGGCGGGAGGCTTGGCCACGGGATGCCTTTCGATGGCCGGCTGGCTGCCGGTCTGGGGCCTCAGCCTAACGACCGGGCATCGGGCACATTCAGGTCGGCTCCGGGGTCGGCCGGCTCGTAGGCGCTGGGCTCGTCGACTGCCCGGCTGAGGATCGGCACTGCGTGCAGCTTCACGTCGTACGCCGACAGGGCGCGGCGGTAGGCACCGACGTTCTCCCACGTCGTCACCAGGACCCACAAGGCCGGGTCGTCGAGGTTCCGTCCGACCTGGCCGGCGAGGTAGCCGGGACGTTCGGCCAGCGTCGCCCGGGCTCGCTCGAGGTCGTCGCGGAACGCGTCTGCGTCGTCCTCGGGCAACCCGGAACCTGTTCACCACCAGCACGGTCCGAGCCTAGGCCCGGCCCTTCAGTTGACAATCGTTCTCACCACAACTGAGAATGGTTCTCATGCACAGGTTCCTCGTCGCCGCTCTGCTCGCGACCTCGCTCTCGGGGTGCGCGGCGTTCGGCGACGACCCTGATGACGGTCTGGAGATCGCGGCGGGGTTCTACCCCCTCGCCTGGGTGTCGGAGCAGGTGGCTGGTGAGCCGGTGGACCTGCTGACCACCCCGGGCGCGGAACCGCACGACTTCGAGCTCACCATCAAGGAGACGGTCACGGTCGCGGACGCCGACCTCGTGGTTTTCGAACACGGTTTCCAGCCGGCGGTCGACGCCGCCGTCGAGCAGGCCGCCGAGGGCGAGGTGGTCGACGCGGCCGACGTGGTCGCATTGCGGGACGGAGCTGACCACGAGCACGAGGCGGACGATCACGGGCACGAGGAAGGTGTGGACCCGCACTTCTGGCTGGACCCGCTCCTGATGGCCGACCTGGGCGACGCGGTCGCCGAGACCCTCGCCGGGATCGACCCGGCCCGGGCCGTCGAGTTCCGCGCGAACGCGGCGGAGCTGCGCGGCACGCTGGAGCGCCTCGACCGCGAGTACGCCGACGGGCTGGCCGACTGCGCCCGGGACACCGTTGTCGTCTCGCACGACGCCTTCGGCTACCTCGAGCGATACGGCATCCACCTGGAGCCGATCGCCGGGCTCTCCCCCAACGCCGAGCCCACCCCCGCACATCTCGCCGAGCTGCAGGACCTGGCCAGCCGTGAGGGGATCACCACCGTGTTCGCCGAGACCCTGGGCAGCAGCAAGATGGCCGACACCCTCGCGGCCGACCTCGACCTGCGCACCAGCACCCTCGACCCGATCGAGGGCGTCAGCGACGAAAGTGAAGAGACGTACGTGACCATCATGCGGAGCAACCTCGCCAACCTGAAGGCGGCCAACGAATGCTGAGGTCTTCGACTGACGCCACCACCGCGGACACCACCGACCCGGTGCGCGTGACCGAGGCGGCCGTGGCCATCGGCGGCCGCCCCGTCCTGAGGGGTATCGACCTCACCGTGCGCTCAGGGGACTTCCTGGCCCTGATGGGCGCCAATGGGTCGGGCAAGTCCACCCTGGTTCGGGCCATGACCGGCCTCCGCCCGCTGACCCTGGGCCGCTTGGAGCTGTACGGCACTCCCCTTGCCGACTTCCACGAGTGGCACCGAATCGGCTTCGTCCCGCAGCGCACCGGCGCGGCGGGCGGCGTACCCGCCTCGGTGTGGGAGGTGGTCGCATCGGGCCGGCTGACCCACCGGCGACTGCTCCGCCCACTGTCCCGGGCCGACCGGTCCGCAGTCGACGAGGCACTCGCCGTCGTCGGCCTGACCGAGCAGGCCCGGCAAGGGGTCTCCCAGCTGTCCGGCGGGCAGCAGCAACGCGCCCTGATCGCTCGCGCCCTGGCCGGGGCCCCGGACCTGTTCTTCCTCGACGAGCCGACAGCCGGCGTCGACCTGCCCAACCAGCGAGCGCTGGCCGCCGCCCTGCACACCCTGAAGGAGCGCGGGAGCACGATCGTGCTGGTCGCCCACGAGCTCGGCGCGATGGCACCGCTCGTCGACCGCGCGGTAGTGATGCGCGACGGTCGGATCGCCTACGACGGCGCTCCGCTTGCCGATCACGAGGTACACCACCCCGACTTCGGAGAGGCCCACACGCACCACCACGCCGTCCCCGGCCGGCGAGACCACTCCCCCCACGTCGCCTCACCGCTGGACGGAGGCGCGTGATGGAGCTCTTCGGGTTCGACTTCATGCAGCGAGCGCTGCTCGCCGCCCTGTTCACCGGCCTCGCCGCCCCCGCGGTCGGCACCTACCTCGTGCAACGCCGGCTGGCCCTCATGGGTGACGGGATCGGGCACGTGGCGGTCACCGGTGTCGCCCTGGGGCTGCTGACCGGCGCATCGCCGCTCTGGACGGCGGTCGTGGTCGCCGTGCTCGGAGCTGTCCTGATCGAGGTGATCCGCGAACGAGGCCACACGAACGGCGACGTGGCGCTGGCGCTGCTGTTCTACGGCGGGCTCGCGGGCGGCGTTCTCCTCACCGGCCTGGCCGGCCAAAGTGCGAACCGGCTCCAGGAGTACCTCTTCGGGTCGATCACCACGATCTCCACCACGGACGTCTGGGTGACCATGACGCTCGCGGCGGTCGTCGTCGTGATCTGCGTGGGCCTCTCCCCCCAGCTCTTCGCCGTGGCCCAGGACCAGGAGTTCGCCCGGGTCACCGGCCTGAACGTGCGCTTCTACAACCTGCTCGTCGCCGTGCTGGCCGCGGTCAGCGTGACGGTGGCGATGCGGACTGTGGGGCTGCTGCTCGTGTCGGCGCTGATGGTGGTGCCGGTCGCGACGGCCCAGCAGCTGACCCGCTCGTTCCGCACCACGCTCGGCGCTGCGATGGCCCTCGGGACCGTCGCCTCCGTCGGTGGCCTCGTGGTCTCCGCGTTCGCGTCCTTCGAGGCCCGGGTCCAGCCCGGTCCGACGATCGTCCTCCTGGCCCTCGCCATGTTCGCCGTGACCTGGCCGCTGGGCGTCGTACTCAGGGCTCGGAGGCGGGTCCGGGCGCCGTTCCCCGAGGTCGAGCCGGACCGCCACGAGGTCACCGACGAGCACCCGCACGTGCACGGCCCCGAATGCGGCCACGTCGCCGTGCGCCACGGTGACCACGTCGACTACGTCCACGACGGCCACCGCCATGCAGTACACGGGAAGCACTATGACGAGCACTGACCCGACCTCGCGCCCCGCCTCGGTTCCCGGCGGTCGGCCGACCCGGCAGCGGCGGGCGGTTGCAGAGGTCCTCGAGACCTTCTCCGACTTCCGCTCCGCGCAGGAGATCCACGAGCTGCTAGGGAAGCGCGGCGAGACGGTGGGCTTGGCCACCGTCTACCGCACGCTCCAACGGCTGGCCGACGCCGGAGAGGTCGACCTGCTCCGCACCGAAGACGGCGAGGCGATCTACCGGCGCTGCTCAGACACCCATCACCACCATCTGGTCTGTCGCGGCTGCGGGGCGACCGTCGAGGTGGAGGGCCCGGCGGTCGAGCGCTGGACCCGCGCGATCGCCGAGGAGCACGGCTTCGCCGACGTCAGCCACGCCCTCGAGATCTTCGGCACCTGCCGCAACTGCCGCTGACCGCCGCTGACGGCCAGCGGGCGTTCTCAGGCGGAGCCGTAGCGCCGGTCCCGACGCGCGTAGATGCCGATCGCCTCCCAGAGGTGCCGCCGGTCGACGTCTGGCCAGAGCACGTCGGTGAACACGAGCTCGGAGTACGCCGCCTGCCAGAGCATGAAGTTGGAGAGCCGCTGCTCTCCCGACGTGCGCCACACCAGGTCGGCGTCCGCGACCTCCGGGACGTAGAGGTGCCGGGCGAAGGTGCGTTCGTCGACCTTGTCCGGATTGAGTCGCCCTGCGGCCACCGCCTGCGCGATCGACCTGGCGGTGTCGGCGAGCTCGGCCCGGCCGCCGTAGTTGACGCACATGGTCAGCGTGAGCACGTCGTTGTCACGGGTCAGCTCCTCGGCCACCTGGAGCTCGCGAATGACGGACTTCCACAGGCGTGGCGCCCGGCCCGCCCAGCGCACCCGCACTCCCAGCTCGTGCATCTCGTCGCGGCGACGACGGATCACGTCCCGGTTGAAGCCCATCAGGAAACGCACTTCGTCGGGGGAACGCGACCAGTTCTCCGTCGAGAAGGCGTAGGCCGAGATCGCTCGCACCCCGATCTCGATGGCTCCCTCGACGACGTCGAAGAGCGAGTGCTCGCCCTGCTCGTGACCTGCCGTCCGGGGCAGGCCGCGCTCCTTCGCCCATCGCCCGTTGCCGTCCATGACGATGGCGACGTGGCGCGGCACGAAGGCGCGCGGGATCGATGGCGGCGTCGCCCCCGACGGGTGCGGGGTCGGCTTCCGGACGGCGCGCTTCACGACGAGCAGCCTAGGGCGCAGCGGTCTCGGCCAGCTCGACCACCGACCGGCTCACCGCTCGACGTACGCCAGGGAGCGCAGCCCGCGCTCGAGGTGCCAGGCGAGGTACGCCGCGACGACGCCGCTGGCTTCCTTCAGGTGGCGGGGGTCGGCGGCCTCGACGGTCGGCCAGTCGCCGGCGAGGAGAGCCCCCAGGACCGTGATCGTCCCCGCCGCCGGGTTGGCTGAACCGGGGACCCGGCAGTCGGCACAGAGCACGCCACCGGAGGCCGGACTGAACCAGCGGTGCGGACCATCTTCCCCACAACGAGCACAGTGGTCGAACGACGGTGCATAACCCGCCACGGCCAGCGACCGGAGCAGATAGGAGTCGAGCACCTGGCTCGGACCATGCTCCCGCGCGGCCATCGCCCGCAGCCCGCCCACCAGCAGCAGGAACTGCTGCGGGGACGGCTGGCGCTCCTCGGTCACCAACCGGTCGGCGGTCTCCAGCATCACGGTGCCAGAGGTGTAGCGGTCGTAGTCGAGCCCGATCTCGCCCGAGAAGGGGGTCAGGGTCTCCGCCTGGGTGACCACGTCCAGGTTGCGTCCCTCGGCCAGCTGCAGGTCGACGTGGGTGAACGGCTCGAGCCGCGAGCCCCAGCGTGAGGTGGTGCGGCGTACTCCCTTGGCGACCGCACGCACCCGGCCGTGCTGGCGCGTGAGGAGGGTGATGATGCGGTCGGCCTCCCCCAGCTTGTGGGTGCGCAGCACGATCGCCTCGTCCCGGTAGAGAGGCACTCCCCCAGTCTGCCCTGCCTACGAGCTCCTACGGCGCTGCCGTCGCGGCGTTTTCCAGCAACCCAGGGCGAACTCGGCAGCGGCCCGGTCCAGGCGCTCGGGACGGGTCCGCCACTCGAGAATGCTCCGGGCGCGCACGAAGGTGGCATTCGGCATCTCCTCGGCCAGCATTGCGGCGTCGGCGGCCGGATGGATGGGGTCCGCCGGATGTCCGACCACGAACGCGGGTGCCTGGATCGCGCGGCGCTCGCGCGACGACGGGGCAATTCGTCCGAAGAAGAGTCCGTGCACCACGGCCGCCACCGACTCTGGCCGCTGGTCGCAGGTGTCGAGCCAGATTCCGGCCCAGAACGGCACCAGCCCGCGCGGGATCGGCCTGGTGAGCATCCGCAGGCCCGCGACCGTGAACGGCAGGAAGCGGGCGGCGAACATCAGCGGGGAGAAGGCCAGGATCCCGGCCTCGACTGCGTTGTTGAGCACCGGCATCTCGATGATCAGGCCACGAACGCGCTCCGGCGCCAGGATCGCGACCTCGAGCGAGACGTTCGCTCCCAGCGAGGTCCCGCCGACGACCGCCTGCGGCGCGCCGAGGTGGTCGAGCAGGGCCACCACCTGCTCGCCGAAGGCCGTCATCGAGTAGGCGTGCGGGTCGGCCGGTCGGTCGGACCTGCCGTGCCCGAGCAGGTCGAGCGTGACCACGTGCAGCCCCTCGGCGGCCAGGGCGCGGGCCAGCGGCTGGTGCATCCGGCGCGGCATCAGCTGCCCGTGCAGGAGTACCACCCACGCGTCGCCGCCGCCGTACTCGGTGTACTCGAGCCGGTCGCGGGACGACTCGGTGTCGATGAAGAACTGGCCGATCCGTTCGGAGACGAGCATGCACGGAATCTATCGGGCTAGGCGGTGTCACCGACGTTCGGCTCGAAGAGTCCCTTCCTCACCGATCGCGCGCGCATAGCGGCGCGCGAGCACTCGCAGGTGATCGACCAGCCCGGGCGGCGCGGTCACCGAGAAGTCCAGGCCCAGCATGCCGATCCACACCGCTACGACCTCCAGGCTGTCGCCGCCGGTGACCAGGACGGACTCGGTCTCGTTCACCGCCTCGACCGTGCCGACCGCGGGATTGATCCGTGCAAGCACCTCCTCGGCGGCAGCGTGGACGCGAATCCTGGTGTGCACGGCCCACCCGGTGCGCGCCACCTCCCGGACGACGAACTCGGTCAGGTCGCCCGGGAAGGGCTGCGGGGCGAACCGGCGTCCGCCGGGAGTCCTCAGTCGCAGCCAGTCCACGCGGTACGGCGCCCACAAGCCCGTCGCGGGGTCGCGCCCGACGAGGAACCAGCGCCGCTGCCAGCCGACCAGATGGTAGGGCTCGATCTCGCACCGCTCGTCGCGGTAGTCGCAGCGCAGCCCCTGATGGTCACGGATCGCAGCGGCCAGCTCACTCAGCAACTCGGGGTCGACCACGGGGTCATCGACGTTGGAGTCGGTGTTGACCGGGCCGGCGCTGGTCGCCATGCGCAGCGCCGTGAGCCGGCGACGCAGCCGGTCGGGCAGCACGTGCTCCAGCTTCGTGAGCGCCCGCCCGCCGGTCTCCTCGAACCCCGCCATCCCGGTGGCGGCACGGAGTCCGACGGCGACGGCTACGGCCTCGTCTTCGTCGAGCAGCAGCGGCGGCAGCTTGGCTCCGACGCCCAGCCGATAGCGACCGCCGGGGCCGCGTACGCCGTCGACGGGGTAGCCGAGGTTCCGCAGGCGCGTGACGTCGTTGCGCACTGTTCGGTCGGTGACGCCCAGCCGATCCGCCAACTCCGCACCGGACCACTCGACGCGGGCCTGCAGCAGGCCGAGGAGGGCAAGCATTCGGGCGGACGTCTCGCGCACGTCGATCTCCTCTTCGAGGTCACTTCCACGTCGTCTGTGAGATGTCTGAGGCTTCAGGAAATAGCGGAACGAACCGTTCCGGAATCCATCCTAACGTCGCGGTTACAGGTCAACCCAGACAGGAGAAGGCACCATGAACAGCACCGCGAACAGCACCGGGACCACCGAGATCCGCCCCTTCCGCGTGGAGTTCCCGCAGGCGGACCTCGACGACCTCCACGAGCGCCTGGAACGGACCCGGTTCGCGCCGGCGGCGCCCGGCGACTCCTGGGACTACGGCACGCCGGAGTCCTACCTGCGCGACATGGTGAAGCGCTGGATGACGTTCGACTGGCGCGACGTCGAGGCCCGGATCAACGCCCACCCGAACTTCCTGACCGATGTCGACGGGCAGACCATCCACTTCATCCACGTCCGTTCCGAGGTCCCGGACGCACGGCCCCTGCTGCTCGCGCACACCTACCCGGGCTCGGTCCTGGACTACCTCGACATGATCGAGCGGCTGACAGATCCGGTTGCCCACGGCGGCCAGCCCGAGGACGCGTTCCACGTCGTGGTCCCCTCGATGCCCGGTTTCGGCTTCTCCACCCCCATGGCCGACGGCGTCTGGACGATGGCGAGGGTGGCCCGCGCCTACGACTCCTTGATGCGCCGACTCGGCTACGACTCCTACGGCATCCACGGCAGCGACGGCGGTGCCTTGGTCTCCCGCGAGCTCGCGATCCTGGACCCCGAAGGATTCCTCGGCGCGCACGTGCTGCACCTGTTCTCCTTCCCATCCGGCGCACCCGGCGAGATGGACGGCTTCGGGGAGAAGGAGTACGCCGCGCTCGCACACCTGCAGTGGTTCCAGAGCGTCGGCGGGTACAACTCGATGAACGGAACCCGCCCCCAGACCGTCGCCGCCGGACTCGCGGACTCACCGGTTGCCGTCCTCGCCTACAGCGAGCTGTTCGAGAGCTTCGGCAACGGCACCAGCCTGGTGAGCCCAGAGCAGGTGCTGGCGCAGACCACTCTCTACTGGCTGACGAACACCTACGCCAGCGCCGCCCGCTACCACTACGAGGAGCAGCACTCCGGGGCCGAGCCCGTGGTCAGCCAGGGCCGCATCGGAGTTGCCGTCTTCAAGGACGACTTCCAGACGATCCGGGCTCTCGCCGAGCGGGACAACGCGAACATCGCGCACTGGTCGGAGTTCCCCCGAGGTGGGCACTATGCCGCGCTCGAGGTCCCCGAGGATGTCGTTGCCGACCTGAGGGTGTTCTTCGCCGGGGCATAGCGTGCCTGCGTTGGCGACTCACTGGACGCTCGGTTGTGCCGCAGGCGGCAGGGCAAGGATTCTATCGAGCCGGTGCCGCTTCGATCACGAAGAAGTCACTCCCGGTCGTCACGGTACGGGTGAGGTCGAAGCCAGCCGCCGTGAGCAACGAGCCGTACTCGTCCGCCGTACGTTCTTGACCGCCTGCCATGACGAGCATGGTCAGGTCCGAGAACGCGGTCCGAATGGGGTCCGGCGACTCGTCCAGCAGCTGCTCAACCAACAGCAGGCACCCGTGCGCCTGCATCGAACGCCGACAGGCACGCAGGATCTCGACGGACTCAGTGTCCGGCCAGTCGTGGATCACTGACTTGAGGAGGTACGCGTCCCCGCCCTCCGGGACAGAGTCGAAGACGTCGCCTCCGACCACTCGGCAGCGCTGCGACACGCCGTTTGCCGACAGCAGCTCGTGAGCGCCGGCGACGACATCGGGCTGGTCGAAGAGCACGCCATCGACCGAGGGATAGCGAGACAGGATGGTCGCCAGCAGCATCCCCCGACCACCGCCGACATCGACCACCGTGCCGAACCGACCGAAGTCGTAGGCACCGACGACGTCGTCGGCCACCGCTTGGGACAGGGCCGTCATGGCTCCGTCGAAGATCTCCTGCTCTTCGGCGTGCTTGGCGAGGTAGGCCCAGACCGACTCTCCATGGACAGCTGCAAACGCGCTCTCGCCGGTACGGATGCTCCGCTCCAGGGAGCCATACGCCCGCCAATGGAACGCCCGGCCGACCAGTCGCGCCCGGCCCGCGACGGAACGCGGTGCATCTACCCGCAAGGCGTCACCGAGCTCGGTGTTCGCGAACGTCTCGTCGCCATCACTGGCATACAGGCCGACGGCGGTCAGTGCCCGCATCAGGCGGGCCAAGGAACGTTCGTCTGCTCCTGCGGTCTCGGCCAGCTCGGCCACGGTTCTCGGACCGTCGGCGAGCAGGTCGCACAACCCCAAGGTCGCGGCCACGTGCACCGCCTGCGAAACCTGGTACCCGGCGACCAGCCGGTTCAGCTCTGACTGGCGGGAAGCGTCCATGCGCCCAGACTACGAAGCAGGCCGGCGGCATGGCGTCGGGAGGAGCGCCCATCTTGCCGGGCCCGGCATGCGTAGATCTGTGTAGGCCGAGAGTCGCTGATCCCGTCCGGAACAGTCAGATGTCACATCCGACTCCTGGCCGGTGTCTTCAAGTCAAAGCCCAGACACGCGGAGGAAACATGGCCAACGACGCCCGAGTCCCCACGACGCAGATCACCGGCATATACGGTGGACTGCTGAAGGTAGCGATGCGGAAGATGGTCGGCAAGGTGCCGGAGTCGGCCGAGGTGATGTGGCACAACCCGAGGGTGTTCAAGGACATGATGGGTTTCGGCCGCAAGGCCGAGAAGTGGGACCTGATCGATCCGGACCTGGTGGCGTTCGCGACCATGGCCGCGGCCAGTCAGGTCGGCTGCAGCTTCTGCCTGGACCTCCACTACTTCCTGGCCCACCACAAGGGGCTCGACGAGGCCAAGGCACGAGAGGTGCCGCGGTGGCGGGAGTCCGATCTCTTCACCCCGCTGGAGCGCCGAGCGATGGAGTACGCCGAAGCGATGAGCCAGACCCCGCTGACCGTCACCGACGAGCTGTCCGCCGCGCTGCTCGACGACCTGGGGGCGCCGGCACTGCTGGAGCTGACCGCGAGGATCGGTGTCATGAACCTCACTGCACGGAGCAACATCGCACTCGGCATCAGGTCGCAGGAGTTCTCCGCGGCCTGCGGCCTGGAGCCGCTCGCAAGCCCGTCCCCGGACGTGGCGACCTCGGCATGAACGATGACCCGTTCATCACCTACCGCGGGCTGCTGTTCTCCGTGGCGTACGAGATGCTCGGCTCGGCCGCCGACGCCGAGGACGTGGTGCAAGAGAGACCTGGCTGCGGTGGGCCGACATCGGCGACTCGGCCCGGGCCAACGTGCGCGACCCACGCGCGTACCTGATCAGGATCGTCAGCCGGCAGGCACTCAACCGGCTCCGCACGCTTGCCCGGCAGCGCGAGGACTACGTCGGGGAGTGGCTGCCCGAGCCGTTGTTGACCAGCCCCGACGTGGCCGAGGACGTGGAGTTCGCCGAGAGTCTCTCGATCGCGATGCTCGCGGTGCTCGAGACGCTCGGGCCGACCGAGCGAGCGGTCTTCGTGCTCCGCGAGGTCTTCGACGTGCCGTACGACGAGATCGCAGAGGCGGTGGGCAAATCCTCCGCAGCAGTCCGGCAGACCGCACACCGGGCGAGGGAGCATGTGGCGGCGCGCCGCCCGCGGATGGCGGTGAGTCGCGCCGAGCAGCAGCAGGTCGTGGAGCGGTTCATCGCCGCCCTCACCACCGGTGACGTGCAGGGCCTGATGGACGTGCTCGCACCTGATGTCGTCGTGGTCGGGGACGGCGGTGGCCTGGCACCCACGGTCCGTCAGCCGGTCACGGGCAGGGAGCGAGTGGTGTCGTACATGGCCCGTTTCGCGCAGTTCGCGCCGGACGCGCAGGTCTCCACGCTGCTGCTCAACGGCGCCGTGGCGGCCCGGATCGACCCGGCTGGGGAGCTCGAGACCGCGATCGCATTCGTGGTCGAGGACGGCCGGATCGCCCGCATCTACGCGATCCGCAACCCGCACAAGCTGGGGCGGCTCGACGAGGTGGCCGAGCTTCGGCGGTGACGGCCCTCCGCCCGCGGCCTGGCAGCAGCGAGTGTCATGACGTTTCGTGCACGTCGAGAATTGCCCCGTCGGTCGTCGCCTTCCCGGCTGCCGTCTCGTCACGCGGCGCGGCCGGCGTACCGGAGGCGATGGCCTCGAAGTAGCGCAGCATCTCGACCGGGAACGGCAGCACCAGGGTCGAGTTCTTCTCCGCCGCCACCTCCACCATCGTCTGGAGCAGCCGCAGCTGCAGCGCGGCCGGCGTCCCGGCCATCGCTGTGGCGGCCTGCGAGAGCTTCTGGGACGCCTGGAACTCGCCGTCGGCCGTGATGATCCGGGAACGGCGCTCGCGCTCGGCCTCCGCCTGCCGCGACATCGATCGCTTCATCGACTCCGGCAGCGCCACGTCCTTGATCTCGACGCGGTCGATCTCGACGCCCCAGGAGGCCGCCGGGCTGTCGAGCATCACCTCGAGGCCCTGGTTGAGGTGCTCCCGGTTGGACAGCAGGTCGTCCAGCTCGCTCTTTCCGATGATCGAGCGCAACGAGGTCTGCGCCACCTGGGAGATTGCGAACTCGTAGTCCTGCACCTGGACGACGGCCCGCATCGGATCGATCACCCTGAAGTAGACGACCGCGTCGACCCGGACCGTCACGTTGTCGCGGGTGATGCCGTCCTGGGCCGGGACCGGCATGGTCACCACCTGCATGTTGACCCGTGTCATCCGGTCCACGACGGGGATCAGCATCGTGAGTCCCGGCCGTCTCGGCTCCGGCTGCGCGCGACCCAACCTGAACACGACGCCTCGCTCGATCTGCTTGACCACGCGTGCGCTGGTCGCCCACACCACACAAGCCAGCACGAGCAGCGCACCCAGGGCATACAGCAGGACGTCCATGACGACCTCCGGGAACGAGGAGACCTCTCTTCGAGAGTACGCCGCCCCGCGAGGGCGGCCCACGAGAGCAGGGTCAGAGGGGCGGTGGCAGCCCCGACGGCGCTCGGGAGCGGTACCGGTGCCCGGTCGGGGTGGTGATCTCCACGGTGTGTCGTCCGGGGCGTGGGTCGACGACCCGGGCCTGCCAGCCCGGGAGCTCCTTGACCAGGTTGTGGCCCTCGCAGAGCCCCTGGCCGTTCGCGCGGGTCGTCAGACCGCCGTCCGCCACCCGGACGACGTGGTCGTGGTCGCTGATCGGGGAGTCGCAGAGGGGATGGCGGCAGCGTCGGTCGCGAGCATCGAGGAAGCGCGCATCACGCGCGGGGAAGAAGCGGTGGCGGTTCGGTTCGCGCTCGACGATGGTGCCGGTGACCGGGTCGGTGAACAGCCGGCGCAGCCAGCGGGGTGCGTCGTCGCGGCGAACCAGGTCGCGAGCGGTCTGGGCAGGGACGACCGCGTCGCCGATCACGGCCGGCTGTTCGCTGGCACCGACCAGAGTGTCGGGCGTCATGGTCACCTGGATCTCCATCGGCACCGCCTCGGCGGTTGCCTGGCCCGTCAGCCTGGCGACGAACAGGTCGGCCATGATCTGCGACTTGCTGCGCTTGTCACCGGCCGCCTTGATCGCCTTCGCGGAGGCGCTCAGGTTGGCCCACGCGGCCACCCCTTGCGCGACCGGGAGCAGGCCAGTCACGTAGGTCATGGTGTCCGGCGTCGGTCGAATGGTGACCCGGCGCTCTCCGTCGGCCTTGGCGGCGCGTCGTACCGCCGCCTCGGGATCCAGCTCGACGGCCAGCGCGCGAGCCGCCCGCTCCACCCGCCTCGGCGTCCAGCCCAGCACCAGCGGCTCGGTCACCTCGCCGGTGTCGGTGTCGACGGTCATCGCGCACAGCCGCTGGTCGACGCTGCGGCGGTCATCGAGGGCGAGAGAGGCGGTCTCCCGAACCAGCAGCGTCGCGGTCCACTCGGTGATCCGGCCTTCGTCCAGCAGCGCCAGCGTGTGCGGCATCTCCGCCATCGCCATCGCGAACCCCAGGTGCCGCGACCCCTGCGCCGCCGACGACCCCCGTGCCAGGGCAACCTGGTCGGCGATCCCGCGACCCCTCTGCTCGCGCCGCACGCCTGCGGCGTCCTGCAGCGCCAGCTGCGAGTGCTCGAACGCAACCGTGATCCTGGCCTGAGCCGCCGCAGCGGCACCCTTGACCCGCTCCAGCAGCCCCAACATGTCTATGCGGACGCCATCGACCCGCGGACCGATCTCACTCCGATCCCCGTCGACGCCCGACAGGGTGTCGAGCATCGCCCGCAGCCGCTCGACGTCGGCGTGCTCGTGCACCGGGTGCACGCCCGGCGATGCCAGCCGCTCGGCGAGCATCGATTCGGTCATGGACACAGTCCAGCAGAGACCACCGACATCGATGCCGGACAACCGGGGGTGCCTGTGGATGAGGAGGTCGCGCTGTTGCATCGCCCGGACTGCCGCGACGTGCGGGCCCCGCTCACGGCCCGGCCGTTCGAATAGGTGACCCTGCGATCCGAGCACTGGACGATGTAGCGATCGCAAAGCATGGTCAGAATCAGCGTCACGCTTGGAGAGGCTAGACGCACAGTTCATCGGAGACATGTTCCTCCGCGGGCCGGATGACGTTGCCTCAACCGCGATAGTCGAGCGCTGTAGCGCCTCCTGGCCAAAGGGGGATGATGTCCTCTAACGGCGGATCCTCCGCCGGCCGATGCCGAGGGAACACGATGCCGACAACGCGGTTCACAGTTCATACGAGCTTGTCGCCGAGCGATGTGATGGGACTGTTCACCGATTTCGGTCCTGATCGGGCCAGTTGGTGGCCGAACGTCGACGACGCACATTTCAAGGTGCACGACGTAGGCCCGGACTGGGCCGAGGTCACCGAGGGCAACGCAATGGGCTGGGAGCGTGAACGCTACGCGTGGGACGCCGCCGCCGGCACCGTTGCGATTGACACCTTGGACTCGAACCTGTGGGGGCCGCGCAGCGGCTGGCGCTACGAACTCACACCGGCGGCCGGGGGCACCGACGTACAGGTAACGCTGACACGCGTGCCCAGGTCGTTCCGGGGCAGGCTCATTGGCGCGTTGATTCCTATCGCCGGAGCGCGCACGCTCGGAAGGCAGTTCCAGTCGGTGCTGCGCAAGGCAGAATCTCGATGACCCGACGCGTCGACGGGACGCGCTTCAGTCATGCTTGTGAGTCAGCCGGACTTAATCCGGCGCAAGCCCGCACCGCGATGCGGGCGCTCAAGCTCGGCCAGTCCTACACCAGCGGCAGACCGGCGGCCAGGCCTTCGCTGCGGGCGGTTCCCACTGCCAGGAGGGGCGAGCGGTGACCGTGCCGCAGGAGGTGCCGCAGAACCAGCAGGGTCGAGGGGTCGGCCCAATGGATGTCGTCGACGACGTGCGTTCGATCGGGCGCTGAGGACGGCGTCGATCGCCTCGACCTCCGGTGCCGGGCGACGGTGGTGTCCGCGCCCGGGCACCGAAGCCCGACGCGCCTGGTCAAGTCCGGTGGACCGATGCCTAGAGCGAGAAGGACGCGCCGGACCCTTGCCGATGCCGCTGCAGAACCTGCTGGTCGCAGACGCCCCGACCGGATCACCTGGGGCGGCTCCGGGCCCGTCCGGTGCGGCCGCCGTCACCGAATCAGTCGGAGGACGAAGTCGTTCCGCTCCTCCGTGGACCTGACCGTGAGGACTCCCTGAGCGGTCCGGTAGGTACCGGTCCCTCCGGTGATGGCGAAGGCGTTGGTTCCTCTCGTGAGGTGGAACGGCCCCTCCACCGTGATCAGTCCTGGGGCCAGCTCGAAGGTGACGTCCCCCTCGCAGATGGTGTCCTCGACGAACACGCACTGTCCCAGGAGGTCGCCTCGTTCCTGGGTCATCGCCGGGTTGAGCACGGGGTGGTTGAAGACCAGGTAGTCACCGACGGTCTGCCCTGGCGTTCCGACGTCGACAGGCGTGGTCCCGGTGCCTGCCGGCGACGACAGGCGGACCACACGCGGGTGCCGGGAGTCCTGTGCAACGGCCGCACCGGCCAGCCACTGTTCGGCGGCGTCCGCTGAGCGCGGTGCGCGAACGGGGTTCGTCGTGGACTCCGCTGCGAGCCTCTCCTCAGCGGCGTCCGCCGACGCCGGGATCGGATTGTCGTGGTCGGCGTGGGCGGTCGCGCCCCCGAGGACGAGGACGCTACCTACCGTGACCAGGGAGGCCACCAGGGAGGCCTGCACCGCCAGCCGTGAGGGCCCCCACCTGACCGGCGTCGCTCCGTGCCGCATCGAGTTGATCCTGCGCATCGCACTGCTCCTTTCGCTCTGGACCTCGGTGCCGGTTGGCTGAGGTCCCTCCGAGCGTGCGTGCCGGCACGGGCGGCGATCATCGGGTAACTCCCTCAGGATTGGGGGGTCACAGGTTCCCGGGTCGGGAACCGGGCGCGTCGCCGAGCAGGGCGGCGAGCTCGGCGCGGTTCCGCACGCCGAGCTTCGCGAGGATGTTCGAGACGTGCCGCTCCACAGTCTTGCGGGAGAGGAACAGGCGTGCCGCGATCTCGCGGTTGCTGGCGCCGGCGGCGACGAGCACGGCGATCTCGTGCTCCCGGTCGGTGAGCGCGCCGAGAACGTCGGAGGGACGGATCCCGGGACCACGACGCCAGGTTCGGACGCCGAGAGAGCGCAGTCCCCGTTCGGCGACCCGCTGCGCCGTGGTGGCGCCGATTCGCTCGGCGACGCTGCCTGTCTCCCGGAACAGCTCCGCCGCCCCGGCGGTGTCCTGTTCCCGGGCAAGCAGCGCAGCCAGGTCGAGCTTCGCCTGCAGGGCCTCCATCAGGAGCCCCTGGCGTTCCGCCTCGGCCACCACGCTGCGTGAGGCTCCCACCGCATCCGGGAGCCGGCCATCCGCGGCGACGACCGCGGCCTCGGCGCCCATGCGCCGCCAGCTGTTGTACGCGTCCGCCACCGGGACCTCGATGTGGGAGAGGAGCGCCCGGGCTTCCGGCACGTCTCCGATGCGGGCGAGCGCCTCGGCGCTGCGGAGGGTCGCCTCCGTGCCGCACCTCCGGCATCCCGCCGACGCGGCGTCCGTCCGCGCCTCGCCGACCGCGGCACGGACATCGACGCTCGCATGCCCCGGATCGAGCCACGCGAGCGCCGCGGCGCGCTCCATGTGCGCCTGGAGGCGGTAGTGCGGCTCCCGCTCCGCTTCCGCCGCCTCGCCCAACGCGTCCGCCGCACGCCGCCAGTCCCCTCGCAGCAGCTCGATCAACTGCGGCAGGATCAGGCTGAACGCGCGGGCGGGACGCAGCTCAGATAGCCGGCGACCGAGCGCCGTGCACTCGTCGACGACGGCCTCGGCGTCGGCGAGTCGCCCGACGGACAGCAGAACCCGCCCGTGCGCGGCGCCGACCTCGAGCAGGGCCTGCGGGAGCACGCGACGGCGCGCTTGCGCCCACGCGCCGCGCAGCCGGGTCTCGGCAGCGGCGTTCCGGCCGAGGAACCGAAGGGCCATCGCGCCGTCCACGAGCGCCTCGATATGGACGCGCTCGTCGACGTCGACTGCGGCCGCGGCCAGCTCGTCGGCGGACGCCAGGAGCCCTTCGGGGTCGTCCATCATCAGCGCTCCCTCCGCGACGGCGACCAGGGCGCGCAGGTAGGCAGCGCGCACGGGTCCCGCCTGGGTCCGCAGCCCTCGCGGGTCGGGGATGAGCTTCCGAGCAATGGCAAGGGACCGTTCGGCTGCCGCCATCGCCGCGGCGGCGTCGTGCTCGGCGTGCCGGAACAGCGCGGCCTCCTGCGCAGCGACCTCGGCCCTGAGCACCAGGTCGTCGGTCGCTGCTGTGCGGCACCGTTCGAGGGCCTCCCGTGCCTCGTCGTGCCACCCGAGCTGCAGCGCGGACTCGGAGGCGCGCAGCGCGACGCGAGCGGCTTCGACCGGGTCCTGAGCGAGCGCGGCCAGGTACGACCAGCGGCGCATGGCCTCTTCGTGCTCGCCCAGCTCACCCGCCAGTGACGCGAGATCGGCCTGGAGCGATCGGTCGCGCTCGACAGACCCGTAGTGCGGCGCGGTCGCGTCGGCGATCTCGCCGAGTCGCCGGAGGCCGTCGGGTCCGAGCAGCCGCCGCCGTGGTGCCCGTGCCAGCCAGGCGGCAAGGTCGCGCACGGGCAGCCCGGCCGACTCCCGGTGCTCCAGCGCCTCCAGGAGCGGCTGCTCGTTGGCCTCGGACGTCGCCTCGAGCCAGTCCGCGATCCGCTTGTGCAGCTGTCGGGCGCGAGGCCCGGATAGCCTCTCCAGCACCGCCTGCCTGATCAGGTCGTGCGCGACCTGGCAGCTCCCGGCCGCGCGGACGACCAGGCCCCGGTGCTCCAGGCCGGCGACCGCACCACGCACCTCCCCTTCCGCAGCACTGCACAGCCGCACCAGGTCCTCCACCGTGAGAGGTCGCCCGACGAGGGCCAGCAGGGTGAGGACCAGCGCCGCCTCGTCGCCGAGCGACCGGACCCGCCGCCCGACCAGCCCGGCGACGTCGACGTCCGCGGGATCACCGCGGGCCAGGACCTCGAGCCAGAACGGCGAGCCCTCGGCGGTCCGCCAGATGCCCTCTGCGGTCGCGTCAGCCAGGTCCGGTGCGAGGCCCCGGACGAGACGAACACCGTCGTCGCGGTCGAGGGGCCCCAGCTCAAGCAGCACCAACCGGTCGCGCCCGAGCAGGCGGGCCAGGGCCTCGCCGAAGGACTCCGTCACCGCGGCCGGCCGGGACGCCACCACGATGCCGAGCGGCTGCGCCGTGTCGCCGGCCGCCCGCACCAGGTAGTGCAGCAGTGCGAGGGAGGCCCGGTCGGCCCATTGCGCGTCGTCGACGACGAGCAGCACCGGACCCAGTGCAGCGACGGCTTGATGGGCGGCCTCGAAGAGGCGCACCGACTCCGTGGTCTGCGCCGTGGCGTCGCCGGCGAAGACCAGGTCATCGAGCACGGCGCCGTACCCCGGCACCGTCGTCAGCTCCTTCAGGCACGGCCGCATGCAGGCCAGCGGCACCTCGCGTTCGGGTTCGTAGCCCGCCGTTGCAAGCTGCTTCACACCGCCTGCCTCGGCGCGGAACTCGCTCAGGAGCCGGGTCTTGCCGACGCCGGGGTCACCGAGGAGCAGGGCGGCAACCGGGCCGCCACCGTCCGACCGGGTGGTGAGCAGGTGCAGGGCCGCGAGCTCGGCGGTGCGGCCCACGAAGGTGCCGGGCACAGCGACAGGCTACGGCCGATCCGCCGGCTCCACGCATGCGTCGTGAAAGCAGCCGCCGGCAACCGGAACGTCATGGCTGCCCCATCCGCGCATGACCAGGCTGCGTGCCAACCAGCGACGCTCCTATGCTTCGTCAAGCAGCTGGGGCCGTGTTTCAAGTAGGCGATAGAGGTCTCGGGCGACGTAGCGGGCAAGGCAGCGTTTGATCTCTCGGTCGGTCTTGCCTTCGGCAGTCCGGCGAGCGACGTAGTCGCGGGTGGCTGGCTGGTACTGGATCCGGCTCTGGACCACGGTGTGCAGGGCATTGTTGAGTTGGCGATCGCCGTAACGGTTCAGCCGATATCGGGTGGTGACTTGGCCACTGTTCGCCGGGATTGGTGCCACGCCGGCGAGCATCGCGAAGGCCGCTTCGGAGTGGATACGGCCGGGATGCGACCACGCGCACAACACCGTCGCGGCCACGATCGGTCCGACGCCGAACTCCTCGAGCAGATCAGGACGCCAGCTGCGGATGATGACCACGATCGACTTCTGCAGCTCGCGTGCTTCCTTCAGCATCGCGTGCGCGCGACGAGCCAAGGTCCGCAGCGCCACCACGGTGCTGGCCGTCTCGACATCCCAGGACGAGTGCATCCTCAGGTTCGCGGCGGTGTTGAGCATCGCGGCGAGCTTCTGGCCACGGAACCGAGCTCGGACGGGTTCGGGTGCGGCGATCACCAGGCTGAAGACCTGCAGTTGGGCTTCGGTAGAGGCATTGATCGCGGAGCGGCGGGCGGCCAAGAGCACTGAGAGTGCTTGGCGTTCTCCCCCGGTACGGGGAGTTCCCAGCCGCGGTCGGCCCATCGCTTCACGCGCAGCGCGGATCGCATCGAGCGGGTCGGACTTCGCGCCGTTGCGGCGCGCGGCCCGCTTCGGACGGTCCAACTCGATGACGATCTCGGACATCTTCAGCAGGTGTCGGCTCAGACCGGCGCCGTGACCGCCGGTCCCCTCGATCGCCCAGGCCCGCAACATCGCGTGGTTGTTGGCGAACTCCACGAGCTCGGCGTAGCCCTCGGCTGTCGCATCGACAGTGACCTCGTCGAGGACACCACCGGTCGCGGTGTCGACTGCCGCCGCGGAGTGGGTATGGACGTGGGTGTCGACACCGATGACGACATCGACCACCTCGCGTAGATCGGTCAGACTGTTCATGCGTTCTCTCCTTCGCCGGACGGGACGTGGTTCCGGTCCGGGACGGAGGCTCGGCAGGACTGTGATGAGACACGCCAGGCGCCACTAACGCCAGGTGGTCAAGCTCCTGATCAGGCCAGCTCCTCCAACCGGGCCGGGGCCGGCAACCACGAGCGGACAAGTCGCAGCAAGGCACGCAGCCAGTCATTCCGGGGGTCACACCCGCGGTCACCACCCCACAGCCCAACACCATCAGGCTGCGTTGGCGATCCTCACAGTCATTCCGCCGCGAGTGCCTCGACGACGGCGAGATTGTCGGTGGGTGCGGGATGGCTGCGCGGGGCCGTCCAGTCATCAGTGAGGGTCGATCAGGAGGCAAGCGCCTTTGCCTTGAGCTGGTCGAACTCCACCTGGGTGATCGCCCCGCTGTCCAGTAGCCCCTTGGCGTCGGCGATCTGGCTGGCGGCGCCGCCCGAGGGTGCGGCGACGGACTTGATGTAGGCCGCTTGCGCCGCTTGCACGTCCCTGGCCTGCTCGAGCTGGCGTTCGTGCATTCCGTGCCCACGGGCGATTAGATAAGCCAGGATGCCCAGCCACGGAATGATGATCACGAAGATCACCCACATCGTCTTGGCGCCTCCGCCCAGGTCCTTGCTTCGGAAGATGTCTCCGAGGACCCAGAACAGGCACATGAACCACGCAAAGAACAGGAAGAACTCGAACAAGGCCAGCAGAAACGAGCCGTTGTCGTCGAACATAGGAACCTCTTCACTGGGGCCGATCCGGCGGATCCCACCGGTTCACGGACTCAGCCTTGTGCGATCACCAGCAGGAGACATCCCCCGATTCGGATGAGAAGTGAGGGCAAGCGCACACGCGGACCCTCACGATTTCGCTGCCTGCCTAGCCGCCGGTCATCCCCGGGGCCATCATTCCGCCGCCTGCGAAGCGCACTCATTGCAGGTATGCGGGTCGCGGCCTGTCCGGTCGCCCCCGGAACCGGGATCGTCGACCGGACGGAGAATCTCCTACGCCGACGGAACCCATCGCCGCAAGATTGACTATCAGTAGGTAAGAAGCGCCGATACTGCCTGCGTGAGGGGGCGCCCGTGACGGGTACCGAGGACGACGTTGCGTCATTCGTCGCGTCGCGGTGGCAGGCCCTGGTGCGTTACGGATTCATGCTGACCGGGGATCGCGCCGCCGGAGAGGATCTCGTCCAAGAGGCTCTGCTCCGATGCCTGCCGTCGTGGGGTCGACTCGATCCCCACGGGGTGGAGGCCTACGTACGCAAGGTGATGGCCCGACTCGCCTGGAAGGCACGCCGGCATCCCCTCAGGATGTCGTCGACCCCCGGCCAGGCTGAACCCACGACGGCGGACATCGCCGATGCGTCGTCCGAGCAGTCCGACCTGCGACGGGCGCTCCTCGGCCTGCCGCCACAACAGCGGGTCGTCCTGATCCTGCGCTACTGGCAGGACCTCAGCGAAGCCGAGATCGCGGAGCTGCTCGGATGCCGCCAAGGAACGGTGAAGAGCCGGGCAAGCCGTGCCTACGCCCAGCTGCGGCAAGAGCTGGGCTGGTCCGTCGACGCTTCGATGACGAACGACACGGCGATTGTGAGAGGAGACGCTCGATGAACGATCCAGCAGACAACCGAGCGACACTGCTGCGGGAACGACTGGACCGGCTCGCGAACAGTGTCTCGGCCGGTGGCGGCGCGGACGGCGCCCAGCTGTACCGGCGGAGCCTGCGACGCCGGCGCCGGCGCGTTGTCGCCACCACGGTCCTGGCCGCCGCGGCGACCGCACTCGTCGTCGTAGGCGTTGCGATCTGGCTGCCGGCAATGAACGATGCCGGCCCGCCCCGCCCCCAGGACGGCCAACCTCCGGTCGCAGAGCAGGACAGCGCCGACGCTCGCGCCGAGGTGCTGGCCGGCGTCGACGATCCAGGCGGACGAACCGCCGGCCAGACGGTGGAGGTGTCCCAGACCGAGGCGGAACGCCGCTGCACGATCGTCTGGCACCGGCTCTGGGGCCCCAGCGCCGCCACGGTCGAGCTGAGCGACGACTCCGGCCCCTGGTTCGAAGGCGACGCGGTCAAGATCGCGAACGCGCAGGAGTTCGACTACAGCCCCTTCGACGTATCGAACACGGATGGACGCTGTGTCATCCCGCAGGCCGGTCTGGAGGACGCTGTCGGCACTGTCAGGCTTCCCATACCCGCATCCGAGGATCCGGCCGGCATTCGTGCGGCCTGCGGCCAATACCTCGGCTGGGACTTCTCCGACTGGCAGGTGATCGTCGCTGATCGCGCTGAGGACCGATTAGCGGCGCTGCTTCGATCGCCCGATGGGTACATCTCGAGATGCCAACTCGACAGCTGGTACTTGAACGATCGTGGTGCCGTCGACAACGACAAGGTGTTCGCCGACCCCGACGGCGGGTTCATCCCGTTCGTGGAGATCACCACCCCGGAGAAGTTCCAGGACGAAGCCGACGCCTTCGGGGACTACCGGATCCAACCGTCGCTCCTGTTGAGGTGCCAGCACAAAGGCCCTGGCCAGTGGGAGGCCGATTGCCTCGGTGCGGGCTTCGTGTCCGGCCCCGAACCGATCGCGCGGATCGTGGTCACCGACGTGACGGGCACCGAGCACGAGATCCCGGTGGTTGACGGGTGGCTCGCCTTCGCGGGGACGGTCGTCAACCACGCCGACAACCGCAATTCTCCGGGAGAGCTGCACTTCACGGTGTACGGAGCCGACGGAACCGTCCTTGCTGAGTACGACGAGGCCGACTGAGGTCCGTACTGCCGAGACGACCCGAGGGGTGCCAAACCCTCTCGTCGGGGTGTGGTCAGCACGCCCTCGGTGTGTGGCTGGCTGACGGGGTCGGCGTGGCTGCACGATCGGCAGCAGGACCCCTGCCGCCTTAGCGTTCCTGGTACGTCGAAGGTCGACGAAGCGGGATCAGGAGCAAACCATGAGCCACATCGAGATCCGAGAGAGCGGGACCTGTGCCGCGTTGCCTCTCCGTGACGCGTGGGGCCGCCCGCGGCGCAGCAACTGGTGGAGCGACCCGCAGGCCTTCGCGGGCACGGGTCACCAGGCCTCCACCGCAGCGCCGACCGCGACCATGGCCCCGTGAAGCACCTTGACGCGACCCCGTGTGGGAGCGACTGTGCTCACCCAGACACCGGCGTCGACAGGATCCACTGGTGGCCGAACGGGTCACGCACCCGGCCGGCCCGGGCGCCGTACTCGCGATCCTCGACGGGGAACACCACCGTCGCCCCGGCAGCCACCGCTGCATCGGCGAGGCCTCCGGGGTCGTCAGTGGCGACTTCCATCAGAGCCCCGGCCGTCCCGTCGAGGCCAGGGGCCGGGTCGACGTCATCGGCGTCCTTGAGGCTCACCACCGTTCCGAAGACCGTCATCTGGGCGTGCAGCACCGTGTCTCCGTCGGTGTGCCGCGGCCCAGGCTCGGCGCCGAACGCGCGCCGGTAGTAGTCGAGCGCCTCGTCGGCGCTGCGGACCACGAGCTTCATCGTCAGATCGGTCATGCGGTCCACCCTCCCCGAGCCCGCGCCGGTCGTCTTGAACGGATGGGAAGTCAGCCGGCGCTCCGGTTGACCGCCGAGGTGACCGCCTTCAGGGACGCAGTGACGATGTTGGGGTCGAGTCCGACGCCCCACAGGACCTGATCACCGACCGCGCACTCGACGTACGCCGCCGCGATCGCGTCGCCGCCCGAGGACAGGGCGTGCTCGTGGTAGTCGAGGACCCGGACGTCGAAGCCCTGTTCACCGGCCTGCGGAAGCTCGTTGATCGCGTTGACGAACGCGGCGATCGGGCCGTTGCCCTCGCCGGTCAGCGACTGCGCGCGCCCGTCGACGTACACGTTCACCGAGAGTTGGTCCTTCTCCCCCGCCGCGGACGACGTGTGCACCGAGTTGAGCCGAAGCGGCGCCTCGCGGTCGAGGTACTCGGCGGAGAACACCGCCCAGATCTCTTCGGGCGACATCTCTCCGCCCTCGGTGTCCGTGCGCTCCTGGATCACCCGGCTGAACTCGATCTGCGCCCGGCGAGGCAGGTCGAGTTTGTGCTCGGCCTTGAGGATGTAGGCGACACCACCCTTGCCGGACTGGCTGTTGACCCGGATCACGGCCTCGTAGGTGCGGCCGACGTCCTTCGGGTCGATGGGGAGGTACGGCGCCTCCCACTCCAGGTCCGCGACGTCTTTGCCGGCGTCGGCGGCGCGCCGGTCGAGGTCCTCCAGCCCCTTCTTGATCGCGTCCTGGTGACTGCCCGAGAACGCGGTGTAGACGAGGTCTCCGGCGTACGGGTGTCGCGGGTGGACGGGCAGCTGGGTGCAGTACTCGACGGTCCGGCGGATCTCGTCGACGTCGCCGAAGTCGATCTGCGGATCGATGCCCTGGCTGAAGAGGTTCATCCCGAGCGTGACCAGGCAGACGTTCCCGGTGCGCTCGCCGTGTCCGAAGAGACACCCCTCGACCCGGTCGGCGCCGGCCATCATCGCGAGCTCGGTGGCGGCCACGGCCGTGCCCCGGTCGTTGTGCGGGTGCAGGCTGATCGTGGTGTGCTCGCGTCGGGTCAGCTGGCGGGAGAACCATTCGATCTGGTCGGCGTACACGTTGGGCGTCGCCATCTCGACCGTGGCCGGCAGGTTGAGGATGATCTCGCGGCCGTCGTCGGGCTGCCACACGTCCGAGACCGCCTCGCAGACCTCGACCGAGAACGGCAGCTCCGTGCCGGTGAAGATCTCGGGGCTGTACTCGTAGCCGATCAAGGTCTTGTCCAGGTAGTTCTCGGCGTGCTTCATCACCAATTCGGTCCCGCGGACGGCGATGTCCTTGATCTCGTCCTTGCTCGCGTGGAAGACCACCCGCCGGAAGAGAGGAGCCAGGGCGTTGTAGAGGTGGATGTTGGCGTGGTGGACGCCGACCAGGCTCTGGACGGTGCGCTCGATCAGGTCCTCGCGCGCCTGGGTCAACACGGAGATCGTGACGTCCTCGGGGATCTTGCCCTGCTCGATGAGCTGGCGCACGAAGCTGAAGTCGGTCTCGCTCGCCGACGGGAAGCCGACCTCGATCTCCTTGTAGCCCATCTGCACGAGCAGGTCGAACATGGTGTGCTTGCGCGAGGGCGTCATCGGGTCGATGAGCGCCTGGTTGCCGTCGCGCAGGTCGGTGCTGAGCCACCGGGGCGCCTCGGTGATCGTGTTGGTGGGCCAGGTGCGGTCGGGCAGGTCCACCGGTGGGAAGGCGCGATAGCGGTGCAGGGGCATGCTGCTCGGCCGCTGGGTGTTGGTGAATCCGGAACGCTGGGGAGTCATGGGTCCTCGCTCTGCTGAGTCGGACAGGAGCACCGGTCGCGCAGCACCTCCGCAGCGAGGGGTCCGGCTCTCAGACCTCGCTGCGGCTAACGAAGAAGCAGGCAACGCATCATGACCGGCCCAGAGTATCGCAACCGGATCGGCCGACTGGTGGACCGCGCGTTTCCGCACCGCCACCGGGGGTAAGGAAAGCCATGGCTACGACAACCCGACTCGTCGAGGCGACTCCGAAACAGGTGTGGGACGTGCTCGCGGACGGCTGGTTGTACCCCCTCTGGGTCGTGGGCGCTTCCAGGATGCGGGAGGTCGACGACGGGTGGCCCGATCTCGGCACCCAGCTCCACCACTCGGCCGGCACCTGGCCGGTCCTGGTCGACGACACCACCGAGGTGACCGACGTCGACCCCGGTCACCACTTGTCGCTGCGCGCCCGGGCCTGGCCGGCGGGAGAAGCGGCGGTGACGCTCCGGCTGAGTCCGATCGGCGGTCACACCGAGGTGACGATCGAGGAGGACGCCGTGTCCGGTCCGGGGACGCTCGTGCCCTCCTTGGTGCGCGTTCCGTCGTTGAGGTGGCGCAACGAGGAAGCGCTGAAGCGACTCGCCTACATCGCCGAACGGCGAAGGTGAGCGGGTGCCCGGTCGCGGGTACGACGCCGTCGTCGTCGGCGCCGGGCCGAACGGCCTGGTGGCGGCCAACTGCCTTGCGGACAAGGGTTGGTCGGTACTGGTCCTGGAGGCCCAGGCCGAAGTCGGTGGCGCGGTCCGGAGCGACACAGAGCTCGAGGCCGGGTTCGTGCACGACACCTTCAGCGCGTTCTACCCGCTCGCGGCGGCGTCCAGAACGCTCCGGTCCTTCCGGCTCGAGGATCACGGCCTGACGTGGCGGCACGCTCCCGCCGCTCTTGGTCACCCGCTGCCGGACGGCGAGTGGGCGATCCTCCACCGGGACCGCGGCATCACCGCCGCCCTCATCGAGAACGGGCACACCGGGGACGGCCAGGCCTGGCTCGACCTCTGCGGCCAATGGGACCGGATCGGTGATCAGCTCCTCGAAGGCCTGCTCACGCCCTTTCCTCCGTTGCGAGCGGGGCTGCGCGGTCTGGCCAGGTTGCGCGGCGTCGGCGGACTCGAGTTCGTACGCACCCTCCTGACCCCTGCCGTCGAGCTGGGGCGGAGTCGGTTCGCGGGCACCCGGCCCCGCCTGCTGCTCGCCGGGAACGCCTCGCACGCTGACATCCCCCTGGAAGGCACCGGCTCCGGCCTGATGGCGGTGCTGCTCACGATGCTCGGACAGACAGTGGGCTTCCCCGCGCCCGAAGGCGGGGCCGGCCGGCTCAGCCAAGCCCTCGCCGACCGCCTCCGCAGCCGGGGAGGCGAGATCCGGTGCTCCACGCCGGTCGAGTCGATCGCGGTCGAGGGCGGACGGGCCCGTGCAGCGCTCGCGGCGGACGGCGCGACGTACGCCGCCAGGTACGCAGTGATCGCCGACGTCGCCGCACCCCATCTCTATCGCCGGCTGCTCGCGCCCGACGTGGTGCCCGGCCGGGTCCGCCGCGGGATGCGCCGGTTCAAGCTGGATCCGTCGACGGTCAAGGTCGACTGGGCCCTCGCCGGGCCGGTGCCCTGGGCCTCTCCCCCGCCGCACGCCCCCGGCACCCTCCACATCGCCGACTCCGTGCAGGAGATGGCCGAGGCGCTCGCTCAGGTCAACGCCGGCGCGGCACCCGCTCACCCCTTCCTCCTCGTCGGGCAGATGACGACGACGGACCCGACCCGGTCGCCACCCGGCACCGAGTCCATGTGGGCCTACGCCCACGTCCCCCAGGTCACCGTCCGCGACGCGGGGGACGCCGGGATCCGCGGCGATTGGGACCGGGCCGACTGCGAGCGTTTCGCGGACCGGATGCAGGCGAGGATCGAGCGACTGGCACCCGGCTTCGGATCACGCATCCTCGCGCGACGCATCCTCGGACCGCGCGAGCTCGAGGAACGGAACGCCAACCTCATCGGCGGTGCCATCAACGGCGGCACCGCCCAGCTCCACCAGCAACTGGTGTTCCGCCCCGTCCCCGGCCTGGGCCGGGCCGAAACCGGCATTCCCGGCCTGTACCTGGGGTCGGCTTCGGCACACCCTGGCGGTGGCGTCCACGGCGCGCCCGGGGCGAACGCGGCCCGCGCGGCGGCGTTCCACGCCCGGCTGAGGGCCAGGCGGGGATGACCGGCATCAGGTCCGCTCCGGGTCACGAGACTGTCGACTTCGGAGGACTGGAGATCGCCTTCGACGAGCGCCTGCTGCGACCGAGGGACTGGACCGCCGAGCAGTCCCGGTGGGCGGCCGAGCTGCTCGACGATGCACCCGATGGCCCGGTCCTGGAGCTGTGGGCAGGGGCGGGGCACATCGGGCTCCTCGCGGTGACTCCTGGTGCGCGTCCCCTGGTGTGCGTGGACGTCAGTCCCGTCGCGTGCGACTACGCCCGCCGCAACGCGGAGACCGCCGGTCTGGGAGGACTGGTCACGGTGCGGGAAGGGACGATCGACGACGTGCTCGACGCCCGAGAGCGGTTCGCGCTGGTGATCGCCGATCCGCCGTGGGTACGGCGCGGCGACACGGGGCAATTCCCCGAGGATCCCCTGCTTGCGATCGACGGCGGTGACGACGGCCTCGACGTGGCGCGCGCCTGTCTCGGGGCAGCGGGGCGGCACCTCGTGCCTGGCGGGAGTCTGGTGCTGCAGCTCGGCACCCTGGAACAGGTGACCACCGTGCGGGACGAGCTCCCTGCCAACGGCGCCCTGGACCTCGTCGAGACCCGGTCGTTTCCCCGTGGCGTGCTGGCGCGCTTCGACGCGTCAGGGGCGTGACTTCACCGGCAGCAGCTTGTGGGTACCGTCGCACCAGGGCGCAATCGCCGTCTTGCCGCAGCGACACACGGCACTCACCGGTCGCGACGTGCGATGAACCTGGCCCTCGGCGTCCTCGACGACGTGGTCCCCCCGGAGCAGCAACGGGCCGCCGGGGCACACGACGACGTCCGCATGATTTCGTCGCCCCTCACTCATGCGTGCGCTCCCCAGACGTCGAGCAGATGTCCGGCCACCCGGTCCTCGAGATCCAGGCAGGTGAAGGCGCCGAAGAAGACGTCGGCGGCCAGCTCGGGCTCCTCCTTCACCAGGGGTCCGCACAGGACGCGTACGGCGAGCTGCTCGTGCACCGAATCCGCCTCCACGTGCTCGGAGTAGTAGCGCACCATCTCGTCCGGGAAGCCGAGGCGCTCCAGGCCAAGCACCATCCGGCGCGACGGCATCGAGCTGGTCGCCTCGAACGCTGCGAAGTGCCCCAGGGCGGCGCCGCGATGGCGGCGGTGCAGCCCGAACAGGGACATGGCGTTGTTCTGCTCCAGGATCTCGAGGGGCGCCTCGTCGACGTAGGCGCCGTACTCGGTCCGGAGCCCGCTGGCCTCCATGCCGAGGGCGAACAAGTGCGAGTGGAGCCGGTTCGGGTCGCCGGAGCCGTACTCGTCGTACAGGAGTTCCATGAGCGCGGCCTTGGGGCGCGCCGATAGCCGCGGCACGACCCAGCTGATGGGATCGGCCTCCCCGAGGTGGTAGACCGAGCGCACCCGGAGCAGGTCCCGCACCTGCTCGGCGTCGGCGTCGGACTGCACGTGGGCCGCGATCGATCGCCCATCGTGTGACTCGACGTAGGAGAAGAAGTCGGCGGCGAAGTCGCCGTCCTGCTCGTGCCCCCCGTATCGGGCCCTGAGACGGCGTTCGAGGTCGAGCTCGAGCGAGGCGCGCAGACGGACGACGTCCGGATGCCACTCGAGATCCTCGTCGACCTCCTCGAAGCCGCCGTAGTGGAGCTGGTACGACGCCCACAGGGCGATCGCCGCATCGTCGTCCGACTCTGGCCTGACGTCGAGCTTCGCCGAGAGGTCGTCAGCCGGGAGCCGCCAAGCGGCAAACAGCGCCTCGGACAGGGGCCCGCGCGGTTTGGGGATCAGCACGGCTCGTCGTACCCAACATCGCCGCCTTCGATGCTCGATCCGACAGATCGCCCGGGCGTGCGCCGTGTGGGCACCCGCCCTGGAGGGTACGCACAGGCATGGCACACGTCCGCGACACCGAGGCCGAGCGAACACCGGACCCGCCCCCGCCAGGTCCCGAGGCCGACCCGGACGCCGGCAAGGTCGACTCTCCGACCGATCTGGACAAGCGGACGTGGTGGTACGTCCTTCGCAAGACCGTGCGGGAGTTCTCCAACGACCAGTGCACCGACCTGGCGGCAGCGCTCACCTACTACGCCGTGCTCGCGATCTTCCCTGCAGCCATCGCGCTCACCTCGCTCCTCGGGCTCGTCGGCCAGGGCACCAGTGCCGTCGACGAGGTGCTCGGCGTCGTCGACGACCTGGGCGGCTCGTCGGTCGTCGACAGCGTGCGGCCCACCCTCGTCGAGCTCAGCTCCAACCAGGCGGCGGGTCTGGCGCTGGTTCTCGGCCTCGCCGGCGCACTGTGGTCGGCAAGCGGGTACGTGGGGGCTTTCGGCCGAGCCATGAACCGGGTCTACGAGGTGGGAGAGGGCCGCCCGATCTGGAAGCTGCGTCCGGCCATGCTGCTGCTGACGGTGGTGCTCGTGGTCCTTGCCGCCGCAGCCCTGCTCGCCCTCGTCCTCACCGGACCCGTGGCTGAGTCGGTGGGCGACGCGGTCGGCCTGGGATCGACGGCGGTCCTGGCCTGGCAGATCGTCAAGTGGCCCCTGCTGCTGGCGGTGGTCATCGTGATCGTGGCCCTGCTCTACTACGCGACACCGAACGTCAAGCAGCCGAAGTTCCGCTGGATCAGCGTCGGGGCCTTCCTCGCCATCGTTACCTGGATCCTGCTGTCGGCGGCCTTCGGCTTCTACGTGGCGAACTTCTCCACGTACGACCGGACGTACGGCGCGCTCGCCGGGGTCATCGCCTTCCTGCTGTGGCTCTGGCTCACGAACTTGGCGCTCCTGTTCGGCGCGGAGCTGGACGCCGAGCTCGAGCGCGGTCGGGAGCTGCGCTCCGGGATCGCGGCCGAGAAGTCCATCCAGCTGCCCCCACGCGACACCCGCAACATCGAGAAGGCCCGGAAGAAGGAGGCCGACGACCTGCGTCGAGGACGCGCCTTGCGCCATGGTCGTCACCGCACCGGCGACAAGGGGGACTGACGTGGCACTGCTGTCCCTCTGGCAGGACCGGCACCCGCGGCCGCTGACGCCGGCGGCCTCAGTCTCCGGGGCGTACGACGTCGTGGTTGTCGGCGCCGGGCTCACGGGCCTGACGACGGCGCTCCTGGTTGCCCGGGCAGGGAAGTCGGTGGCGGTGCTCGAGGCCCGACACGTGGGGGCGGGCACCACCGGCGGCAGCACGGCCAAGGTCAGCCTCCTTCAGGGCACGCAGCTCTCCAAGATCGCCCGCCGCCACTCCGCCGAGGTGGTCAGGACGTACCTCGAAGCCAACAGGGAGGGCCAGGCCTGGCTGTCCCGGTTCTGTGCGGACCACGGCGTGGATACGCAGCGGCGAGCGGCGTACACCTTCGGGTTCGGGGAACGCGGCGCGGCGTCGGCGCGCACAGAGCTCGAGGTGGCTCGCGCCGCCGGCTTGCCGGTCACCTGGCTCGACCGTCCGAACCTGCCGTTCCCGACCGCCGGTGCGGTCGGGCTGGACGACCAGCTGCAGGTCGACCCGGTCGAGCTGCTGGACGCGCTCAAGCGACAGACCGAGGCTCACGGCGGCACCGTCATCGAGGGCGCGCGGGTGCAGCACGTCACCGGCAGCGACCCGGTCGCCGTCGTCACCGACGTCGGCAAGGTGTCCGCTGGTCGTGTCGTCCTCGCCACGAACATGCCGATCCTGGACCGTGGCGCCTTCTTCGCTAGGGCGGCTCCAGCTCGTTCCTACGGTCTCGCCTTTCGTACGCCGGGCCCGACGGTCGACGGCATGTGGCTGTCGGCCGACTCACCATCGCGGTCCCTGCGGGACGCGCCCGCGGACGACGGCAGCGTGCTCCTGGTCGGCGGTAACGGCCACTCGACCGGGCGCGGCGGGTCGACCGTGCAGCGGCTCGACGACCTCCGCTCCTGGACGGCGGAGTACTACCCGGGGGCGGCCGAGACCCACGCCTGGTCGGCACAGGACTTCGTGCCTCACCACGCCCTGCCGTACGTCGGGCCGCTCCTGCCGAACCAGGACGGGATCCTGGTCGCGGGCGGGTACTCGAAGTGGGGCATGACCAACGCGGTTGCGGCGTCGCTCGCGTTGTCCGCCCGGATCCTCGGCGGGCACGTCGAGTGGGCGGAGGCCCTGCTGCCGTGGCGGTCCACGGAGCTGCGCGGACTGGCCGACGTGCTCAGGATCAACGGCGAGGTCGGCTTCGAGATGACCCGCGGCTGGATCCGTCCGCTGTTCCACCCCGGTGTCGGTGCCGCACCCGGCGAGGGCGCCGGCCACGTTCGGCTCGACCACGTCGGCACGCCGACCGCGAGCGCACGGGTCGACGGCGTGGACCATCGGGTGTCGGCGGTGTGTACCCACCTCGGCGGGATTGTGGCTTGGAACGACGCAGAGCGCAGTTGGGACTGCCCTCTGCACGGATCGCGGTTCGATCACGACGGTGAGGTGCTGGACGCACCGGCGACGTGCGGGCTCTCGCGACGCTAGCCGCTCGCGATGCCTGGCTCAGGCTGGGACGAGGCTCTCCACCCGTGCCGGGCCGAGCAGACCTTCCTTGCGGGCCACGAGCGCTGCCAGGCCCACGGTCGCGACGGCGGCCAGGATGTTGATCGCAAGCATAGAGATGCTCTTGACGAGGACAAAAGTCTCCAGCGACTGCGACTGCAACAGCCACAAGGTCATCGTGGCCTTCCCGAGGCAGAGCACCGCCCACAGCATCGTGAGGTGCCAGAACAGTCGCCGGATCCGGGGCCGGAGGGACAGCTCGTGGTCCATCGGGTAGAAGTCGCCGGCCAGGCGCGCCACCAGCGGCCGGGCACTGGCCAGGGACAGCAGGAACGTGGTCCCGATGACGCCGTCGCTGATGATCGGCTGGAGGAAGTAGAGAAACGTGCTGTCGGCCACGATCGCGAGGACGGTCCGCCCCGTCATCACGATCGCCGTGAGGATCAACAGCCCGGACGTGCGACGTCGGGTCAGCGCACGCCAGGCGATGGCGCCGTACGACCACGCCAGTGCGACGATGATTGCCGTCCACACGCCCGCGACCTCGAACCACACGTAGAACAGCGTGGCGGGGATGACACACGCGATCAGCAGGCTCATCGACACCCGCTTGACCACCGTCATGAGTCGCGGGCGGTGCGGTTCCTCCACGCTCGCATCGGGCGAAGTCGGCGTGATGGTGGAAAGGGTGCCGAGAGAAGCCAAGAGGGGCCTGTCCTGCCGACTGCGTTGGCCGGGCGTGTGAGTCGATCACCTCGAAATGACGAAGTGGTCGCGACGTCGACGGATTTCTCGGTGACCTCACTGTAAGCCGCTGGGCCACTCGCGGACTAAAGAACGGCGAAGTCAGGGCGTGAAGACCACCTTGACCACCCCGTCCTTCTTCGCCTGGAAGGCGGCGTAGGCCTCGGGGGCCTCGGAGAGCGGGAGCCTATGAGTGGCGAAGTCCTCGACGCCCAGGACGTCCTCGTCCTTCGTCACCAGCTTCAGGATGTCGTCGCTCCAGGCCCGCACGTTGGCTTGCCCCATGCGCAGCTGGAGCTGCTTGTCGAAGAGCTGCATCATCGGCAGCGGGTCGGCGGCTCCGCCGTACACGCCGGAGATCGAGATGGTCCCACCTCGGCGGACCGACTCGATCGCCACGTAGAGCGCCTCGAGCCGGTCGACCCCCGCCTTCGTCATGACGGCGCCCTGCACCTTCTTGGGCAGGAGCGCGAGTGCCTTCTGGGCCGCCTCGGCAATCGGTGAACCGTGCGCCTCCATGCCCACGGCGTCGATCGCGGCGTCCGTACCCCGGCCGCCGGTCAGCTCGCGGACCTCTTCGGCGACGTCCTCACAGGCGGCGAGGTCGATGGTCTGGGCGCCGCGGGTCCGCACCCGCTCCAGGCGCTCGGGGACTCGGTCCACGACGATGGCACGCACCCCACGGTGCATGGCGATCCGGGCGGCCATGTCGCCGATGGGGCCGGCACCCATCACCAGGACGGTGCCGCCGTCGGGTACGTCGGCGTACTCCACCGCCTGCCACGCGGTCGGAAGGACGTCGGAGAGGTAGAGGAACCGGTCGTCGGGTGGGCCTTCGGGGACGTGGATGGGCAGGAAGTCCGCGAACGGCACCCTCAGCAGCTCGGCTTGACCACCCGGGACCTGGCCGTACAGCTTGCTGTAGCCGAACAGACTGGCACCGGTCCCCTGGTTCCGGTTCTGGGTGGTCTCGCACTGGCTGTGCAGGTTCCGCTCGCACATCCAACAGGCGCCGCAACTCACGTTGAACGGGACGACGACCCGGTCGCCGACCTTCGTCTTCTGCGACGCCGGCACCGACCGCCTCCACGATGCCCATCGGCTCATGGCCGACGACGTCCCCGGGCGTCATGAACGGGGTCAGCGGGTCGTACAGGTGGAGGTCGGAGCCACACAGGCCGGTCGAGGTGATCCGGACGATCGCGTCCGTCGGCTGCTCGATCGTCGGGTCGGGGACGTCCTCGACGCGGATGTCACGTCGTCCGTGCCAAGTCACTGCCTTCATGAGTCGATCCCTCCTTGGTGGGTGGAGGGATCCGGTACCCGTGCCGACGCCCCGGAAACGGCCTGACGCCCGCATCCGCGAGGCAGGTACCATCGCGGGCAGTCTCGGCCCATCGGTCGTCCGTCACGAGGGGAGCATGGCGTTGCCGCACGTCGTACGCGGTGTTGCGCTGCTCCTCGTCGTCTTCTCTCTGACGGCGTGCGGCACAGGAGACCAGGGCAACAACGTCGACCCCGACCAGGTCGACGCCGTCGAGGCTCCCGAGCTCGGGGCCTGCCGGGTGCTCACGCCGGACGACGTCGAAGCTGCCGAGCAACGCGACCAAGACCGTCGACTGCGCCGAGCCGCACACCGCGGAGACGTTCGCGGTCGGTGAGATGCCCGGCGGAGCTCGACGACGCCGACTACGACGACGGCGAGATCGGCGCCTTCGCCTACGAGACCTGCAGCAAGAAGTTCATGGCCTTCCTCGGCGCCGACGAGAGCCTCGTGATGCGCACCGTGGTGAGCTGGGCGTGGTTCCGGCCGTCCGAGAAGGCGTGGGACGAACGGCGCCCGGTGGTACCGCTGCGACGTCGTCGGCGGCGGCGACGAGAGCGAGTCGTACGTCGACCTCCCGAAGACCGCGGAGGGCCTGCTGCTCAAGCACGACGACCAGTGGATGGTGTGCGCCAACGGGCCGTCGGTCAACGGGTCGGCGAAGATCCCGTGCACCGAGGAGCACACCTGGCGTGCGGTCACGACCATCAAGCTCGGTGAGCCCGACGAGAAGTACCCGGGCGACCGGGTCGTCGAGGTCACCAGTCGCGCGACTTCTGCTCCGACTCCGTCGGCGCCTGGCTGAACTACCCGATCGACTACGACTTCGGCTGGACCTTCTTCCACGAGGCCGAGTGGGAGGCCGGCAACCGTCGGTCGGTGTGCTGGGCGAAGACGAACAAGTGACGCGACCTCTGAGCCGCCACCTCGCGCCCCGTCGGCTGGCTCCTGCTGCTCACCGGGCTGCTCGCCGGCTGCAGCGGCTCCGACGACGACCACCCGAGCCCGGACCCGGCCGACCTCCCCCACCAGTCGGCGGCCGCGCCGACGCCCGCCCGCGCGGCGCCCCGGCCGCCTCCGACGTCCGGGCCTGCTACGCGCTCGCGTACGACGAGGCGGTCGCGCCGACCAAGCCGCCGCAAGCCGGTCGCTGCGACCGCGAGCACACCGCGATCACCTTCCACGTCGGCACCCTCGACGCGGTCGTCGACGGGCACCTGCTCGCCGTCGACTCCCGGCTGGTCCAGGACGCAGGTCGCCGACCGAGTGTCCCGACGCTTCGCCGACTTCGTCGGCGGCACCCTCGAGGAGCGGCGGCTGAGCATGCTCCGGGCCGTCTGGTTCACCCCGACCGTCGCGCAGTCCGACCGCGGGGCGGACTGGTTCCGCTGCGACGTGATCGCGGTGGCCGGCGACCGAGAAGCTGGCGCCGCTGACCGGCGAGATGGCGGCGTCCTGGCACCGCCGAGGGCGACCGAGACCGCTACGGCATGTGCGGCACCGCCGAGCCGGAGCGCCGACTTCGAGCGCGTGATCTGCTCCGTCCGCCACTCCTGGCGCGCGATCTCGACGTTCACCTTCGACGGCGCGACGTACCCCGGCGAGGAACGCGCTCGCGCACGCCGGCGAGACCGCCGTGCGAGGAGGCCGGCCGCGGCGTGGCCGACGACGCCCTGAACTTCCAGTGGGGCTACGAGTGGCCGACCGAGAAGCAGTGGGACGACGGCCAGACCTACGGCCGCTGCTGGGCGCCCGACTGACCTCCGGACTCAGAAGCCGAGCTTGCGGAGCTGGCGCGGGTCGCGCTGCCAGTCCTTGGCGATCTTGACGTGCAGGTCGAGGTAGACCGGCGTGCCGAGCATCGCCTCGATCTGCTTGCGGGCGGCGGTGCCGACCTCGCGCAGGCGGGCGCCCTTGTGGCCGATCACGATCCCCTTCTGGGAGTAGCGCTCGACGTAGAGGTTGGCGTGGACGTCGAGCAGCGGCTTGTCGTCGGGTCGGCCCTCGCGCAGGCCCATCTCCTCGACCACGACGGCGATCGAGTGCGGGAGCTCGTCGCGGACGCCCTCGAGGGCGGCCTCGCGGATCAGCTCCGCGACGATCGCCTCCTCCGGGGCGTCGCTGAGGTCGCCGTCGGGGTAGAGCTGCGGTCCCTCGGGCAGCAGGCCGACCAGCAGGTCCTCGAGCAGCTTGACCTGGTCGCCGCTCCTCGCGGACACCGGGACGATCTCCGCCCAGTCGGTGCCGGTCTCGACGCCGAGCGCCTGGATGTCCAGCAGGTGCTTGCCGATCTGCTCGGACGTCGCGAGGTCGGTCTTGGTGGCGATCGCGACCTTGGTGGTGCGCTTGCACCTTCGCCATCTCGTTGACGATGAACCGGTCGCCGGGCCCGATCTTCTCGTTCGCCGGGAAGCAGACCGCGACCACGTCGACCTCGGCCAGCGTCGTCTTGACCAGGTCGTTGAGCCGCTCGCCGAGCAGCGTGCGCGGCCGGTGCAGGCCGGGGGTGTCGACCAGGATCAGCTGGGCGTCGGGCCGGTGCACGATGCCGCGGACGACGGTCCGCGTGGTCTGCGGCTTGCGAGCTGGTGATCACGACCTTGGTGCCGACCAGGGCGTTGGTCAGCGTCGACTTGCCGGCGTTCGGGCGGCCCGACGAACGACGCGAAGCCGCTGCGGTGGCTCCGGCGTCGTCTGGCTCGTCCATGACTCCCTCGCCGCGTCGTACTCCGCCCAGATCTGCTCGTCGGTCTTGCCCGCGGCCTTGCCGGCCCGCCAGATCGGCCCCGGGTCGACGGCCCGCGGCTGGCGCTGCGGCTGACGCCGCGCCAGTAGCCCATCACGTCGTACGCCGTGCCCGGCAGCCGCCGCTCGCGCATCAGGTGCTTGCGGATCGCCCGCATCTGCGCGGACTCCCCCGCCATCCAGAAGTAGCCGTCGCCGGCCGGCCAGTCGATCCCCTCGACGACCGGCGCCAGGGCGCTCGCGCCCGGCCGGGCGGCTCGAGCCAGGTCACGTCGGCGCCGGCCGGCAGGTAGCCGGTCAGGTCGTCGGGCACCTCGGCCCAGATCCGGACGCTCCGGTCGTCGGGCCAGCCGTCGACGCACCGTCTCGGCGATCCGGGCCATCGCCGGCATCGCGGTCAGGTCGCCGACCAGCAGCAGCCACGCGGCGCCGTCCGGCATCGCGAACGAGCCCTTCGGCTCGGTGATCGTCACCGTGTCGCCGACGCAGTCGCGCGCCGCCCACTCGGTGACCAGCCCGACCTCGTGCACCACGACGTCGACGACCAGCTCGCCGTCGGCCCAGGAGCGGACGGTGTAGTAGCGGCTCTGGAACTGCCCCGGCACCACCAGCCCGACCCACTCGTCGGGGATGCCGGTGCTGGTGAACCCGGCGAGCCCGCGACCGCCCAGGGTCAGCCGGACCAGGTGGGCCGAGAGCTGCTCGCGGCGCAGCACCTGCGCGGCGTACTGCCGGGCCCGGGTGCTCACCCGCCAAGGCTAGTCACCAGGTCGGGCGCAGCGGGAAGCCGTCCTCCCCGTCGTCGGTCGTGCGCACGGCGAGCACGTGGTGGAGCTGGATCTCGTTGCGCTCGAAGGCGAGCCGGGACCCGGCCATGTAGAGGCCCCAGACGCGGGCGGTGCCCTCGCCGACCTCGGCGACGCAGGCGTCCCAGTTCTCCTTCAGGTTGCGGCACCAGCCGGCGAGCGTGAGGGCGTAGTGGCGCCGGAAGTTCTCCTCGTGCATCACCTCGAGGCCGGCGTTCTGGGCCTCGGTGATGATCCGCCCGGAGCCGATCAGCTCGCCGTCCGGGAAGACGTAGCGGTCGAGGAACGCGCCGATCTCCTGGCGGTGGTTGTGCGGCCGGGTGATGCAGTGGTTGAGCAGCCGACCCTCGGGGCGGAGCCGGTCGCGCAGGAACGAGAAGTACGCCGGGTAGTTGCGCACGCCGATGTGCTCGGTCAGGCCGATCGAGCTGACCGCGTCGAAGTCGGACTCGATCACGTCGCGGTAGTCGAGGTGACGCACCTCGGCGAGGTCGCCGAGCCCCTCGCGGTCGATCGCCTCCTTGGCCCACGACGCCTGCTGCCGCGACAGGGTCACGCCGAGCGCCTTGACGCCGTACTCGCGGGCGGCGTGCCGGACCATCCCGCCCCAGCCGCAGCCGACGTCGAGCAGCCGCTGCCCGGGCTTGAGGTCGAGCTTGCGGCGACCAGGTCGTACTTCTCGAACTGCGCCTCCTCGAGCGTCGCGTCCTCGGCTCGGGAAGACCGCGCAGGTGTAGGTCATCGAGGGCCCGAGCACGTGCTCGTAGAACGTGTTGGACACGTCGTAGTGGTGGGAGATGACCTCGGCGTCGCGGCTCATCGAGTGCCGCAGCCCCTCCATCGCGCGCCGCCAGCGCGGCAGCGCCTCCTGGGCGGCGGCGGCGGGCGGCCGGAGGTTGCCGAGGCCGAGGCCGCGGACCAGCGTGAAGGCCTCCGACGGCGACGGAGTCCGGAAGCGGAGGTTGTTCTGCATCAGCGACCAGCGCGTCGTAGGGGTCGCCCGGGTGCACGCCGTGGAGGAGCAGGTCACCGGCGACGTAGGCGCGGGCCATGCCGAGGTCGCCGGGCGCGGTCAGCAGGTAGGACAGGCCGCGCTGGCTGACCAGCTCCAGCGTGATCGTCGGCGTCCGTCGGGCCGGCCGAGCTGCCGTCGTACGCCGTGAACCGCACGGGCATCCCGTCGCGCAGGCAGGGACGCGATCGCGTCGCCGATCCTGACCGTCCTTCTGGACTGGGTCATCGTCGTCGCACCGCCTTGTCGTAGAGGCTCGTGAGTCGGTCGTCGGGGTCGTACTGCGCCTTCACCCGGGCAAGGTGCGGCCCGTCGTAGAGCTGGTCGAAGGTGTCGCGGTCGTAGAACGCCTCGGAGTAGAGCGACTTGTGGCCGCCGAGCTCGACGCACCTTGGCCTCGATCGCGCGGTTGCAGGGCGCGTCCGCGGCCTCCGGGCCGACGTGGACGGTGCCCCAGAAGCCGAGGTTGACGTAGGTGACTGCTCCGGGTCGAGCGGGTAGATGGCCAGGCGCGCTTCGCGCGCACCGGGCACAGCCAGACCGGCCGCATCCCGACCTCCTCGTCGAACCAGGCCAGGAACTCGGGCAGCCGGTCGACCGGGACCTCGACGTCCTGGATCACGCCCTCGCGCTCGCGGCCGTCCGGCCCGGCGGTCCAGCCGGTCGGCGATCGTCGAAGCGCGGTCCAGCGCGACCAGCCGGTGGTAGACGTCCGAGCGCCGCCAGCGGCGCGGCCACAGCCGGCGCACGACGGGGTGCTGGACGCCGAAGGCGCCCGAGCACCAGAACCAGTCGGTGTCCCAGCGCCACAGGTAGTCGTACGTCGTCAGCAGGTCGGTCTCGCGCTGCTGGAGCGACCGGTAGTAGATCTGCTGCCCGGTGTAGTCGCTGCGCGTCGTCGCCGAGCCGCTGGCGTCCCAGGCGGGCGAGGGTCAGGTAGAGCTCGCCGGGGGCGAACGCGACGCCGTCGAGGCCGTCGACCCGGGTGACCCGTCGTACTCCCGGTCTCGACGATCTGCGCGATCGGTCTTGGCCAGCACCCCGGCGTCGTCGAACCGGACGTGCCGCAAGGCGACGTGGCCCGGCACCTCCTCGAGGCGGATCCGCAGCCGGGTGGCGTAGCCGAGCGAGCCGTAGGAGTTCGGGAACGTGTCGAAGAGGTCGTCGCCCGGCCGGGTCGTGACGACCTCGCCGGCGCCGGTGAACACGTCCATCTCGAGCACCGACTCGTGCGGGAAGCCGCTGCGGAAGCTGGTCGACTCGATCCCCAGCCCGGTGACCGCGCCACCGAGCGTGATCGTGCGCAGCTGCGGGCACGACCAGCGGGATCAGGCCGTGCGGCAGGGTCGCGTCGACGAGGTGCTCGTAGGTGCACATCCCCTGCACCTCCGCGGTCCGCGCGGCCGGGTCGACCTCGATCACGCCGGTCAGGCCCGGAGACGTCGAGACCGCGCAGCCGGCGCGCGCCCGCGGCCGGAAGAGGTTGGAGGTGTGCTTGGCCAGCCGGACCGGTGCGTCGTCCGGCAAGGCAGCGTACGACGCCCGCAGCCGGTCGACGGCTGCGCCGTGCTGGTCCCACCCACGCCGGAGAGGCACGGCCCAAACCTAGCCGAAACGACGGTCCAGGGATGCGATCGTCTCCAGGACGCGTCCCGCCGGGTCGCCCCGGTGTACGACGACGCCGGGGCCGCCGAGGTCGCCAGCACCGCAGGTCCCCGGGCGACACCGCGTCGGCCTCGGTGAGCACCACGGCGGCCTCGAGCCCGCGCGAGCCGGACGCGACGGCCATCGCGACGCAGACCTGGAGCGCGGAGAGCCGCAGCGAGGGCAGGTCGACGGTCGCGGCGGCGTAGGTGCGGCCGTCGCTGTCGCGGCACGGCCGCGCCCTCGGCGGCCCCGACCCGGGCGCGGGTGGCGCGGGCCAGGGTGACCAGCTTGGCGTCCTCGGCGGACAGCTCAGCTCATCGGCGGCCTCCCGGCTGCGGCCTCGCGGTTCCTCCCGGCGCCGGTGCCGCCACGCTGATCAGGACGGTGCCGATCTTGTTGCGACGCCCGGACGCCTGCTCGGCCTCGAACCGCAGGCCGTGCGCCTCGACGTGCGAGCCGGGGATCGGGACCCGGCCGAGGTGCTTGGCCATCAGGCCGCCGACGCTGTCGACGTCCTCCTCGTCGACGTCGAAGCCGAACAGCTCGTCGAGGTCGTCGATCGGGTAAGCGCGAGGAGACCCGGGCGGCACCCTCGTCGAGGCACCTCGACCTCGATCTCGTCCTCGTCGTACTCGTCGGTGATCTCGCCGACGATCTCCTCCAGCAGGTCCTCGATCGTGATCAGCCCGGCCGTGCCGCCGTACTCGTCGACGACGACGGCGATGTGCTGGCGGTCGGCCTGCATCTCCGAGAGCAGCGCGTCGACCGGCTTGGAGTCGGGCACGAAGTGGGCCGGCCGCATGACCTCCTCGACCCGCTGGGTGAACTCCACGTCGGGCGCCTCGAAGTCGCGGCGCACGAGGTCCTTGAGGTAGGCGAAGCCGCGGATGTCGTCGAGGTTCTCGCCGATGACCGGCACCCGCGAGAAGCCGCTGCGCAGGAACAGCGACATCGTCTGGCGCAGGTTCTTGTAGCGCTCGATGTAGACCACGTCCGTGCGCGGCACCATCACCTCGCGGGCGATCGTGTCGCCGAACTCGAAGACCGAGTGGATCATCTTCCGCTCGCCGGACTCGATCACCGCCGACGCCTCGGCGAAGTCGACGAGCTCGCGCAGCTCGGTCTCCGTCGAGAACGGGCCCTCGCGGAAGCCGCGGCCCGGGGTGATCGCGTTACCGATCAGGATCAGCAGCCGCGGGAGCGGCCCGAGGACGGTGGTGACGACGGACAGCGGCGTCGCCGAGAGCGAGCGCGACCCGCTCCGGGTGCTGGCGGCCGAGGGTGCGCGGGGCGACCCCGATCACCACGAACGAGACGACCAGCATGATCCCGATCGAGGTGAGCGCGGCGGCCCAGAACGCGCCGTCCCAGGCGTTGCGGACCAGCTGGGTGACGATCACGATCGCCGCGATCTCGCAGAGCAGCCGCAGGAACAGCGCGGTGTTGAGGTAGCGGGCCGGGTCCTCGAGCAGCACCGTCAGCCGGCGCGCGCCGGGCCGCCCCTCGGCGAGCAGCTCCTCGGCCCGCGCCCGGGAGAACGTCGACAGGGCGGCGTCGGCCGCCGAGAACGAGCCCGGCGAGGACGCACCAGGGCGGCGGCCGCGACGACCAGCCAGAGGTCGGCAGAGGTCATCGTCGGTCGAGGGCCCGCCACTGCGGCGAGCAGCTCGTCCTGGAGGCCGAACATCTCCTTGTGCTCCTCCGGCTCCGCGTGGTCGTAGCCCAGCAGGTGGAGGATGCCGTGGACGGTCAGCAGCTCGATCTCGGCGTCGGTGCCGTGGCCGGCGGTCTCGCCCTGGCGCTCGGCCACCGCCGGGCAGAGCACCAGGTCACCGAGCACGCCCTCCTCGGGCTCCTCGTTGACCAGGCCGGGCCGCAGCTCGTCCATCGGGAAGGCGAGCACGTCGGTCGGGCCCTCCTTCTCCATCCACTGCGCGTTGAGCTCGGCGATGGTCTCCTCGTCGACCGCCTTGATGCACAGCTCGGCCAGCGGGTGCACCCGCATCCGGTCCATCACGAACCGGCTCAGCGAGGCCAGCTGCTTGACGTCGAGGTCGTGGCCCGGACTCGTTGAGCACCTCGATGCTCACTGGTCGGTCGTCCCGGCGCTTGCGATGGCCTTCTGTGCCGGAGAAGTCGCCGCGGGCGTCGAACTCGTCGTACGCCGCGACGATCCGGCCGACCAGCTTGTGGCGGACGACGTCGTGGCTGGTGAGCCGGTTGAACAGACGTCCTCGACGCCGTCGAGGATGCCCTCGACCACCTTGAGCCCGGACTTCGGGTCGCCGCCGGGCAGGTCGATCTGGGTGACGTCGCCGGTGACCACGATCTTGGAGCCGAAGCCGAGCCGGGTGAGGAACATCTTCATCTGCTCGGGCGAGGTGTTCTGCGCCTCGTCGAGGATGATGAAGGCGTCGTTCAGCGACCGGCCGCGCATGTAGGCCAGCGGGCGCCACCTCGATCGTCCCGGCGGCGAGCAGCTTCGGGATCGAGTCGGGGTCGATCATGTCGTGCAGGGCGTCGTACAGCGGCCGCAGGTAGGGGTCGATCTTCTCGCTGAGCGTGCCGGGCAGGAAGCCGAGCCGCTCGCCGGCCTCGACCGCCGGCCGGGTCAGGATGATCCGGTTGACGTTCTTGGACTGCAGCGCCTGCACCGCCTTGGCCATGGCCAGGTAGGTCTTGCCGGTGCCGGCCGGGCCGATCGCCGAAGGTGATCGTGTGCTTGTCGATGGAGTCGACGTAGCGCTTCTGGTTCAGCGTCTTCGGGCGGATCGAGCGGCCGCGGTTGGACAGGATGTTGAGGGACAGTACGTCGGCCGGGCGCTCGGTCGTCTCGGCGCGCAGCATGTGCAGCACCCGCTCGACGGTCTCGCCGGTGACGCCCTGGCCGGTGCGGATGATCGTGACCAGCTCGTCGAGGAGCCGCTCGGCGAGGGCGACCTCGCCGGGCTCGCCGTACAGGGTGATCCGGTTGCCGCGGACGTGGATGTCGGCGGCGAAGGCCTGCTCGATGAGGCCGAGGTGCTCGTCGCCGGGCCCGAGCAGGCTGACCATGTTGATGCTGTTGGGGACCACCACGGTGTGGCGGGTGCTGGTGGTCCCCTCGCGCTGTTGCGTGTCAGTCATGGATGCCCGGTCGGGCGGCCCTTCCGGTCGGCGGTGTGAGCGCATCCATGCTACGGGAGCGAGCGCGCTGCGCCCACCGAGTTAGACCAGCCCGGGTCACGGTCGCTCAGGGGCGGGTGACCTGCAGGATGCCCAGGCACATCTCGTCGGTGGTGCCCTCGCCCCACACGACGTACCGGTCCGGCTGGCCCTCGAACGACGGGCAGCTGGTCGCGCAGCCACTGCACGTGCCGGCAGGTGACCTTGACCGTGTCGCCGGCGTCGAGCTGGACCGGCTCGACCGGCTTGGCGCCCTGGTTGTCGAAGTCCCAGACCGGGATGTCGAGCACGGTGCTGCGCCCGGTCGGTGCCGGGGTTGACCTCGATCCTGATCGAGCGGCCCGAGCAGGTGCATGTGGCCGGCCGACGCCCATGATCGTCGTCGGCTCGCGGAGCGTGCGGGTGCACGACTGCACCTCGCCGGGCTCGCGGCCGGCCGCCGCACAGGAAGTAGAGGACGTCGGCGGTCGAGCCCGGCCCGTCGCCGAAGCGCTCCTTGACGTCGGCGACCGCGGCGTCGCGGTCGCACAGCGGCGCCGTCGTCGTGCTCGGGCCGGCAGGGCAGCTCGACCGGGGCCGGGCAGCAGCATGGTGCCGAGGCTCGGTGAGGTCGGCGTCGGCCGGGGCGAGCCGCAGCTGCGTGGCGGAGACGTCCGGGTCGTCGCCGGCGAGCAGGTTGTAGTGGACCTGCATCACGATCCGCGAGCCCTGGCTCGAGCGCGACGCCGTACCCGGCGCGGAGCACCGACTCCTCGCCGCCGGGCGCCCAGGCGCCGAGCCACGGCGCGTCGTCGACGTCGCCTGGAACGTCGTCGAGACCGGTGCCGCCGAAGCAGGTCCAGCCCTGCCCGGCGCTCCTGGCGTCCATGCTGCCTCGGCCTGCGCGACCTGGTCCGGCGGGACCCGGAACAGGATGACGTGGTGGACGACGTCGGGGTTGCCGGGCAGCACGTTGGTGCCGGTGAGGTAGGCGTCCTGGTCGAGCTCCGGGTCCAGCAGGAAGCAGCGGTAGTCGTCGGTGCCGACGCCGGTCGGCGCGGACGGCGTGTAGGGCTCGGGCATCGTCAGGGTCCAGCCGCCGCTCGCCGGTCGCGAGCGGCTTCGGCTGCTCGTCGGCTGCGCCGTCGCCGTGACCGTGCCGAGCCGTGCGAGTGCTCGCTCGTGGTCGGCGCGGTCGGCCTCGGCGGCGCGGCCGTCCGGCGTCGTCGTGCCCCGCCGCCGCAGCCGGTCAGCAGCGAGCGACCGCCGCCGCGGCGGCGAGCGTCCGGCGCCGTCCTGACGTCATGAGCACATGCTGTCACGGCCACCGGTGACGCGCCGTACGCTGTGAGCACGCGCTGAGCGAGGAGGTCCGATGACCGACCGCAGGCCCGATCCCTCCGGCGACCCGGCCACGGCCGGTCGGCGCCGACATCTGGCAGCCGCCGGAGATGCCCGACGACGTGCGGCGGATGGGCCTGACCCGCAACACCGTCGAGGGCGCCTGGATCGAGTTCGCCTCCAACCTCGACCGCGCGCAAGCCGTCGCACCGTCGTGGTCGCCTGGATCGTGCTGCTGGCGATCTTCGTGCTCCCGGTGCTGCTGTCGATCCTCGACCTGCTGCGCTGACCTCGTGAGTCTCCTCGATCAGCCGGGCGGCCAGGTCATCGACCGGCCGCCGAGCACGTGCAGGTGGGTGTGGAACACGGTCTGCCCGACGCCCGCGCCCGGTGTTGAACACCATCCGGTAGTCCTCGACGCCGTCCGCCTGCGCCACCTCGGCGGCGACGTCGACCAGGTGGGCCACGGTCTCGGGCTCGGCCGCGGCCAGCTCGGCGGCGTTCGCGTGGTGGCTGCGCGGGATCACCAGCACGTGCGTCGGCGCCTGCGGGTTGATGTCGCGGAAGGCGACGGCGTGGTCGGTGGTCGCGCACGACGTCGGCGGGGATGTCGCCGGCCACGATCTTGCAGAACAGGCAGTCCTCGGAGCTCATGCGCGCCACTGCTGGCACGACCGCTCGGGCAGCGATTGCCGCGGGCGCGCCGCGGTAAACCCCGGGACTGCCTCGCGCGTGGCACTAGCGTGATGACCCATGCGATCGGCGGTTCCGGGGCCGGTGCGGTGATGCCGCGCGAGTCCCACCTGGGACGCCGACACCGCGCTCGAGCAGCTGTACGCCGCCCACTGGCGGCAGCTGGTCCGGCTCTCGGTGCTCCTGGTGCGCGACGTCGCCACCGCCGAGGAGGTCGTGCAGGACGCGTTCGTCGCCGTGCACGGTCGCTGGTCGAGGCTGCGCGACCCCGACAAGGCGCTGGCCTACCTGCGGCAGGCGGTCGTGAACCGGTCCCGCTCGGCGCTGCGGCACCGCGCCGTCGTCGCCCGGCACGCCGCCCGCGAGGCGGCTCCGCGCCCCCAGTGCCGGTGCCGACGAGGCCGCGCTCGCCGCCGCCCGGCGGGACGCCGTACTCGACGCGATGAGGGAGCTGCCCGAGCGCCAGCGCGAGGTGCTGGCCCTGCGCTACTACCTCGACCTCTCCGAGGCCGAGATCGCCGACGCCCTCGGGCATCAGCCGGGGCGCGGTCAAGAGCCACGCCTCGCGCGGGTCCGCCACGTTGCGGACCCTGCTCGGCGACTACCTGGAGGACCGGTCATGAACGACCACCTCCACCCCGACCAGCCCCCGACGACGAGGACCGGCGCCTCGCCGAGCTGCTCTCGGACGCCGTGTCCGACGTCGAGCCGAGCCACGCCCTCGACTCGATCCGCGAGCGCACCAAGGTGACCCCGATGCGGCGCAGACGTCCCTAGCTCCTCGCCGTCGGCGGGGCCGTGCTGGCCACGGCGGCGGTGACCACCGCCATCGCCGCTCGTCGGGAACAACCTCCCCGGCGACAGCACCGACCCGGACCCGGCGGACCAGAGCACGGCCAGCGGCCCCGAGGATCCCGACGTGAGCGAGTCGGCGTCGGCGGCGCCCGCTCCGACCGGCGCGGCAGCCGTCCCGGTCTACTTCGTGGGTGACACCCCGGACGGACCACGGCTCTACCGCGAGTTCCAGCGCGGCGAGGAGCCCCTGTTCATCTCGGCCGCGGCCAGCGTGGCCGGCACGGCGTACGACCCGGACTACGGATCCCTGTGGCCACCCGGCGTCAGCGTCTCGGGCGTGGACGTGACCGGACAGGACGCCGACGCCCGGATCGAGGTGAGCGTGGATGGTGCGCCCGCCGACCTCCCCACCGGGATGACCGGCGAAGAGGCGGCCCTGGCCCTGCAGCAGGTGGTGTACAGCGTCCAGGGCGCGCTGCAAGAGGGGCGAGTGCCCGTGCAGTTCCTCGCCGACGGCGCACCCACCGACCAGATCCTGGGCCAGCCGGTGACCGACCCGGTGAGCAACGCCCCGACGCTCGAGACCCTGGCGCTCGTTTCTCTCACCGACCCGGCCGAGGGACAGGTCGTGAACGGCGAGACGCGTTGAGGTCTCCGGTGTGGCCAACTCGGTCCGAGGCGAACGTGCTGTGGGAGCTCAGCGAGCAGCGACGGCGGATCCGGCAGCGGCGGCTACTTCACCGCGGACGGCTGGATGGGCAACCAGCTGTTCCCCTTCAGCGGCTCCGTGGACGTCTCGGACTCGAACCCGGCGAGTACACCCTGACCGTCTCCACCGACGACCCCACGGGCGGCGCCGAGGGCGGCGGAGCGCACACCGACTCCCGCACGATCGTCATCGAGTAGGAGCGAGCATGAGCACGCGACGTCCCTGGGTCCGCCTGATCTCGGTGGTCGCAGTCTCGAGCGCCCTCGCCGCCACCCTCAGCGGGTGTGGCGAGGACGACGCCGATCCCGTGGCCACCGCCTCCGACACTGCCACCGACCAGGCCGAGCCGAGCGAGCCCCCGTCGACGTCGCCTGCCGCGGGCTCATCGACATCGCCCGCCGCCGGCGCGAGCACCGTGCCGGCGTACTTCGTGGCGGACACGCCGCAGGGGCCACGGCTGTTCCGCGAGTTCCGGAGCGTCGACACCGGCGACGCGCTCGATTCGGCGGCCGCGCTCGTGACCACGGGGCACGCACTCGACCCGGACTACCGCTCGCTGTTCCCGAGCGGGCAGCTCGCCGAGGTCGAGTACGACGACCAGCGCGGTGTGTTCGTCGTCGAGCTCGCTGGAGACGGGTATGTGACCCGGGCTCCTGGCATGACCCGGGCGGAGGCCGGCCTGGCCGTGCAGCAGCTCGTGTACACCCTGCAGGGCGTGGCCCAGACTCGGGCACCGGTGACCTTCACCCTCGGCGGCAGCCCGACCCCGATCTTCGGGATCGATGCCGGCGACGGGATCTCGAACGCCCCGGCACTGAGCGTCCTCGGGCTGGTCAACGTCACCACGCCCGAGCAGGGCGGCTCCGTCAGCGGATCCTTCACCGCCAGCGGTGTGGCGAGCTCCTTCGAGGCCACGGTGCCGTGGCAGATCCGCCGGGGCGACGAGGTCGTCGAGAGCGGCTTCGCGACCGCCGAGGGCTGGGCCGACAAGCTCTACCCGTGGGAGACGGAGGTCGACGTGTCCGGCCTGCCGCCGGGCGACTACGCCTTCGTCGCCATGACCGACGACCCGTCCGGGGGCACCGAGGGTGGCGGGCCGACGGAGGACAGCAAGAGCATCACCGTTCGCTAGCGTGACGGCGTGCGCCTGACCCCGCAGCAGCTCAACCGGACCCTGCTCAAGCGACAGCACCTGCTGGAGCGGTCGTCCAGCGGTCACCACGAGATGGTCGGGCACCTCGTCGGCCTGCAGGCACAGGAGAACCTGCCGCCGTACCTCAGCCTCGCCGCCCGGCTGCGCGACTTCGATCCCCGCGACGTGACCCTGGCGCTCGAGGACAGGTCGCTGGTGAGGCTGGTGTGCATGCGCGGGACGATCCACCTGCTCACCGCCGACGATGCGCTGATGCTTCGGCAGTGGACGCAGCCCTGTCAGGAGCGGGAACGCACGTCGAGCCAGAACACCAAGCCGGCACTCCACCTCGACACCGACGCGGTCAACGCGGCGATCTCGAAGGCGCTCGTGGACGGACCGCTTCCCGTGAAGGCACTCGGAGAGGCCCTGGCCGACGAGTTCCCGGGGGTCCCGGCCAACGCGCTGGCACACCTCGCCCGGGTCAACCAGCCGCTCGCCCAGCTGCCTCCTCGCGGTGGCTGGAAGCAGTCCGGCGGGGTCGTCTACCAGCACGTCGAGCGCTGGCTCGACCGGCCGTTGATCGAGCCGGACCCGCCCGAGATCGTCCGGCGCTACCTGCGCGCCTTCGGGCCCGCCTCCGCGGCCGACGTCACCGCGTGGTCGGGGGTGACCGGCATGGCGGCCGTTCTCAAGGACATGGACGACCTCGTCCAGCACGAGGACGAGAACGGCAAGCGGCTCTTCGACGTACCCGACGGCGTCCTCGCCGAGCCCGACCTGCCCTCGCCGGTGCGGCTGCTGGGCACCTACGACAACGTGTGGCTCTCACACGCCGGCCGCGACCGGGTCACGGTGAAGGAGAAGCGCTCCCGCTGGATGGACGTCAACGGCGCTGGTGGCAGCACCCTGCTGGTCGACGGCTGGCTCGAGGGCCTGTGGCGCATCGAGGACGGCAAGCCGGTCGTGATCGGGACGTTCCGGAAGCTCTCTCGCACAGAGCAGCGGGAGCTCGATGGCGAGTTCGCCCGGGTCGAGGCGTTGCTGGACCCTTAACCAGGTGAGCCGCAGGCTTCGGACCCGTAGCCTCGTCGGACATGGAGGTCACGTTCACGAAGGTCGACGGAAAGCGGTACGCCGTGGCAATCGACCGCGAGCACGGCCCCGCACTCGTACCCCGCTTCGCTCCGGGGTACGACGACCTGATGCCGCACGACCTGGCGCACTTCCTCGTGGAGGAGCAGTTCCGGATCGAGCTGGGCGTCTTCGGGCAGCTCGCCGCTGGAGGCGGCGGCATCTTCGCGCCGGCGCCGGCGGACAACAACGCGCGGTTCCAGCGGAGTGCGCGACGGCTCGCCACGATCGGCCGTGACGACATGGCTCGATCCGAGCGGCTCGTCGTCGTCGCGGTGGCGGAGTGGGAGCGCGGCATCGGGCGGCGCAAGCACCAGCCGCCGGGCCCCGTGGACGACATCGTCGACGATGTCGAGCCCGCTCAGCTTCGCGCTTCGATCGCGCGACTCGACCACGTCTCCGGACAATGGAAGAGCCTCCAGTTCGGCGGGTCGCTGACCCTCGAGTGGCCCAGGCGGTTGACGTTCGACGCCGCCGGATCGCAGCGAGGGCGTCGGCGCTCACGCGAGCGGGCGTCAGGGCGCCCGTCGCCGTGACGCGTGCTGTCGAGGCCGACTACCTGGTGGTGGGCGCCGGGGCGATGGGCATGGCCTTCACCGATGCCCTGATCGACCACTCCGATACGCGCGTCGCCCTCGTCGACCGCCGTCACGGCGTCGGAGGTCATTGGCTGCACGCCTACCCGTTTGTGCGTCTGCACCAGTCGTCCACTTTCTACGGCGTCGCATCGACCGTGCTCGGAGGCGGCCGGATCCAGCAGCACGGACCCGAGGCCGGACTCCACGAGCGGGCTGACCAGCCCACGATCTGCGCCTACTACGACGATCTGCTGGCGGACAGAATGCTGGGGTCGGGCCGGGTCGAGTTCTTCCCCGGCTGCGACTACGTAGGGAACAGCACCCTCGTCTCGGTCGATTCGGGAGAGCGGTTCGAGGTCTCGGAGCGCTGCCGAATCGTGGACGCGCGTTACCTCGCGCCCGACATCCCGGCCGAGACGCCGCCGAGGTTCGGCGTTGCGGAGGGTGCCCACGTGATCCCGGTCAATGACCTCGTGCGCTGGGAGGAGGCTCCGAGCCAGTACGTCGTCGTCGGCTCGGGCAAGACCGCGACCGATGCCTGCATCTGGCTGCTGGGACGCGGCGTGGACCCCGACGCCATCTGCTGGGTGAGACCACGCGATCCATGGATGCTGAACCGGGCAGTGATCCAGCCGGATCCCGTCATCTACCTCGGCATGGTCGCCGACACGATGCAGGCGGCTGGGACAGCGGCGTCGCTGGACGACCTGTTCCTGCGGCTGGAGGACGCCGGCATCATGCTGCGCATCGACCGCTCCGTGAGGCCGACCATGGCCAAGGCGCCCACCCTCGGAACCTGGGAGCTCGAGCTGCTACGCGGCATCGAGAACGTCGTGCGCCAAGGTCACATCGACTCTGTCCGACGCGGCAGGCTCGACCTCGCCGACGGGTCCACCGCGATCGCGACCGACGCCCTCGTGGTGAACTGCGCGGCCGACGGCCTCAAGAGGCCACCACGGGTACCGATCTGGGGGCCGGAGGCGATCACACTGCAGACGATCAGAGCCGGGTTCCCCTGCTTCGGGGCGGCATTGGCCGGGTACGTCGAGGCGACCCGCCAGGACGACGACGTGAAGAACCGGCTGTGTCCGCCGTGCTCGTACGGCAACACCCTGACTGACTGGGCAACGATGAACGTCCTGGGTTTGCGGAACTCGATGTCGTTCGGCGCCGAGCCCGACATCAGGGCCTGGTCTGACCGGGTCGCGCTCAACCCCGCGCGCATCCCACCCGAGTACGGCGACTCGCCAGATCTCGACGACGCCGTCGATCGCCTGCAGACGCACGCGCCGGCCGGGATCGCGAGGCTGGCTCAGCTACGCGAGCAGGCGCCGCCCGTGTGACGAGCGCCACGATCGGCGCGGAGATGTCACACATCGGCACCGGATGACGTCTTCATGTCATGACCGACCCCCAGACGACCCGGTTCGCTGAGGTCGCGGCGGAGTTCGAGGAGCTGCGGCCGCGCCTCATCGGCGTCGCGTACGGCCTGCTCGGCACCCTCGCCGAGGCCGAGGACGCCGTGCAGGAGGCCTGGATCAGACTTCAGGGCAGCGACCTGGAAGTGATCCGCGACCTCGCCGGCTGGCTGGTCACCACGACCTCGCGGATCGCGCTCGACATGCTCCGCTCGGCCCGGACCCGTCGCGAGAAGTACGTCGGGCCCTGGCTGCCGGAGCCCGTCGAGAGCACCCCGGGTCCGGCCGACTCGGTCAGCCTCGCCGACACGGTGTCGTGGGCGATGCTGGTGGTCCTGGAGACGCTGAGCCCCGCGGAGCGGGCCGCGTTCGTGCTCCATGACGTGTTCGGGCTGTCGTTCAACGAGATCGGCCAGGCACTGGGTAGAGCCCCGGCCGCCTGCCGCAAGCTCGCGTCCCGCGCTCGGGAGCATGTCGAAGCTCGGCAGCCGCGTTTCGACGTCGACCCGGAGGCCCACCGCGAGGTCGTCGCGGCGTTCGGCCGCGCGACCGCGTCCGGCGACCTCGAGGGACTGCTGAGTCTGCTCGACCCCGACGCGGTCCTCATCTCCGACGGCGGCGGCGTGACGCAGGCCGTGCCGAGTCCGCTGCACGGCGCGCTGGCGATCGCTGAGTTCCTCGCCGGAGTCGGCGCCAGCAGGCTCGGCCTGACCCAGCGGTCGAGCGCGGTCAACGGCAGCCCGGCCTTGTTGATCTTCGAACAGGGTCAGATCAGTTCGGTGCTGGCTCTCGGCATCCACCACGGCCGGATCACCACCATCGACGCGATCCGCAACCCACACAAGTTCCACGGCCTGCGAAACCTGACAGCAGGCGACTAGAAAGGTGAACACGATGCAGAACACGATTGAGACCCGTTTCGACCTGTTCGGCTCCGAGCTCATGACCCAGTTCTTCCGGAGGTTCAACGGCGCGTCGCAGGTGGCCACCGAATCCGCGCTCCCGAAGACCGTGCAGGAGCTGGTCAGGATCCGCGCCAGTCAGATCAACGGCTGCGGCATGTGCACCGACATGCACACGAAGGACGCGCTGGCCAGGGGCGAGACCCAGCTGCGGCTGAACCTCGTCGCCGCGTGGAGGGATGCCGCGGTGTTCACCGACGCCGAGCGCGCCGCCCTCGCCCTGGCAGAGGAGGGCACCCGCCTGGCCGACGCCCCCGCCGGTGTGAGCGACGACGTCTGGCAGGCCGCGCGCAAGCACTTCGACGAGGAGCAACTGGCCGCGCTGATCACCGTGATCGCCGTGATCAACGCGTGGAACCGCCTGAACGTGATCTCGGGTACTCCCGCGGGTGGCTACGAGCCCGGCCAGTTCGGCTGACCCATGCGGTCATGCCCAGCGGCCGCTGCGAGCGAGTAGAGCGGCCACGGCGGCGACACCCGCGGTCGACGTACGCAGCACCTCGGCGCCCAGCCGCACGGACTGCGCCCCGGCATCGGCGAATGCTGCGACCTCCTCATCGGTCAGCCCTCCCTCGGGCCCGACGACCACGACCACCTCACCCGACGCCGGCACGGCCAGGGAGGCAAGCGCGACCGACGCGTCCTCGTGGAGTACGACGGCCAGGTCGGCGGACGCGACCAGCGAGACCACGTCGTCGGTGGACGCGAGTGCCCCGACCGTCGGCAACCAGGACCGTCGCGCCTGCTTGCCGGCCTCGCGCGCAGTGGCCCGCCAGCGGCCGAGCGACTTGGCCGCCCGATCGCCGCGCCAGACCGCCACGCAGCGTGCGGCCGCCCACGGCACGATCGTGGCGACCCCGATCTCGGTGAGCATCTCGACCGCCAGCTCGCCGCGATCGCCCTTCGGAATCGCCTGGACGACCGTGAAGGCGGGCTCGGCAGCCCGAGTGGAGGAAGTCGAGGCCACGGTGACGGTGAACAGCCTCTTGCCCGTGGCTGCCACGGACCCGACGACCGACGTGCCCAGCCCATCGGTCAGCACCACAGACTCGCCGATGCGGAGTCGGCGGACCGCGACGGCGTGATGCGCCTCGTCGCCCTCCACGGTCACCGTCGACCCGACAGCAGCGCCGTCCAGCGATGGGACGAGGTGGACGGGCAGTGACATCAGCGGTCCATCAGGTGGCTGTCAGTGCGCGTTGAAAGCATCGCGCAGTCTGCCGAAGACCGACTTCGCGCCGGGCCGCACCTGGCCACTCGGCTGCTCCTCGCCGCGGAGGGCTGCCAGTTCCTTGAGCAGCTCCTCCTGACGAGGGTCGAGCCGGGTCGGCGTGTCGACGATCACGGTGACGATCAGGTCACCGCGTCCACCGCGCAGGCCGGGTACTCCCCGGCCACGCAGCACCCGCTCGGATCCGGACTGGGTGCCGGGCCGGAGCTCGAGATCGAAGGTGGTCTCGACGCCCGAGTCAGCACCCTGCTCGACGTCGGCCTCGAGCGTGGGCAGGGTCAGCGTGGTGCCGAGCGCCGCTGCCGTCATCGGCACCGTCACCGTGCAGTGCAGGTCGTTGCCGTGGCGGGTGAAGGTGTCATGGGCCGCGACGTGGATCTCCACATAGAGATCGCCGGCCGGGCCGCCGCCCGGGCCGACCTCACCCTGCTCGGTGAGCTGGACCCGGGTGCCGGTGTCCACGCCGGCCGGGATCTTGACGGTGAGGTTGCGTCGGGAGCGGACCCTGCCGTCACCGGAGCACTCGCGGCAGGGATCCGGGATGATCGTGCCGAAGCCGCGGCACGCCGCGCATGGCCGCAGGGTGCGGACCTCGCCGAGGAACGAGCGCTGCACCTGCGCGACCTCGCCCTGGCCCCGGCACGTCTCGCAGGTGATCGGCCGACTGCCCGGCGCGGCACCGTCGCCATGACAGGTGGTGCACACGACGGCCGTGTCGACCCTGATCTCCCGATCGACGCCGAAGGCCGCCTCAGCGAGCTCCACCTCGACCCGGATCAAGGCGTCCTGGCCGCGGCGCACTCGCGGCCGGGGACCGCGGCCCTGGGTGGCGCCGGCTCCGCCGAAGAACGCGTCCATGATGTCGGTGAACGAGAAGCCCGCACCCTGCCCGAAGCCCCCGACACCGCCGAACGGATCACCGCCGCGGTCGTACGCCGCCCTCTTCTGCGGGTCGGAGAGCACTTCGTAGGCGCGGGAGATCTCCTTGAACCTCTCCTGCGTCGCGGGGTCGGGGTTGACGTCGGGATGCAACTGGCGCGCCATCCGCCGGTAGGCCTTCTTGATGGTGTCGGCGTCCGCGTCGCGGGTGACACCCAGAAGGTCGTAGAGATCCTGGCTCAAGTTTGGTCCTTCACGTGGTCGTGTGGGTCATGCCTCGTCGAGGATCCTGGACACGTAGCGCGCAACAGCGCGCACCGCGGCCATCGACCCCGGGTAGTCCATGCGCGTCGGGCCGACGACGCCCAGGGTGGCCATCGCCTCGTCGCCAGCGCCGTACCCCGTCGCGACGACACTCGTCGCGGCCAGCTCCTGATAGGGACCCTCGTGGCCGATGCGCACCGTGATCGCACCCCCGGTCTGGGCCTCACCAAGGAGCTTCAGCAGCACGACGTGCTCCTCGAGCGCCTCGAGCAGCGGCCGCACCGCGGTGTCGAAGCTCTCACCGAACCGGGCCAGGTTGGCCGCTCCACCGACGGCGATCCGCTCGTCGGACCGGTGGTCCGACATCGCCTCCACCAGCGTTTCGACGACCGCCGCCGTGATCGCCGCATCGCGATCGGGTACGACGGCGCGCATCGCCGCCGCGGCGTCGGAGATCGTCTTGCCGGTGGCCGCCACACTCATCCGTGCCCGCAGATCGCCGAGCTCGGCATCGGAGAGCTCGGCCTCCAGCTCGAGCAGTCGCTGCTCGACCCGCCCCGTGCTCAGGATCATCACCAGCAGAAGCCGGTTCGGTGACAGCGCCACGAGCTCGACGTGGCGGACGGTCGAGCGGGAGAGGGTCGGGTACTGCACGACGGCGACCTGGTGGGTGAGCTGGGAGAGCAGCCGAACCGACCGTTGCACCACGTCGTCGAGGTCGACGGCGCCGTCGAGGATGGTCGCGATCGCGCGTTTCTCGGCGCCGCTCATCGGCTTCAGCGTGGTCAGCCGGTCGACGAACAACCGGTAGCCCTTGTCGGTCGGCACCCGGCCGGCGCTGGTGTGCGGCTGGGTGATGAACCCTTCCTCCTCCAGCGCCGCCATGTCGTTGCGCACCGTCGCGGGGGAGACGCCGAGTCCGTGTCGCTCGACCAGGGCCTTGGACCCGACCGGCTCCTCGGTGGCCACGTAGTCCTCCACGATCGCCCGGAGCACGGCGAGCCTGCGGTCCTCGTGCACGCGCGCGCCTCCCTCCGTCGATCGTTGGCACTCCTGAACGCCGAGTGCCAAGACTACTAGGACGGCCGGAGCGGAGCCGCCTCCCTGCTGGGGCTTGTCGCTTCTCGGTCGACTGGCAGCCTTCGCACGCAGCATCCTCGCGTGCCCCTCGTGCGTCGAGCTCGTGGTCGACGGAGTGCCAGACGCCGTCGAGGGCCGCGAGTTCCTGGGTGCGGAGGATCCCTCGGGGGCGCCGATGTTCTCGTGCCTCGTCGACTCCCCCGCTCGCCCGGGCCGGTGCCACCCACCGGTCGGCACTGGCTTCCTGCAACGCTCGACCGAGCACGCGAACGACAGCCATCAGGAAGACCTGCGCCGTGCCATCTCGGCCATCACCGACACTCGACTCGCCGACGTGGTCGGGGTGACCCTGCGCGACCTGCTCTCCCACCGGGTCGACGTGGAGTGGGTCGACACGACCGGATCCCATCGAAGCGTGCTCACCTTCCCGTATCGGGCGCGCACGCAGGCCGAGCTCGGGGAGCTGCTGCGCCAGAGCCTGCACCGCAGTTGTGCTGATACGCCCTAGGCTGCCCGGGTGACGTTCATCGAGGTCGCCGAGCGGGTCTGGGTCGCGCGACACGAGTGGTTCGACGTCAACGTCTCCCTCATCGGAGGCGAGCGCGGCCTGCTCGTCGTGGACACCCACGCGTCGGCACTCGCCGCGCGCGCGGTCGTGGACGACGTACGACGCCTCGATGCGGGCGACATCGTCGAGATCGTCAACACCCATGAACACTTCGACCACACCTTCGGGAACGCCGAGTTCCGTGCGGCCTACGGGGAGATTACGATCCACGCGCACGAGACCGCGGCCGCCCATACCCTCACCGCGGGTGAGCGGGTCAAGCGGCGCTACGACGAGCGGCCCGAGGACCCGCACCGCGAGGAGGTACTGGCGACCGAGATCGTCCCCGCCGACCAGACGTTCTCGTCCGCCGTTGTCGTGGACCTCGGCGACCGGGCGGTGGAGCTCGTGCATCCCGGGCGGGGCCACACCGGGGGCGATGCGGTGATACGGGTACCGGACGTCGACGTGGTCCTGGCCGGAGACCTGGTCGAGGAGTCCGCGCCGCCGTCGTTCGGCGAGGACTCGTGGCCGATGGACTGGCCCTCCAGCCTGGACGTCGTGCTCAGCCTGATGACCCGCGACACCGTCGTCGTCCCGGGCCACGGCGCCCCCACCGATCGGGCGTTCGTTGAGGAGCAGCGCAACGAGATCGGCATCATCGCCGAGACCATCCGGGACCTGGCCACCCGCGGAGTGCCGATGGCGCAGGCGGTGGCAGCGGCCGAGTGGCCGTACCCCTCCGAGGGGCTCGAGGCGGCGGTCCGCCGCGGGTACGAACACCTACCCCGCAGCCAGAAGCGCCTGCCTCTCGTCTGACGGTCGGAGGCGCTTGGCCCACGGCTGGACTGGGTACGAGCCGACATGAGCGAATCCGACAGCGAGCACGACGGCGAGAACAGCAAGGACAGCGACCGGTCGAGCGAGGGCATCACCGACGACCAGCTCCCCGAGGACCTGCAGCCCTCCGAGGACAACCCCCTCGCCGAGCCGCTGTCGCAGGAGGAGGCACCAGACGACCCGAACGAGCTCGACATGTTCGGCAGTAGCACCGACGACTCCACCGACGACTCCACCGACGACTGAGCCGGACTCGCGGGCGCAGGTCCACGGCCCGGGTCAGCTTGCGGCCTAGCGTGGTCCCGGTGACCGACCGATACGACTACGACGTCCTGGCCGGCGACTGGAAGGCGCCCCCGCGCGGGCGGGCGGTCGACGTACCCGCCGAGCTCGGCGCGGTGGTCGAAGAGGTCATGACCGACTTCTGCGGCGAGATCGTTGCCGTCGACCGGGACCTGCACACGCTCACCCTCGAGGACCGGCGCGCCGTACGCCGCACCTTCCCCCTCGGCCCCGGCTTCCTCCTCGACGGGCGGCCGGTCGTCCTCATCCCGCCGGCCCGCCACTCAGGGGTCGGCCGCGCCCGCTCGTACGGCCTCCGGGTCGGTCGCCGTACCCGGTGCGCGCGCCCGGGTCGCGCGGCAGAACCGGATCTACGTCGAGGGGCGGCACGACGCGGAGCTGGTCGAGAAGGTCTGGGGTGACGACCTGCGCCTGGAGGGCGTCGTCGTCGAGTACCTCGGCGGCGTCGACGACCTGGCCGACCATCTCCGGGCCTTCCGGCCCGGACCCGGCCGACGCGTCGGGGTCCTCGTCGACCACCTCGTGCCCGGGTCGAAGGAGAGCCGGATCGCGGACGGCATCGCGCGGTCCCCCCTCGGGGGGCACGTGCGGGTCGTCGGCCATCCCTTCGTGGACGTCTGGGCCGCCGTGAAGCCGGACCGGCTCGGCCTGGACCGTTGGCCCGACATCCCCCACGGCGCCGACTGGAAGAAGGGCGTGTGCAGCTACCTGGGCTGGCCGCACCGTGACCAGGCCGACATCGCCCGCGCGTGGCGGCAGATCCTGTCGAAGGTCGGCTCCTACCACGACCTCGACCCGGCCCTGCTGGGCCGGGTCGAGGAACTGATCGACTTCGTGACTGCCGCCTGACCCCCTGCGGGCCGGCCAGTCTGCAGGTCGGCCAGTCTGCAGGTCGGCCAGTCTGCAGGTCGGTCAGCGCTCGATGTCGATGTCGCGCCGGGGCTGTACGTGGCCCTCGACGTCCTCTTCGTCGTTGGTGATCGTCATCCGGACGTGGCCCTCGACGTCCTCGGACTCCACGTAGACGTGTCCCTCCACGTCGTGGGTCTGGTCGCCCGGGAGGATCTTCTCGTCGCTCATGGCCTTCTCCTTCGGTTCGTGGACCCCGCGGCCCGATGACTGGATCCTGCTACGCGCGGACCGGATGTTCCGTTCGCGCGCTGACACAACGGGCGGGCACTTCAGGACACCCGCTCGGCGTTCTCACTGACCGCCTGCAACACCGCCTTGACCTGGAACGGCGTGAGGTGGGGATGCTTGCCGAGCAGCAGCGTCACCATCGCCGCGACGTGGGGCGCGGCGAAGCTGTTCCCCGTCGCCACCATCGACCCGCCGCCGGCCCACGCCACGTCGACGTCGATCCCGCGGGCCCCGAACTCCACCGGCGGCCGCGGGTTGTAGGCGAGGCCCATCGGGTCCGCGCCCTCCCGCGCCGCGACCGAGACCACTGACGAGTACTGCGACGGATAGGTCGGGCCGGGCTGGTTGTTGGCCGCGCTGACCAGCACCGTGCGCCTGAAGTACGCCGCGTCGGCCACCTCGTGCAGGGGTGCGTACATCACGTCGCTCTTGCTGGAGAGGGAAAGGTTGGCGACGGCCATGTCGTGGTCCACCGCCCACGCGATCCCGGCATGGAAGAGCGCACCGCGGCCCTTGAGGTTCGCGCCGAGCACCCGCACGGAGTGGATCTCGGCGTCGGGGGCGAGGGACCTGATGATCGCCGCGCACGCCGTCCCGTGGCCGACCAGGTCCTCGTGCGGACCCGCCACCGCCCGGTGGCCCTCGGGGGCCTCCGGGTCGGCCTCCATGGCCACCGATCCCGCCACTCCTCCGACCCGTGGATGGTCGGCGTCCACGCCGCTGTCGATCACCGCCACCCTGACACCGGCGCCGGTGGACCCGGCGAAGGCCCACTCCCGCGCATCGGCCAGCGGCAGCGCGCGGACGGTCGCGAGCTGCTGGTTGTCGAACGCGGCAGACCACGCGGGCAGGAGGCTCATTCTCCCTCCGGCGGTTGGTACGACTCGACGGCGGCGAGGACCTGCCGACCCAGGGCCTCGAGGGCTGCACCGTCAGGACCCGGGTCAGCGCGACCCACGATGGTGGCCAGCTGGGTGGCGAGGGTGCCCAGCACGGCGAGCGTCCAGTCGGAGGCCTGGTCGACCGTCGGATCGAGCACCTCCAGGACACCCAAGGCTTCCCCGTGCTTGTCGAACAGCGGCGCGGCCAGAACGGACGTCGGGACGTAGTTCGTCGACTCCGCGATGTCTCGCGCGAACCTCGGGTCGGCCTGCACGTCGCGGACCGCGATCGGCTGACCGGACATGACGGCCCAGCCCGCGATCCCCCGTCCGACGGGGAGATCAACACCCAGGATCTCGGCCGCCCCCTCGCCGTCGGCAGCGACGAAGGTCAGGGTCGAGCCGTCGGCATCGACGAGTGCGCACGAGCAGGCGGCCGCCCCGAACAGGGACCGCACGGCCGCCACGGACCGGGTCAGGTCGCGGTCGGTTGCCACGGATCGTCCTCGAGGGCTGCTTGACTACCGCCATGGAGTGGACGCTGCTGTCCTCGCTGGACGAGGGCGAGCGACGCGAGCTGCTCGCCACCACGCGACGCCGCACGTTCGGGCGGGGTGAGGTGCTGGTCCACGAGGGCGACCCCGCCGACAGCCTGCATCTCGTGGAGTCGGGGCGGCTGGCTGTACGGGTGACCACGCCGGACGGTGAGACTGCCACGTTGAACGTGCTGGGGCCCGGTGACTACTTCGGTGAGCTGTCCCTCCTGGACGGCAAGACCCCGACCCGGTCGGCCAGCATCGTCGCACTCGAGGCCGCGGAGACGCGGTCGTTGTCGGCCACCCACTTCCGCGAGCTGCGGCACCGGCACCGGGCGGCCGAGCAGTTGTTGCTGGCCCTGCTCGCGCGTCGGGTCGAGGAGCTGTCGGCCCGGCTGCTCGAGGTGATGTACGACGGGCTGGACCGGCGGGTGCACCGGCGGCTGGCCGAGCTCGCCCGCCTGTACGCCGACCGCCGGGACGGACCGGTCGTCGTACCGCTGACCCAGGAGCACCTCGCCGAGCTCGTGGGCGGCACGCGCCCGAGCGTCAATCAGGTTCTCCAGCGACTCGCGAGCGACGGCATCGTGGAGCTCGGGCGCGGCCGGATCGTCGTCCTCGACCGGGGCGGGCTGGCCCGGAAGGCAGACTGAGGTCACGCGGGGTCCCCGCGGAAGCGCGAGCGCAGCGAGCGGTTTCGTGGGGTGCTCACGCGGGGTCCCCGCGGAAGCGCGAGCGCAGCGAGCGGTTTCGTGGGGTGCTCACGCGGGCACGCCCGCGAGTGCCGCGTCCAGCTGGCGGGTCCAGGCGACTGCGCCGAGCCGGTCGAAGGTCGCCCGCGCGCCGGCCAACAGGTCGACCGCCTCGTCGGCCCGCCCCTGGCGGGTCAACCAGGTCCCCAGGTCGGCCTGGCACCGAGCCACGGTGACCGCGGACTTCCAGCTCTGCGACTCGGCGATCGCGGTTCGCAGGTGCGCCTCGACGGTCGCAGGATCCGCGCCGTCCTCGATGGCCATCAGGCCCAGCAGTCGGCTCCGCTGGGCGCGCAGTCCGACGGGGAGGTTGTTGTCGTTGTCGCCCTGCGCCATGACGGCGAACAGCTCGTCCAGAGCGGGCCGGTCGCCCGCCGACCACGCCACCTCGGTCACCACCTGCCAGAGGAAGGTGAAGTCGTCGAACAGGCCGGCCTGGCCGTACATGGCGCGGGCGGCTCCGACCACGAGTTCACCCACCTCCCGGTCGCCGCGAGCCAGGACCATGACGGCCCGGACGGCCTGGTCGCACGCCTGCACCGCCAGGTCCTCCGCTGCCTGGGCAGAGTCGAGGTCGGCCGAGGGCACGAAGCTCTCCCCGCGGGCATGCTGGATCTGGCATCGGACCAGCTCGGCGTGGAAACGATCGGGGCCCTCCAGGAGTCCCTCGTCCAGCAGGGCCATCGCCTCGTCCCACTCCCCGCTCACCAGCTCCGCCAGCAGCAAGTTGATGCAGGCGGAGCTGATCCAGCTCAGGTCGCCCAGGGTCGCGCTCGCCGCCACCGCCTCGCGGCCGATCTCGGCTGCGCGCTCGGCGTCGTCGTGGGTCCAGTCGGCGTTCAGGTTCACCAGAGCCCGGCTCAGGAGCCTCATGTCGTGCGCCTCGCGAGCCATCGCGGCCGCCGACTCCAGCAACACCCGCCCGAGGCCGCGGGGGCCGCTGACCGTGTAGTGCAGACCCAGGCTGATGTAGCTGTCCGCCACATCGGACTTGTCCCCGACCCGCTCCGCCAGCCGGGCGTGGTGATCCGCCGCCTCCCTGAGATCTGCGCCCGACCGCAGCAGCGCGCCGACCTTGGCCGAGGACAGCAACAGCTCCACCTCGAGGGCATCGTCTCGTTCCTGGAGCGCAACGAGCCGCTCGTCGGCGACGGCATGGGCACGCTCGAAGTCGAACCGCCCGCGGACCAGGGCCCGCGAGAGGGTCGCCGTCGCGCGCCCCGCCATCAGCGGGTCGCCCAGGTCGTCGAAGGCGTCCCGGGCCTTGCGTCGCGTGCTCGATGGCGCCGTCGTGGTCGCCGGCGCGATCCAGCTGCTCTGCCAGCTCGGACTCGGAGCGTGGCGGCGAGCGCCTGGTCGGAACATCCGTCGAGCGCGACCTGCAGGTGCCCGGCCGCCTCTGCCGGGCGCGCCCAGTCCGCTCGCCCTGGTCGCAGCCCGCCGCAGATGGTCGACGGCAGCCACCGTCAGCTCGTCACGATCGGCCTCGCTCGGGCACCGCGTCGATCGCCTCCAGCAGGTGCTGGGCGATGATCGGCGACGATCTCCCCGGCCGAGTTGTCGCCCTCCTCGAGCATGCGGGCGACCACCAGGTGGCTCGCCTTGCGGTCGCGCCGGGAGAGCGTGCCGTAGGCGACGTTGCGAACGCCGGACTGGACGAACCGGTACTGCCCGAGCTCGGCGCTGAACCGGTCCGAGTCCTGCCGCAGCAGCTGGAACCGGACCAGCCCGGCCAGGGCACCGTCGAGGTCGGCGACGTCGGGGCACAGCCCGGCGATCGCCGCTCGGGTGAACGAGCTCCCGATCACGCTGGCCCGGTCGATGACCCGTCGTTCGTCGGGCGGCAGCGTGTCGAGCCGTGCGGCGATCAGTGCCTGGAGCGAGGCCGGCGCGGCGATCGTGTCGAGGTCGAGGTCGTCCGGGTCCGGAGAGCACGTACTGCCCGCCGCGGGGAAGGACGAGGTCGCGGTCGATGAGCGACCGGACGGTCTCGATGGCGAACAGCGGGATTCCCTCCGCACGCTCGACCAGGGTGTCGCGGACCTGCACGGGCAGGCCGACGACCAGCCCGTCGAGCAGCTCGCCCATGTCGCGTCGGCGAGAGCGTCTCCAGGTGCAGCACGGTGACCCGTCGGTTGGTGGCGAGGGTCGGTCGGTCCTCGAGCAGTGCCTGTCGCGCCAGGAGCAGCACGAAGAGCGGGAACGAACCGACCGCGAGCACGTGCTCGAGGAAGCTCACCATCCCGTCGTCGGCGTGCTGTGCGTCGTCGATCACGAGCACGACCGGCTTGTCGTCGCCGACCCTGCGCAGGAAGGTGGTCCAGGCGTTGAAGAGATCCTCGCGCTTGAACGTGCCGACCGCGCCGATCCCCAGCAGCGCCCGATCCGGGGGCCGAGCCACTCCCGCTCGTCGGGGTCACCGACGAAGGTGTCGAGACCCAGCGCGAGCAGCTCGGCCTGGTCGTGGTCGTCGTCCACGGGCCCTCCGCCGTCGGCGCGCAGGATCTGCAGCCGGCCGCGGATGGCCTCGGCCAGGGCGTAGAACGCGGCACCCTCGCCGTAGGACAGGCATCGGCCACGGTGCCAGCGCACGGTGGCCTGGAGGCCGTCGATGTACTTCTCGAACTCCCAGTCCAGTCGGGTCTTGCCGACGCCCGGCTCGCCGTCGACGACGAGCAGCGCCGGGCGGCCCGGTCTCCTCGACGCCGTGGAAGATCTCCTTCACCAGTCGCAGCTCCCGGTCGCGGCCGATGTGCGGAGCCTCCAGGCCGTCGGCACGCTGGACGCCTCCGATTCCCGCCACGACGGCCCGCGCCGACCAGAGCGGGACCGGATCGGCCTTGCCCTTCATGCGCGTGGCTGCCCACGTCGACGTACGTGATCGCGGATGTGGTGAGCAGTCGCGTGGTCTCGTCGACCCAGACCTGACCGGGGCGTCGCGGCGGACTGGACCCGGGCGGCCGTGTTGACGGCGTCGCCGGCGACCATGCCCTGCTGCTCGGCGCCGATCGTCACCGCGACCTCGCCGGTCACGATGCCGACCCGCATGTCCAGACCGGCGACGTCGAGGTCCACGCCGAGCGCCTGCGATCCGGTTCACCAGCTCCAGTCCGGCGCGAACCGCCCGCTCGGCGTCGTCCTCGTGGGTGGTCGGAACGCCCCACACGGCCATCACGGCGTCGCCGATGAACTTCTCCACGGTGCCGCCGTACCGCGCGATGATCTGCCGGCACTCCTCGAAGTAGCGGGACAGCAGGTCGCGGACGTCCTCCTGGTCGCGGGTCTCGGAGAGACTGGTGAACCCGACCAGGTCCCCGAAGAGCACGCTGGTGATCCGGCGCGAGGCCACCGGCGCGGCGGGTGCCTTCGCAGCAGGGACGGCCGGTTCCTGGGTGGCTCCGCAGCTGGAGCAGAAGCGGGCACCCGGAACCATCTCGGCCCGGCACGAGCTGCATGTGGTCGACCTGGAGGTTGGCCCCGCACGTGAAGCAGAACCGTGCCCCCTCGGGCTGCCCTGAAGCCCGGCAACTGGAACAAGTGGTCACCACGGGTATCTCGATTCCCTCAGCGCGAGCCCGAGTCTGCGAGAAGGATGCCATATCGAGCACCCGTGCGGGACCTGATCTGCCGCAGGACCGCCGGCCGTCAGACCGCCAGTCGCCGCGACGACGACCTCCTCCGCCGCCTGCCGTGCCTCGCCCACGCCGGTCACGGCCGCCAGGAAGTCGTGCCGCTCGAGCGCGTAGAGCTCCGGTGTCGGTCACCGCGGTCACGGTCGCCGTGCGCGGTACGTCGCGGAGCAGGCCGATCTCGCCGAAGAAGTCGCCGGCACTCTCGGTGCGCAGGAGGCGACTCGTCCTGGCTGACCTCGACGGTGCCCGGAGGCGATCACGTAGAAGCGGTCGGACGCCTCGCCCTCCAGGAGGATTCGATGCCCGGCCGAGACGGACACCGGCGTCAACTGGTGGGCCAGTGTCTCCAGCGTCGAGGGCGACAGGGGCGCGAACAGCGGGATCGACCGGAGCAGGGGCAGGGACGCGGGCTCGGTGAGCCGGGCGTCGAGGCGTCGCATCCGGCGCAGCGTGGTGAGCGTGTACGCCGCCACCAGCACTCCGACGCACCGCCATCGACTCCTCGAACCCGATCCAGCGGATCAGGAGCGGGGCCGTCACGGCGCCGAGCGCCATGGCCCCGATCAGCGCGCTCTCGACGGCGCCGTAGACCCGGGAGATGACGTTCTCGGGCGAGATCCGCTGCGGGATGGTCTCGAAGCCGAGGTTGACCCACGGATCGGCGAGGCCGATGACCGCCAGCGCCGCGATCGCCGTGACCGGCGAGGGGAACACGGCGAGCACGATGAGCGGCAGTGCCCAGCCGAGCACCCCGATCGCCATGTCCTGACCGAGCCGACCCTTCGCCACGCGGGCCAGCACGATGACGCCTCCGATGGTGACGGCACCGCCCATGACGGCGTCGAGGTAGCCGACCCCCGCGGGGCCGGTCTCGAGCATCTCGATGGCGATGATCACCATGAACACCGTCAGTGCGCCCCACACGAACCCCTGGGCCGCGGCCAGCAGCGACACGGTGCGCAGGTCACCGTCCCGGGCGACGGTCGAGAAGCCGGCGGTGATCGTGGTCAGGAACCCCTCCTCCTCCTCCTCGGGCTCGCCGTCGGCTGCGTCGTCGCTCGCTTCGTCCGGCACCCGGATCGAGGCCACGAGGCCGAAGGACCACAGATAGGTGGCCACGTTGAGCCAGAAGACCGGCTCGACGTCGTACGAGGCCGACGAGGAGGGCACCGAGCGCGGGACCCGCGAAGGTCGCGACGTTCTCGAGGTTGGCGGCCACCGCGTTCGACGCGGTCAGCTCGTCGGGCCGGTTGACCAGCTTGGGGATCAGCCCCGCCTGCGCGGAGCGGAACGGCGCGCCGACCATGGCCGTCAGCACTCCCAGTCCGTAGACGAGGAACGCCGGCCCGTCGACGGCGACGATCACGGCCGCACCGGAGACCATGCCCGCCCGGACCAGATCGGTGACGATCATGAAGGTCTTGCGGGAGACCTTGTCCGCGACTGCCGCCCCGAGCGGACCGGCGACGGCCATCGCCACGAACCGGGCCGCCGTGAACGCACCCACAGCCGCGGCGCCGCCTTGCGTGTACGCCCACACGGTGAGCGCGGTCGCGTAGGCCCAGTCGCCGGTCACCGAGCCGAAGAAGGCGAGTTGCACCCGCCGCAGGTTGCGGTTCGCGAGGACCCGCCTCAGCGAGTCCCGGGCCGTGACCTCGGACGTCTCTGCCATCACAGCCTCCTGGGACTCCTGGCTCTCCGGTGAGAGCACGCGTCAGCCTAGGGGCGTGTCGCGCCCGGCTCTGTCGGTTTCCCGACACTCGCGCCATATGCTGGGCGACCCAGGAACACGATCTGCTCGACCACCCAGGAGGCGTCGTGACCGAATCCAACGACCGACCACCGAACGAGCCCGGTGGCGACCAGCCCCCGAGTGGCGAGCCGGCCGCCCCCCACGAGCAGCCTGCCCCTCCCCCGCCACCCGCCGAGCAGCCACCGCCGTACGCCCAGCAACCACCACAGCAACCACCGCAGTACGGCCAGCAGCCACCTCAGCAACCGCCCTACGGCCAGCAGCCCTACGGCCAGCCTCCACAGCCCTACGGCCAGACTCCCGGACCCGACGGGCTCACACCCGACGAACGCACGTGGGGCGGCGCCGCCCACTGGAGCGCACTTGTCAGCGCCTTCGTGGCCCTCGCGTTCCTCGGCCCGCTGCTGGTGATGCTGGTGAAGGGCAACGAGTCGCCCTACATCCGCCGGCAGGCGGTCGAAGCCCTGAACTTCCAGCTCTCGATGCTCATCTACGCGGCCGTCGCGTTCGTCCTGCTCTTCTTGCTGATCGGGTTCCTCCTGCTGCCGATCGTCGGCATCTGGTGGCTGGTGTTCACGATCATCGGATCGGTGAAGGCGGCCAACGGCGAGCTCTACCGCTACCCGCTCACCATCCGGATGGTCAGCTGAGCCACGCCCCGGCACTGGTCACGGCACCAGGTCGCGCACGGCGGCGTCGGCGAGCAGCCGCCCCCGGGCGGTGAGCACGACCCGACCGCCCTCGGGCTCCAGCAGCCCGCGTCCCACGAGCGCCGGCAGGGCTGCTCGGCCGCCGTCGTCGAGGACGTCGACGGGCAGTCCGTCGCGCAGCCGCAGCTCCAGCAGCACCCGCTCCACCCGACGGCTCTCCGCGTCCAGCACCTCGCGGGCCTGGGCGGGGCTGCGACCGTCGGCCAGCCGGCCGGCGTACGCCGCTGGGTGCTTGACGTTCCACCACCGCACACCGTTGACGTGCGAGTGCGCCCCGGGGCCGACGCCCCACCAGTCGCCGCCGGACCAGTAGAGGAGATTGTGCCGGCAACGACTCGACGCGTCGCGGGCCCAGTTGGACACCTCGTACCACTCCAGGCCGGCGCCACCGAACCGTTCGTCGGCGTGCTGGTACTTGTCTGCGAGGTCGTCGTCGTCCGGCCTCGGCACCTCGCCACGATGGATCCGCCTGGCCAGCGCGGTCCCGTCCTCGACGATCAGGGAGTACGCCGAGATGTGGTCAGGTGCACAGGCAAGAGCAGCCTCGATCGACGTCTCCCAGTCCGCCATCGACTCGCCCGGCGTGCCGTAGATGAGATCCAGGCTGACCTGGTCGAAACCGGCTCGACGGGCCCAGTCGACCACCGCGGGAACCCGCAACGGGTCGTGCGTCCGGTCCAGGGTAGCCAGCACGTGTGGTACGGCCGATTGCATGCCGAAGGAGATGCGGTTGAACCCGACTGAGCGAAGCTCCTCGAGGTCCCAGAACGCGACGCTGTCCGGATTCGACTCCGTGGTCAGCTCCGCACCCTCGACCAGACCGAACTCCGATGCGATCGCCGCCAGCACCGACCCGAGATCGGCCGAGGCGATCAGGGTCGGGGTGCCGCCCCCGAAGAACACGCTCGACACCGGGAGGTCACGATCGCCCAGCACCCGGCGGGCCTGGCGGATCTCGGTGATCGCGGCCTCGGCGTACGTCGCTCGGGAGGCACCCGGCTCGTCGCCCAGCTCGTCTGCCGTGTAGGTGTTGAAGTCGCAGTACCCGCAGCGCACCGTGCAGAACGGCACGTGCACATACAGACCGAACGGCCGCCGCCCGACACCTTCCAGCGACAGCGCCGGGCAGGGCGCCATCCGATGGTGCCGGGTCACCGGCGGGAAGGGCAGACGGCATCCGACCAGTCTTGCACCTGTGGGAAGGCGCCGCGATCAGGCGTAGAAGGCGTCGATCTTGTCCTTGTGGTTGTCCTCGACGACGTTGCGCTTGACCTTCATCGACGGGGTGAGCTCGCCGGACTCGACGGTGAGGTCGTGGTCGAGCAGCTCCCACTTCTTGATGGTCTCCCACCGGTTCAGCCGGGAGTTGAGCTCGTCGACGTACCCGCCCACCATCGTCTGGACCTTGTCCGACCGCACGATGTCGGTGTACGACGCCCCAGCCATGCCGTTCTCCTCGGCCCAACCCGCAATCGCGTCGGGATCGAGGGTGATCAGGGCAACGCAGAAGTTGCGCTCGCTCCCGAACACCACGAACTGGCTGGCGTACGGGCAGACCGCCTTGAACTTCGACTCGATGGCAGGGGGTGCGATGTACTTGCCGCCGGAGGTCTTGAACAGCTCCTTGATCCGGCCGGTGATCGTCAGGAAGCCCTCGTCGTCGAGGCTTCCCTTGTCGCCGGTGCGGAGCCAGCCGTCGTCGGTCAGGGTCTTGGCGGTCTCCTCCGGAAGGTTGTGGTAGCCGTCCATGACCCCGGGGCCCTTGATCAGGATCTCGTCGCCCGCACCGAGCTTGACCTCGCTGCCCGGGAACACGGGGCCGACCGTGCCGTACTTGTACTGGTCGGGGTGGTTGACGAACGAGCCGGCGGAGGTCTCCGTCAGGCCGTAGCCCTCGAGGATCAGGATGCCCGCTGCGTGGAACCACTCCGCAATGTCCTGGTTGAGGGCCGCCGCGCCGGAGATGAAGAATCGGACTCGACCACCGAAGCGGTCGCGGATCTTGCTGAAGACGAGCTTGTCGAACAGGCCGTGCTGCACCTTGAGCGGCAGCGGGACGGGCTTTCCCTCCGCCTTGAGCCGGTCCACCGCGAGCCCGACCTTGAAGGCCTGGTTGAAGATCTTCTCCTTGGCGCCACCCTCGGCCTGCTGCATGGTGATGATCCGGCCGTGAGCCTTCTCGAAGATGCGGGGAGCCGCGCCCATGAACGTCGGCTTCACGACTCCGAGGTTCTCCACGATCTTGTCCACCCGGCCGTCGATGGCGGTCGCGAAGCCGCAGGCCAGCTGAGTGGAGAGCAGCACCTTGCCGAAGGAATGGGCCATCGGCAGCCACAGGAACTGGAGGTCGTCCTCGTGCAGGATGTCCTGCGCCCGGATGGCCGCGCCCTCGTACACCCAGGACTTGTGGCGAAGCCGGACGCCCTTTGGCCGGCCGGTCGTGCCCGAGGTGTAGATCAGGGTCGCGAGCTGGTCGGGACCGATCGACCTGGCGGTCTCGTCGATCACGCCCGGGTGCTCCGCGAGGTACTCGTCGCCGAGCTTGGCGAGCTCCTCCAGGCCGATGACCCAGTCGCCGTCGGTGGTGCCGTCGAAGGACACGACCTTGGCCAGGTGGGGCAGCTCGGACTTGCGGTCCTTGAGCTTGGCAAGCTGTTCGTCGTCCTCGGCGAAGACCACTCGACACTCGGAGTCGCTCAGGATGTACGCCGTGTCGTCGGTGTTGGTGGACGGGTACACCGTGGTCGTCGCACCGCCGCCGCACATGATCGCCAGGTCGGCCAGGATCCACTCGTAACGGGTGTTCGACACGATGCCGACCCGCTGCTCCGACTCCAGGCCGAGCGACAGCAGCCCGGCCGCCAGCCGGCAGACCTCATCGCCGGCCTGTTGCCAGGTCACCGACTCCCAGGACTCGCCTCTGGGATAGCGGAACGCCTCCGATTCGGGGCTCTTCGCGACCCGCTCGAGGAAGAGGACTGCAACATTCTGGGTGAGGCTGTCGACAAAACTGGTGTCGGTGACTGACCGGCATGACACTCCTGGGCTTGAATCGGGGGATGCCCGTTGCGGCCACCTGGCCGAACGTCTTGCGCAGTAACCTAGATCACCGAGTTACGGACGGGTAGGCAGTCCCACCAATGGTGCGGCTCGAGCCGCGTTCAGGCTCGCGACGCGGCGTACTTCTCGGCTCGCTCCCGCGCCTCCGTCACAAGCCCCTCGACCCGCAGCAGTTCCGGGAGCAGTGCCTGGTCCGTCGTGAGGGCGCGGAACATGGTGGTGACCGTGACGCCGTGCCCGGGACGATGGACGACATCGATCGGGTCGCCGGCTTCCAGCGTTCCCTCCTCGACGACCCGGAGGTAGGGGCCGGGCCGGGAGTGTGCGGTGAACCGCTTGACCCAGGCGGCGTTGTCGTAGCCGGACATGCCCATCCAGCCCTTGAAGTCGTTGCACGGGATCCGCACCGACGAAACCTCCAACAGCGCTGTGCCGATCCGCCACCGCTCGCCGATCTCCGCCTCGTTCACGTCGATCCCGGAGGTCGTGAGGTTCTCCCCGAACATCCCGTCCCGGATCGGCATGCCCAGGACCTCGGCCCAGCGGTGGAGATCCTCGCGAGCGAAGGCATAGACGGCCTGGTCGACACCACCGTGGTGCACGACGTCGGACACCTGGTCGCCTTCGAGGCCCAGCGTCCTGGCCGCGACCCGACCGGGGACCGGTCGCTTGTCGATGGAGGTCCGGCCGATCCCCGCCCAGTCACGCTCCTGCGGCTGGCCAACGTTGACGGAGAGGAGGGTGGCGTTCACGGCCAGATCCTCTCAGTCCTGCACGGCCTTCGCGATCGCAATACAACGGGTGATCCAGTCCCGCTCGTCCGGAGTCGGGGCCCGCTGCTCGTCGAGGGCGTCCTGGACGGCCCAGCCGGCGTTGAGCACCATCCGGACCACGACCCAGTCCCGGGCCCGGTCCTCGTCCAGCCCGGCGGAGTCGACGAGGACGTGGAAGCGACGCCGGACCGCGGCCCGGACGTCCCCGGAGGTCACCACGTCGTCCCAGCGGTTCCACAACATGGGCGCGGGTTCGAAGTGGGGGTCACCGGACATCGGCTTCGGGTCGATGACCAGCCACGGCTCACGATCCGCGGCCAGCACATTCAGGTGGTGCAGGTCGCCGTGGATCATCCGGCCGGTGCTGGCTGGGTCGGCGACCAGGTCCCGGCCCAGCGACAGCGCCTGGTCGACGTACCGGTGCGGGGGAGCCAGGTCCCGGGGCAGGACTGCGAGCTCGTCGAGCCACCCTTCGACGTACGACGTCACGGTGAGCAGCTGCGGCACGGCGGGGATGTGGATCCGCGGGTAGAAGCCGGCCACGATCTCGCAGGCCTCGTCGTCGGGGACGCTGAGCAGGTCCTCGTGGTGGAGCCGCTCGAGGAGGAGTGCCCTGCGGTTCGGATCGGCCCGGAGCAGCCGCACCGTGCCGTTGCCCTTCCAGTGCTGGAGAGCGAGGTGCTCGAACTGGGACTCGTCGTCGCCCTCGAACGTCAGCTTGAGAACGGCAGGCGTGGCATCTGCCGTCCGGACCGGAACGACGAGGGAGCAGTACCCGTGCATCGGCCAGCCGTCTGGGGTGAGCTCCCACTCCGCCAGCACGTGCTGGGTGCGGACGCCGAGTCCGTCGACCCACGCGGCCCAGTCGGGTCCGCGCCCGGCCATGCCCAGCACGCCGTCCGGAAGCCTCATCCCCCGGTGATCGAGCCCGTGGCGGTCACTTCTTGGACTTCTCCCCCGTCGGAGCGTTGGACAGTGCGGCGATGAAGGCCTCCTGGGGCACCTCGACCCGGCCCACCATCTTCATCCGCTTCTTGCCCTCCTTCTGCTTCTCCAGCAGCTTGCGCTTGCGGGTGATGTCACCGCCGTAGCACTTGGCGAGGACGTCCTTGCGGATGGCGCGGATGTTCTCCCGAGCGATCACCCGGGCTCCGATGGCGGCCTGGATCGGCACCTCGAACTGCTGACGCGGGATCAGCTCCTTCAGCTTCCCGACCAGCATCACGCCGTAGGAGTACGCAGCGTCCTTGTGCACGATCGCGCTGAACGCGTCGACCGGTTCGCCCTGGAGGAGGATGTCGACCTTGACCAGGTCCGCCACCTGGTCGCCCGTGGGCTCGTAGTCGAGTGAGGCGTACCCCTTGGTGCGGGACTTCAGCTGGTCGAAGAAGTCGAAGACGATCTCGGCGAGCGGGAGCGTGTAGCGCATCTCCACGCGGTCCGCCGACAGGTACTCCATCCCCTGCAGGGTGCCGCGCCTGTTCTGACACAGCTCCATGATCGTGCCGATGAAGTCCGCCGGGCTGAGGATCGTGGCGCGGACGACGGGCTCGCGGACCTCGTCGACCTTGCCTTCGGGATACTCGCTCGGGTTGGTGACCTGGTGCTTGGTGCCGTCCTCCATGGTGACTTCGTAGACGACGTTGGGAGCGGTCGAGATCAGGTCGAGGTCGGACTCCCGCTCGAGCCGCTCCCGGACGATCTCCATGTGCAGCAGGCCGAGGAAGCCGCAGCGGAAGCCGAAGCCGAGCGCGCCGGAGGTCTCCGGCTCGTAGGCGAGCGCGGCGTCGTTGAGCTGCAGCTTGTCCAGGGCGTCGCGCAGAGTCGGGTAGTCGTCGCCGTCGATCGGGTAGAGGCCCGCGAACACCATCGGGTTGGGGTGCTTGTAGCCACCCAGCGCTGTTTCCGCGCCATGGTGCTGGGAGGTGACCGTGTCCCCGACGCGGGACTGCCGCACGTCCTTCACGCCGGTGATGAGGTAGCCGACCTCGCCCACCGCGATCTCGCCCGCTTTGACCGGCTCGGGGCTGATCACACCGACCTCGAGCATCTCGTGCACGGCGCCCGTCGACATCATCTTGATCCGGTCGCGGTGGGTGAGCTTGCCGTCGATCACGCGCACGTAGGTGACGACCCCGCGGTAGGTGTCGTAGACCGAGTCGAAGATCAGTGCCCGGGGCGGCGCATCGGCCACGCCCTCCGGGGGTGGGGTCTGCTTCACGATCTCGTTGAGGAGGGTCTCGACACCGTCGCCGGTCTTCGCCGAGACCCTGAGCACCTCGCCCGGGTCGCAGCCGATGATGTGCGCGAGCTCCTCGGCGTACTTCTCGGGGTTGGCCGACGGCAGGTCGATCTTGTTGAGCACCGGGATGACGTGCAGGTCGGCGCCCAGCGCGAGGTAGAGGTTCGCCAGCGTCTGCGCCTCGATGCCCTGGGCGGCGTCGACGAGCAGGATCGCGGCCTCGCACGCCTCGAGCGACCGGGACACCTCGTAGGTGAAGTCGACGTGCCCGGGCGTGTCGATCATGTTGAGCACGTAGGTCCCGGGCTCGGCGCCCTCGGGGTTGCCCTCCGGCGCGGTCCACGGCATCCGCACGGCCTGGCTCTTGATGGTGATCCCGCGCTCGCGCTCGATGTCCATCCGGTCGAGGTACTGCGCGCGGGCGCTCCGCTCGTCGACCACACCGGTGAGCTGCAGCATCCGGTCGGCCAGGGTCGACTTGCCGTGGTCGATGTGCGCGATGATGCAGAAGTTGCGGATGATCGCGGGATCGGTGTGGCCGGGCATCGGTGCGGCCACCTGGGAGTTTTTGGGCACGGACGACTCTCGTTCGCTTGCAGGGGGACGGCTCATTCTCCCGCACGGGGGACGTCGGCTCGCCTCCCGCGGACCACCCGCCAGCGGCGCCACGGGTCGATCGGCCGACCTCGGCGGTTCCGGCGATTCTCGGTCGCCTCGGGCTCGCTGGTGAGTGAGGATGCCGGACATGACGACGTACCCCGCTCCCTCCGGGCAGGACCGCCCGGCGGCTGGAGTGGCAGTTCCTGCCGCCCCACATCCGGTCGATGGTGGAGGAACGCTGCGGGTCGCCCGTCGTGGAGGCCGCCTCGCAGGGCGGCGGCTTCACCCCGGGCTTCGCCTCCGTTCTGACCTGCGCGGACGACTCCAGGCACTTCGTGAAGGCCGCCTCGGTCAAGGCCCAACGGATGTTCGCCGACTCCTACCGCGAGGAGGCCCGCAAGCTCTCCGTGCTGCCCGAGACGGTGCCGGCGCCGCGGCTGCTGTGGTCCTACGACGAGGACTGGGTCGTGCTCGGTCTCGAGTTCGTCGACGGCCGCAACCCGCGCCGCCCGTGGCGCCGGCGCGACCTCGATGCATGCCTGGACGCCATCGCCGTGGTCGCCGCGGAGCTGACACCGCCGCCGGAGGCGCTGACGCTGGACACCTTCGCCGACGAGTTCGCGGACCTGGTCGGCTTCTGGGACCACGTTCGCGCCACCCAGCCCGAGCCTGCCGCACCTCGAGGAGGCCGCGGCCCTGGCCGGAGCGTTCGCCGAGGTCACCGGCGGCGACACCGTCGTGCACACCGACCTGCGGGACGACAACTTCATCCTGGGCTCGGACGGTCGGGTCTGGATGTGCGACTGGAACTGGCCGGTCGTCGGCGCGAACTGGCTGGACTCGCTGTTCGTGCTGATCGGGCCGCGCGGCGACGGCCTCGACGTCGAGCCGGTGATCGCCGAGCGACCGCTGCTGCGCGACGTGCCCGCCGAGCACATCGACATCGTGCTGGCGCTGCTGATCGGCTACTTCTTCAAGCAGCGTGACGAACCCGTCCCGCCGACCTCGCCGCACCTCCGCGCGCACCAGTCCTGGCAGGGAGACGTCTGCTGGGCCTGGCTCTGCGAACGCCGGGGCTGGACGTGACGCTCCGCACGCGTCGACCGGATTTGGGGCGTCTGAACCGCCCGCTGTTAGTCTTGCTCGTCGGTCTGGCGCCCGTCTCGCGCCGACCCACCCCGAACTTCAGCAGCACCTCCGAACAACCACACCTACGACGAAGGCGCAGTAGTGGCGAACATCAAGTCCCAGATCAAGCGCAACCGGCAGAACCATGTCCGGCACGAGCGCAACAAGTCCGTGAAGACGGGCCTGAAGTCGGCCGTGCGCAAGTTCCGCGAGCTGGCCGAGGCCGGCGACAAGGACGCCGCCATCTCCGCCGGTCGCGACGCCGCCCGCAAGCTCGACAAGGCCGCGTCCAAGGGTGTCATCCACAAGAACCAGGCCGCGAACCGCAAGTCGGCCATCGCGAAGAAGGCCTCTTCCCTCTGAGCTGACGCTGCTCACGCGTGACCCGGCAGAAAGCCTCTGCCGGGTCAGTGTCATTTCGAGGTCATTTCGAGGTCATTTCGAGCGCAGCGCGGTGACGGTGAGGACCAGCCGCTCCAGGGTGTACGACGCGTCGCCGGCGGCGCCCTTGATGTCGGCATCGGCCTGGGCGATGGCCCGGATCGCCCGCGCGATGCCGGCATCGGACCAGCTGCGGGACTGGTCGCGGATCGTGCGGAGCTTCCAGGGCGGCACCCCCACCTCGCGGGCGAGGTCGACCTCCTTCATCGCCCGGGGCGCTGCCTTGTAGCGCGCCAGTCCGCGGGCGCTGCCGGCGAAGGCACTGGTCACGAGGACCGGAGGGGTGCCGGCGTCCAGGGCCCACCTGAGCTCCTCGAGGGCGGCCGGCCGGCGTCCGTTGAAGGCGGCGTCCGCGACCGCGAACGACTTCGCCTCGGCCCGCCCACCGAAGTACTGCTTGACCTTGTCCACGGTCAGCGACTCACCGGGGAAGTCGCTGGTCAGCTGCTGGGCCGCGGCCGAGAGCGAGCGCAGGTCCTGTCCGACGGCCTGGACCAGGAACCCGGCCGCCTCGTTGTCGATCGCCGACCCGTGAGTCCGCACCTCGGCGGCCACGAACGACGGGAACTCCGAGGCCCTGAGCTCACCTGACTTCGACTCGGTGACCGGGTCCAGCTTGCGGAGCTTGGTCAAGATCCCCGAGCCCCTCTGCCCGCCGCCGTGGACGAGCACCACCGCGACGTCCTCGACGGGGGCGGCGGCGTAGCCCAGGAGCCCGTCGACGGACTCGTCAGGCAGGTCCTCGAGGTTGCGCACGACGACGCATCGCGTCGTGGAGAACAGCGACGGCGCGGCCAGCTCGCCGAGCGTGGCCAGCGAGAGGTCGGCGCCGCGGGTCTCCGAGAACTCCGCCTCGCCGTCGTGACGGCGGACCGCCTCGCGGACGGAGACGACGGTGCGTTCGTTGAGGAACTCCTCCTTGCCGGTCACGAGGGTGACCCGGCCGAGGACGTCTGCTGCCCGGGGACCTGCCATGGTGCGCCAAGCCTGCCACAGGCCACCCCCTTCAATCCGTGGAGGTGGCGAGCAGTTCACCGTCCCGGACGACGATCGCCAGGTCGCCGTCCAGATCGGTGCGCAGCACCCGGGCGCCGGTCGCCGCGAGTGGCACCCACGGTCTCCGGCGCGGGGTGGCCGTAGTCGTTGTCCTCCCCTGCGCTCACCAGCGCGAACCGGGCCCCGAGACCGAGCAGGAAGGACAAGTCCTGGTGTCGGCTGCCGTGGTGCGGGACCTTGAGGACGTCGACCTGCAGGTCCGGCAGCGACCGGGCCAGAGCCGCCTGGCCCACTGGTTCGAGGTCACCGCTGAGGAGCACCCGCACCCCACTCACCTCGGCGAGCACGACCACGCTCGCGTCGTTGGCCGTGCTCCCGTCGCCCGGTCCCTCGGTCGGCGAGTCCGGCAGGGGCCAGAGCACCTGGAACGTGACGTCGCCGATCCGGCGGGTGACGCCGTACGGCGAGACGTGGGTCGGGAGCCCCCGCGCCTTCGCGTCCCGCGAGACCGCGGCAACCGCCTCAGGCGGATCGAGCAGGCTGGTGGTCTCGATGGCTCCTGTCGCGCGACCCGACGAGCGACACCGGTGAGCCCGTCGACGTGGTCGGCGTGGAAGTGCGTGAGGAGCACCAGCGGGACCCTGGTGACGTCGAGCCGGCGTAGGCAGCTCGTCGACCGCGGCCGGGTCCGGACCGGCGTCGACGACCATGCCGGAGCCGCTTCCGGTCCGGAGCACCAGCGCGTCACCCTGTCCGACGTCGCAAGCGACGAACACCCAGCCGGACGGCGGCCAGCCCGGCGTCGGCAGCGGGACCAGGACGGCGACCGTCATCAGGCAGCAGCAGCCGATCCCCGTGCCGCGGCGGCGCAGGACGAACGGCGCCAAGACGGCGATCAGCACGGCAAGCACACCGAGGACGACCAGCGACCAGACGCCGGTCCCCCAGTCGACCGCGGCGGTCGGCAGGTCCGCGCCGCGACGGGCGACGGTGACGATCCAGGCGACGCAGGCGCTGGCAAGGGTGCCGAGGAACGCACCGGCAGGTGGCCACACCAGGCCCGCCAGTCCCGCCGGCCAGCCCGAGAACGGTGGCCGGCCCGACCGCGGGCGCCACGGCCAGGTTCGCGACGACCGCGACGACGCTGACCTGCCCGGAGATCGCTGCCACCAGCGGTGTGCACGCGAGCTGGGCAGTCGCGGGGACCGCGATGGCCTCGGCCAGCCACCGGGGCAGCCACGAGGCCAGGGCATCGCGCCAGCCGGGGGCCAGCAGGATGATGCCCGCGGTCGCCGTGACCGACAGCGCGAATCCGATGCTCAGGGACAGCGTGGATCGACGCAGCAGCAGAGCGACCACCGCCGCGCCGAGGGCACGAGCGCCGCGATGTCGCCCGTCGGTCCCCATCGCGAGCAGCGCGACCGTGCCCATGGCGGCGGCCCGGACGACGCTGGGCTCGGTGCGGGCGATCAGGACGAAGCCGACGATGCCCAGCGCCCCGACGAGCGTACAGCCAGCGACCGCGGACGCCCAGCCACCGCGCGACAGGACGAGCAGGAAGCCGACGACCAGGGTCAGGTTGGTGCCCGACACAGCGAGCAGGTGGGTCAGGCCGGTCTCCCGGAAGTCGTCGGCGAGCTCCGGGTCGAGCCCGGCGTCGTCGCCGTCGACGAGCGCCGGCACCAGCGCGCGCTGGCTGGGTGGGCGCTGGGCGACCGACTCGCGCAGTGACTCTCGTACGGCGTCCGCGCCGCGCCACCGCGGGCCGGGCCGGCGTGAGCACCTCCGGCTGGCCCTTCGCGGACAGGACTCCGGCGATTCCGTCACCGCGGGCGGGAGTCAGGAGGCCGACCGTCCGCACCTCGCTCCCCAGCTCGACGCCGGCCCAATCCCGGCCTCCGAGCACCAGGACCGGCGTGCCGAGCTCGTGCACACGCCCGCGACCGGCGACCGCCGTCGCCGTGCCGCGAACCATGCACCTGGTCGCCGTACCTGCCCTCGACGACCCGCGGATCGGAGGTCACGGTGAGCTCCAGGGTCGCGACGGCGTGCTCGTCGGCCAGAGCTGGCCACCGGATTGTGCTCGACCTGCTCCTGGCGGAGCACGGCGCTCGCGGCGACCGCGGCGAAGACCAGCAGCAGGCCGCACAGCGTGAGCGCCGACGGCGCCCGATCCGGTCGGCGACGACAGGCCCACGACCGAGGCGACCACCCCGGCCAGGGCCGCGACGAGCCATGCCGGTAGCAGATGGCCGACCAGCCCACCCACCCACGCCGCAACCCCCAGCACCGGCAGCCGCAGGTCGGGGACGTCGCGATCGCTCCGCGCCACGCTCACACCGTGACGTGCGGCGTGATCGTCGCCAGCGTCGCGTCCCCGATGCCGTCCACCTCGAACAGCTCGTCGACCGCGGTGAACCCGCCGTGCTCGGTGCGCCAGGCGATGATCGCCTCCGCGGTCACCGGCCCCACGTCGGGCAGGGTCTCGAGCAGCGTCCTGGTCGGCGGTGTTGAGGTTGACGAGAGGGCCGGTCGTCGCGCCCGGGGGCACCGGCGCCGTCGCTCCCGGTCACGCCGGTCGGAGCCGCTGCCCCGACGACGATCTGCTCACCGTCGACCAGCAGTCGGGCCAGGTTGAGCGTGGACAGGTCGACCCTCGGTCGGGCGCCGCCGGCTGCCTCCACCGCGTCGATGACCCGGGCGCCGGCGTCCAGGACGCGATGCCGGGACGCCGGACCTTGCCCGCGACGTCGACGGTGACCTCGCCGTCCGGCGGCTGCCGACGAGTCCGGCGAGGCCTGAGCCGGCATGGCCTGGGCCGTCGCGGACCCGACCGGGGTCGCCAGCCCACCCGCGGGACTCGCGACGACCGGCGCCGTCACCTCGCTGCGGGTCCCCGCGGATGACCCACCAGCACGTGACCGCCAGCCCCACCGCCACCAGGCCGGCGACGAACGCGAGCTGGGCCGGCCCCAGCGCGACCCTGCCGCGCAGGGTCGCCGGCACGACGTCCGGCGACGCGACGGCCCACCCGTCGCGAGGCGTGGCGCCCCGGGCGCGGCACGAGCGGCGCCGGCCTCGTCGACCTCGTCGGCCACCTGGTCGTCGGCCATCGAGTCCACCGGCTCGATCGGCTCCCGGGCGGCTGCGAACGCGGACGAGAAATCCGGGTGTGCGTGAGCGGCATCGCGTAGTCCCCCTCGTCGGGCGAGGGGCGCGGCACGGTCGGTCGGGTCCAGCGCCGGCCGCGCACCCCGGCCAGCTCGGCGCTCAGCTGCCGCAGTCGCCGGGACACGGCCTCCTGGTGCTCGGCGCTCGGTCGACGGTTCCCCATGCACTCGACGGTAGGAACGACGCGACCGACCGGGGAGCGACGCGTCGCAGCCTGTGGAGACTCAGCGACGCGCAGGGGCGGTGTGGACGGTTGGCGGGGTCAGGCGTCGTGGAGCCGCGGCGCCACGCACACCGCGAGCATGCCGGGGCCGACATGGGCACCGAGGACGGCGCCCAGCTCACCGCACCAGATCTCGCGGCCGGCGAGGTTGTCGGCCAGGCGGTCGGCCAGCCGCTCGGCGAGCTCGGCCTGCCCGCTCCGGGCTGGCGAGGTGGGCGACGCAGACGTCGACGTCGTCGTCGTCGGCGGCGGTCACCGCGAGCTCCTCCAGCCGGCCCAGCGCTCGGGTGGCGGTCCGTACCCGCTCGAGCGTCGCCACCTTTCCGTCCTCGATCTGGAGCAGCGGCTTGACCGCCAGGGCACCACCGAACAGGGCGGCCGCGGCCCCGATCCGGCCGCCGCGCCGGAGGTACTCCAGGGTGTCGACGTAGAACAAGGAGGAGGAGGCCGCTGCCCGTTCCCGGGCAGCGGCGGCCGCGTCCTCCACCGACCCACCCGCGTCGAGGACGTCGGCCGCGGCGAGGACGGCGTAGCCGGTCGCCACGCCCACCTGCCGGCTGTCCACGGCCGTCACCGGGATCGAGGCGTCGCGGGCCGCGAGCTGTGCGGACTCGAACGTCCCACTCATGTCGCCGGACAGGTGGATCGAGACCACCGCGTCAGCGCCGTCCCGGGCGGCCTGCTCGTAGACCTCGAGCATCACCGCCGGCGCCGGGCGTGACGTGCTGACCGGGCGGAACTCCCGCAGCGCCTCCGCCACAGTCTCGGGGGTCGCACCGTCCGCACCTTCGTCGTAGACGTCGGCGCCGATGACGACCTGGAGCGGTACGACGACGATCCCGCGCTTCGCGGCCACGTCCGGCGGAACCATGGCCGTGGAGTCCGTAACGACCACCACCGACGACATGGCCGCAGGTTACCGGTCGGTCGAGAAGCGCAGTCTCAGCCGGTGACGACGTTGACCAGCTTCGGCGCCCGCACGATGACCTTGCGCACCTCGCGGCCGTCCAGGGCGCGTACGACGCCCGGGTCGGCCAACGCCAACGTCTCCAGGTCGGCATCGGAAACGTCCGGGGACACCTCGAGGCGCGCCCGCACCTTGCCCTGCACCTGGACGACGCAGGTCACCGCATCCTCCACCAGCAACGCGGGGTCGACCGCGGGCCAGCCCGCCCGCGCGACCGTCGGCGGGTGCCCCAGCCGCTCCCACATCTCCTCGGAGATGTAGGGCGCCACCAGGGACAACAGCACAGCGACCGCCTCCACGGCCTCGCGCACGGCGGGGTCGGCCGGACCGCACCCGGTGTCGATTGCCTTGCGAGTGGAGTTCACCAGCTCCATGACCCGGGCCACCATCACGTTGAAGCGGCGACCGTCGATCAGGTGCGCCGCATCGTCGACGGTGTGGTGGGTGACCCGGCGCAGCGCGACGTCGCCGCCCTCAGGTGAGGTGCCGACCGGCGAGGACACGTCGCCGGCCAGCCGCCAGGCCCTCTGCAGGAACCGCAGGGACCCCGCCGGGGACATGTCGGCCCAGTCGATGTCGTCCTCCGGAGGCCCGGCGAACACCAGGGTCAGTCGCACCGCGTCCACGCCGAAGTCGGCTAGTTGGTCCCCCAAACTGACGCCGTTGCCCAGCGACTTGCTCATCTTCTTGCCCTGGTTGATGACGATGCCCTGGTTCAGCTGGGCCGAGAAGGGCTCCCGGAAGTCCACCATCCCCATGTCGTTGAGCACCTTGGTGAAGAAGCGCGCATACAACAGGTGCAGCACCGCGTGCTCGACGCCACCGATGTAGATGTCGCAGGGCATCCACTCCCGCACGGCCTCGACGTCGAACGGACCGTCCAGGTAGTCCGGTGAGCAGAAGCGCAGGAAGTACCACGACGAGTCGACGAACGTGTCCATGGTGTCGCTGTCTCGTCGCGCCGGCCCGCCACACTCGGGGCAGTCGACCTCGACCCAGTCCGTGGCGCCGGCCAGCGGCGAGACGCCCTTGGGCTTCAGGTCCGCGCCACGCAGCTCGGGCAGCTCGACGGGCAGGTCGTCGTACGGCACGGCGACCTCGCCACACTTCTCGCAGTGGACGACCGGGATCGGGACCCCCCAGTACCGCTGGCGGCTCAGGAGCCAGTCGCGCAACCGGAAGTTGACCGTCCCGGTGCCCGAGCCGCGCTCCTCCAGCCAGGCGATGATGGTCGCCTTCGCCTCCTCGACCCCCATCCCGTCCAGGGACACGCTGTCGTTGGCGGAGTTGATGGCCGGGCCTTCACCCGTGTAGGCCTCGCCCTCCCAGCCCTCGGGAGGTTGCACGGTGCGGACGATCGGCAGGTCGAACTTCTCGGCGAAGTCCCAGTCCCGCTGATCCTGCCCCGGCACTGCCATGATCGCGCCGGTGCCGTAGTCGGCCAGCACGTAGTCCGCGGCGTAGACGGGGATCTGCTGGCCGGTCACCGGGTTGGTCGCGTGCACTCCCAGGAAGACCCCGGTCTTCGGGCGGTCGGTCGCCATCCGCTCGATCTCGGACTCCTTGCGGACCTCGGTGAGGTACTCCTCGTACGCCGGCCGCTGCGCGTCGGTGACCAGCTCGCCCGCCAGTGCCGCGTCGGCCGCCACTACGAAGAAGGTCGCCCCGAACAGGGTGTCCGGCCTGGTGGTGTAGACCGTGACCGTCCGTCCTTCCTCGGTGGGCGAGCCGGTCGAAACCACGAAGTCGACGTGGGCCCCCTCCGACCGGCCGATCCAGTTGCGCTGCGCCGTGATCACCCGTTCCGGCCACGTGGGCGCAAGCACGTCCAGCTGGTCCAGCAGCTCCTGGGCGTAGTCGGTGATCTTGAAGTACCACTGGGTCAGCTCGCGCTTGGTCACCTCCGCTCCACAGCGCTCGCACCGGCCGGCGACCACCTGCTCGTTGGCCAGCACCGTCTGGTCGTTGGGGCACCAGTTGACCGGGCTGTTCTTCCGATAGGCCAGCCCACGCTCGCGGAACTTCAGGAACAGCCACTGGGTCCAGCGGTAGTAGTCCGGATCCGACGTGTGCAACCGGCGCGACCAGTCGAAGCTCAGGCCGTACTTCTGGAACGACTGGTACTGGGTCTCGATGTTGGCGTAGGTATACGTCGCCGGGTGCTCGCCGTCCCGGATCGCGGCGTTCTCGGCCGGCAGGCCGAAGCTGTCCCACCCCATCGGATTGAGCACGTCGTACCCGCGCTGCCACCAGTAGCGGGCCACCACGTCGTGCAGCGCCATCACCTCGGCGTGACCCATGTGCAGGTCGCCGCTCGGGTACGGGAACATCGTGAGTGCGTAGCGCTTCTCGGCACCGGGTGCACCGCTGCCGGCCCGGAACGAGTCCAGGCCGTCCCAGACCTTGCGCCACTTCTCCTCGACGGCCGCGACGTCGTACGTCGCTGCGTCCCGCTCCTCGGTCATCGTCCCGCTCTCCTCGTCGATCCTGCTTCCCGGCATGAAAACTGGCATGAAAAAACCCCTCGCATGGAGGGGTAGCCGCGTGATCCGTGGTCGATCAGCGCGGCTGGCCAAGAAGGAGTGACGTCATGTGCATGGGGTCATGATAGCGGCCACCGCCGCCCGCTCGCGATGCGGATCAGCGCGCTCCCTACGATCGCGGCATGACCGTCACTGACATGTTCCGCCTGGACGACAGGGTCGCGATCGTCACCGGCGCCTCGTCGGGCCTCGGCGTCGCATTCGCCCAAGGGCTGGCCGAGGCCGGTGCCGACGTGGTGCTCGGTGCACGTCGCTCCAACCGGCTCGCCGACACGGCCGGGCTGGTGCAGGCGGCGGGCCGACGCGCGCTCGCGGTGGCCACCGACGTCTCCCATCCCGAGTCCTGCACCGCCCTGCTCGACGCAGCGATGGCCGAGTTCGGCCGGGTCGACGTGCTCGTCAACAACGCCGGCATCGGGACCGCAGTCCCGGCCACCCGGGAGACGCCGGAGCAGTTTCGGCAGGTGATCGACGTCAACCTCAACGGCTGCTACTGGATGGCACAGGCCTGCGGCCGAGTGATGCAGCCCGGTTCCAGCATCATCAACATCAGCTCGGTCCTCGGTCTCACCACGGCCGGGCTCCCCCAGGCGGCGTACGCCGCGTCGAAGGCGGGCCTCATCGGGCTGACCCGCGACCTGGCCCAGCAATGGACCGGTCGTAAGGGGATCCGGGTGAACGCGATCGCGCCCGGCTTCTTCGCCTCGGAGATGACCGACCAGTACCCCGACGGCTACCTCGACTCGCAGCAGGGTCGGATCCCGGTGGGCCGCCAGGGCAACCCCGCCGAGCTCGCCGCGACGGTGGTGTTCCTCGCCTCGGACGCCGCCGGCTACGTGACCGGCCAGACGCTGCCGGTCGACGGCGGGATGACCATCACCTGACCGGGTCCTCATCAGCACCTGACCGGGGGTCCCCTAGAGTCTTGCTGTGCCTGCGCCATACGTCCTCCTCAGTGGCCCCAGCAACCCCCTGGACCTCGGTCTCCTGGAGACCGCCCGCGCCGTCGGCCGGCTGCTGGCCGAGCGCGGCTGGTACGTCCTCACCGGCGGGCTCGGCGGGGCGATGGCGGCCGCTGCTGAGGGAGTCGACGAGGTGGGAGGCACCGCGATCGCGATCCTGCCCGGCACGGACCGGGCCGACGCCTCGCCCGGGCACACCATCGTCCTGCCCACCGGGCTGGGTGAGATGCGCAATGCGCTCCTGGTCAGAGGCGCCGACGCCGTGCTGGCCATCGGCGGCTCGTGGGGGACGCTCTCGGAGGTCGCGCTGGCCGCGAGCACCGGCGTCCCCGTGGTTGCCGTCGGGTCCCACCTGTCGGGACTGCCGGGGCCGGAGGTGCGGTTCGCCGAGACGCCAGAGGACGCGGTGGAGCTGCTCGCCAAGACGCTCGCGTCCTAGATGTAGTCGTCACCGAGTCATCGCATCTGTCCGACGGATCGACTGCGCGATCACGCGTCCCTTGAGACAATGTTGACGCCGGGATGGAGCAGCACTCCTCACTCCCCCCGAGGAAGCAGCCGGGTACTCTGCCGGGCACCCATCGCGGCGCAGGCGCCCGCCCTCGTCCCTCCAATTTGAGGGCGGGCGCCACCACCACTGAGCGACGCGGCCCACCGCTGTTAGCCTGCTGACGTGGCCGCTGGGAGATCGTGGGGAGCTGCGCTCACGCGAAGCCGGCCCCGGGTCTACCTGCACCTCGGCGCGATGAAGACCGGCACCACCTACCTGCAGCAGCTGATGTGGGAGAACCGCGACGCCCTCGCGGCCGCCGGCTACCTGTTCCCGGGACGGCAGCAGACCGACCAGAACCGGGCAGCCCGCGACGCGCTGAGCCGCCAGCCGGCCACGTTGGGCGAGGCCTCACCATGGCGGACGATGGCGGCGGCAATGGTCGCACATCCCGGGGAGGCGTCTGTCTTCTCGATGGAGTTCCTCAGCTTCGCCGACGCCGAACGGGCCGCCCGCATCGTGGACTCGTTGGAGGGAGCGGAGGTGCACGCCGTTCTCACCGTGCGCGACACGACCACGGTGCTCCCTGCCCAATGGCAGACCAGCTGCCGCAACCGGGGCACCATTCCCTGGCCCCGGTTCATCAACGGCGTGCAGCACGCGCTCCGGCCCGATCCGCCGTCGAAGAGCCGGTCGGCACGTGTGTTCCAGCGCACCCAGGGCATCGTGCGAATGCTGGGCGTGTGGGAGGCGGCGGTCGGCGCCCGGCGGCTGCACGTGGTCACCGTCCCGCCTCGCGGCTCGGACCCACGACTGCTCTGGGACCGGTTCGCCCAGGTGATCGGGGTGGACCCTCAGGTGTGCTCCCGCGAGCCGGTCTCCAGCAACGTGTCAATGGGCCACGCCTCGACCGAGATGCTGCGGCAGTTGAACCTCGAACTGGGCGACCTGATCCAGCGGGACTACGAACGAGTCGTCCGTGGCCCGCTACGCCCGGTGCTCGGCGCGCGGTCGTCGCAGGAGGAGCCGATCCGCCTCAACCGACGCGGTGCCCAGCTGGCCGCGCGGTGGAACCGGCGGGTGCGCGAGGCGATCGCCGACAGCGGCGCCCGGTTCGTCGGAGAGGAGTCGGACCTGCCGATCCAGCCCGCGGACGCCTCGTTGCCCGAGGCGCTGCCCGCGCCCGACCCGCAGGCCGTCCTGGCCGCGGCCGTCGCCGCCCGGGACGGGCTGCTCGACCTCGAGGCCAACCTGGCGGCCAGGGTGGCTGAGCGTGCGCCGGACCGTTCCACTTACGGTTCATCGGATTCGTCTGACGGGCCAAGTGACGGGCCATCTCATGGGGCGCCGGAGGACTCTGCCACCGGCCAACCGACCCCGACACTCGACGCCAACCCGATCCTGGAGGCCGCGGTGCTGGTTCACCGGTGTGTGGACCTGTCCCGATGGGCCGCTCGGCACGACCGGGTCAGCTGAGGCGGCCTCCGAACGCCTCCACGCGATCGGTTACCTTGGACCTCGGCCCAGCGCACGAGCACGGGACCAACCAACACGGTACGGGCCAACACGGTACGGGCCCGCCTGAGGCAGGCCCGCGGCGCTCCCCGGAAGGACCAGATGCGCAGACTGCTCCCCCGACGTCGTCCAGACCGCTTCTCACCCTCCGCCGCGCAGCCGGATCGGGACGAGAAGGCACCGAAGGCGGACTCCCCGCACGAGGCCCGGGTCCGCGGCAAGCTGCGAGAGACCCGCCGCGAGCTGCGCCTGGTCCGCCGCGACCTCAAGAAGGCCCGCGCCCAGATCCGTGAGGGCGTGGTCGAGCTCCCTGAGCATGTCGAGGAGGTCATCGCCCAGGTCCGCAAGGAGCACCTGACCTTCCTCAACATCGCCAACCTGCGCGACCTGGCGGTGCTCGTGCGGGACCTGGACCGGCGCGAGGTGCCCGGGCTGATCGTCGAGGCCGGCACCGCCCGCGGCGGCTCGGCCATCGCCATGGCCGCCGCCAAGTCGCCGACGCGGCCGATGAAGGCCTACGACGTCTTCGGCATGATCCCCCCTCCGTCGGAGCACGACGGCGAGGACGTCCACAAGCGCTACGAGAAGATCGCGGCGGGCGATGCCAAGGGCATCGGTGGCGAGGTCTACTACGGGTACCGTTCGGACCTGCTGACCGAGGTGACCGAGTCGTTCGAGCGGCTCGGCGTCCCGCTGGAGCCGCACCGCGTGGAGTTGATCCCTGGCCTCTTCGAGGACACGATCGACCTCGACGAGCCCGTGGCCTTCGCCCATCTCGACGGGGACTGGTACGAGTCCACCATGACCTGCCTCACCCGGATCGCCCCGTTGATCGCGCCCGGTGGCCGGATCGTCCTGGACGACTACTACGCGTGGTCCGGCTGCCGGACTGCAGTGGACGAGTACTTCGCGGACCGTGACGACTTCAAGCTGGCCTTTCGCGCTCGCGTCCACGCGGTGCGACGAGACTGATCGGTGCTGACCGACCGTGTGCTGACAGACCGTGTGCTGACCGACTGCTGAAAAGAGGACATCCGTGAAGCGCCTTGCTCGGGTCCGCCTGCCCGGATCCCTCCGGCCGCACGCACTGAAGGAGCGGGCCCGCCGCAGCGTCCCGCGGGGCCTCGGGACGGCCCCGACGCCCGGCCGCAGGGCCGGGCACCCCGAAAGTGACGGCCTGGTGGCCGCCGTACAACACGGGTCGCCTCTGTACGACGCCCTTGTGGCCCGGACCCGAGCCATGCTGCGCTCGGGCGATGCAGCAGGGGCTCAGTCGTTCGCTGAGTCCCTGCGGGCAGTGGCCGAGACGGAGGCCGTCGGCCGGCTGCTCTGCGGGCTCGTGGCCTACCACCGGGGGTTCGTGGCCCTTGCCTGGGATCGCCTGTCGGACCTCCCCCCGCAGACCTGGGCGCGCCACGCACCTCAAGAGTTCGCACGGGCCGGGTTGTCGACTGCCCCCGAGCGGGCACTGGCGGCGATCCGGCAACTGCCGGACGCCACGACCGATCTCCTGCCCCCGGGCGTGTACCTCACGCTGGTCGGTCCCCTGCTCGCGATCCGCGAGACGGGAGCGGCGCGGGAGCTCCTGACGGCGGCCGAACGAGCGGCGGCAACGCGGGCCGAGGGTGCGGACGTGGCGCGACGGATCGAGGGCCTCCGGGCCTGGGCCGGCGCCGATCCGGATGACAACGTGGCACCCCGGGCCGCACACCCCGTTTTCGCGGTGCTCGACTACCGGCGCCCCGGAGCGCTGGACGGCTCGAAGAACATCGGCGACCACGTGCAGAGTGTCGCCGCCCTGGCCCATCTCGTCCGCCATGTCGGGGTGAGCTACACGGGCGACCCGGACCTGGTGGACCTGCTCGGCCAACTACGCGAGCGGGTCCGGCCCGACCTGGCGCTGACCGACACCGACGCGACGGTGGAGATCATCTGCGTCCAGCGGGACGCATCCAGCTTCCAGTCCGTCCCGGAAGGCACATGGACCCTCTGCTTCGGGTGGTACATGCACGCGATCTTCGGATTCCGCCACGACTTCCCGCTGAACCCCGGGCTGCGACCTCTCTTCGTCTCGTTCCACTGCAACGAGCGGGAGCTGCTCACCGAAGCCGTCGTCGAGTACATGAAGCGGTACGGACCGGTCGGCTGCCGGGACTGGACGACCGTCTACCTGCTGCGCTCCATGGGAGTCCCCGCGTTCTTCTCGGGTTGCCTCACCACGACCATCAACACCCTGTTCCCGGCCGCGGCACCGGATGGCGCGAGGGACAAGGTCGCCTACGTGGACATCCCCCGGGGCGAGGTGCCGACGGACGCGGCGGTGTACGGACACGCCCTGGAAGAGGTCCGTTCGCGGTCGTTCGCCGCGAACTGCCTTGCCGCCATCGAGCGCCTCGAGACCTACCGACGCGAGTACGCGAAGGTCGTCACCTCCCGGCTGCACGCCTATCTGCCGGTGCGCTCGCTCGGCGTACCGGTGGACTTCCGTCCGGGCAACCCGTCGGATGTCCGCTTCGACGGTCTGGCGAACATCAGCGACGCCCAGTTCGACCTGATCCGCAGCGACCTGCTGGAGCTGTTGGCTCCCGTCGTGCGGTTGATCCTCGACGGTGGCTCCGAGGACGACGTGTACGCGCTGTGGCGCGAGCTCACCGCCAGTGCCGTGGCGGAGGCCGATCGGTACGCCGCCGAAACGCCGGACCCGTCCGTCGACCTCGGCGCGCTCGCCGACCAGCTCGACACGGTCCGACGCGCCACGGTGTCCCGACCCGCCACCAGCCCGCTGCCGGCCTCTGCGGGAACGGACAACACCGTGCACGTCGGGCTCGAGCTGCCGGCGGGTGGGGCTCCCCGGCTCAGTACTCTGCTGCGCTCCATGAGCGCCCACGGGTCCCGGCCCGTTCACGTCTGGGTGCTCTGCGACGGCGACCGGCCACGCCTCCAGCAGGAGCTGGCCGCCGCGCACCCCGACATCGACTTCAGCTGGCTGGTGACGACTGGCCTGGGCGAGGGCCTGCGCACCGGCACCGGGCAACGCCCCGCTTCCCTGCGCAGGCTGCTGCTCGGCGATCTCCTTCCCGACGTCGCGACGCTGGTCTGGCTGCCGGTGGGCGCCGTCGTCGACGGCGACGTCGCGGAGCTGGCCGGGCTGGACTTGCAGGGTCACCTGATCGCGGCGCCGACCGTCACGAACGACCGGCGTCGCAGCGGCTTCCGGATCCTGCACCGGGCCGCCGCCCGGCTGCGTGGCAACACCCGGCTGGCGCAGCAGATGCTCCGCAACGCCTATGCGCGGCACACCTTCGACTTCGACGCCTTCGGCACCGACGTGATGGTGCTGGACCTGGACAGGATGCGGTCGACGGGGTTCGGTCAGGCGGCCGCCTCGGTGGCCCTGGCCTACGGGCTCAATGCCCGTGAGGCCTGGCACTACCTGTGCGGTCCGGACCGCGCGGTGATTCCCGCGACGTGGGCCTGGGTGCCGACTCAGGATCCGGAGGGGTCGGCGGCGCTCACGTTCTGGAACCGCGACGCCCAGCCGTGGGACGAGGACTTCGCGCCCGGCCAGCACCGCTGGCTGGCCTACACCTCGACCGGCTGATCAGCTCATCGATCAGACACCGTCCCGATCGGCTCCCACCTGCTCGGCGGCCGCCGCGCGGGGACCGGGCCGCTGGACGAACACGACCGCGTCAGGGTCGAACCCCACCTCGATCGCCGGGCTGGCGGCCGCAGCTGGGTCGGGCTCCGGCCGGGACACCCGGGTCTCCCACACCGAGTTTCGCCAGACGAATCGGAGCCTGATATGGGCCGTCTCAGCCGCGGCGTCCGGCCCGAGTATCTCCCCCAGGTCGGCGCAGCAGTCGACGCTGAAGACGCCCCCCTTGCGGGCCACCCGCACCGGTAGCTCGACGACCGCGCCGCTCACCTCACGCACGGCAGCCAGCTCCACCCGAGCGTCCGCCAGCTCCTTCGGGTGGCCCATGACGTCGACGGTGAGCTCACCGCTGACGTGGAGCACGGTGTCCGCGTCGTACGTGCCGACGGGCGACGCGTTCCCGGCACGGCTCCGTTCGGCGATGCCCGGCCGCCCCACCGTCAAGCGCGTCGTGTGGAAGCTCGCCGCGTTGAGGTGAGTCCGGAGCCGTCGCTGTCGCACGACCGTGTCGAGGACGGTGGCCCAGTCTGCGGCATACCGGTCAAGCCCGTGCCCGCGCGCGGTCTCCACCGCCCCCCGGCTCAGCCGGTCGACCAGGTCGGGAGAGGTGAGTAGGGTCACCACCCGCTGCGCCATGAGCTCGATGTCCCCGTCGGGCACGAGGAAGCCGTTGACGCCGTCGACGATCTGCTCGCGCGGCCCGTATCGGATGTCGTAGCTGATGACCGGGCAGCCATGGCTCATGCTCTCGAGCGTCGAGAGCGGGTAGCCCTCGTTGAGGCTCGTCATCAGGAACGCGCTCGACCGGCCCAGGGCCTCCCGGGCACGCGGGTCGTAGCCCATGAGGATGATGGAGTCCTGCAGTCCGCGGGCCTCGATCAGGGACTTCAGCTTGTGGCGGGAGACTCCCTTGCCGAAGATCTCCAGACGGGCGTCCGGGAGCTGCTGGAGTACCCGCTCGAACACCCGCACCGCATGGCCCAGCCGCTTCTGGGAGGCCAGCCGGCCCACGATCGTGACGAGCCGGGGATCGCGAGGGGCGTCCGGCTCCCGTGCCGGCATCTGCACCGGGTTCGGCACGACGAAAAGGTTGTTGGTCGCACCGCGGCGCCGCTCGAGGTCCTCGCGCTGCCTGTGGGTGAGGGTGACGACGGCGTCCAGGTCGCTGATCTTGCCGAGCAGGAGCTGGCCCATGGTCCCGACCGGCGCATCCCAGCGCCGCCCGCCGTCGGTGTGCACGTTGTGCATCACCTGGATGGTGTGGACGTGGGGCGCCGATATGGGGACGAGATGCGGCGTGAGCACCCGGGTCTCGAGGAAAACGAAGGAGCGCTCGTCACCGGTCAGCTCCAGGACCCATTCCCGGAACCACTGGCGCAGGGTGAGGCTACGGTCGACCGTCTCCGCGGTGGACGAGATCAGCTGGACGTCCCGTGGCCAGGTCGGGGGGTCACTGAGTGAGAAGTGCGGGATCCGGAGGTACGGCGTCCCGTCGGCACGCAGGTAGTCGTAGATCAGTTCGTCGCGTCCGTACCCGCGGTAGACCCGCCGCCACGGGCTGCCGTCGAACCGGGTCGTCTCCTCGATGAGCCGCCGGCTGATGTCCCGCAGCGGCCGATCCAGCGGCTCCGAAGCGGGACGATCGCGCTCGCGGTAGTAGTCGAAGATGGTGTCCAGGCTCATGCCGGGCAGCAGCTGCCCCCCGTCCAACATCGCGGCCCGTCGATCATCGAGATCCGGCACCGCCACGAACGACAGGATCCGAGGTTCCAGGCCGGCCTGACAGAACATGCGGTTGCGCTGGAGCAGGGCGCGTGTCTGGCCCCCGCCGTCCGGCTTGACCTCCCACGTGGCGGTCAGATAGCGGCCCCACGGGAACTCTGGCGCAGTCACGGCCACTACCGTACTTGTCGACGCACCCCACCGAGGAGCGGCCCAAACTTCACCCAGAACGCGCTGCGGATCACCGATGTTCGGTGGAGCTGAGGGGACTCGAACCCCTGACCCCCTGCATGCCATGCAGGTGCGCTACCAGCTGCGCCACAGCCCCGAACTCGTTGCCCGTCGGACAACTCGCGGAATCTTAGCCAACACCCGTTGGGGAAGCGAAATCGGGTGAAGGCGGCGCGGTCCGGTTGTACGCCGAGAGCCGCAGCCGGCCGTCGATGCCGGAGTCCGAGACCTCCGCCCAACCGCAGTTGACCAGTGCGTGCAAGCCGGCGGCCGCCTCCTCCGGCCAGCCGAGGACGGCCACGAGCGCGACCTTCAGGGCACCCCCGTGGCCGACCAGGACACCGCACTCCCCCGACTCGGTTGCCGTCAACGCGTCCGCCAGGCAGCTGCTCACACGTGCCACCACCTGAGGAGTCGTCTCGCCGCCGGGGACCACGTCGTAACGGCCGGCGCGGAAGGCGCGGTACTCCTCGGGGTGAGCCGCGGCGTACTCCGCCATGGTCAGGCCGGTGCGCTCGCCGAGGTGGCACTCGCGGAGGCGCTCATCGAGGCGCAGGTCGAGGCCGGCCTCCTTGGCGACGTACTCCCCGGTCTGGCGGGAGCGGGCGAGGTCGGAGGACCACACGAACGTCGGCGCGACGGCGGCGAGGGCCGGCGCGACGTGCGCCGCCTGGCGGTGCCCGGTCTCGTCGAGTTCGACGTCGGAGTGGCCCTGCGCGCGACCTTCGGCGTTCCAGGCGGTCTGCCCGTGGCGGAGCAGGATCAGGCGCCGGTCAGCCACCAGATCTCACATCGGCGGGCAGCTCGATGACCGGGCAGTCGCGCCACAGCCGTTCGAGCGCGTAGAACTCCCGCTCCTCCTCGTGCTGTACGTGCACGACGATCTCGCCGTAGTCGATCAGCACCCAGCGTCCGTCCCGCTCACCCTCGCGCCGGATCGGCTTGGCCCCGATCTCGCGCAGCTTCTCCTCGACCTCGTCGACGATCGCCTTCACTTGACGGTCGTTGCTGGCGGAGGCGATCACGAAGGCGTCCGTGATGGCCAGCTGGTCGCTGACGTCGAAGGCGATGATCTGCTCGCCGAGCTTGTCGGAGGCGGCGCGAGCGGCAGCCCGGACCAGCTCCATGGCGTGGTCGGTCGCGGTCATGCGGGTCGATTCATTCGGGGCGATTCTTTCCGGGTCGATTCATTCGGAGTCCTTGGCGGGATACAGGTGGTGCTTGGCGATGTATTGGACGACGCCGTCGGGCACGAGGTACCAGACCGGTTCCCCTCGGCGCTTGCGCTCTCGGCAGTCGGAGGAGGAGATGGCCAGCGCCGGGATCTCGACCATGGTGACCCGGGCCGCCGGGATCGAGTCGAGGGTCGCGGCGTCCATCTCGTAGCCGGGCCGGGTGCAGCCCACGAAGTTGGCGAGCTCGAAGAGCTCGTCGGCGTCGCGCCAGGTGAAGATGTCGGCCAGCGCGTCGGCGCCGGTGATGAAGTAGAGCTGGGCGTCGGGAAGCTGGTCCCGCAGGTCGCGCAGGGTGTCGATCGTGTACGTCGGGCCGTCCCGGTCGATGTCGACGCGGGACACCCGGAAGCGGGGGTTGGCCGCGGTCGCGATCACCGTCATCAGGTAGCGATGCTCTGCCGGCGAAACCTCGCGATCCGACTTCTGCCAAGGCGCCCCTGTCGGGACGAACACGACCTCGTCCAGGTCGAACCACGCCTGCACCTCGCTGGCCGCGACGAGGTGGCCGTGGTGGATCGGGTCGAACGTGCCGCCCATGACCCCCACCCGCCGAGGGTGAGGAGGGGTGGACTCTCGCGCGGCGTTCAGCTGTGCTCGCGCCCCCCGCCGAAGACGACCAGGGCGCCGAGCAGAGCGAGCAGGACGAGCAGGATCCCACCGCCAATCGCCCAGTTCAGAGCGGCGTTGACTTCCTCGTGGGACTCGGCAGCCATGACGGTCAGCGACATGGCCGACAGCCTACCGGTTTCGAGACGCTCGTCGGCACTGGCTCCTCTACTCCAGGGCTCAACCCAGGTGGCGGTCGCCGGACACGACGTACGTCGTGGAAGTCATCTGCTGGCCGGGGCTTCCCAAGCCACCGACTGCGAGACAGACTGCCTGTGAACACGCCGGACGTCGCCACAAGCGGTCTCCGGCCCTCTCGGAATCCCGACATATTGGTGGCCATCGGGGCCACCAAGTGAGGAGATGGCCATGCAACGGCCAGTACTCGTCGGTGGGGTGGCGGTCACCGCCATCGCGCTGGCAATCACGACCAGTCCAGCATCATCATCAGCCCCGGGCGCGCCGTCCGCGGCCCCGACGCCTGACCAGGTCGTCGGCAGCTTCCAGGGTGAGGACTCCGCGCCACAGGACAAGGACTCGCGCGCCGGCAAGGTGGCGCCTAATTCCGCGCAGCGCGCTGCGGCCGATCGGGCCGACGCGGTTGCCCGCTGGAACGTCTACGGCACCCCCGCGACCCTGCTGTCCACCGGCGAGCCGCTCGCGTCCGGCCTGCCCGCCGGCCCGGTTGCGGCCGCGCGCGAGTACGTCGCGACACACCGCGCCCAGCTCGGCATCACCGATCGTGCCGCTGAGTCCCTCGACGTGCTGTCGACGGTGCCCCTGGGCGGCGCCTCGGTCGTCATCATGCGCCAGCGGTTCGGCGACCTCGCCGCCGGCTACGAAGGCCTGCTGGCGCTCGGCATCCGCGACGGCGCGGTTTGGTACGTCGGCTCCTCGCTCGCCCGGGACGCCCAGGCGCCCGCTCCGGCCACGCTGACCGAGGCCGATGCCGAGCGACGGGCTGCCGATGACGCCGGCATCGCCGATCCCGAGGTGATGCGCACCAAGCTGGTCGCCATGCCTATGCCAGGAGCGGCAGCACGGACGGCGTACCAGGTCGTGCTCGGCTCCGAGTCCGACGAGGCGACGGCCTTCGCGTCCTATGTCGACGCCCGCTCCGGCGACCTGCTGGTGCGCGAGAGCCTGGTCGACCACGACACCGACAACCCGGAGTGGGAGGTCTTCCCGAGCTCCCCGCCGGTGACCTACTCCTCGAGCGACACCCGCCAGCGCTGGTGCTTCGGTCCTGGCGCGGACTGCGACGAGGTCGTCGGCACGCCGGCGTCTCCGCTGGCCTGGGACGTCGACCCCGCCACTGACGAGACGACGTCCACGACCCGCGGCAACAACGCCATCGGCGTGCACAACTGGTTCAGCAACGACCCGTTCAGCGTGGGCACCGAGACGGCGACCCCGTCGGCCACCCGGGACTACGACTACCCCTGGACCAACCAGTGGTTCGAGGAAGGCTGCCACCGGGCGACCTTCGAGTCCCCCGAGCGCGCCGACATCGACGCCGCGCGGGCCAACCTGTTCGCGATGCACAACCGGATGCACGACTGGTCCTACCACCTCGGCTTCACCGAGGAGGCCTGGAACATGCAGGAGGACAACTTCGACGAAGGCGGACTGGGCGGCGACTCGGAGCAGGGCAACGCCCAGGCGGGCGGGGTCTCCGGAGGTCCCCCGAACTTCGAGGCTCGTGACAACGCCAACCAGATCACCTTCCCCGACGGAATGGCGCCGATCACGAACATGTACATGTGGCAGCCCATCGCCGGCAGTTTCTACGCACCGTGCGTCGACGGCGACTTCGACATGAGTGTGATCGGCCACGAGTACGGCCACGCGATCAGCAACCGCATGATCGCCGGTCCCGACGGCGGGCTGAGCTCCCCCCAGGGCATGAGCGAGAGCTGGTCGGACCTGATGACCATCGAGTACCTCGCGGAGCACGGCTACGCAGCGCCGGGCCTGCAGGCGTACACGATCGGGCAGTACGTCACGAGCGACCCGATCGCCGGCATCCGCAACTACAACATGAGCCGCAGTCCGCTGAACTACAGCGACATCGGGTACGACCTCACCGGGCCTCAGGTCCATGCCGATGGGGAGATCTGGAGCGCGACGAACTTCGACATCCGCGACGCGTTCATCGACAGGTACGGCGCCGGAGACGCTGCCGCGCACAAGTCCTGCGCGAACGGCCAGACACCGGTCTCCACGTGCCCGGGCAGTCGGCGCTGGATACAGCTGGTGTTCGACTCGTTCCTGCTGATGGCCGTGGGCCAGGTGAGCCAGGTGGACGCCCGCAATGCTCTGCTCGCGGCCGACCTGCTGCGGTTCAACGGCGCCAACCAGGACATCATCTGGAACGCGTTCGCCGGGCGCGGGCTGGGCGAGGGCGCGGCGAGCGCCGGCCACACCGATGCCGACCCGGACCCCAGCTTCCGGTCGGCGTACGCCGAGGAGGCGACGGTCAAGTTCGCGCCGCGCGACGACCGCGGCCGCGCGGTGCCGAACGCACAGCTGTTCGTGGGTCACTACCAGGCGCGCGCCGTGCCGGTCGCCGACACCGACCCCACGACGGAGATCCCGTCGGAGGTGGACATCGTCCCCGGCGTCTACGAGTTCACGATCCGCGCGCCCGGCATCGGGCACGCGAGGGTGGAGCCGACACAGCTCCGGGCCGGGAGGGACCTCAACCTGCGGCTCAGGCTCCAGGAGAACCTCGCTTCCACGGAGTCCGGCGCGACGATCGAGGCGGCGACAGGCATCAACCAGGCCAGCCTCCTCGACGACGACGAGAACACCCAGTGGGCCGCGCTCGGTGCCCCTGTCGACGAGCAGTTCGTCGCGGTGGACCTCGCCGGGAACAAGCAGACCGTCCGGAGGGTGCAGGTCAGCGCCATGCTTCGACCCCCGAACCCCGGCAACCCGGACAACGGTTCGCAGAGCCGCGTCTCGGCGCTGCGCCAGTTCGAGGTCCTCGCCTGCTCGATCGGGCGCGGCGTGGACTGCGACGAGGCCGACGAGTTCCGCCGGGTCTTCACCAGCCCGGAGGATGCCTTCCCGTCGACCGCGCCGCGGCCGCGGGCACCGGACCTGATCATCCGGTCGTTCGACATCCCGCGCACGGAGGCGACGCACCTGTGGTTCCAGGTCGTCACCAACCAGTGCACCGGGGCACCGGACTACGCGGGCGAGCAGGACAACGATGACCGGGCGATCTCGGACTGCACCACCGGAAGTCCGCAAGCGCAGAACGTCCGGGCAGCGGAGTTCCAGGCTTTCGGCCGGTAGTCGCTCAGGTCGAGGAGCGCGTCAGCGGGCGCCTCGACCCAGCGCACGGAACGTGGGGCCCCAGGGGTCGTGATCGCGACTCCTGGGGCCCTCGACTCGCGCCGGTGGGCAATGTTGCTGCGGAAGGCAACCAACGGCCCGGTGGTCGCGTCTACCCACCGGGAGGGACGCGCTCGGCGTCCCGGTTGGAAGGATCATCGTGCTCCGTCGCCGCAAGCGTCTCGTCGCAACCCTCGCCAGCGCCACCCTCGCGCTCGGCACGTCCACCCTCGCGGGAACTGTCGCGGGCGGGGCAGCCGCTGCCCCCGAACCTGGTGTCTCACCACTCGACCTCTGGGCGCCCGACCGGATGGTGACCGGCTCCTACAACGGCCGGGTCTACACCGACTTCGGCCTCCGGCTGGTCGCCGTCGGCGAACCCTTCGAGCTCTGGTCCGCGCGCGCGTCGTACGACGACCCGATCGTCACCGAGTGGCGCTCGAGCGCGGGCGACGTCGAGCTCCCGGAAGGCACCATGCAGGACTTCTCCGGGCTCGAGAAGTTCCTCGCGATCAGCGTCCGTCGGGTCTCGGACGGCACCGTGGCGCACTACCGGAGGAGCAACGCCTGCCTGAACGGCTTCTCACAACGGATCAGCCCCGAGGCACCGGCCACGTCGCCGTACCCGTGGGGATGCCCGTGGAATCCCTACACGCTGGGTTCGGTCATGGGTGTCGAGGAGGGCCACGCTGTGTCGCTGATGGACGAGTGGGGGCGACCGTTCCGGCTCGAGCGCGGCAAGTACGACGTCACGATGCGGATCCGCCCGGCCTACACCAGCATGCTCGGGATCGCGCCCGAGCAGGCGACGGAGGTGACCCGGCTGATCGTGAAGCGGGAGGATCCCAACGACTTCCGCACGCACCGTCGTTCCGCCGGCTCACCTGACGCGCAACCGGCGGCCCACGAGCCGCGCCGGACGCGGGTGGTGCCCCCTCCGGGTGGTGCTGCCCCCGACCTGCGCTCGCTGCCCGCCTTCGACGTGCAGCTCAACGAGAAGGGCACGGCGCTGCGCTTCGCCGCCACCGTGTGGAACGCCGGAAACAGCCCGATGGTGGTCGACGGCTTCCGGGGCGAGAACGAGGACCACATGGACGCCTACCAGTACTTCTACGACAGCGAGGGCAACCAGGTCGGCGACCCGTTGGCGGTCGGCGAGATGCATTGGCACGCCGAGAACCACCAGCACTGGCACTTCGAGGACTTCGCTCGCTACCGCCTCCTGAAGCCGGACTCGACGCAGGCCGTGAAGTCGACCAAGCAGTCTTTCTGCCTGGCCAACACCGACGCCGTCGACTACACCGCCGACGGCGCCAACTGGACCCCGGAGAACACCGACCTCGACTCCGACTGCGGCGGTTCCGGCGCGATCTCGGTTCGCCAGGTCCTCGACGCGGGTTCCGGGGACACCTACCTGCAGTACCGATACGGCCAGGCGTTCCCCATCAAGAACGTGCCGAACGGGGTGTACGACATCGCCGTCGAGGCCAACCCGCTCGGCAACCTGGCCGAGTCCGACGAGACCAACAACGTGTCGCTGCGCCGGATCAGGATCGGCGGCAAGCCGGATCGGCGCTGGGTGAAGTCCTTCGCGGTCGGCATCATCGAGGAGGGCGTCCCGGGCGGGCTGCGCGTCCGCTGAGAGCACGGAGCGGCCAACTGCGCTGATAAAACAGGCCCATGCCCATCTGGCTCGAAGCCGGCGGCTGGGGCCTGCTCGCCGGCGGCGCCCTGGTGATCGGCGCGACCATCGCGTGGTTCATCAGGGTGCCGCAGCCCGTGGTGGCAGGGGTGATGGCGTTCGGCGCCGGAGTGCTGATCTCCGCACTGGCCTTCGACCTGGTCGACGAGGCGGAGCGGCTCGGCGGGCTGAGGCCCACGGCCGTGGGATTCCTCGCCGGGGCGGTCGCCTACGTGGCGGCCAACGTCTTCCTGGCCCGCAGAGGCGCCCGGCATCGCAAGCGGTCCGCGGCCATGATGCCCTCGGAGGCGCAGCAGGCCGGTAGCGGCACGGCGATCGCCCTCGGCGCGCTGCTGGACGGAGTGCCCGAGTCGGTGGTCCTCGGTCTGTCGCTCCTCGACGGGGAGGGCATCGGGATCGCGGTCCTCGCGGCCGTGTTCATCTCGAACCTGCCAGAAGGCCTCTCGAGTGCGGCCGGGATGAAGGCCAGCGGCCGATCCGCGGCGTACGTCTTCGGCGTCTGGTCCTCGATCGCCGTCGCCTGCGGCATGTCGGGGATGGTCGGCGTCGTCGCCCTCCAGGATGCGTCGCCGGAGACGATCGCGCTGATCACCGCCACCGCCGCCGGCGCGATCCTGGCGATGATCGCCGATACGATGATCCCGGAGGCCTTCGAACGGACTCGGCTCTACACCGGGCTCATCGCCACGGTCGGCTTCATCCTCGCCTTCGCGATCAGCCGCTCGGCCTGATCCCGGTCAGCCCTTGCGCTTGGTGATCTCCTCGGTGGCGGCGGGCAGCACCTTGTGCAGGTCGCCGACGACGCCGAAGTCGACCAGCTCGAAGATCGGGGCCTCTTCGTCCTTGTTGACCGCCACGATGGTCTTCGACGTCTGCATGCCGGCCCGGTGCTGGATGGCACCGGAGATGCCGCCGGCGACGTACAGCTGGGGAGACACGGTCTTCCCGGTCTGGCCGACCTGGTAGCTGTGCGGGATCCACCCGGAGTCGACGGCCGCGCGGGAGGCGCCCACGGCGGCGCCGAGCGAGTCCGCGAACTTCTCGATCGGCTCGAAGTCACCGCCGGTCCCCCGCCCGCCGGACACCACGATCGCGGCCTCGTTGAGCTCGGGGCGACCGGTCGCCTTCCGCGGCTGGGAGGCGACGACCTGCGCCATCTTCGCGGCGTCGGAGATGGTCGCGGACGAACTCCTCGACCGCGGCGGCGCCGTCGGCCTCCTCCGGCGTGGCGGAGTTCGGCTTCACCGTGATGATCGGCGTGCCCTTGGTGACCTTGGCGGTGACCGTGTAGTTGCCGGCGAACACCGACTGGGTCGTGACCGGGCCTTCCTCGACATCGACGGCGTCGGTGATCAGGCCCGAGTCGATCTTGATGGCCAGCCGGCCCGCGATCTCCTTGCCTTCGTAGGAAGACGGGATCAGCACGGCGCCCGGGTCGGCCTTCTCGACCAGCTGCTGCATGGCCTCGGCCTTCGGCGCGACGAGGTAGCCCTTGATCTCCGCGTCGTCGACGACGTAGACCTTCTCCGCGCCGTACTTCTTCACCTTGTCGGCCACGTCGGTCGCCTTGTCGGAGGAGCCGATGAACACCGCGGACGGCTCGCCGAGGCGGCGCGCGATCGTGAGGAGCTCATAGGTGGGCTTCTTGACCTCGCCGTCGACGTGGTCGACCAGAACCAGGATCTCAGACATGCAAACGCTCCTCAGATGAACTTCTTGGAGGCGAGGAACTCGGTCAGCGCCTTGGCGCCGGACCCGTCCTCGTCGGTCACGATCTCGCCGGCGGTGCGCGGCGGCCGCTCGGTGGTCTCCTGGACCTCGGTCCAGGCAACGGACAACCCCACCTGCCCGGCCTCGACGTCCAGGTCGGAGAGCGAGAAGGTCTCCATCGGCTTCTTCTTGGCCGCCATGATCCCCTTGAACGAGGGGTAGCGGGCCTCGCCGGACTGGTCGGTCACCGAGAGCACGAGCGGCATGGTCCCGCCGATCACCTCGGTCGCCGCGTCGCCGTCGCGCTTGATCCGGACCTGGTCACCCTGGGTCTCGATCACCGATGCGTGGGTGACCTGCGGGAGGCTCGAGGCGTTCGGCCAGCATCGCCGGGACCACGCTCATGCTGCCGTCGGTCGAGGCCATGCCGCACACCACGAGGTCAGCGGGACCGATCTTCTCGACCGCCTTGGCCAGCACCAGGGAGGTGGCGACGGCGTCGGAACCGGCGATCGCGTCGTCGACGCACGTGGACGCCCTTGTCGGCGCCCATCTGCAGCGCCTTCCGGACGGCGTCGACGGCCTTCTCGGGGCCGACGCAGAGCGCGGTGACCTCGGTGTCCTCCGGATTCTCGCTGTTCTCCTTGATCTGGAGGGCCTGCTCGACGGCGTACTCGTCGAGCTCGGACAGCAGCCCGTCCACAGCGGCGCGGTCGACGGTGTTGTCCGACTCGAACTGCTGGTGAGCGGTCGCGTCGGGCACGTACTTCACACAGACAACAATGTTCATGGGTGTGTCGGCCGTTGCCGGCCCCTCCTGTGGTCTCGATGTCGAGACGGTCGAGGTGCGACCTTCCCGATCGGTGGTCGTGAGGTTACTAGCGGGAAACCACGCGTGGAACACGTGCCGCGGTGGGGTCCCTCACAGCGAGGTCTGGATCACACCGCGGCCGGACGGACACCGGTCAGGGGCGGATGATCCGGTCCAGGATCGCGACCGATGATCAGCCAGACGATGGCTGCGAGGCCCCAGTTCACGAGCGCGTTCAGGCGTCTCCTTGTTCTCCCCCGAGAACTGCTTGACGCCGTCGGTGCGGGAGAAGACCCCGAAGTCGACCGCGTCCGCACCGTCGAGAATGGCCTTCACCAGCGAGTTGTCCTGGTTGAAGTCGAGAGCGATGCACAGGGCGCCCAGGGCCAGCAGCAGCGCTGCGACCACGCAGACCAGCCAGACGACCTGCGCCAGCCGGGTCCGGAACGTCGCCGCCTTCACCTTGTCCCCGCCTTCACCGTGTCCCCCGCCTTCCGCTTGCTCACCGGCCCACGAACGTGGCCTTGCCCGGCCCGCTTCTCGACGAAGGATGACATACCGATCCTGCGGTCCTCGGTGGCGAACAGGGCCGCGAACTGCTGACGTTCCATCTCCAACCCGGTCTCCAGGTCGACCTCGACCCCCCGGTCGATGGCCTCCTTCGCCGCCCGGACGGCGTACGCTCGCGGCGCCGGCGAACTGGCCGGCCCACGCCACCGCCTCGTCGTAGACGGCCGCCGGCGCGATGACCCGGTCCACCATGCCGATTGCGTGCGCCTCGTCGGCCTTGACGAATCGGCCGGTGAAGATCACGTCCTTGGCCTTGCTGGGTCCGACCAGTCGGCTCAGCCGCTGGGTGCCGCCCGCGCCCGGGATGACTCCGAGCAGGATCTCGGGCTGGCCCAGCACGGCGTCCTCCGCGGCGAACCGCAGGTCCGCGCAGAGGGCGAGCTCGCACCCACCGCCCAGTGCGTAGCCGTTGACGGCGGCCACGACCGGCTTGGGGATCCGGGCCACCGAGCCCAGCGCCGACTGGAGGGCCCCGGAGCGCTTGACCATGTCCGTGTAGGACATGTCGTTCATCTCCTTGATGTCGGCGCCCGCGGCGAACACGCGCTCCCCACCCCAGACGACGACCGCCTTGACGTCGTCCCGGGTCGCCGCCTCGGTTGCCGCGGCCCGGATCTCCTCCTGGACCTGCACGTTCAGGGCGTTCATCTTGGGTCGGTCGAGCCGGATCGTGCCGACGCCGTCAGCCACCTCGAGTCGACAGAACTCCGGAGTTCGAGCCGGGTCGAGATCAGCCATCAGTCATCCTCCTGAGGAGTCGTCGGGAACGCTCGCGCCCCGGAGAGCCTAGTGGGCCGCTTCCCCGGCGGTCTGGGTGCCCTTGAGCAAGAATGCGCACGTGAGCTCGAACCCGTGGCGATGGCGGCACCCCGACGAGACTGCGTCGGTCTGGCCCGGCTCCCACCGTCGGCTCGGAGCGACCTGGGATGTCGCGGCCACCAACTTCGCCGTCTGGTCGCCGGAGGCGACCGCCATGTGGGTCTGCCTCTTCGACGAGGACGGCACCGAGACTCGGCACCAGCTGACCGAGCACACGCTCGGGGTGTGGCACGGCCAGGTTCCCGACGTGCCGGTTGGACAGCGGTACGGCTTCCGGGCCGACGGACCGTGGGACCCGGCCCATGGACGGCGCTTCAACCCGGCGAAGCTCCTTCTCGACCCGCACGCGCGGGCCATCACGGGGGACGTCGCCCCTGGCACCGCGAGCTTCAGCGGAGAGAACCCACGCGCCCGCGACGAGGTCGACTCCGCGCCCGCCATGCCGCGGTGCGTGGTGGTGCACGACGAGTTCGACTGGGAGGGCGACACGCAGCTGCGCACCCGCTGGCGGGACACGGTCATCTACGAGGTGCACGTCAAGGGCTTCACCCAGCTGCACGACCGGGTTCCGGAGCACCAGCGCGGCACCTACGCGGCGCTGGGCGGCGAGACCGTGACCGGCTATCTCCGGGACCTCGGGGTGACCGCCGTGGAGCTGTTGCCGGTGCACCACTTCCTGACCGAACCGCACGTGGCCCAGCGGGGGATGCGGAACTACTGGGGCTACAACTCCATCGGCTACTTCGCCCCCCACGCTGCGTACAGCTCCGCGGGCGAACTCGGGCAGCAGATCACCGAGTTCAAGGAGATGGTGAAGAACCTCCATCGCGCCGGGATCGAGGTGATCCTCGACGTGGTCTACAACCACACCGCCGAGGGCGGGCCGGCCGGGCCGTCGTACTCGTTCCGGGGTTTGGACGACATCGGCTTCTACAAGCGCGCCGGCACGGTCGGGGACGCCTACTGGGACGTCACGGGATGCGGCAACACCGTCGATGCCGGCAACGTCGGTGCGTTGCGGCTGATCCTGGACTCCCTGCGTTACTGGGTGACGGAGATGCACGTCGACGGCTTCCGCTTCGACCTCGCGTCCGCGCTCGCGCGCACCGGGCACGACATCGACATGCGCAGCGCCTTCCTGACCACCATCGACCAGGACCCGGTGCTGCGACACGTGAAGCTGATCGCGGAGCCGTGGGATGCGTCCCTGGACGGCTATCTCGTGGGGTCCTTTCCCCCTCCCTGGGTGGAGTGGAACGACCGCTTCCGGGACGCGATACGCGACTTCTGGGGTCAGCGGTCGAGCGGCATCCGGGACGTCGCGTCGCGGCTGGCCGGCTCCTCGGACCTGTACGCCGACGACGGGCGGTCGCCGTACGCGTCGGTCAACTTCGTCACCGCGCACGACGGATTCACCCTCCGTGACCTGGTCTCCTACGCCGAGAAGCACAACGAGGGCAACGGTGAGGGCAACCGCGACGGCACCGACAACCACCGGTCGTCCAACCACGGCGTCGAGGGCGACACCGACGACCCCGAGATCCTGGCGCTGCGGCACCGGGTCGCGGCCGGACTGATGGCGACGCTGTGCCTGGCGAGCGGAGTCCCGATGATCACGGCCGGCGACGAGCGGGGCCGCACCCAGCGCGGCAACAACAACGCCTACGTGCAGGACAACGAGATCTCGTGGGTCGACTGGCGCCCCGACGACGCGTGGCTGGACCTCTACGAGCTCACCAAGGCCGCCCTGCGTCTGCGCCGAGAGCATCCGGCACTCCGACAGCGGCACCACCTCGAAGGATCGCCGTCCATCGCCGGCGGGCCCAAGGACCTGGCCTGGCTGCATCCCTCCGGACGGGAGATGGTCGAGGCCGACTGGCACGACGAGTCACTGGCGGCGATCGGCATGTTCGTCTCCGGCGACCCGCTCCGTTCGCCCGGGCCACGGGGCGAGCAGCAGCGCGACTCATCGTTCATGATCTGGCTCAACGGTGGTTCTGAGCCCTTCGAGGTCACCCTTCCCGAGAACGACTGGGTCCAGTCGGGCGAGGTGGTCCTCTCCACGGACCCGGACCTGCCCGTCGGCACTCCGGTGAAGGCGGGCGACGTGCTCGAGTGCGGCGCCCGCACGGTCGTCGTCCTGCGCCAGACCTGACCGACCGCTGCTACGGCAGGGCCACGACTCCCAGCTCCGCGGGCGAGATCAGGAAGTCGTTGCGCGGAATGATCCGCACCGTGTATCCGAATGCGCCGCTGTGGTCGAACTCCACCGTGCCGTCGAAGCGATGCCGACCGCCCTCATAGCTCTCGGCGATCACCAGGGACTCCACGGTCGTGTCGACCAGATCGTCCTCGCTGTTGATCACGCCGTGCACCAGCTGCACGTCGACGTCGGACGGCGACAGGTCGCCGAGGCAGACGAAGGCCCGGACGCTCAGCGCCGCGCCGACCTCCGGCGAGTCACCCACGCCGCTGCTCTCGACGTGCTCCACGCGGACCCCGCTCCAACCGGTGCGGACCTGCTGCTTCCAGGCAGCCAGCTCGCTCGCACCCCGGTAGTCGGAGTTGAGCCGCCGCCCGGTGGTCGCAGCCGGGGCGTAGAGCTCGTTCACGTAGTCGCTGACCATGCGGGTCGCGAGCACCTTGGGCCCGAGGGACTTCAGGGTGTGCCGCATCATCTCGAGCCAGCGGGTCGGCACCCCATCGTCGTCCGCGTCGTAGAAGCGTGGTGCGACCTCGTGCTCGATCAGGTCGTAGAGGGCCGTCGCTTCGACGTCGTCGCGTCGGTCGGGGTCGTCGACGCCGTCCGCGGACGGGATCGCCCAGCCATTGTCGCCGTCGAACCACTCGTCCCACCAACCATCGAGGATCGACAGGTTGAGGCCGCCGTTCAGCGCCGCCTTCATGCCGGACGTGCCGCACGCCTCGTACGGCCGCAGCGGGTTGTTGAGCCACACGTCGCAGCCCGGGTAGAGCGGCTGTGCCATCGCGATGTCGTAGTTCGGCAGGAACACGATGCGGTGCCGCACCTCGGGGTCGTCGGCGAAGCGCACCATCTCCTGGATCAGCTTCTTGCCGCCGTCGTCCGCGGGATGCGACTTCCCGGCGATGATCAGCTGAACCGGGTGCTCGGGGTGCAGGAGCAGTCGCTTGAGACGCTCCTGGTCGCGCAGCATCAGCGTGAGCCGCTTGTACGACGGCACGCGGCGCGCGAAGCCGATGGTGAGGACGTCGGGGTCGAGGGCGGAGTCGATCCAGCCCAGCTCGGCGCGGGCCGAACCGCGCTTTGCCCACGACTTGGCCAGCCGCCGCCTGGCGTCCTCGACGAGCCGCTCGCGCAGCACCCGCTTGGTCGCCCAGATCTCCGCGCCGGGGATCTTGTCGACCGCGTCCCACGCGGCGCCGGTGCCGTCGGCATCCGGTTCGATCCCGTGGGCGGCCCCGAGCTCGAAGACCTCTCGGCCGACCCAGCTGGGCGCGTGCACCCCGTTGGTGATCGACCCGATCGGGACCTCCGCCTCGTCGAAGGCCGGCCACAGCCCGTTGAACATGCCGCGGCTCACGTGGCCGTGCAGCTGCGAGACCCCGTTGGCGCGCTGGGCGAGCCGGAATCCCATCACCGCCATGTTGAAGACCCCGGCGTCGCCACCCTCGTAGTCCTCCGCCCCGAGGGCCAGGATGCGCTCGACCGGCACGCCGGACGTGGGGCTGGACCCGCCGAAGTACTGCTCGACGAGGTCGCGGGGGAACCGGTCGATCCCGGCCGGGACCGGAGTGTGGGTGGTGAAGACGGTGGAGGCCCGGCTGACCTCGAGTGCGGTGTCGAAGTCGAGCCCGGGTCCGGCGTCGGTGACCGTGAGCTCGCGGATCCGCTCCAGGCCGAGGAACCCGGCATGACCTTCGTTGGTGTGGTACACCTCCGGCTCGGGCGCGCCCGTGATCCGCGACCAGGCGCGCAGGGCGCGGACCCCACCGACGCCGAGCAGCAGCTCCTGTCGCAGCCGGTGCTCGCTGTTGCCGCCGTACAGCCGGTCGGTCACCTCGCGGAAGTGGTCGGGGTTGTGCTCGACGTCGGAGTCGAGCAGCAGCAGCGGCACCCGGCCGACCCGGGCGACCCAGATCCGGGCCGCCAGCTCGGCGCCACCGGGCATGGTGATCGACACGAGAGCCCGGGAGCCGTCGGCCTCCTTGAGCATGCGTCAGCGGCAGCTCGTCGGGGTCGAGGACCGGATAGGTCTCCTGCTGCCAGCCCTCGCGGGACAGGGACTGCTTGAAGTAGCCGTGCCGGTAGAGCAGCCCGACCCCCACGAGCGGGACGCCGAGGTCGCTGGCCGCCTTGAGGTGGTCACCGGCGAGGATGCCGAGGCCCCCGGAGTACTGCGGCAACACCGCGGTGATGCCGTACTCGGGCGAGAAGTAGGCGATGGCGCGCGGCGCGGCGTCGCCCGCCTGCCGCTGGTACCACCGCTCGCCGGACAGGTAGCCGTCGAGGTCTGCCTTCGCTGCTCCCAGCATGTCGAGGAAGCCGCCGTCGCCGCTCAGCTCGTCGAGCCGGGCGCGCCCGACGGCGCCCAGCAGCCGGACCGGGTCGTGCGCCATGGCCTCCCACACGTCCGGCTCGACGGCCCGGAAGACGTCTTGGGTCGGCGGGTGCCATGACCAGCGGAGGTTGCCGGCGAGATCGCCGAGGGCTGCCAGGGGTCCCGGAAGGACCGGGCGGACGGTGAATCGTCGAATCGCACGCACCCGCTGACGGTAGCGCCCCTCAATGGAACGATCCAAGCTCAGGCGACCTTCGTCCGCGCGCCCGGGGTGTGGGCCGGATCCCGCTCGGCTTGCGCGCCCACCTTTGTTTCGCAAGTGTTGAGGCATGGTCGGCCGCATCCCCATCTTCAACGTCACGCCCGTCGTCGACCTTCGACGTCAGCCGGCGAAGGCGACCCGGGGCGAGCCGTTCCCGGTCACGGCCACCGTCTTCCGGGAAGGACACGACAAGCTCGGAGCAGAGGTAGTGCTGACCGGTCCGGACGGCGAACGCCGGCCGCCGGTGCGGATGATCGGGCATCCCGAGATCCCGGACCAGTACGAGGCGTGGGTGACGCCGGACGCCGAGGGCCTGTGGTCCTTCGAGATCCAGGCCTGGTCCGACCCGATCGGGACCTGGCAGCACGCCGCCGGGCTGAAGATCCCGGCAGGGGTCGACGTGGAGCTCATGTTCACCGAGGCTCGCCTGCTCCTGGAGAGGGTCCGCGCCGGTCTCGAGTCGGCCGACGCCCGCGGGGACGGCGTCCTGCAGGCCGGCATCGAGGCTGCCCGCGACTCAGGCCGCCCGACCGAGGCCCGGCTCGCGGCCCTGCAGGACCCCGAGCTCGAGCGGCTGCTCGCGGCCAACCCGATTCGGGAGCTGGTGACCATCGAGGGTCCGTTCCCGGCGTACGCCGACCGACCTCGCGCCCTCTACGGCAGCTGGTACGAGTTCTTCCCGCGGTCCGAGGGCGCGCTGCGCGACGAGGCCACGGGCAAGGTCACGGCCGGCAACTTCGTGACGGCCGCCAAGCGACTCGACGCCGTGGCCGAGATGGGCTTCGACGTGATCTACCTGCCGCCGATCCACCCGATCGGTGGGGTGAACCGCAAGGGGCCCAACAACACGCTCACCCCTGGCCCGGACGACACCGGCTCGCCCTGGGCGATCGGCAGCAAGGACGGCGGGCACGACGCCATCCATCCCGACCTGGGCACCTTCGAGGACTTCGACGCCTTCGTCACGAGGGCCGGCGAGCTCGGCCTCGAGGTCGCCCTCGACCTGGCCCTGCAGTCGGCGCCCGACCACCCCTGGGCGACCAGCCACCCGGAGTGGTTCACGACCCGGGCCGACGGCACCATCGCCTACGCGGAGAACCCGCCCAAGAAGTACCAGGACATCTACCCGCTCAACTTCGACAACGACCCCACCGGCACTCTCCAGCGAGGTCCTGCGGATCGTGCGGCTCTGGATGTCGCACGGCGTCCGGCTCTTCCGGGTGGACAACCCGCACACGAAGCCGGTGGCGTTCTGGGAGTGGCTGCTCAAGGAGATCCGTCGTACCGATCCCGACGTCATCTTCCTGGCCGAGGCCTTCACCCGGCCGGCGATGATGCGCGGACTCGGTGCGATCGGCTTCCACCAGAGCTACACCTACTTCACGTGGCGCACCGCGCGCGTGGGAGATCGAGGACTACCTGCGCGAGCTGGCGCACGAGACCGACCACCTGATGCGGCCGAACTTCTTCGTGAACACGCCGGACATCCTGCACGCCTACCTGCAGTACGGCGGTCCGGCGGCGTTCAAGATCCGCGCCACGCTGGCGGCCACGCTCGTCGCCGAGCTGGGGCGTCTACGCCGGCTTCGAGCTGTTCGAGCACGTCGCCGTCAAGCCCGGCAGCGAGGAGTACCTCGACTCGGAGAAGTACCAGGTCCGGGTCCGGGACTGGGAGGGCGCGGCGGCCGAGGGCCGCACCCTGGCGCCGTACCTCACGCGGCTGAACGAGATCCGCCGGGAGCATCCGGCCCTCCAGCTGCTGCGCAACATCACCATCCACAGCAGCGACGACGACAACATCCTGGTCTACAGCAAGCGGCCCTCCCCGATGGGCAGACGACCTCGTGATCGTCGTGATCAACCTCGACCCGCACGCCACCCGCGAGACGATGGTCCACCTCGACCTGCCCGCGCTCGGGATGGACTGGCACGACTCCTTCCTCGTCCACGACGAGTTCACCGACCAGACCTGGACCTGGGGCCAGCACAACTACGTCCGGCTGGACCCCGGCCACGAACCGGCGCACGTGCTGACCGTCAGGAGGCCCCGTTGACCGAGACCTCCAGGACCGGTCCAGGAGGCGGTCGAGAGCAGCGCACACGACGGCCCCCGAGTGGTTCAAGACCGCCGTCTTCTACGAGGTCCTGGTCCGGTCCTTCCGCGACTCCAACTCCGACGGGACGGGTGACTTCAAGGGGCTGATCGAGAAGCTCGACTACCTGGAGTGGCTGGGCGTCGACTGCCTGTGGATCCCGCCGTTCTTCACCTCGCCCCTGCGCGACGGCGGGTACGACGTCGCCGACTACACCGACATCCTCCCCGAGTGCGGGACGGTCGACGACTTCCACGAGCTGCTCGACCAGGCCCACAAGCGCGGCATCCGCGTGATCATCGACTTCGTCATGAACCACACGAGCGACGCGCACCCGTGGTTTCAGGCCAGTCGGTAGGACCCTGACGGCCCGTTCGGCGACTTCTACGTCTGGTCCGACACCGACGACCTGTACCAGGATGCGCGCATCATCTTCGTCGACACCGAGCCGTCGAACTGGACCTGGGACCCGGTCCGCCAGCAGTACTACTGGCACCGCTTCTTCTCCCACCAGCCCGACCTCAACTTCGACAACCCGAAGGTCCGGGAGGCGATGTTCGACGCCCTGGCGTTCTGGCTCGACATGGGTCTGGACGGGTTCCGGCTCGACGCCGTCCCCTACCTCTACGAGCGGCACGGCACCAACGGCGAGAACCTCCCCGAGACCCACGAGTTCCTGCGGCAGGTGCGCCAGTTCGTCGACACCAAGTACCCGGGGCGGGTCCTGCTCGCCGAGGCCAACCAGTGGCCGGTCGACGTCGTCGACTACTTCGGCGACTACGACGAAGGGCGGGCGACGAGTGCCACATGTGCTTCCACTTCCCCGTCATGCCTCGCATCTTCATGGCCGTCCGCCGCGAGTCGCGGTTCCCGATCTCGGAGATCCTCGAGCAGACCCCCGCGATCCCCGACGGGTGCCAGTGGGGCATCTTCCTGCGCAACCACGACGAGCTGACCCTCGAGATGGTCACCGACGAGGACCGCGACTACATGTGGGACGAGTACGCCAAGGACCCGCGGATGAAGGCCAACATCGGGATCCGGCGTCGCCTCTCGCCGCTGCTCGACCACGACACCAACCGGATGGAGCTCTTCACCGCCCTGCTGCTGTCGTTGCCCGGGTCGCCGGTTCTCTACTACGGCGACGAGATCGGCATGGGCGACAACATCTGGCTCGGTGACCGAGACGGCGTCCGCACCCCGATGCAGTGGACGTCGGACCGCAACGCCGGCTTCTCCTCGGCCACGCCCGGCAAGCTCCACCTCCCGCTGATCCAGGACCCGGTCACCGGCTACCAGAGCGTCAACGTCGAGGCGCAGATGGAGAACTCCTCCTCGCTGCTGCACTGGACCCGGCGGATGATCCACGCCCGCCACCAGCACCCGCGTTCGGCCTCGGTTCGTTCACCGACCTCGGCGGCTCCAACCCGAGCGTCCTGTCCTACGCCCGTGAGCACGACACGGCGGCGGCAGGGACATCATCGTCTGCGTCAACAACCTGTCCCGCTTCCCACAGCCGGTGGAGCTGGACCTGCGCCCCTGGGAGGGCATGATCCCCGTCGAGCTGCTCGGTGGCGTGCCCGTTCCCCCCGATCGGTGAGCTGCCGTATCTCCTGACGCTCGGTGGGTACGGCTTCTACTGGTTCCGGCTGACCAGACCGGCCACGGAGGACCTGACCGCCCCATGACGAATCCCATCGCAACCCACTCGAGCTGATCGCGGCGTTCCGTCGGACACGCGCGCTGGTTCGGCGGCAAGGGGCGGCCGTTCACCCTCGCCGGGCGACATCGGCTCGGCGAGGTCTCCCGGTGGCGACGGCGACGGGCCGCGCGTCGGCCATCGACCTCGTCACCGTCGAGTACGCCGACCCGGGGCGGCTCCGAGCTCTACCAGCTGCCGATGGCGTTCTACCCGGAACCGCAGGACCACCTGAGCCACGCCCTGATCGGGATGTGGGAGGACGAGGACTTCGGCCCCGCCATGTCTACGACGCCGTCCACGACCGATACGCCATGGCGCACTGGCTCGAGCTGCTTCGCCGAGCCGGGCCGGCCGAGGGCCGACTGCGCTTCCACCGGCTCCCCGGCCACGAGCTCGACCTGGACGCGCACTCGACCCTGTTCTCCGGTGAGCAGTCCAACTCCTCGGTGAGGTTCGGCGAGGACTCCCTGCTGAAGGTGTTCCGCAAGATCACCCCGGGCCAACCCCGACATCGCCGTCCACGAGGTCCTCACCCAGGCCGGGCTCGGAGCACGTGGCGGCGCTCTACGGCTGGCTGGAGGTCGACGGACTGCCGGCGCCCGATGTCGGACCCGGCCGACCGGAGGCCGGACTCGAGAGTGGCGGCGTGCTCCACCTCGCGATGCTGCAGCAGTTCCTCCGCACCGCCAGCGACGGCTGGGACCTGGCCCTGAACAGCGTCCGGAACCTGTTCGCCGAGGCCGACCTGCACGCCGACGAGGTCGGCGGCGACTTCGCGGGCGAGGCGGCCAGACTGGGCGAAGCGCTCGCCGAGACCCACGAGACGCTCCGGGAGCACTTCCCCACCGAGCAGTGGCCGCCGGAGCGGATCGCGGAGCTGGTCGCCGGCATGCACCGCCGGCTCGACGCCGCGCTGGCCGTCGTACCCGAGCTGGAGGAGTACGCCGACCGTGCTGCGGACGACGTTCGACCACGTGCGCCGGATCCGCGACCTCACCGTGCAGCAGGTCCACGGCGACCTCCACCTGGGCCAGACCCTGCGGACGGTCAAGGGGTGGAAGATCGTCGACTTCGAGGGCGAGCCGGCCAGGCAGCTGTCGGAGCGGATCCTGCCCGATTCCCGCTGGCGCGACGTCGCCGGCATGCTGCGGTCCTTCGACTACGCGCCGCGCGTGGTGGAGCGCACCGTGGGCGAGAACGAGCCGATCGGCGCCGAGCAGCGGCTGTTCCGGGCCGCGGAGTGGTCCGAGCGCAACCGCGAGGCCTTCCTCGAGGCGTACACCGGCGGCGACCTGACCGTCGACCAGGACACCTTGCTGTCCGCGTACCTCGCCGACAAGGCGGTCTACGAGACCGTCTACGAGACCCGCAACCGCCCGACGTGGATCTCCATCCCGCTGGAGGCGATCAGGAGGATCGAGACGTCGTGACCGAAGCCCAGCCCAGCCCCATGCCGATCCCGCGCAACGAGCTCGACCTGCTCATCCGCGGCGAGCACGGGCACCCGCACGGGGTGCTGGGCCCGCACGTCCACGACGGCCACGTGACGGTCCGGGTCCTGAAGCCGCTCGCGTCGACGGTCTCAGTGGCCTATGGGGACACGCTGGTCCCGCTCGCCCACGAGCACGGCGGGGTCTGGGTCGGTGTCCTGCCCGGACGCCGTCTTCCGGCGAGCCGCAGGTCCCCGACTACCGCCTCGAGGTCGCCTACGACGCCGACCCGCTGGTCCTTGATGACCCCTTCCGCTACCTGCCAACGCTCGGTGAGATCGACCTGCACCTCATCAACGAGGGCCGGCACGAGCAGCTCTGGGAGGTGCTCGGCGCCCGGGTGCACCGGTACGAGACGCCTCTGGGCGACACCATCACCGGCACCTCGTTCGCCGTGTGGGCGCCCTCCGCCCGCGGGGTGCGCCTCAAGGGTTCCTTCAACAACTGGGACGGTCGCGAGCACCCGATGCGCCAGCTGGGCGAGTCCGGCGTGTGGGAGCTGTTCCTGCCCGGGGTCGGGACCGGCGCGGGCTACAAGTTCACGATCCTCGGCGCCGACGGCGAGTGGCGCGAGAAGGCCGACCCGATGGCGTTCCACACCGAGGTCCCGCCGGCGACGTCCTCGGTGGTCTACGAGTCGACGTACACCTGGGGAGACGGCGACTGGATGACCGAGCGCGCCGCTCGACAGCCGGTTCGCGAGCCGATGTCGGTCTACGAGATGCACCTCGGATCGTGGAAGCGACACCTCTCCTACGGCGAGATCGCCGACCAGCTGGTGCCGTACCTCAGCGACCTGGGCTTCACCCACGTCGAGTTCCTCCCGGTCATGGAGCATCCGTACGGCGGTTCCTGGGGCTACCAGGTCACGTCGTACTTCGCCCCCACCGCGCGGTTCGGCGACCCCGACGGGTTCCGTTACCTCGTCGACCGGCTGCACCAGGCCGGCATCGGCGTGATCGTCGACTGGGTGCCGGCCCACTTCCCGAAGGACTCCTTCGCGCTCTCGCGCTTCGACGGCACGCCGTTGTACGAGGATCCCGAACCCGTCGCGCGGGGAGCACCCCGACTGGGGCACCTACGTCTTCAACTTCGGACGTCGCGAGGTCCGGAACTTCCTGGTTGCCAACGCGCTGTACTGGCTCGAGGAGTACCACGTCGACGGGCTCCGGGTGGACGCGGTCGCGTCCATGCTCTACCTGGACTACTCCCGCGAGCCGGGCGAGTGGAGCCCGAACGTTCACGGTGGGCGGGAGAACCTCGAGGCCGTGCAGTTCCTCCAGGAGATGACCGCCACCGTGGGCAAGCGGGTGCCGGGCACGATGGCCATCGCCGAGGAGTCGACCTCGTGGGACGGCGTCACCCGAGCCACGTCCGACGGCGGCCTCGGCTTCCACTTCAAGTGGAACATGGGCTGGATGCACGACTCGCTCGGCTACATGCAGCACGACCCCGTGCACCGGTCACACCACCACAGCGAGCTGACCTTCTCCATCGTCTACGCCTGGGCCGAGCACTTCGTCCTCCCGATCAGCCACGACGAAGTCGTGCACGGCAAGGGATCCCTGCTGCGGAAGATGCCGGGTGACCGGTGGCAGCAGCTGGCCAACCTGCGCGCCTACCTGGCGTACATGTGGGCGCATCCGGGCAAGCAGCTGCTGTTCATGGGCGCCGAGCTCGGCCAGGAGTCGGAGTGGGCGGAGGCCCGCGAGCTCGACTGGTGGCTGCTCGACCACCCGGAGCACGCGGGGGTGCGCTCGCTCGTCCGCGACCTGAACCGCGTGTACGGCGAGACGCCGGCGCTGTGGGCTCGTGACGACGATCCGGACGGGTTCCGGTGGATCGACGCGAACGACGCGCACCGCAACGTCTTCTCGTTCATCAGGCGGGGTGCGTCGACCGACTCCGACCTGGTCTGCGTGGCGAACTTCGCCGCGGTCCCGCACGACTACCGGATCGGGCTACCGGCGCCGGGCGCGTGGGAGGAGGTGCTCAACACCGACGCCGAGTCCTACACCGGCTCCGGCGTCGGCAACCTGGGCACGGTGACCGCCGTCTCGGGCGAGCACGAGGGCCAGCCGGCGTACGCCGACATCGCCGTGCCGCCGCTCGCCACCCTCTGGTTGCGCCCGGGTTGAGCGCGCGTCCTAGGGTGGCCGACGTGAACGACCAGCCGACGAGCGTGACCACCGTCGCGGACGGGATCGCCCGGATCAGCTGGATCCCGTCCCTGCACGACCAGGGACTGTGGGACGCTGTCGACGTCGTACGCCGGGAGGTCGAGGCTGCGTTGGCTGCGCACGCCCGCGTCGAGGCCCTGGTCGCACCGGACGACCAGACCGCGCAGCGGGTGGCGACCTGGTCGGGCATGCGCCGCGAGGGAGTCATGCGCGGGGTCGAGGTGGACGGGGCGACGGGTGACCGGATCGTCTACGCGCGCCTCGCCACCGATGCCCCCGCCAGCGAGCCGGAGGGCTTCCGGGCGCTGCTCAACTCATTCCTGCCCCGCAAGAGGGCGATCAGCCAGATGCTGATCCGCGACCCCGACGACCGGGTGCTCCTGTGCCAGCTGACCTACAAGCAGGACTGGGACCTGCCGGGCGGGGTCGTCGAGGTCGGCGAGTCACCGCAGCTGGCCGTGAGTCGCGAGGTGGCGGAGGAGCTCGGATTGACCATCAAGGCCGGGACCCTGCTGCTCACGGACTGGATGCCGCCGTGGGGCGGCTGGGACGACGCCCTGTGCCTGGTCTTCGACGGGGGAACCCACGAGCCCGGGCTGGCGGAGGAGATCGTCCGCGAGGACCGGGAGATCCGGGCCGCCGTGTTCTGCACGGCCGAGCAGATCCGCGCCCGGGCCGCTGACTTCACCGCCCGGCGGGTGGAGGCGGCGCTGGCGAACCTGGGCGCGAGCGGGCCGAGCTACACCGAGTCAGGCCGCTAGCGCCTCACCGCTGCTCGGCGGCGATCCGCAGGATCGCAGCAACCGAGAGGTCAATGTCCTCCTCGGTGGTCGACCAGTTGGACACCGCTATCCGCATCAGCCGACGACCGTGCCAGCTGGTGCCGCCCATCCAGCAGGTGCCGTCGCGCTGGACGGCGGCGATCACGCGGTCGGTCTCGTCGTCGTCGTCGAAGCCGACGAGCACCTGGTTGAGTACGACGTCGTTCACGATCTCGAGCCCACCGGCCGCGAGCCCGTCGCTGAACCGCCTGGCCAGCGCACAGCACCGCTCCACCAGGTCAGCGACTCCCGCCCGGCCGAGCTCCTGCAGCGCCGCCCACACCGTGAAGCCCCGAGCCCGTCGCGACGACCCGAGCACGAGGTCGCCAAGCTCTGGCGCGCCGGTCGAGGTCATGAGGTACGGCGCCGTGTACGACGTGGCCGCCTTGTGCGCCTCCGGCCGGGACACGAAGGCGAACGCGGAGTCGTAGGGCACATTCAGCCACTTGTGCGCGTCGGTGCTCCACGAGTCCGCAAGCTCGACACCGTCGTTCAGCTCCCGATGGCGGGGACTTGCCGACGCCCACAGGCCGAAGGCGCCGTCGACGTGCGCCCAGCCGCCCACCTCATGCGCGGCCGCACAGGCGGACCGGAGGTCATCGCACGCACCGGTGTTCACGTTCCCCGACTGGAGGCAGACGATGACCGGTCCCGCCTGCCCATGCGCCAGGGTCTCGCGCAGAGCCGCCACGTCGATCGCACCGTTGCCATCGGTCGCGACCGGCTCGACGTCCCCGTCGCCGATCCCGAGCAGCCGCAGCGATCGGTCGATGGTCGCGTGCCGCTCGGCGTTGACCACGACCCGGATCCGCGGGGCGCCGAAGAGGCCGTCCTTGGCCACGTCCCATCCAGCCTGGGTGAGCAGGTGGTGGCGGGCGGCGGCCAAGCCGATCGTGTTCGCCTCCTGGGTGCCTGTGACGAAGCCACAGGACGCGGTTGGCGGGATTCCGAGCAGCTCCTTCACCCATCCAGCCGCGGCCCACTCGGCAGCCCGCGCAGCGGGCGACATCACCGCCGTGAACCCGTTCTGGTCCCAGCCCGAGGTCAGGACGTCGGCGGCCGTCGACGCCGAGGAGGCGCCACCGATCACGAAGCCGAAGTAGCGCGGGCCCGGGGTGGCGACCAGTCCGGGTTCGGCGGCCGCCACCAACCGATCGATGACGGCGTCAGCCGCGGAAGACTGTTCGGGCAGCGGGCCGCCGAACGCGTCTTCGAGCGCACCCGCCTCGACCGGGGCGGCGACGGGGCGCGCGGCCATCGTCGCCCGGAAGTCGGTCACCCGCCGTGCGGTGTCGGCCATCAGCTCTGCGAAGTCCTCCATCTGGAGAAACTAGTGACACCGGGGAGCGTCCGACAACGGCTGGACAATGCTTAGATCGAGCATGGGCAGCTACGTCTTCGACTTCGCAGAGGGCAACAAGGACCAGAAGGACCTGCTCGGGGGCAAGGGCGCGAACCTGGCCGAGATGACCAACCTCGGGCTCCCCGTTCCTCCGGGATTCACCATCACGACCGAAGCCTGCCAGGCCTATCTGGCCGAGGGGAACGAGCCGGACAGATCTCGCCGACGAGGTGAGCGAGCACCTCTCCTCGCTGGAGAAGGGGATGGGTCGGACCCTCGGCGACCCGGAGGACCCGCTGCTGGTCAGCGTGCGGTCGGGCGCGAAGTTCTCCATGCCCGGGATGATGGAGACGGTGCTCAACGTCGGCCTCAACGACGAGTCGGTGGCCGGTCTCGCCGCGCAGAGCGACGACGAGAGGTTCGCCCAGGACTCCTATCGCCGGCTGCTGCAGATGTTCGGCGCCACGGTCCTCGGCATCGACGCCGAACACTTCTCCGAGGCCCTCGACGAGGCGAAGCGAGCGAGCGGCACCGACAACGACCTCGACCTCGACGCCGACGACCTGCGCGGGACTCGTCACGACCTACAAGCAGATCGTGGAGGACCAGGCCGGACGTGCCTTCCCCCAGGATCCACGCGAACAGCTCGACCTGGCGATCCGCGCCGTCTTCGACTCGTGGAACACCGACCGCGCCCGCCTCTATCGGCGGCAGGAGCGGATCCCCGAGGACCTCGGAACCGCGGTCAACGTGCAGGCCATGGTGTTCGGAAACTTCGGGATGGACTCCGGCTCGGGTGTCGCCTTCACTCGCGACCCGGCCAGCGGTACCCAGGGCGTCTACGGCGACTACCTGCAGAACGCCCAGGGCGAGGACGTCGTCGCCGGGATCCGCAACACGGTGTCGCTCGCCGACTTCGAGAAGGTGGACCAGGGGTCCTACGACGAGCTGATGACGATCATGGCGCGGCTCGAACGCCACTACCGCGACATGTGCGACATCGAGTTCACCGTGGAGCGGGGCAAGCTCTGGATGCTGCAGACCCGCGTCGGGAAACGTACGCCGGAGGCCGCGTTCCGGATCGCGGTCCACATGGTCGACGAGGGTCTGATCGGCCTGGACGAAGCCGTGCTCCGGGTGACCGGCGACCAGCTGGCCCAGCTGATGTTCCCTCGGTTCGATGCCGACGCCGAGCGCACCCTGCTTGCGACCGGCATGAACGCCTCCCCAGGCGCAGCGGTCGGCAAAGCCGTCTTCGACTCCGACACCGCCGTCGAGTGGGCCGAGCGCGGCGACGACGTGATCCTGGTCCGCAAGGAGACAAACCCGGACGACCTGCGCGGGATGGTGGCGGCCCGCGGCATCCTCACCAGCCGAGGCGGCAAGACCTCGCACGCGGCCGTCGTCGCGCGCGGGATGGGCCGCACCTGCGTCTGCGGCGCGGAGTCGCTCGACGTGGACGCCAAGGCGAAGGAGTTCCGGGTCCGGGACGGCGAGACCGTCCGCGAGGGCGACGTGATCTCCATCGACGGAACGACGGGGGAAGTCTTCGCAGGCGAGGTGCCGGTCTCCGACTCCCTGGTCGTGCGGCACTTCGAGGGCGAGAAGATCAGCGACGACCTGGTCGCCGCGGTCTCCCGGATCATGGCGCACGCCGACGGCGCCCGCCGGTTGCGGATCCGCGCCAACTCCGACACCCCTGACGACTCCAGCCGCGCCCGGCGGTTCGGCGCCGAGGGCATCGGGTTGTGCCGGACCGAGCACATGTTCCTGGGCGACCGTCGCGAGCTGGTGGAGCGACTGATCGTGGCCGGCGACGAGTCGACCCAGGCCGAAGCCCTCGCCGCGCTACTGCCCCTGCAGCGGGAGGACTTCACCGAGATCCTCGAGGCGATGGACGGACTCCCGGTCACGATCCGGATGATCGACCCCCCGCTGCACGAGTTCCTCCCCGATCTCACCGACCTGTCGGTGAAGGTCGCGCTCGCGGAGGAGCGTGGCGAGCCGGACGAGCACGACCTCACGCTGCTGGCCCACGTCCGCAGGCTGCACGAGCAGAACCCGATGCTCGGGCTGCGGGGCGTCCGGCTGGGTATCGCGATTCCCGGACTCTTCCGGATGCAGGCCCGAGCCATCCTCGAAGCGGCGGCCGACTGCATCGAGTCGGGCAGCCGGCCGCTGCCGGAGATCATGATCCCGCTGGTGGCCAGCGTCCGGGAGTTCGACACCGTCCGGTCGGGGATCCTCGACGTCGCCGAGGAGGTCCAGCGGGACCGCGGCGTCCGGCTCGAGTTCCAGGTCGGCACCATGATCGAGCTGCCCCGCGCCGCGTTCCTCGCCGACCGGATCGCGGGGTCTGCCGAGTTCTTCTCCTTCGGCACCAATGACCTGACCCAGATGGCGTGGGGCTTCTCCCGCGACGACGTCGAGGCCGCGTTCTTCGCCCGGTACTTCGAGCACGGGATCTTCGACGTCTCACCGTTCGAGTCCCTCGACCAGCTCGGCGTGGGCGGCATGGTCGAGATGGGGACCACCAAGGGGCGCGAGACCCGTCCAGATCTCAAGGTCGGGATCTGCGGGGAGCACGGCGGTGACCCCCGCTCCATCCACTTCTTCGACCGGGTCGGGCTCGACTACGTGTCGTGCTCACCCTTCCGGGTCCCGGTCGCGCGGCTGGAGGCCGGGCGGTCGGTGCTAGAACAACGCTGAAGCGAGGTTCTGGCGGCCGCGCAGGACCCGCGGGTCGTCGTTCCCGACGGCACCGAAGAGACCGACGAGGTGCTCGCGAGCCCGGTCCCGGTCCTCGCCCGCACTGCGCCGGACCAGCTCGACCATCCGGTCGAATGCGTCGTCGACGTGTCCGCCGAGCATGTCCAGATCGGCGACGAGCGTCTGGGCGTCCACGTCGTCGGGATTGGCAGCCGCGGCCTCACGGGCGGCCGGGAGGTCCACGCCCTGGGTGCGCTGGAGCACCTTGGCCATGGCCAGGCCGGCCACCGCCTCGGCGTCGGCCGGGTTGGCATCGACGAGCTTCTGGTACTCCGCAACCGCGAGGTCGATGTCGCCCTCGCCGAGCGCGTCCTGTGCGGCGGCGTAGCGCGGGTCCACGGCCGGTTCGTCGTCCGCGCCCTCGGGCGCCGGGGCGCCTCCGGTCCGCGGCTGGTGCCGCCCCGTCACACCCTGCGCTGTGAACTGCTGCATGACCTGGGTGAGCGCGGTGCGCAGCTCTTCCAGTGGGACGACGTCCTGGAGCAGCGGCATCGGGCGGCCGTCGACGATCACCACGACCAGGGGAACGGAAGGGATCTGCATCGCCTGTGCGATCTGCGGCGCGGCGTCGATGTCCACGAGACCGGCGAGGAACTTGCCCTCGAACTCGCCGGAGAGTGTCGCGAGGTCGTCCGCCAGCCCGCCGCTCTCCGGCATCCGGGTCCGCGAGTAGAACACCAGCAGCACCGGAGCCGTCGTCGACGCCTCGATGGTGGCCTGGAAGTTCTGCTCCGTGATGTTCACGGCGTACGGCGACCCACCAACGGGAGCGTCGGCGCCGGCGGGCGCGCCGCCGGCCCCACCCGCGGGAGCCGCGGGTTTCTTGAGCCCGGATAGGTCGATAGCTCCAGGACGGCTGAACGGCTGCTGCGTCATGGGCCCAATCCTAGAGAGCCCTCAGAAGCGGGCCGGCTCGCGGTACTCCCCCCACTCCGCGCGCAGCGCGTCGCAGATCTCGCCGAGGGTCGCCTCGGCGCGACAGGCCTCCAGCATCGACTCGATCATGTTCTCGTGGGTGCGCGAGACCTCGACCATCCGGGCGACGGCGGCGCGGGCAGCGTCGTCGTCGCGCGTCGTACGACGCTCGGTGAGCGCGCGGACCTGCTCGAGCTCCACCTCGTGGCTGACCCGCAGGATCTCCAGGTCATGGGTGACGGATTCCTCGTGGCAGTTGACGCCCACGATCCGCTTGTCGCCCTTCTCGAGTGCGACCTGGTACTGGAAGGCCGCCTCTGCGATCTCGGACATGAACCACCCGTCCTCGATCCCCCGGAGCAGACCGCGGGTCATCGGCCACTCGGCGGCATCGGCGGCACCCGTCGCGGAGCGCATCCGCTCGGCGAGCGCGTCGGTGTCGGCGTGGGTCAGGGTCGAGCCGCCCATGGCCAGGACCTTGTCGAAGATCACGTTGGCCTCGGCCTCGATCTGGTCGGTGAGCGCCTCGACGTACCACGAGCCCCCGAGCGGGTCCGCGACGTTGACCACGCCGGTCTCCTCCATGATCACCTGCTGCGTACGCAATGCGATCTCGGCGGCCTGCTCGCTCGGCAGCGCGAGGGTCTCGTCCAGGGCGTTCGTGTGCAGCGAGTTCGTGCCGCCGAGGACCGCCGAGAGCGCCTCGATGCCGGTGCGGACGACGTTGTTGTAGGGCTGCTGTGCGGTCAGCGAGACGCCGGCGGTCTGGGTGTGGAACCGCAGCGACTGGGCCTTCTCTGTCTTCGCGCCGTAGACGTCACGCATCCAGCGGGCCCAGATCCGGCGGGCGGCGCGGAACTTCGCGATCTCCTCGAAGAAGTCGACGTGGGCGTCGAAGAAGAACGACAGACCGGGCGCGAACACGTCGACGTCGAGGCCGCGCGAGAGCCCGAGCTCGACGTACCCGAAGCCGTCGGCCAGGGTGAACGCGAGCTCCTGCGCCGCGGTCGAGCCGGCCTCGCGGATGTGGTATCCGGAGACCGAGAGCGGCTTGTACGCCGGGATCTCCTCGACGCAGTACTCCATCAGGTCGCCGATCAGGCGCAGGTGGGGCTCCGGGCCGAAGAGCCACTCCTTCTGGGCGATGTACTCCTTGAAGATGTCGGTCTGCAGGGTGCCGTTGAGCTTGCCGGTGTCGACGCCGGCGCGCTCGGCGGCGACGATCATCATGCAGAACACGGGACCGCCGGGCCACTGATCGTCATCGACGTGGTGACCTCGCCGAGGTCGATGCCGTCGAAGAGGGTCTCCATGTCGGCGGCGCTGTCGATCGCGACCCCGCAGTGCCCGACCTCGCCGAGCGCTCATCGGGTCGTCGGAGTCCCGGCCCATCAGGGTCGGCATGTCGAAGGCGACCGAGAGGCCGCCGCCGCCACGGCCGAGGATCATCCGGTAGCGCTCGTTGGTCTGCTGCGCGTTGCCGAACCCGGCGAACTGGCGGATCGTCCACGTCCGGCCGCGGTAGCCGGTCGGGTAGAGGCCGCGGGTGAACGGGAACTCACCTGGCCACTCCGACTCGTCGGTGCCGTAGGCCGGCTCGACCTCGACCCCGCTCAGCGTCGTGAAGTCGACGTCGCGGACCCGGGACGCTCTCGTAGCGGGCCTGCCAGCGGATCGCGCGCGCCGGAACCCTCGGGAACCGGGCCGGTCGGCCGGGCTGTCGAGCCTGTGGAGGTGACCATGACCAAATAGTAGGACGTCCAACTAAATCCGGCCAGTCGAGGAGCCCTCCGGGGGTCGTGTCAGAATGAGCGCACCCCACCCGCACGGCGCGCTGAAGAGGGAGTTTGCGTTGGCCGACCCGTCGTACGACTTCTCGGGGCGCCGCGTCTTGTCACGGGCGGCACTCGCGGTCTGGGGCTCACCCTTGCCCATGCCTTCGCCGACGCGGGCGCGAAGGTCATGGTCACCGGCCGGCAGGCGCTCACGGGCTACTACGACGCTGATCTCTCCCGGTTCGAGTACCAACAGCTGCGGCTCACCGACCGCGACTCCATCGCGGAGGTCGCCGGCCGGATCGGGCACCTCGACGTCCTCGTCAACAACGCCTCGGCCACATCCCGGCGACCGTGGACCCCTCCGAGCACCAGTTCCTCGCCCACGCCACCAGGCTGGGCCTGATCGGGCCGTTCGCGTTCACCAGCCGCCTGCGCTTCCGGCTCGGGCAGAGCACCCAGCGCGCGGGCGGCTCGTGGTCAACACGCCGGGGACCGACCAATGGTTCGAGCTGGCCCACGGCGAGCAGGCCCGCGGCGAACTGGCCGAACTGACCGAACGGCTCGGGATCGACTGGGCTCGCGGTCGGGTCCGCGTCAACACCGTGACTGCGCTCCTGGTCGTGCCGCAGCAGTCCGGGCTTCGGGTCCAGATCGACCGCAACTCGGGGCCGCTGCTCACCCGCACCCTTGCCCCACGCGCGGGCACCACGCGCGACGTCCGCAACGCCGTGCTGTTCCTCGCGAGCAGGGCGCGGCGGGCGTCCCCGGCCAGGACCTTCCGCGTCAACGCGCGGCACGAGAGCGGCGCCTGAGCCTCACCGCGTCCAGCGGTAGACCTGCCCGTCTCGGACCTCGACCGCGGCCGGTGGCCGGACGGTTGCCTGCTCCCGGAGGTGCGCCAGGACCTTGCTCCTTCCCCGCAGACGCACCGTCCTGTCGGTCCACTGCACGTAGGGATGGAGCAGCACCCGCAGCTCTCCCCACTCGCCGTCGTCGATCGCCGCCCACGCGGCCGCGGTCGGCGCCGGCAGCTCAGGGAGCTCGTGCAGCATCTTCGGGACGCACATCCGCCAGGCGTCGGTCACCAGCTCGCGCATCTCCTCGTCATCGAGCCGCGACAGGTGCGCGCACACCCACTGGTAGCGCAGATCCGATGTCGGCGGCAGGAAGAAGGTCTCCGGGTCGGAGGAGATCAAGCCGTCGCGCTCGGCCTTGGGGAAGCCGAAGCCCATGCTCAGCTCGTCCCGGGAGAAGGCGACGTAGACGATCTGCCCGACCCTGAGCTTCCACCGCCCGCGGACCATGCGCTCGTAGGTGCGCGGAAGGGCGAGCCCGACGCGTCGTACGTCGTCCGCGGTGGTCACGTGCGCGGTTCCAGGGAGAGGGCCGGGGGCGGGTCGGCCATGGGTCAGAAGTCGCCAGCGGCGCGGCGGACGGGAGTCAGCAGGTCCGACAGCGCGGCGAGCTGGCTCTCGGAGAGGGCGCCGAGGGCGAACTCGGAGGCGACCAGGTCACGGGTCGCGGTCTCGACGAGCGCGCGCCCGCGGTCGGTGATCTCGGCGAGCACCGCGCGGCCGTCGTCGGGATGTGGCTGACGCCGGACCAGCCGGGCGGCCTCGAGCCGGTGCACGATCGAGGTGACCGAGGTGGGATGCACCTGGAGCCGCTCTCCCATCTTGCCCAGTGGCAGTGCGCCCCGGGACGAGAACACCAGGAGCACGAGCGCTTCGTAGCGGGCGAAGGTCAGACCGTGCGGCTTCAAGATCGCGTCCAGCTGGCCGATCACGAGCTGCTGGACCCGCATCAGCGACGTGACGGCGTGCATCGCCGGCACGGCTTCCCAGCGCTGCCCCCACTGCCGAGCCGCCTCGTCGATCGGGTCGAACGGCAGCCGGGCACCGGTGGGCATGCGGGAACCCTATCCGGGTGCGCCGACGTCAGTTGACCACGCGCGGGCCACGCAGGCCCGAGCGCTGGACCACACGCTGGATGGCCAGGTCCCGCACGTCGGGGCGGCCGACGTACCTGATGTCGCGCAACCCCTGCTCCTGGGCGGCGGACTCGAAGACGAAGTGGCCGTATCCGCAGATCCGGCCGACCACGGGCTTGACCACGGTGATGTCCAGGATCCGGCTCAGCGGCATCGTCGCAAGGTGTTGGGCAAGAACTCCGTGGACTCGGAACACTCGCATGTTGGTGACCACGAAGCGGTCCCGGTGCTCGCGGAGGGTTCCCCACGCGGCGTGCAGCAGCAGCCCGAACGCGAGCACGAGCACCACCCCGCCCAGCTCGACCCGGACGAACGGCGACGACGCCAGGAGGCCGAGCCCGAGCACCGCCTCGATGATCGGCCGGACGTAGGCGGCCCAGTGCTGCATCACCTCGTCGACGATGACCTCGCCCTCCTCGCGGAGCAGGTGCTTGGCGATGTTCGGGTCGCCCAGCGACCTGATGAGGCTCATGGCCCGGTCCGGCTCAGCACTGTCCCCCTCGACATGGAGGCACTCAGCTCAGGGCGCCGACGAAGTCGATGATCGCGCTGAAGAGCTGCTCGGCCAGCGTCCAGGCCTGGCTGGCGCCGTCCTTGGCCGCCTGCGCGAGCCCGTTGGGGTCGGTGAACATCCAGAATCCGAGGAACACGACCACGACAGCGAGTACCGCCTTCTTGGCGTTCATCGCGAAACAACTCCGTCCTTGCCCGGGGGAAGCATGGGTCGAAATATGTCTAACAGGTGCGGACGTCGGGACGCGAGAGGCGCGCCCGACCCGGCACGCCACCGGCGGCAATCACTCAGTGAAGGCATCCAGGAGCGTGTCCGCGGCGGCGTACGGGTCGGAGTCCCCGGCCACGACGGCGGCCGCCAGGTCGTCCAGCTCCGAGCGTCCGTGGACGTCCCCCCAGCGCGCGCGCAACGCTGTCACCGCCAGGGCCTCGATCTCGTCCCGCGCTCGCCGGGTACGACGGGCCTCCAGCTCGCCGGACTCCTCGAGCCACGCGCGGTGCCTGTCGATCTCGACGACCACCTCGTCGAGCCCCAGCCCCGTGGACGCCACGGTCTTGACGATCGGTGGCTTCCACCAGCCCTCGGGCCGCTCACCCAGCGCCAGCATGGAACGGAGGTCGCGACGGACCTGGTCGGCACCGTCCCGGTCGGCCTTGTTGACCACGTAGATGTCGCCGATCTCGAGGATGCCGGCCTTGGCAGCCTGGATGCCGTCGCCCATGCCAGGTGCCAGCAGCACCATGGTGGTGTCCGCCAGACCGGCGATCTCCACCTCGCTCTGGCCGACTCCCACCGTCTCCACCAGGATCACGTCGCAGCCGGCCGCGTCGAGCACCCGCAGCGCCTGCGGCGTCGTCCAGGCGAGTCCGCCGAGGTGACCGCGGGAGGCCATCGACCGGATGTAGACCTTCGGATCGAGGGCGTGGTCCTGCATCCGGACCCGGTCTCCCAGCAAGGCACCGCCGGAGAACGGCGAGGACGGGTCCACGGCGAGCACCCCTACTCGCTTCCCGGCCTTGCGCAAGTGGGTGACCAGCGCGGACGTGGACGTGGACTTGCCCACTCCCGGCGACCCGGTCACGCCCACCACCTGGGCGTGACCCGCGTGCGGCGTCAGGGCAGCCATCACCTCGCGCAGCAGCGGGGACTCGTCCTCGACCAGCGAGATCAGCCGGGCCACTGCCCGCGGGTTGCCGTCACGGGCACGTGCGACCAGCTCCGGGACGTCGCCGGAGGACCTGCGGCCCACCGACTACGGAACGCGGACGATCAGGGCGTCGCCCTGGCCGCCGCCACCACAGAGCGCGGCGGCGCCGGTGCCACCACCGCGACGCTTCAGCTCCAGCGCGAGGTGCAGCACGATCCGGGTGCCCGACATCCCCACCGGGTGGCCGAGGGCGATGGCACCGCCGTTGACATTGACCTTCTCGTCGGGGAGACCGAGCTCGCGTGCGGCGGAGATGCCCACGGCGGCGAAGGCCTCGTTGAACTCCACCAGGTCGAGATCGGCCGGGGTGATGCCTTCCTTCTCGCAGGCCTTGGCCGTCGCGTTCGCCGGCTGCAGCTGGAGCGTGGAGTCGGGGCCGGCGACTTGTCCGTGCGCGCCGATCTCGGCCAGCCACTCGAGGCCGAGCTCCTCGGCCTTCGCCTTGCTCATCACGACGACAGCCGCTGCGCCGTCGGAGATCTGGGAAGAGGAGCCGGCCGTGATGGTGCCGTCCTTGCTGAACGCCGGGCGCAGCTTGCCGAGCGACTCCGCCGTGGTGTCGCCGCGGACCCCTTCGTCCTGGGACACGAGCACCGGGTCCCCCTTGCGCTGCGGGATCTCGACCGGCACCACCTCGTCGTCGAAGAGACCGTTCTTCCATGCCTCCGCGGCCTTCTGGTGCGAGTTGGCGGCGAACTCGTCCTGCTCCTCGCGGGTCAGGTTGGCGGCCGCTGCGTTGCAGTCCTCGGTCAGCAAGCCCATCGCCTGCGACGTCACCTGGTCGAACAGGGCGTCGTAGGCCATCGAGTCGACGACCGTGACGTCGCCGTACTTGAAGCCCTCGCGGGACTTGGGCAGCAGATGCGGCGCGTTGGTCATGGACTCCATGCCGCCCGCGACGACGATCTCGTGCTCCCCGGCCCGGATCAGCTGATCGGCAAGGGCGATGGCGTTGATGCCGGACAGGCACACCTTGTTGATCGTGATGGACGGGACCGTCATCGGGATACCCGCGGCCACCGCCGCGCTGCGCGCGGGGTTCTGCCCGGCGCCGGCCAGGATGACCTGGCCCATGATCACGTAGTCGACCTGGTCGCTGGCGACCCCCGCCTTCTCCAGGGCGCCCTTGATGGCGACCCCTCCGAGGTCTGCGGCGGACTTGTCCTTCAGGCCGCCGAGCAGCCGGCCGATCGGGGTACGGGCCCCCGCGACGATGACAGAACTCGATCCAACGGAGCCGGACATGGTGCCTCCTGCACGTGCTCGGGGTCCACGGGGCGTGCCCCGGAGTGGTGATGACTTCGAGCCTACCCACCCGCCTCGGCAGGCGGCAGGGGGCCGGGCTTGAGTCAAACCTCACACGCACTCGCGCGCGGCCGGGGGTTCGTACGACCATGTGCGCCATGAGCTCTGGCCCCCTGGACGACACCGTCCCCGAGCACCTGTTCACCGCGATCGACCACGTCGGGATCGCCGTGCCCGACCTCGACGAGGCCATCGCGTTCTACCACGACACCTTCGGCCTGCACGTCGCCCACGAGGAGACCAACGAGGACCAGGGAGTCCGGGAGGCGATGTTGGCGGTCGGTGACTCCGACTCGTGCATCCAGCTGCTCGCGCCCCTCTCCCCCGACTCCACGATCGCGACGTTCCTGGACCGCTCCGGCCCGGGGATCCAGCAGTTGGCCTACCGGGTCACCGACGTCGAGCAGGTGAGCGCGATCCTGCGCGACCGCGGCCTCCGGCTGCTGTACGACGCCCCGAGGCGCGGGACGTCCGGCTCGCGGGTCAACTTCGTCCACCCCAAGGACGCCGGCGGCGTCCTCATCGAGCTGGTGGAACCGGCCACCCCGTGACACCAGACCCCCACCGCTCGTTACCCATCGGTAATCTGAGTCTCGACAGGCTCGACCACCGGAGCACAGGCTCGACCACCGAAGACGGCCCGAAACCAGGAGCAGACGTGCAGCACATCCTCGACGCCATCCTCGCCGGAGACACCGGCAGCGAGGACTTCGCGAACCTCGACCTGCCCGAGTCCTACCGGGCGGTCACCGTCCACAAGGACGAGGTCGACCTGTTCGAAGGCGTGGACAGCGCCGACAAGGACCCGCGCAAGTCCCTGCACCTCGAGGACGTCGCGCTGCCCGAGCTCGGCCCGGGCGAGGCCTACGTGGCGGTGATGGCGAGCGCCATCAACTACAACACCGTGTGGACCTCGATCTTCGAGCCGGTCCCGACCTTCGGCTTCCTCGAGCGCTACGGCCGACTGTCACCCCTTGCCGAGCGGCACGACCTGCCCTACCACGTCGTGGGCTCCGACCTGGCCGGTGTGGTCCTCCGCACGGGGGTGGGGGTCCATTCGTGGACACCCGGTGACGAGGTGGTCGCCCACTGCCTGTCCGTGGAGCTCGAGATGCACGAAGGCCACAACGACACCATGCTCGACCCCGAGCAGCGGATCTGGGGGTTCGAGACCAACTTCGGCGGGTTGGCCCACATCGCCCTGGTCAAGTCCAACCAGCTGATGCCCAAGCCCGGCCACCTCACGTGGGAGGAGGCCGCCTCCCCCGGCCTGGTCAACTCCACGGCGTACCGCCAGCTGGTCAGCCGCAACGGCGCGGGGATGAAGCAGGGCGACAATGTCCTGATCTGGGGGGCTTCTGGGGGCCTGGGTGGCTTCGCGACGCAGTACGCCCTCAACGGTGGCGCCACCCCGGTGTGCGTGGTCTCCAGCGAGGAGAAGGCCGAGATCTGCCGCCGGATGGGCGCGGAGCTGATCCTCAACCGGTCCGACGAGGGCTGGAAGTTCTGGAAGGACGAGCACACCCAGGACCAGAAGGAGTGGCGCCGGCTGGGCGCCAGGATCCGCGAGCTCACCGGGGGCGAGGACGTGGACATCGTCTTCGAGCATCCCGGTCGCGAGACGTTCGGCGCCTCGGTCTTCGCGGCCCGCAAGGGCGGCACGATCGTGACCTGCGCCTCCACCAGCGGCTACCTGCACCAGTACGACAACCGCTACCTCTGGATGAACCTCAAGCGGATCATCGGATCGCACTTCGCCAACTACCGCGAGTCGTGGGAGGCCAACCGGCTGATCGCCAAGGGCATGATCCATCCCACCCTGTCTCGGACCTACGGAATGGACGACGTCGGCCAGGCCGCACTCGACGTGCACAGGAACGCCCACCAGGGCAAGGTCGGCGTGCTCTGCCTGGCCCCGGAGGAGGGCCTCGGCGTGCGTGATGAGGAGATGCGCGCCACCCACCTCGAGGCGATCAACCGCTTCCGCGGCGTCTGAGCGTCCCGCCCGGCTCACCGTCGTCCGTCGGGTGGTCAATCAGCGGGCCGGGGTGGGTTGTTGACCATCGATCGGCGACACTGGTGGCCGACGCTGCACACGATCGGGAAGAGGTAGCACCACCATGAGCGACCAGGGCCTGTCCATCTTCGACGACGAGCCGGACGAGGCCAACGGCGACACCGCCGATCGGGCCGCCGAGGAGTCCGAGGTCGACCAGGAGAAGACCCAGGTGATGCCCGCAGTGAAGAAGCAGGGTGGAACCAAGCCTCCGGCCGGCCCGGACGCGCCCGCGCCGACCGCACCCCGGTCAACGCCATCCCGGGGCAAGCGGGCCGCGCGGCCGGCCTCGCCCGCGGGAGACGACACCCAGGCGATGCCGGCGACGCCCGCAGCGGCGGCCCCGCCCGCGCCTGCGTCCCCACCGCCTACGTCCGCACCGCCGACGCCCGCTCAGCCGACGTCCGCACCGCCTACGCCCGCGCCATCTCCCGCGACGCCGACGCCAGCGCCCGCGCAGTCGACCCCTCCGCCCTCGCGCCCGATCCCGCCGCCCGCGATGCCGGCGGCTGCGCCCGGCTTCCCGGTCGTCCGACGAGGTGGCTACGACAAGGACGCCGTGGACTCCCGGGTCCGCCAGCTCACCCAGGAGAAGTCCGGGCTGAGCACCAGCCTCACCGAGTCCGAGAAGCGCGTCCTGGCCCTCGAGGGCCAGCTGGCAGAGGCGAAGCAGCAGCTCGCCGAGAACCAGAGTCCGTCGTACGCCGGCCTCGGCGGGCGGGCCTCGGCCATGCTGCGCCTGGCGGAGGAGGAGGCGTCCGACGTACGCACGGCGGCCGAGCAGGACGCGGTGGAGATCCGGGAGCAGGCGACCCGCGATGCGAAGGCGATCCGGGCCGACGCGAGCCGCGAGGCGGAGGACATGCGCCTCGTGCAGCTCCAGGAGCTCGACGAGACCCGCAACCGAACCCTCAAGGACGCCGAGCAGGAGCGGGCGATGGCCGCGTCGGAGGCCGAGGACCTGATGGCCTCGGCCAAGCGGGAGTCCGACCAGGTCCGGCTCGCGGCCCAGCAGGAGGCCAACGACCTGCGCACCACGGCGAAGCGCGAGGCGGAGCAGGCCCGAGCAGCAGCCGACCGCGAGGTCCAGGAGGCCCGCCGAACGCTGGCCGTGGAGAAGGAGCGGCTGGCCAAGGAGGCGACCGACCACCACACGAGCGCGACCGACGAGACGAAGCGGCTCGTCGTCGAGGCCGAGGAGCGCGCCGACGGCCGCCGAACAGCGGGCCCGGGACGCGATCGGCCAGGCCACCGCCCACCGGCAGCAGGCGCAGTCGGAGTCCGAGGCGCTGCTGACCCGTGCGCGCCGGGAGGCCGAGCAGATCGTTGCCTCGGCCCGCACCCAGGCCGAGGCCGTCACCTCGTCGGGCAACGCCGAGGCCGAGCGTGAGCTGGCCGGCGTCAAGGCCGAGATCGACCGGATGACGAAGCGGCGCGACGCCATCGCGGCGCAGCTCAGCACCTTGCGTGACGTCGTCGCCGGGTTCGGCGAGGACGAGAAGAGTTGAGCAAGGACAAGGCTGCCGACGAAGAGGCAACCCGCGCCGGAGAGTCGCCGGTCGAGGAGGACGCGGCAACCCCGCCGCATCGCCACGACGACCTCGGTGAGCCGGGAGACCCGTTCCCGCGCCACTCGCCGTTCTACATCGGGTTCTTCGGCGGCCTGGGGGCGCTCCTGGCCTTCTGGCTGGGCAGCCAGCTGCTCGCGATCAAGCTCGATCGCTCGTCCTGATCGTCGTGGCGATGTTCCTCGCGGCGGGGCTCAACCCGGTCGTCGAGTTCCTCGTCCGACGCGGCCTGAAGCGTGGCTACGCCGTCCTGGCCGTGATCGCCATGTTCCTGACCGTGCTCGCGCTGTTCATCCTGGCCATCGTGCCCGTGATCAGTGACCAGGTCGCGGCGCTGACCGACAACGCCCCACGCTGGTTCGACGAGCTCAAGCGGAACGACCGGGTCCAGGAGCTGGACGACAAGTACGACATCATCCAGCGCGCCGAGGACTACGTCGCGAAGGGTGACTACGCATCCAGTGTGTTCGGAGGCGTCCTCGGGGTCGGCCTGGCCGTGCTGTCGGCCGTCCTGAACACCTTCATCGTCGTGGTGCTGACGATCTACTTCCTGACCTCGCTCGACACCACGAAGTCGGCGCTCTACCGACTCGCCCCCACGTCACGTCGGGACCGGGTCACCAAGCTCGGCGACCGGGTGTTGCGCAGTGTCGGGGGCTATGTCTCCGGCGCCTTCGTCATCGCCACGTGCGCCGGCGTCACCTCACTGATCTTCCTGTTCATCGTCGGGCTCGGTGAGTACGCCGTGGCGCTCGCGTTCGTGGTCTTCCTGCTCGACGTGATCCCGATGATCGGCGCCACCATCGGCGCGGTGATCGTGAGCGCCATCGGGTTCGCGGAGGACTGGAAGATCGGCGTCGCCTGCGTGATCTTCTACCTGATCTACCAGCAGGTGGAGAACTACGCGATCTACCCGCGGGTGATGTCGAAGTCGGTCGACATCCCAGGCGCTGTCACGGTGATCGCCGCCCTGGTCGGCGCCGCCCTGTTGGGCGTCGTCGGCGCCCTGCTGGCAATCCCAACCGCCGCCGCGATCCTGATGCTCACCCGCGAGGTGTTCGTGCGAAGACAGGATGCCCGCTAGTCAAGCCTGAGGATCGATGAAGGAGTCGAGCATCGCGCCCTTGCCACCGCTCGGACCGTAGATCACGGCCGGAATCCCTCCGACAGCCCACGGTCGGACCCGTTCCGGGGTCAGCGGGATGGTCTCGAGGATCCCCGGCAAGGTGCGCGCGTCCAGGTCGATGCTCGCGCAAGCGAAGTGAATCACGTGTCGAGCGGCCAGTCGGTCCACGGCATCCCGCAGTTCGAGGACCACCCACTCCGACTCGCTGTAGTCGATGGTGGGGCACTGGTCCCGGGGAGCGCCGGCGCCAGCCAGCGAGGCGACGTACCGGGTGGTCGCGGTCGCCCCCAGCCGGGCCGCGTAGGAGAGGCGTGCCTGGTCGCGGCCCGAGGCTCCGGTGCCATAGGCGCAAACGACCATCGAGGTCGCGGGTCCGGCGTCCGGATCCGGGTCGCCGCCGGGGAGCGGGCCGTCCAGGGAAACCTCGGCGGAGCAGGTCTCACCGCCGTTGGCCGAGGCGAGGATCTGTCGGCGCAGCCGCGGGTCCTGTGTCACCACGGTGAGCCTGCTGCCCATGACCTCGACAGTCTCCTGCACCCAGCCGTCCCCCAGCTCTTCCGTGCCCGGCTCGATCGGGGCGTCGAACCAGAGGTACGGCGCCTCGGGGGGCCCGTCGTCCGGGCTGTTCTCCAGGAAGGGATAGACGACACACACGTCGGTCAGCGCTATCGGGCGTCCGACGTACGACAGGGTCGGGTCGTCCTGGCGCAGCTTCTCGCCACCGGCCGAGACCATCGCCGTGGGATAGCACGCCACGTCATCCCTGCCCTCGTAGTCGATCGGGCTACCGCCGTAGCCCCAGTCGGCGGGCACGTCGACCTGCAGGTCCCGCCAGTACTCCGTGCGCCAGCCGGTGACCGCGTCCGTCGTCTCCGACGGGCGGTCGGCGCTGGGCGGCTCGGCACCGTCGTTCGTCAGTGAACGGTCCAGGACCACGCCGGCCACCGCTACCGCGGCCACTGCCGCGACGGCGGCCCCGATCACCTTCGCACCGTGCCGCCTCCGAGCCGCAGCCAGCGCGCGCGCGACGACCGGCGCCGAGGTGTCCGCCTCGCGTCGGCTGCGCGTTCGAATCCGGAGCGCACCATCCGCTCGACATCGCGCTCTCGGTCCTGCTCATCCATCGGTCCCCTCCTGACGATCCATGCGCGCCCGCAACGTGGTGAGCGCGCGGTGGACGTGGGAGCGAGCGGTCGCCTCGGCACAGCCGAGGACTCGGGCGATCTCGGGATAGTCCAGGTCCTCGTAGTAGCGGAGCGCGAGCGCCGCTCGCTGCCGTCGCGGCAGCTCGAGGCACATCCGCCAGACGGCGTCTGCGCCGGCGACCATCTCCGCGTGGTCGGCCCCGGGTGCGTGCGCCCGCACGTCGGCAACGGCCACCTGACGACGCCCCCAGCCCCGCCACCCGGACACGTGCGCGTTGACGATCATCCGCCGCACGTAGGCGTCCGGATCGTCGGCCCGTCTGATCCTCGACCACTTCTCGCACGCCCGGGTCAGGGCGGTCTGGACGGCGTCCTCGGCCGCGTGTTGGGAGCCCGTGACCACGTAGGCGAAGCGCAGCAGGGCAGCCACCCTGCCCTCGACCCACTCGTCGAAGTTGAGCGCGGTGGCCGTCGGAGAGTCCTCCGCCCGGGAGTCGGTCACGCCCACATCCATGCACGAATGACGCCCCGGAGGGCGCATTTGTTGAACCCGGACGACAACTTTCTGGGATCAGGCTCCCGCGTGTGACGTCTCCCGCTCGCCGAGCTTGACCGCAACGACGCCGGCCAGGATCAGCAGGCCACCGACGAGCTGGACCGGCCCCGGAAGCTCGCTGAGCAGCACCCACGCCCAGGCCACGCCGGCCAGCACCTCGGTCAGCGCGACGAAGGACGCGACCCGCGACCCGAGCCGGCGGATGCCCGCGATCCCGGAGGTGTAGGCGATCGCCGCGGTCACCACTCCGAGCAGCGCGAGCGGCACCCACCAGTCGACCGTGTGACCCGCGTACGTCACGGACGCATCCGCGGCCCGCATGGGGAGGAGACCGAACAGCCCGAGCAGGCCGAGTGCCGCCGTACCCGTGACGAGCCCACCGGCGGCAAGTGTCAGCGGAGGAAGCCCGTTGCTCTCGTCCGCCGAGATGATGAAGTAGGAAGCGGCGCCCACCATGGCGGCCAACGCCCACAGCACGCCCGGAATGCTCAGGTCGGCACCCGACAGCAGGTCGAGGACGAGCACCAGCCCGAGCGCCGCCAGCCCAGCGCCGACCAGGGTGATCGGACCCGGGCGCTGACCCTGACGAAGCCAGAGCCAGACGACCACGGCGGCGGGCGCGGTGTACTCGATGAGAAGCGCCGGGCCGACCTGCATGTGCTGGACCGCGGAGAAGTAGCAGAACTGGGCCCCCGCGACGGCCAACACCCCGAAGCCGATGATGAGCCCCGCATTCTTGCGGAGCAGGTGCCAGCGGCCGCGCAGCGCGCGGACCCCGAACGGCGCCACGATCACCGCAGCGAGGCCGACGCGGATGAGGACGACGGCACCGGCGCTCCAGCCGGCCTCCATCAGGGGGCGCGCCAGCGCTCCGGACAGGCCGAACGTCACTGCGGAGACCAGGGCGAACCCCAGCCCGCTCGCCGTGCGGGCACGACCCGCCGTCGCCACCCTGTCATGAGCCATAGTCGTCATGACAGATGACACTACGCCAGGCTCGTGTAAGGTGTCAACATGATCTTCACTCATGACACTGAGTGTTCGCTCCAGTCCGCGGTGGCGCTGGTGAACAGCGCCGTGGCTCCGGACACGATGACGTCACTGGAGGAGTTGGACGAGTTCTACGCCGAGCACGGGTACAGCGGCTCGCGGACCCGGGACCAGACGGAGCTCGCGGCGGTGCGGGCGCTCCGGGCACCGCTGCGGAGCCTGCTCACAGCCGAGCGGGACGAGGCAGTGGAGATCGTGAACCGGATGCTGGCCGAGCACCAGGCAGTGCCCCGGCTGGTCCGCCATGACCAGCAGGACTGGCACCTGCACGCCACCGACGACAACGCGCCGTACGCCACCCGGATCGCGGTCGAGACCGCGCTCGCGATGGTGGACGTGATCCGCGCCGACGAACAGTCACGCCTGGGGATCTGCGCCGACGACGACTGCGAGGGTCTGGTGCTCGACCTCTCCCGCAACCGCTCCCGTCGCTTCTGCAGCACCACGTGCGGGAACCGGAACGCGGTCGCGGCCTATCGGGCGCGGCAGGCCGAGGGGCAGGGCTGAGTCCCCGGGAGGTCATGCCCTGGGCATCAGGGTCGCAGCAGGTACAGGCGGAAGGCGACGCTGTCGACCGGGAGTACCTCGACGGTGCCGAACCCGGCTTCGCGCGCGTAGTGCCGGACCGTGTCGGGGCGGATGAGCGTGCCGGTGGCGGCTGAGCCGGGCTCGGTCATGCTTGCTGGCAGACAGTGCAGCAGGCTCCAGCCGTGGTACAGCCGCTCGTCCTCGTCGGCCGGTCCGGCGTACGCGTCACCGCACAGGCTCGTCGGCGACCAGGACGACCCCGCCCGGGCGCAGGACGTGCCGGGCGATGCGGAGTGCCTCCACCGGCCGGGTGAGGTCGTGCAGCATCTCGAACATCGTCGCCACGTCATAGCCGGCGCCGGCGAGGGTTGCTGCGTCCCGGACCTCGAAGGTCACCCGGTCCGTCACTCCCTCGGCCACGGCCACACCGCCGGGCGGCCTCGATCGAGCCGGGATCGAGATCGACGCCGTCGACCGTCACTCCCGGATACGCGTGCGCGATGCTGACGCTCGACCAGCCGAGGCCACAGCCGATGTCCAGCACCCGGGCGCTGCCGTCCGCGAGTCGCTCCGCCAGGTCCGGGACGGCGGCGAACCAGCTCCCGATCTCGGCCCGGTAGACCGGCCGGGTGCCCCTCGCCTGACCCTCGGCCACGTCCGGGCCGTAGTCGGCGTACGGGATGCCTTCCCCCGTGCGAAACGACTCGACCAGTCGCGGCACCTGCGCCAGGTCGGCGATCAGCGACAGTGCGGGGCCCGCGACGCCGTCCAGCGCGTCGGGATCGAGCAGTACGTCGGCATGCTCGGGCGGCAGCCCGAACCGCCAGTCGCCGCCATCGTTGGTCGTCGTCAACAGCTCGGTGGCACCCTGCTGCTCGAGCCACTCGCGCACGAGCCGCTCGTTGGTGCCGGTCCGCCCAGCCAGCTCGGTGGCCGTGGCCGGCCCGTCATCAGCAAGTGACCGGTAGAACCCCAGCTTCACTCCCAGGTACGTCGAAGCGATGTCGAACGCGCCGAGGGTCGAGTCGCTCATTCGCTGGACGAATGCCTCACGAGTCACCAAACCCCTCCTAGAGCGACAGCGCGGTCCGGGTGAGGAACAGCGGTTGGAGCTGTTCGGCCGCCGCGATCCCGCTGATCCTTGCATGACTGCCGCGGGGCGGCGCAGCACCGGGCTATCGCCGCAGGACCGCCAGCACCACCGCATCGGCTCCGGCGCCGGGCTCGGCACGGCGCCGCTCCTCGGCAAGAACGATCTGCCAGTCGCGCGCGTCGAGAGCCTTGACGGCTTCCTCAACAGTCACCTGGACCTGACCCGCAGCGGGCGTTGGTTCACCGGTCGCCGGATCCACCGGAAGGTGGCCGACCATGAACAGGGTCCCGCCGGGCGCGACGCCGGCGGCGAGCCGATTCACCATCTCGCCCACCGATCCGGTGACGTGGACGTAAAGACAGCTGACCAGGTCGAATTGCCGCGGCGACGGCATCCAGCTCCCGAGGTCACCCTCAACCCACTCGATGCGCTCGGCCACGTCCGCCCCGACCCGCCGAGCCGTCGAGCGGGCGTGCTCGAGCGCGGTCACGGAGAAGTCGACCGCAGTGACCTGCCATCCGGACGCGGCCAGCCACATCGCCTCGGCGCCGTGACCGCATCCGGCGTCGAGAGCGCGGCCCGGTGGCAGGCCGTCGGTCTCCGCGACCAGATGAGCGTTCGGCGGGCGATTCGCAACCTGTTCCGGGTGATCGCGCAAGGCCTGCGCCCAGCGTCGCTCCCAGGAATCCCGGTCGAATGGGTCGTCGGTCACGTCACCTCCCCGCGGTCACAGCGAGATCTAGGGCCAGGTCATCGAGGCTCTTTGCCTCCAGATCAAATGAGTCCGTCGCACTGGGAGGGTCCCCGACGGGACGCTCGACATAGGCAGTCCTCAGGCCGACAGCCTGCGCACCTCGAAGGTCCCAGGCATGGGCGGCGACCATGAGCAGGCGGTCCGGCGAGCAGCCCGCGTTGGTGATCGCGAGCCGGTACACATCGGGATCGGGCTTGTAGCTGTGCGCATCTTCGGCCGAGAGCACCTGGTGCCAGCGAAGCCCGGCGTGTGCGCTGATGCGGGTGAGCGCCGAGCGGCTGGCGTTCGACAAGCCGACCACCGGGAAGCGGGAGGCGATCCGCTCCAGCGCCGCGACAGAGTCCGACCACGGTTCCAGCCGCTGCCCGGAGGCCGCCAACGAACGAACCGCGTCCGGGTCGCTGATGTCGGCCTCTGCAGCGGCGCGGGTCGCGGCCTCGAGATCGATGACTGTGCTGCTGGCGTAGGGGCGACGGCCCGCGAGAACCTCCCGTTGTTGCTCATCGACGTGCCTGCGCCACACCTCGAGGAGCTCGCTTGTCCTCGCGTCGTCAACGCCTGGGAGCAGTGCTCGGAGGCCGCGTCTGATCCCGCTGGGCTCATCGACCATGGTTCCGAGAACGTCGAAGACGATCACGTCGATGTCGCGATGCGAAGTCACGAAGTGATCCTAGGTATCGCCACGCAGGTGCTCCTACAAATGTGCCATAGACAACCGGTCCCCGCGGGGTGGACCGTGATTTCTGTCCGCCTCGGGAGCGCGATCTACGTCGGCCCTTGGAGGTCGCTCTGCGTCACTGGTCTGTGCGTTTCTCGCTCGTCGCCGTGTTCGTCGGCGCCCTGCTTTCGGTAGGTGACGGTCCGCGGCCGCAACCTCACGGGCTGGACCTGGGCCACGGCGGGCCAGGTCCGTGACCTGCTGGACGACCATGCACCAGGGCTCACGACGGCCGATCCCCCGGTAGTGACAGGCATCACCGGGTTCTGGGCATCCATGAGCTTTCTCGGAGTGATGAGGTGGACGACGTCCGTCTCCACCACGTACTCCACCTCGGTCTCGACAAGTGGGTGGACGGCGTCGAAGGACGCAGCGTCGGATCTCCCCCTCGGCGGGTTCGCCGCCTACTCCCACTCGCTTGCGGGTACCCCGCACCGGGAGCATCGGGCTCGGCACCGCCGCCGATGCGGCCAGCTCGGCTCGTGGGGTGTTCCTCTGGCGCCCCGCGGGCGTTGACTACACGGCGCCAGTCGTCGCGCCCACGGACACGGGGACGCTGGGCAACAACGGTTGCTACCGCTCAGACGTCTCCGTGAGCTGGGCCGTGACCGACGCCGAGTCGCCGATCACCGCACGCGTCGGTTGTGACCCGTCGACGCTGTCAGCGGACTCCGCCGGAACGGCGTACGCGTGCACAGCGACCTCGGCGGGCGGCCAAGGGTCCGGATCGGTCACCGTGAAGCGCGACGCCACCCCGCCGACCATCACGTGCGGCCCCACCCCGACCTTCGAGCTCGGACAGTCGATCGCGACCGTCAGCGCGACCGTGACCGACTCGCTCTCCGGCCCGCCGTCGGTCTCGATCAGCAGGCTGGTCTCGACAGCGGTCGCCGGCACGCACTCCGCCGTGCTCACAGCCACAGACAGGGCCGGGAACTCACGGAGCCAGACCTGTCCCTACTCCGTGGGCGTGCCCCAGTGCCAGGGCAAGACACCCACGATCGTAGGAACCGCGGCCAACAACGTGATCCGGGGGACTGCGGGCGCCGACGTGATCCACGGGCTCGCCGGGGTCGACCAGATCGCCGGTCTCGGAGGCAACGACACGCTCTGCGGTGGCGAGCACCCGGACGTGATCAAGGGCGGCGACGGAGCCGACACGGTCGATGGCGGTGGCGGCAACGACGACATCTCCGGTGGCGCGGCGGCCGACACTCTCGACGGTGGCGCGGGCTCGGACTCCATCCGTGGTGACGACGGCGCCGACCGCTGCACCAGCGGTGAGGTCCGGATGTCGAGCTGTGCCGTGATCTACTGAGCCGCCGTACCTCGTCCTGGTGCGGGAAGCGCCGATCGCACCGCCCGGGTGAACCTGCTCGTCGCCGGGCTCCATGGCGCCACATCGGTGGCGTCCCACGAGTAGGTGGGCACACCGCCCTGGATCAGGGTGGTGAGCTCAGGAATCGACAGCTCGGCTGCGGACCAGGAGTAGAGGACCCCGAGCCGTGGCTGGATCATGCCCAGGTCGAGGATCCGCCCGAACCCGTGCTCGTTGTCGATGTACCACTGAAGGTCTCTGGTCAACGGGTAACGGTCGGGCATTACCCGCGAGAGCGAGACGAAGATGCTGGTGATCGTGAGCCGCGGGTCGCCCAGGACGGGGCCGAAGGGCCCCAGCCAGCTCAGCGCCAGCCGGGGTGCTGCGACGAGGGCGTGCGCGAAGAGGACCCGGACCAGGATCAGGTTGAGGAAGAAGCGCTCGGGGTGCGTCTCGGACTCGGCCAGCTCCCGGTGATCGAGGTACGCCGCCACGATGCTTGCGTTGTGAGCCCGGTACCACCTCCTGGCCGACGGCTGCTGGGCGAACTCCAGGCAGCAGGTGGCGCTCCATGACGACATCGGGCCGGTCAGGCCCAGCACGTGTGCGCGCGCCTCCGCGGTGTCTCGGAGCAGCGGCTCGTTCACTGCCCGCCACCAGGGACTGCCGGGCACCTCGCCATCCAGGGGCTCGAGGAGCCCGCGACGCAGCTGCCAACCCATGAACCCCAGTGCCGCCCGGCGGTACGGCAGATGCAGCTCGGGCCGACCGGGCTCCGCCTCATACAGAGACCCCATCAACGCCAACCGCCCTGCCGGATCATCACGCACCGAGGCGACGAGGTCAGCGGCGTACTCGATCGCGGTCGGCATGTCGCCCTACTCTCTAGCATGGACGTTTCCGTTTGGGCCACCGCCGCCATCGGCACCTTGACGGCCATCATCGGTGCCATGGCGGGGCCCTCGATCCCGCTGCTCGCCCAGAGGTTCCAGCCGAACCAAAAAGCACGCGAGGCGCTTTCCATCGAGCTCCAGATCCTGGCTGCCATGGACGCGTCTCGAGACACTTTTCACAGTAGAGACGAGTTGGCCGGGCTGATTGAGAGCCGGCTGGCCCAGTACGTGGGACGAAACCACACCGGCGCTCAGAAGTGACCTTCGGGCGGTCGTCACTGTAGACGAGTGGGCGAGGGCCCCAAGACTCGTGCTAGGGCACCCTCACGTGCGCCTGGTGAACACGACCTTCCCGCCGGGACGCTTCGCCATCGTGAACGCAGGGTCGTGGGCACGAGCGTGGTGTCGTGGGCACAGCAGACGCCCGTTGTCGACGCTCGTGGCGCCACCGCGCGACCACGCCGTGTCGTGGTGCGCATGGCACATGCCGGGTGGCCAGTCGCAGCCCTCGGCGGTGCACCCACGGTCACGGACGCCCAGGGCCAGGCGCTGGGCGCGGGTGTGGAGCCGACGGGCACGGCCTACGTCGAGGACCTGGGACTTCCCTCCGAGCACGGCGGGGATGATGCCCGCCCGGCACGCGAGTCGGCGCGCCTCGTCTGCGGAGATCACGCCACCGGTGTCGAGCTCGGCCGAACCCAGGCCGCTGAGGAGTGACTCGAGGGACACGGTGACGACGAGGCTCGCAGGCACTCCCCCGGCATCCGGCAGGCGGTCCGACGGATAGGCCTCGACGTACTCCATGAATGCCCGGCCCATCCGCTCCGGCATCGGACGCTGACTGGGGCCCGCGTCGCCCGACACGTGTCTGGGAGAAGCCAGGGCCGTCAACGTCTTGCGCAGCATCTCGGCCTGGAGCGTCGGCAGGGTGAACCGACCGTGACTCCGGCCATGCCCGTCGTCGAACATCGTGAACCGCGCCGCCGCCCGGCCGTCTCGCTCCTCACGGAGCAGGACACGGCGTTCGTGCTCCTCACCGACCTCCGGGGCGACCACGTCGAGGATGCGGCGGCCGAGGATGCGCAATGCCTTGGCGTCGTGGTCCCGAGCGTGGTGGATCAACTGGGCGCGCGCCTTCGCGACCAGCTCAGGCTCGACCAGATCGGCGGGCAGGGCGTCGACCGCGTTGACGATGACTTCCGCCCCCACCACGCGGCGCTCGTCGCACCGTGCCGCGCGCCGAGCTCGATCCGGTCGGCGTGCGCGGCAACCCGCAGCTCGAGCTCCGTCACGCGGCCACGCAGCGCAGAAACAGCGACCAATAGGGCCTCGGTCTCATCCTCGTCAGCCGACCACAGCGCCGTCTCCGCGAGCTGGTCCACCTCTCGGTGCAGCCTGGCGAGGCCATCGGCGAAACGATGTCTTCGGCGCCCACCCGAGGCTGTGGTCATGCTGCAGACTCTGCCATCGACCACCGACACTGCCGCGCCCCGAATCCATGCCCATCCACAGCGAGGCGGCTCCGGAAGTTGGCCCCCGCCCTACGTCCAGGCACCAGTGGGTCAGCCGTCCAGGAATTGGCGAGGACTCCGACACCCACCGACCAGATCGCGGCATCAGCGGATGCTTGCAGGTTGCCCGCGGGGTGCGCTCAACTTGCTGTCGCGAGAGTCGCGAAGTCGAATCCATTGACAAGGAGCGGGACATGACTGTGTCCGCCCACGTTTCCCGCGGTCTGAGTGCTCGGATGTATTGGTGGCTGATCGTGCGTGGGCTGCTGATTGCCACGGCTATCGCTGCGGTCCTGGTTGTCCTGTACTACCTGCTACCCCTGGACCGTCGGTCTGACGAGTCCTTGGTCCTCGTGGTCACCGGTGGCCTTGTGCTGATGGTGGGGATGATCGTCTGGCAGGTGCACGCCATCGTCCGGTCGGACTATCCGGGCATCCGGGCTACCCAGGCCCTGACAGCCAGCGCCGCGCTGTTCTTGCTGCTCTTCGCGTCCATCTACTACACCGTGAGCCTGGACGATGCCACGACGTTCAGCGAGAAGCTCTCGCGGAGCGATGCGCTCTACTTCACCATCACCATCTTCTCCACGGTTGGTTTCGGCGACATAACCCCGAAGGGAGAGACTGTCCGGCTCGTCGTGGCCACGCAGATGCTGTTGGACCTGGTTGTCCTGGGGCTGGGTATCAAGGTGATCCTGGGCGCCGTGCAGCGGGGCCGAGCTTCGTCCAGCACGGACGAGGAGGGGTCCTGACATGACGGTCAGGTCCGATTCTCTGGAGGTGCCATCCAGCGGCTGGTCGGCCCCGCCTGTACTGGCTGTGGATCCTGTACAACAGCGTCGCCTTCGTGGTCGTTCTCACCGCGGTGGCGGTGCTCGCGTGTATCGGCGCGGATGTGTTGCATCTGTCTTGGGACGACCGTGGCCGAGTGGCGGCGCTGCTCGTGGCCACGCTGGGAGCCCTCTTGTTCGGTGGCGTCCTCGGGGCGCTTCAATGGCAGGTCGTCCGCCAGCGCGCACCCGTTCCCAGGAAGCGGTGCGGGACAGACGTAACGGGCCCACGCACAGTGATCGCACATCGGGATGAGCTGACGGCCCAGGTACATCGGCCTCGACCTAAACCCGTGAGCGACGTGAGCACCGGGCATGGGGGGCCTTGAACATTGTGGCCTCGCTGAGGCGGTGCCTCCCGAGCACGCAGGCCGTCAAGCCGAGAGTGCTACACCGCGACCGGGGGATGTGCATACGACGAGCCAGGTTGCCGACGCTATTGGGCCAACGCTCCGCACACCGCGTGGATCAGCCGTCGAGGAAATGGCGAAGCACCGCCAGGAAGGTCTCCGGCTGCTCGGAGTGCACCCAGTGGCCAGCCCGCTTGACCATCACTCGCCGGTTGCGCGGGAACCAGCGATCCATCGCCTCCGCATGCTTCTCCGTGATGTACGCCGACCGGTCACCGCCGACCCAGAGGACGCGTCCGTCGTACGTCGCGCCGTCCAGCCGGTCCGCGGGCCACCCGCCGAGCTCGGGCAGGTGGTCGCCGAGGAGCTGAAGGTTCATCTGCCAGCGCCAGGCGTCGCCGTCACGACGGAGGTTCTGCAGCAGGAAGCTCCGCACCCTGTCATCTGGCACGTCCGCCTTCATGGCCGTGTCGGCGTCGCCCCTGCTGTCGAGCGAGGACAGGTCGAGCGCACGCATCGCCCGCACGTAGCCGGTGAACTCGCGGGTGTTGTCGTACGTCACGGGAGCCACGTCGACGACACACAGCCTCGCGACCAGCTCAGGGTGCCGCAGGGCCAGCGTCATCGAGATCTTGCCGCCCATGGAGTGCCCGACCAGCGCGCCAGGATCGTCTGCCGAGAACAGCCCCGCCACCCGGTCGGCGTAGGCGAGGTAGTCGACGTCGTCGGTCCAGGCGGACCTCCCGTGGTCGGGCATGTCCACCAGGAGCACCCGATTGGTCTGGGACAGCTCCTTGCCGATCTGCATCCAGTTGCGGCCCTGCCCGAACAGCCCGTGGCAGAACGCGACCAAGGGGCCCGTCTCCCCGAGCTCGATGACATGGAGGTCTGGGTCAGGCACCGCACCAGTCTGGCAGCCGACCCGGGCGAGCGTGCGCGGCGACCCGGACCGGTCCGTCAGCCGCGGTAGCGCAGCACCACCAGCGCGACCACGTAGACCGCGCCGCCCAGGGCGCCCAGCTGGTAGTACGGCGAGCCGTCCTCGCCCTGCGCGATCTCGACCACGAACATCACGATCACGGCACACAGCACCGCCATCCCGGCGAACAGCGACGCCGACCGGTCGAGCTGGTTGATGCGTTCGTCGTTGCGGTCGCGCAGCCCGGCCAGGGTCTCGCTCCAGCGGGAGACGACGAGGAACGCCAGGCCGACGACCGCCATCAGCACAAACCCGAAGATCGCGAACCCGAGGTCATCACCGACCAGTCCCGCGACCAGGTAGGCGACCCCGATCAGCAGGGCGACTCCCGGGATCACCCAGCGAACCGTGCTCCTTGCCTTGGTCTCAGTCGTCGGCATCGAAGACCCCCTCCACATTGGTCTCGAAGAACCGGGCCAGGGCCATCGCCAGCGGAAGCGACGGCAGGTAGCGCCCGGTCTCGATCGAGTTGATGGTCTGTCGCGACACACCCATCGCCGCAGCGAGGTCGGCCTGGGACAGGCCGCGCCCGGCGCGCAGGGTCTTCACGACGTTCTTCACGATGTCAAGTCTGCTTGACACCATCCGTCATGTCAAGCGAGCTTGACATCACCACGCGCCTCACGCAATCAGCACCAGCGCCGGAGCCCGGTCCTGCTCAGCGCCAGGTCACGCCGCACCACGGCGATCTCGTCGTCCCACCGGCGACAGGCCAGCCGGAAGTCACTCCCGCGGTACTCCACGGCCAGCACCGAGGAGCCGTAGTGCTCGACGTAGTCCGCGCACTCGCGCCAGCGCGCGCACTCCTCGGCGATGGCGAAGTCGAAACCGACCCGGGTCCCGTCCCACTGCGCCCGGTTCTTCTGGGCGGCCGCAAGACCTGCGGTGTGCGCGCGGCCCACCAGCAAGGCGGCGTACCGCTTGGCGTCAATGGTGCCGATCAGCCGCTTGCTGCGTGAGAACGAGTCGAGGTTGTCGAACTCCACAGCATCGAACCCGTCATCAGCACACGCGTCGATCCAGCGACCGACGATGCTGGCCAGCTTGCGGCGCTTGGGCGGGGTGCCGATGTCGAGCAGCCACTCACCCCAGGCCTCGTCGACGACCGGCTGACCCGCCTTCTTCAGCACCAGGCCCCAGTGGCGACGCCAGAACCGCCGCTCCTCCCGCTGGGTCTGGAAGCCGTTGACGTAGCAGACGTTGTAGCGCCCGGGTGCGGGCTGCGCCTGCCGGTCCCGCAGGACGATGCCCACGTGCCCCGGCGCGGAGCGGGCACCGCCGAGCTGGTAGTCGAAGTTCGTGCCGCTCGGCGGCGCGACCCACTCTCCGGCGTACGACGGCGCGGCGAGCGCCGATGCGAGCACCGCCAGCCACGCCGTCAGCAGCGCCGTTGGCACGGCGACCAACCAGATGCGGTGAGCCATGGCTCAAGCGTCGCACCCGAAGGTCGGCTCAGAAGTCGAACCCGCCGAATGCGTCGCCGATGCCGTCACCGATGCCACTGATCCCGTCGCCGATGCCCTCGCCGATGCCGCCGATCCCGTCACCGATGCCCTCGCCGATCCCGCCCAGCATGTCGAAGCCGCCGAAACCGCTGAACAGCAGGCCGGCGAACATCCAGTCCATGGGCGTGAAGGCCCCGAAGTAGCCACGGGCGTACGGCTGGTAGGCCCGGCCGCCCTGCCAGTAGGGCACTCGCTGGGACCCCACCATGACCATGCGGGCGTCCGGTTCGGCACCGGCGCTGACGCGCTCGGCGTCGAGGGCGCAGGCGGGTACCTCGCGCTCGGCACCACCCGGCGGCGTCCACGTGACGTCGACAACGGACAGCCCGTGACGGGGGTCGAAGAAGCACGGTGGCCGGCGGGTGGGGAGGGGCTCACCGGCGACCCGGGCGCGCACGCACGCGATGGCGTAGCGCCCGTCCTCGAGGATCTCGGTCACGTGCTTGATGTGCTCGGGCTCCGTGATCGAATCACCGGCGGTCTTCGCGGACTCGTAGGCGTCCAGGGCGCGCTGGTAGTCGGCGTTCTGGCCGGGGTCGAGCTCGTGCCCCGCAAGCTCGAAGTCCAGCTCCTGAAGGTCGACGCCGAGGGCGGTGATGTCCTCGAACGCCAGCTTCTTGACCGGCTCCAGCTCGGCGGCCTTCTTCTCCAGGGCGCGGCGCTTGCTCACCTTGCTGGAGTAGGCCACCGCGCCCACGATGACCGCGAGCACGAGCAGCACGACGACGAGGGTCATGGGCACAGCGTACGTCCGCCGTTCAACGCTTTCGAGGGCCGGTGGCCGACGACGGAGCGGACGGGCCGACCGGGGCTCTCAGGCGGTGCTGTAGTCGCGGAAGCCGCGCTTGGTCTTGCGACCGAGGTAGCCGGCCGTCACCAGGTGCTCGAGCAGGGGCGCCGGCGCGAACCCGGGCTCCCGGAACTCCAGGTAGAGCTCGCGCTGGATCGCCAGGGACACGTCGTTGCCGACCACGTCGAGCAGCTCGAACGGGCCCATCGGCAGCGCGCACCCCTGCTTCATCGCGACGTCGATGTCGTCGGCGGTGGCGTAGTGGGCTTCGAGCATCTTCACCGCGTCGTTCAGGTACGGGAACAGCAGCGCGTTCACGATGAAGCCTGCCCGGTCACCGCAGGAGACCGCGACCTTGCCCACCTTCTCGCAGAGGGCCCGCGTGGTTTCGGCGACCTCGTCGGCGGTGGTGACGGTCGACACCACCTCGACCAGTCTCATGATCGGCGCCGGGTTGAAGAAGTGCATGCCGACCACTGACTGCGGCCGGGAGGTGGCCCGGGCGCAGGAGATGATCGGCAGCGATGACGTCGCCGTCGCGAGGATCGCGTCGGGCTTGCAGATCTCGTCGAGGTTCTCGAACAGGGTGGTCTTGATCTTGAGGTCCTCGGCGATCGCCTCGACCACGATGTCGACGTCCTTCAGGTCGTCCAGCGCGGTGCTGCCGGTCAGCCGGCCGAGGATCTCGGTCTTGGCACCTTCCTCGAGCTTGCCGCGCTGGATCGCCTTGTCGAGCGACCTCTCGATCGTGGCCCGCACCCCGTCGATCTTGTCCTGGGAGCGGCCGACGTAGAGGACGTCGTACCCGGCCTTGGCAAAGACCTCGACGATGCCGGTGGCCATGGTGCCGGTCCCGACGACGCCCACGAGCGAGATGGCGTGCCTCAGCTGCGGTTGGTCGTCGGCCGACGGGGTCTTGTCGTCGGGGACCACGATCGGGGAGTCCTCGCCCTCGTAGGTGTAGAAGCCCCGGCCCGTCTTGCGCCCGAGCATCCCGGCCGTGACCATCTGCTTAAGGATCGGGGCGGGCGCGTGCAGGCGGTCCCGGCCCTGGCGGTACATCGTCTCGAGGATCTCGTACGCCGTGTCGAGACCGATCAGGTCGAGCAGGGCGAGCGGCCCCATCGGGTAGCCGCAACCGAACCGCATGGCGGCGTCGATGTCCTCCCGCGTGGCGTAGTGACCCTCGTACATGGCGACCGCGTGGTTGAGGTAGCCGAACAACAGGGTGTTGGCGATGAAGCCGGCCTTGTCGCCGCAGACCACGGGGTTCTTGCCGAGCTTCTGGACCAGCCCGGTCACGTCGTCGAGGACCTGGTCCTCGGTGACGACCGTACGGACGATCTCGACCAGGTTCTGCACCGGCGCCGGGTTGAAGAAGTGGACGCCGATCACGCGGCCGGGCCGGGTGTTCGCGGTGGAGATCTCGGTGACCGACAGCGACGAGGTGTTGGTGGCGAGGATCGCCTCCGGCGCGACGATGTCGTCGAGCCTGCGGAAGATGTCCTTCTTGATCTCCAGCGACTCCACCACGGCCTCGACAACGAAGTCGGCGTCCGTGAGGTCTTTGAGTGAGGTGGAGAACGTGATCCTGCCCAGCAGCTCGGCCTGCTCGGCCCCGGTCATCTTCTCCCTCTTGACCGCCCGACCGGTTGAGTGTTCGAGGTGCTCGCGTCCCCGCTGGAGGGCCTCGTCGTTCTGCTCCACCCCCATCACCGAGAAGCCGTTGCGAGCGAAGACCTCGGCAATGCCTGCGCCCATGGTGCCCAGGCCGATGACGCCGACGGTGCCGAAAGTGCGCGCGGAATCGCTGGAGGTGCTGGTCATGCCCGGCATCATTCCACGCCGGTTTCGGGACGCTGACGTGTGTCCGCTCACAGCCTTTCCGCCGGTTGGGGTGCGAGCGGAGCGCGCCTCGAAACCCGGGGAGCGCCCGCCCCTAGTGACCCGTGTAGCCGTCGAGCCCCTCGCGGAGGAAGTCGGCGTGGCCGGCGTGCTGGGCGTACTCGGCGGCCATGTACGACAGCAGCCAGCGCAGCGAGAAGTCGTCGCCCTTGATCGTGCGTCCGGTGGTGTCGAGAGAAGCCCCGGCGACGATCTCGCGGGAGCGCTCGAGTTCGCGGTGCCAGCTGTCGAGTGCGTCCTGGAAGTCACCGGACATGTCCTCGAAGTCCTGGTCCGGATCCTCTGGCGAGTAGTAGAGCATCGGGACGTCCTCGCCGGAGAACTGGATGCGGAACCACCAGCGCTCCACGCCCGCCAGGTGCCGCACCAGGCCGTGCAGGCTCATGGTCGAGGGTGGCGAGGACCGCTCAGAGAGGCGCGAGGGGTCGACGCCGGCGCACTTCTGCTCGACCGTGCGGCGGTAGTAGTCGAGGAAGGCGACCAGGGTCTCCTTCTCGCCTCCCAGCTTCGGCGGCGGGACCCGGTCGTCGTCGGCCATGCGCTGGGACAACGGGAGATCCTTGGGTTCGGGTGGGGCGGACTCGGAGTCGGCGTGCGACATGCCGGTCAGCCTGCCACGGCAGGTAGATTGCCTGCCCGTGAGACTCGTCGTTGCCCGCTGCCAGGTCGACTATGCCGGGCGGCTGACCGCCCACCTCCCGATGGCAACGCGGGTGCTGATGATCAAGGCCGACGGCTCGGTGCTGGTGCACTCCGACGGTGGTTCCTACAAGCCACTCAACTGGATGTCACCGCCGTGTTCCCTGCGGGAGGGGAGCACCGAGGACGGCCAGGTCGAGTGGACCGTGACCTCGCGGGCCACCGCCAAGGGGCCAGAAGACACGCTCCGGATCCTGATCGAGGAGATCCACCATGACTCCTCACACGAGCTAGGCCTGGACCCCGGCCTGCAGAAGGACGGCGTCGAGAAGCACCTCCAGGAACTCCTCGCCGAGCACCCGGCCACCCTGGCCGCCGGCCTGAGCCTGGTGCGTCGCGAGTTCCCCACCGCCATCGGACCGGTCGACCTGATGTGCCGCGACGCGGCCGGGCTCAGCGTGGCGGTGGAGATCAAGCGACGTGGCGAGATCGACGGCGTCGAGCAGCTCACTCGCTACCTCGAGCTGCTCAACCGGGATCCCCTGCTGGCACCGGTGCGCGGGATCTTCGCGGCGCAGGAGATCAAGCCCCAGGCGCGCGTGCTCGCCACCGATCGCGGCATCACCTGCGCGGTCGTGGACTACGACGCCCTTCGGGGGCTCGACGACCCGAGCCACCGCCTGTTCTGACCGCGCTCAGCTCCCGTTGAGGTCGACCCCGCACTCGTCCTTGGCGTGCTTCGCGATGTTGTCAGAGGCGTCCTGGACCTCCTGGGAGCCGATCTTGCTCAGGTCCTCGCTCAGGGTGGCCAGCTTCGCGGGGTCGAAGCCCTCAGGGATCTCTCCGTTCGCGATCCCCTCGAGGTCGCTGAGCTCCACGCCGGCCTCCTCGAGCGCCGCCTCGAGGTCCGTCACCGCCTGATCGAGAACGTCCCAGTCACCAGCGACATCGTCCGGCGCATCGTCGGCGATCTCGTGAATCGCGTCGATCGCCTTGTCGAGACCTTCGAGGTCGCCCCCTTCGAGGCTCGAAATGTCCTTGTCGGCCTGCTCGATCGTGTCGCAGTAGCCGTCCGCGTCACCACCACCGCTGCCCCCGTCGTCCCCGCCGCACCCGGCCAGGAGCCCTGCCGTCAGGGTGACCGCCGCCACCAGTGTCAATCCGCGCTTCACAGTGCCTCCCGTTGTCGCGGCGCACGGTGCGCCGCAGCAAGCATGCCCCACCGGCAGACCCCAGCGCACGGCCACCCCCGGCCCTCAGCCCGAGACCAGCGCCACGACCTCGTCGGCGACGCCCCAGCTGAGCGTGACCCCGGCTCCGCCGTGGCCGTAGCAGTGGACCACACCCCCGTCCCGTTCGACCCGTACGACCGGCCGCGCGGGGCGCAACCCGACCTTGTGCCGCAGCACCCGCGCGCGGCGGACCTCCGGGACCAGGGCGGCGGCCCGGGCCAGGATGGCGGCCGCGGTGTCCGGTGACGGAGTTCGGCTCCAGTCCCCTTCACCATCGGTGCCGCCCAGCACGATGTCGCCCGAGCGCGGGATCACGTACGTCGGCCCGTCGGCATCCAGCCACCATCGCTCCAGCCCGACCTGTTCGACGTACACCACCTGGCCACGCACGGGCGTCACCGACGAGTCCGAACCGAGCAGCCGCGCACCCAGCCCGGCGCAGTTCACCACGACGTCCGCGCCGGCGGGCAGTGCGGCCAGGTTCAACCTGGTGAGGGTCCCGCCGAGCGCGGCGACCCGGTCGATCAACCAACCCAGGTAGACGGGCATCTCCGCAACCGGAGAGACGAACGTCCATCCGTCGACGTACCCGTCCGGCAGGGACGTCTCCCGATCCAGCCCGGGAACCGCCGTTCGCCACCACGGGTCCTCCCGCGGGCGACGAAACACCTCGGTCCCCTCCAGCATCCGGATGCCCGCGTCGGGTTCGCTGCGCGCCAGCCTCTCGAACTCGACGTACGAGGAAGACGACCAGGCAGTCACCCGGTCCTGTGGCAGGGCGCGGTACGGGTACCACAGTGCGGCAGCCACGGCCGACGTGGTCTCCAGCGGCAGGTCCCGCGCCACGACATCGACCCGGTGGCCGGCCTCGAGCAGGCGAACGGCACAGGTCAGGCCGACCACGCCCGCACCGACCACCATGACCCGCTCGCCGCCCATGGTCCGAGTGTGGCGTACCCGCGCGTAACCCACCTCGCAGCGAGGTCGTTGAGCCGGAGACGAAAGGATCCCGATGGCCCGCCTTGCCCGTTTCCTGCTCCTGCTCGTCGTGGCTCCCGCAATGGTCGCCACGCTCGTCGCCACCACGCTTTCGTCGCCCGCGGCCGGGCACGAGGAGCGGCCTGCCGAGTTCCCGGAGGGCGCCGGAGCGGTCCCGCGGTTCCTGGGCTTCGACAACCCCAGGCAGCGGGTCGTCTGCAAGCCGGACAGTGCCCGACGCATCGCGGCGATGCCGCCGGGCACGGCAAAGCACCGCAACCGGCACCTGCTCGAGGACTGCCGGTTCCGCTCGATCCAGTCCGCGATCAACAGCGTTGAGATGCGGCGGACCTCGATCTACGTGCTGCCCGGCGAGTACCGGGAGGAGAAGTGGGCCAACAAGCGGCGCAGCCACTACTGCTCGCACCTCGAGTCCGCGTCGCGGTCCCCGCTCGAAGCGGCCCAGTACATCGGCAGTCTGTCGCCGGTCGACCAGGGTGCCGCGCCCGAGGACGACGGTGCCAGCGACCCCATCGCACTGTCGTACGCCGACCAACGCCGGTGTGCACACAACCTGAACCTGATCGCGCTCTTCGGCGACAGCACGCCGGGCAACGGGTCCATCCGATGCGACAGCAGGTTCTGCGGCACCCAGATCGTCGGCACCGGCCGACGCATGACCGACGTCCTGATCGACAACCGGTTCCGCAAGCTCAACGCCATGCGCTTCGACCGCGCCGGCGGCGTGCTGGTGCGGAACATGACGGTGCAGCAGGCCGAGTTCAACGCGATCTACGTCCTGGAGACGGACGGTTTCGTGCTCGACCGGATCACAGCGCGGGGCAACGACGAGTACGGCATCCTCGCCTTCGCCAGCGACCACGGCCTGATCCAGCGCTCGAACACCTACTACAACGGGGACTCCGGCATCTATCCCGGATCGGGCTCCGACCTCAACGCAGACAACGACGAACTCGCGGTGACCCGCTACGCCATCGAGATCCGTCACAACCGCAGTCACCACAACACGCTCGGCTACTCGGGGACTGCCGGAAACTCGATCTGGGCGCATCACAACGACTTCTACAAGAACGCCACTGGCATCGCGACCGACTCATTGTTCCCCGGACACCCCGGGCTCCCCCAGGACCACGCCCGTTGGAGCAGCAACCGGATCTTCTCCAACAACGAGAACTACTACACGCGCTACGTCGACACCGGCGTCTGCGCCAAGCCGATGAAGAGACGGGACTACATGGGCGGCACGGTGTGCCCGGTGGTCCCGACTCCCGTCGGGACCGGTGTGCTGATCGCCGGCGGCAACTTCAACTCCACGGACCACAACTGGATCTTCGACAACTGGCGTTACGGGACCATGCAGTTCTGGGTGCCGGCACCACTGCGCGACGAGATGGACCCGGCGAAGCTCTACGACACCTCGCACCACAACCACACCACCCACAACCACATGGGGATCAAGCCGAACGGGGACGTCGCACACAACGGCACCGATCACTGGTGGGACGACGAGGGCGAGGGTAACTGCTGGCAGGGCAACACCTACTCCCGCGGGGAGCAGACCGACAATTTCACGCTGCCGCCGCCTTCCTGCATCGACGGTGGTTCCCTGTTCTCGCCGGGGGTGCCGGTGAAGGATGCCGGGTTCTTGTCCTGCAGCCAGTACGACCGCAGCGACCCGGCGCTCCGGCATCCACCGGCGTGTGAGTGGTTCGACAGCCCCAGCCGCCCGGGTAGTGGCACCGCCGCGTCGTCGGGAACGGGGATCCAGGACACCGACACCCTGACGGCCGCATCGCTGCTCGCGCTCAGCGGGCTGGTCCTGCTGGTAGGGCTCGGGCATACGGCTCGAGGCCGTCGTGCTTCGTAGGGGTCTCCTCGCCCTCGCGCTGCTGCTCGTGCTCCTGGCCGGTGATGAAGTCGCGGTCGCGCGGGGCGCCCCGGACCTGTCGGCCAGCGGTCCGGTCGCGGTGAGCGGTACCGAGGCGACCGGCGTGTTCCAGATCGCCGATCGAACCATCCGGCAGATCCGGTACGACGACGGCGGGACGCTTCGCTACACGTTCCGGCTCACGAACGAAGGTCCGCTACCGGTCACCGTGCTCGGACTGTCCGACGACCAACCGGAGCCTCGCCTGTTCGCTCTCGCCGACCTCGCGAGGGCGGACGGTGGCGTGGTCCACATCTCGCCCGGCCACGCGGAGCCGGTCACCCTCGAGTTGAGCATGGGCGGTTGCGAGTCGCTCTCGGCGCGGTCGGGCTCCTTCGTCTCCGAGGTGGTGGTGCACACGGAGCACGCGGGAGGCCTCGACGACGAGACCACCGTCCGCCTGCCCGAGGAGATCCACACCGGGTCGCCGCGTGAGGCGTTCTGCCCGGGGTCGACCGCGACGTCGCGGCCCCCCGGCTGAGCGAGGTCAGGCTCCGGCTTCGCGCGGGGCGGTGGGGTCGGAGTCCGGCCCCCCTTGCTCACGCGCGACGTACTCCTCGATGTCCTCGATGTCGTCGGCGTTGCGGGTCACCACGGCGAGCAGGTCGCTCATGGTGGCGACCTCCTCGACCTGCTCCTTGATGAACCACTGCATGAACTGCTCGGACGCGAAGTCCGACTCTTCGCGCGCAATCGTGAGCAGCGCGTTGACCTGCTCGGTCACCCGCTTCTCCTGCTTGACGGCGAGCGCGACCGGCGCGACCACGTCACCGAAAGTCGAGCTGGGCGCCTCGACGCCGGGGATCACGACGTCGGCATCGGTGTCGAGGAGGTACTGGACCATCATCATGGCGTGGCCGCGCTCCTCGAGCGCCTGGCCGTAGAAGAACGCAGCCATCTGCGGCATGGTCAGGGCGTCGTAGTAGACCGCGCAGGCGAGGTACTGGTTGTGTGCGGCGAGCTCGTTGCCGATCTGGGTGTTGAGCTGCTCGACGAAGCGTGCGGCGGGCACTGGCACTCCTAGGGTCGGTCCTGGGCTACGTGGGCATCATGGCAGCACTCGCGCGACAGCCTCATCCAAGGTCAGGCTCACCTCAAGCGGCCTTGGCCAGCTTCTTCTTGCCGACCTTCTTGCCGTCCAGCGTCACCAGCCTGCGCTTCTTGACCGTCAGCCCGTCGGGCAGGGTGCCCTCTTTGAGCATGCGGATCGGGCACCGCTTGCATCGAGCCTTCGACACGCAGCACTTCGACTTCGGCAGGCGCTTGACCTTGCCCTTGCTCTTGGACACGGCCGGGAGCGTAGCACGAGGCAAGGCTTACCTAACCTTCCGCGTCCACGCGCGGCCACGGCCGTGCTCAGGGAGTGCAGGCCATGTTCACCTGGGCGCGGAAGGAGGTCCCGCGGAGTGGGTCGTTGACGACCTGGAAAACCTGGGGCTCCCCGACGAGGACGCAGGTGAACAACCCGTCTCCGGACGCGGAGTTCTGGGCGTCGTCGATGGCGCTCGCGATCGCGACGTCGGCCGTCGGGCCTCGGCCACCGCCGCAGTACAGCGGCGCCGAGGCCGCGGCGGAGACCGACAGGGCGAGAACGGAGGCTCCGGCCACGACCGAGGCTGCACATGCGCGACGCACGAGAGTGTGTGCATTCATGATTCGGATCCTTTCCTTGGGTCACGCGCCTGGTACTTCGTGCCCCAGGATCCGCGGGTTCACCCCACGGCTGACTCAGGCGAGCCCGTTGGCGCGACGGATCACCTCGACGATGCCGCCCATGATCTCGGTGAGTCCGAAGTCCTTGGGGGTGTAGACGGCGGCGACGCCCAGCTCGAGGAGCTTGCGGCCGTCGGAGTCGGGGATGATCCCGCCGACGATGACCGGGACGTCGTCCAGGCCCGCCTCGCGCAGTCCGGCCAGCACGTCCGGCACCAGCTCCATGTGCGAGCCCGACAGGATCGAGAGCCCCACGCAGTGGACGTCCTCGGCCACGGCAGCGGACACGATCTGTTCCGGCGTGAGCCGGATGCCCTGGTAGACCACCTCGAACCCGGAGTCGCGGGCGCGCACGGCGACCTGCTCGGCTCCGTTGGAATGCCCGTCCAGGCCCGGCTTGCCCACGAGCAGCCGCAACCTGCCACCGAGCTCCTCTCCGGTGGTGCGGACCGCCTCCCGGACGGCGCTCAGCTCGGCGCCGGCCTCGGCGACCATGGCGGCACCGGAAACGCCGGTCGGGGCGCGGAACTCACCGAACACCTCGCGCAGGGTCCCGGCCCACTCCCCCGTGGTCGCGCCGGCGCGGGCGCAGGCGAGCGTGGCCGCCATCAGGTTGGTGTCGGACTTGGCGGCCTCCGCCAGCGTCGACAGGGCATCGGTCACCTCGGCCTGGTCACGCTGCGCCTTCCAGTCCTCGACGGATCGGATGGCCGCGGCCTCGGCCTCCGGGTCGGGAGCCTGGATCGCGGCATCGAGGTCGGCGGTGAGCGGTGAGGGCTCGGTGGTCTCGTAGACATTGACCCCTACGACCTTCTCCTCCCCCGACTCGATCCGGGCCCGGCGTGCGGCGTGCGCGGTGACCAGCGCCTGCTTCATGTAGCCGGACTCGACGGCCGCGATCGCGCCCCCGATCGCCTGCACCCGGTCGATCTCGGCCCGGGCACCTTCGACGAGGTCGCGCACCTTGGCCTCGACGACGGCCGAGCCCTCGAAGAGGTCGTCGTACTCGAGCAGGTCGGACTCGAAGGCCAACACCTGCTGGAGGCGCAAGGACCACTGCTGGTCCCATGGCCGGGGCAGGCCGAGCGCCTCGTTCCAGGCAGGGAGCTGGACCGCGCGGGCGCGGGCGTTCTTGGACAACGTCACGCCCAGCATCTCGAGCACGATCCGCTGGACGTTGTTTTCCGGCTGAGCCTCGGTCAGCCCGAGCGAGTTGACCTGGACGCCGTAGCGGAACCGGCGCATCTTCGGATCCTGGACTCCGTACCGCTCTCGGGTGATCTCGTCCCAGAGCTCGACGAAGGCGCGCATCTTGCACATCTCCTCGACGAACCTGACGCCCGCGTTGACGAAGAACGAGATCCGACCGACCACCTTCTCGAAGTCCTCCTCGGAGACCTGGCCGGAGTCCCGCACGGCGTCCAGGACGGCGATCGCGGTGCACAGCGCGTAGGCGAGCTCCTGCTTCGGGGTCGCGCCGGCCTCCTGCAGGTGGTAGCTGCAGATGTTGATCGGGTTCCACGTAGGGATCTGGTGGACGGTGTAGGAGATGACGTCGGCGATCAGGCGCAGCGAATGCTCGGGCGGGAAGACGTAGGTCCCACGCGAGAGGTACTCCTTGACGATGTCGTTCTGGGTGGTGCCGGCGAGCTGGTGGGCGACTTCTTCGGGCGACGCTTCGGGGTTCTGCTCCTCGGCGACCACCTGGTACATCGCCAGCAGCCACATCGCCGTCGCGTTGATCGTCATCGAGGTGTTCATCTCGGTGAGCGGGATGTTGTCGAAGAGCCGGCGCATCTCACCCAGGTGCGGAACGGGTACCCCGACCTTGCCCACCTCGCCGCGCGACAGCGGGGAGTCGGGGTCATACCCGGTCTGGGTCGGGAGGTCGAAGGCGACCGAGAGCCCGGTCTGGCCCTTTGCGAGGTTTCCCCTGAAGAGCGCGTTCGACGCGGCGGCGGTCGAGTGCCCGGCGTACGTACGCATCACCCAGGGCCGGTCCTTCTCGGGCCGCTGCTCGAGGGCGGGGTCCTTCTCGGTCATGGATCGAGCGTATTGCGTCGGCTACCAGGAAGTAACGGCCAGCCGTGTGGGGTTGTCCACAGACGCTCACCGGTCGCCGAGCGCGGCCGGCAACCGCCTCGACGGCCCCTACGCGGAGGCGCTCTGGTCCTCGAGCTCGACCACCCGGATCAACCGGGACAGGTGCAGCAGCCGGCGCACGGCCGGACCGGCCCCACGCAGCGACAGGTGATGGCCGGACCTGGCCGCCTCTCGTGTGGCGTAGGCCAGAACCCGGAGCGCGGTGACGTCGGCGGTGGACACGTCGGTCAGATCGACGACGACGTCCGCGTCATGTCCCTCGAGGAGCTCGTAGATCGCGTTCCGCACCTCCCAGGTGCTGCGCACGTCGAAATCGCCGCTCAGCACGAGCGTCGCCCCGTCGGTCGCGATGTCCATCTCGGCTCCCTCCCCCGAAGTCCCGATACGCCGGGCCGGTGACATCTGTTAACCACTATGACGCAGCGCACCCAAGATCGGTTGCCTCAGCGCCGTGAATCGCCGAATTCGAGGCCGGGCGGCGGGACGATCCGGCCGCGACCGACGCGGGCACGCGGCTACGCTCGCGACCATGGTCAACCTCACGCGCATCTACACCCGGACCGGCGACGCCGGCCAGACCAAGCTGGGCGACATGAGCACGATCTCCAAGAACGACCTCCGGTTGCAGGCGTACGCCGACGTGGACGAGGCCAATGCCCACCTCGGGGTCGCCCTCACGGTGGGTGACCTCGACGAGGACGTCGTCGCGGTGATCACGCACGTGCAGAACGACCTGTTCGACGTCGGCGCCGACTTCTGCGCGCCGGTGGTGGAGGACCCGGAGTTCCCGCCCCTGCGGATCGAGCAGGAGTACGTCGACCGGCTCGAGGCGTGGTGCGACACCTACAACGAGGACCTCCCCAAGCTCCGGTCCTTCATCCTCAACGGCGGCACCACCGGCGCCGCCCACCTCCACGTCGCGCGCACCGTCGTACGCCGGGCCGAGCGGTCGGGCTGGGCGGCGCACGCCGAGCACGGGGAGACGATGAACGTCCTTGCGATCAAGTACCTGAACCGGCTCTCCGACCTGCTGTTCATCCTGGCCCGGTACGCCAACCGGGAGCGCGGTGACGTGCTCTGGGTGCCCGGCGGCGAGCGTTAGCCGCGTCAGTGAGCAGGTCTGGAATAGCTGCTCAGCGTCGCGTTAGGTTGCGAGCCGCACGCGTCACGGTCTGGGGCGCACGCCGAGAGGAGGCGGGATGTCGCCACAACCGGTGATCGCCGTGGTCATCGATGAGCCGGACACCCGGGCAGCGCTGGGACTCGACCTGCGGCGGCGGTACGGCACGGACTACACGATCCTGGAGCTAGGGTCGGAGGATTTCGATCCAGCCCTGGTGGAGGTGGACGACCTCGCTGTGGTCATCTCGACAGTGGAGCTGGCCGGCCAGGTGACGGGTGTAGAACTGCTCGGCGGCGTACGTCGCACCCATCGTGATGCCCGCCGAGTGCTGCTCGTCGATCGTGGCCAGTGGGCCAGCCATCCCGTAAGGAGGGCGATGGTGCTCGGCGAAGTCGACGGCTACCTTTTCGCCCCGTGGATACCGCGCGAGCTGTGGCTCCATCTTCCGATGGCGGAGTACCTCGCCGACTGGAGTCGCACCCAGACACCAGAGATCACCGCGGTCACCATCGTCGGTCAGCGTTTGGACGAGCGGTCGCACTCCCTGCGCGACATCCTCTCGCGGGCGAGTGTGCCCTTCGCGTTCCACGAACCCGACTCCGAGGAGGGGCGCGAGACGCTTGCCGACATAGGACTCGACAGCTCGGTGCTCCCTGTCGTGAAGTTCCATACCGACGAGGTCGCGGTCAATCCGAGCGACATCACCATTTCGGAGATGCTCGGCTTCCGTACGTCGCGGCCGGGGCTCACGTGCGACGTGGGGATCGTCGGGGCGGGACCGGCCGGGTTGTCGGCGGCGGTGTACGCCGCGTCGGAGGGTTTGTCCACCATGATCATCGACCCGAGCGTGCCCGGAGGACAGGCCGGGACGAGCTCGCGGATCCGCAACTATCTAGGCTTCCCGCGTGGGCTCAGCGGGAGTGAGCTGACCAACCGTGCGACCGAACAGGCCTGGCTCTTCGGAGCCGAGTTCCTGCTGGCGCGGCGCGTCGAGCGACTCCACCGAACGGAGGGTGGATACGTACTGAGCCTCAACGACGCCACCGACGTCACCACCCGTGCTGTCGTGCTCGCGACCGGCGTCGAGTGGCGCCGCCTCGGGGTGCCCTCGGTGGAGGCCTTCCTGGGGGCCGGGGTCTTCTACGGCGCGGCCGGCTCAGAGGCCGACGCCCTGCGCGGGGAGCAGGTGTATGTGATCGGAGGCGGAAACTCGGCCGGCCAGGCCGCCGTACACCTTGCCCGGCATGCCAAGAGCGTCACCATCCTGATCAGGGGCGAGTCACTTGCCGCCTCGATGTCGGACTATCTGATCAGGGAGCTCGAAGCGATCGAGAACGTCGCCATCCGCGCCACGACCGACGTGGTCGGGGCGTCGGGGCAGACGAGGCTGGAGCGACTCACCCTGCGCCAGCGTCAATCCGGGGCCGAGGAGCAGGTCGACGCGGCGGCGCTGTTCGTGATGATCGGCGGCCAGCCTTACACCGACTGGCTCCCCGAGGAGGTCCAGCGCGACGCACACGGATATGTCCTGACCGGCGTCGACGTTTCGGCCTCGCTTCTCGCTCGTGCGCCGCTGTTCCTCGAGACCAGCCTGCCAGGGATCTTTGCCGTCGGCGACGCCCGCCATGGGGCCACCAGGCGAGTGGCGCCGTCGGTGGGTGCGGGCGCTATCGCGATCAGCCTGGTGCATGAGTACCTAGCCGAGCACGACTAACGGGTGCTGCTCCCATTCCGCCCCGATCGACGCAGGCGTCCGAGTTGGGCGGATCATCTGAGTCCCCGCGATCCCTATGACGATGAGGTTGTCGTGGCGAGAAGACGTCGCGCTCGACGACCTAGGTCGCTCAGATCCACCCGACCCTCCTCGGCCGCGGCCGCCAGACGCGCGGCAAGGTCCAGTGCCTCATCGAGCTCGGGTGCAGCGACGGCCGATTCCTGCCCCATATCGCGGAGAATCGTGACCTCTGTCCGGGAGGCGATCAAGGGGTCAGCGACCCCGTCGATCCAGACTCGAGTGCGGCGGCCATCCCCGCGTTCCTCCCCGGTGATTCGCTCCAGGGCGAAGATGCGGTCGGCGCGCGCGAACTTGCCGAAGCCCAATGCCACCATGCGGGAGTCCGATGCCACGCGGCCATCTTGTCATTGCCCACCGACCTCTGGCTCCGCCGTACTGATGCATGTGCGCGCCGCCGGCCTCGCGTCAAGCCGGGCTTTCGCGATCGGCCGTCCACACCGCTCGCAGATTCCGTATGTGCCGCTCTCCAGCCGCTGGATTGCCGCCTCGACCTCAGCCAAGTGACCCCGGACCTGGATCACGAGCGCGGCAACCTGCGACCTCTCGAACGCGATCGTCGCACCTTCAGGATCGTGCTCGTCATCGGCGTTGCTGTCACGGGAGGCCGTCACCACCTCATTGAAGTCGGCGGTCAGGGCCGCGAGGCGCTGGAGTGCCTGGTGTCGTTCCGCCTCAAGCTGCTCGCGAGCCCCGTTCATCCGTGAATGCTGCCAGTGCTTGGTGCCATGAAGGCGACTGGCCCTCATGGGGATCCGCACGTGCTGCGCTCCGAGCTGTTCTGGGTGCGCGTGATGGTCCACGCCTCGGCCACCACGACGCTGAGCACCTACGCGCACCTCTGGCCAGCGCCGAGGACAAGACTCGGGCGGCAGCCTCTGGGATTGCCGCAGCCGTTCTTGCCGCCTCCCAAGCGGGCAGTTCCGGTTCAGGCCGTGCCGACGCGAGTCCAGAGCCTGCTTGAAGTGGCTCTCGGCCGCGTTGTCTCGTCCAGTTGGGGTCAGGCCGATTGCAGTCGGAGGATCAGCGGGTAGGCCTTGCAGCCTAAACACAGCCCGGTGGAGGCGTTGAGGGCTGCTGCGCCGAAAGCGAGTGCCGTCAGGCTGTAGCCAGCAACGTCGACGCGAACTGCGAAGAACGTCAGCGCCAGAGCCGTCAACACGAATCCGAAGAACTGGGCGAGCCTCGGCGGCCGAGCATCCTCCAATTCGGCTGGTGCTCCTATCCGCGGCCAGATGAAACGGGCATAAATCTGCGCCCACAGCGACCACTGAAAGCTGACGAACGCGGTGAACGCAAACACGGCGGTCTGGGAGGCGAGCAGGCCGAGGCCCCATGGTCGAGCAACATCAACGATGAGCAACACGACGGCGAGAGTGCTGGCCGTTGCCCCGGCGCTGAATCGCACAAGGCGCGGATCGACCTGGGCGCGGAGCGGGCAGGCGCTCACGCTGCCACCGGGCATGAAGGTCTCCGGAAAAGTAGGCGCCAACTGATCCGATCCAGCGTAGGCCACTCGGTCATCCAATGTTGAAGGCGAGTGCGTCCGCGTCTTTCCGCATGTCCTGCTGGCCGGACGCCCGGCAGCGGATGAGCGGGTGGTCAGGGGTGCCTCGAGCAGACCCAGGCGGAGGCGGACGCGAGCTCGACCAGGCCGAGCGTGACATCGTCGCGAGGCGCGTTGCCGGTGGATCGAGGCCGACATGCTGGTAGCGGCCGTTGACGGCTCCGGCAGCGTCGCGGCTGCTGTCACTGCTCGCCCGGTGACACAAGCCACGCCCTGAGCTACAAGAAGTCGTGGTCGGTGTACGTGGCGGGCAGGACCTCCGACGTCGCGGCGCGCAGATGAGACGCGGTGCCGTGGCGTGCTGGACCCCCGGCGTCTGCGCCCCTCCCGAGTCGGTGCGTGTCCACATGCCCGCCGGCTTGTTCATGTCACCGGCCGCGATCATGGGTCCGCGCCTCGCCCCTACCGCCAGTTGCACCCGATGCAGGCGCTGTCCCTCATCCTCTTCACGCCAGCCCGAAACCCCTCGAGAATGCGGTCGTGACGAGCCCCGATGACATGCGCAGGATGTTCGAGGATTGGTATGCGGCGATGCCCGGCTCGCCACGAAAGGACGAGATCGTCCAGGCTCACCTCGGCCTCCCGCCGGAGCTGCTGTCGACCAGCCTGTTGACCTGGGAGGGCGTGGCAGAGGTTGCCGACGCCCTTCGGCTGACGCCGGGTGGGCTTCTACTCGACCTGGCTTGCGGACGCGGCGGCTATGGACTCGAGCTCGCTGCACGCACTGGGGCCCGACTGATCGGCGTCGACTTTGCCGGCGAGGCGGTCCGGCAGGCAACCGAACTCGCGGCGCTTCGTGGCATCGAGGCGGACTTCCGGGTCGGAGACATGACCGCTACCGGGCTCCCTGACGGATCCGTCGACGCCGTGGTCGTGGTGGACGCCATCCAGTTCCCGTCCGACCCGGCGGCGGCGTACGCCGAGCTGGCCCGCGTGCTGCGGCCGGGCGGCCGGGTCGTCCTCACCTGCTGGGAGGCGCTCGACCCGACCGACGAGGCAGTTGTCAAGAGACTGCGGCGGGTCGACCTGGCCGCCGGGTTGACGACGGCCGGATTCGTCGACGTCGAGGTCCACGAAAAGCCGGGCTGGTGCGAGGCCGAACGTGGCCTGTGGACTGAGGCCGCGGCGCTCGACCCCGGGAACGATCAGGCGCTGGCCGATCTGAAAGAGGAGGCTGAGCAGGTGCTGCCCGAGCTCGACAGGGTGCGACGCGTCATGGCCACCGCCGGCCGTCCGGCCTAGCCGTCCGGCCACCTCTCCATCCAAACTCACGGCCCGACCTACCCGTCGACCTCGCTGGCTAGAACCTGCTCGACGACCTCCGCGATGTCGGCACCGACGATGTCAGGCTGGCGGCCGATCGGGCTGATGACCATGCCTGGCCGGGCGACGAACGCGGCCTTGCAGCCGGCCGCCATAGCGCCGGAGACGTCCCAGGATTGCGCAGCAACCAACCGTACGTCGGCGGTGTCGACGCCGAATGCAACGGCAACAGCTTGGTAGGGCTCGGGTGCGGGCTTGAGCCGCTTGACCGAGTCTGCGGACATCACGGCGTCGAAACAGCCACGGATGCCAGCGTTCGTGAGCTGCTCCTCTGCCACCGATTGGACCGAATTTGTCAGGGCGACCACTTTGAGTGTGGTCTCGCGCAGCGAGGCGAGAGCACTGGCGACTTCGGGATGAGGCGGCAATGAGCTCATCTGGTCGACAATCTCCGTGGCCGCGGCGGCAGTGACGGCAAGTTCGTTTCGTTCGGCGAGCATCAGCAGCGCGGCGTGTTGTGCGGTACTGAAGTCCACGTACTCACCTGACAAACCCCCGACGAAAGACAGTTGGAGCATCTGGGCGAACCACTGCCCCCTCAGGGCAGCCGAGCCAAAGACCTCCTCGAACGAGGCATCGAGCGCACTGAGATCAAGCAAAGTCTCATTCACATCAAAGGCGACAACTTTCGTCATGCCAGACAGCGTAGGTCGGCCGATGCGCCGACCGGTGACGCCCGGCCGTCACGTCGCCTCCGCCGCGTTTGCAAAGACCGGCGACCACGAAACCGGAAGCGCGCTCAGCACGCTGACCTTGTACATCGACACCGAGGCTGTCGGCAAGGGTGAGATCATGACCCAACCGGGTCCCTATTCCCTCGCCGGGGACGGGCTCTGCGTCGGCCGAGACAGCGGATCGCCGATCTCTCGCGATCACTACCTTCCACCCTTCGCCTTCGAGGGCGGAACCATCGAACGGGTTGTCATAGACGTGCAAGGCGACCCATTCACGGACCACGAGAAGGAGGTTCGGGCCTGGTTGTCGAGGGACTAGCCACGGTTCTGCTTGATCGGGCCGGCGCTCACCCTCGCAATGGCTGGTGACCGCTCACCAACGTCCGCCCATGCCGCGAGTCGGCGGGGGTTGCGCTGCTGGCGGATGGTCTGCCGGACAGTCCGGTGTTCCGGGCTAGGAGTGAGACTGCTCGGCCAGGTGGGCGGCAAGCTTGTCGATCGCCGTTCCCCAGGCTGCGCCGCCGGGGGAGCCTTCGGGGATGCCGACGTGGGTCATCGTCATCTTCGTACGACTGCCGAGATCATCGAACTCAACGATGACCTCGGTGGTCGTGGGGTGTCCTGCCGGCAGGCCCGCGTCGGCGGCCGACAGGACGTTGCCGCTGTGGTCGGACATCGACTCTGTGTAGGCGAGGCGCGTGTGTTCGGAGACCTCGCGATACTCGCCGGTGAACCACATCTGCATGGTGCCTTCGGGACTCTTCATCTCCATGCACACCAGGCGGGTACCGCCGACACGCACGTCCATCTTGGCTACGGGGATGCACGTCCCGGCGGGGCCGTACCACGCCGCGAAGTGTTCGGGTTCGGTCCACATCCGCCAGACGAGGTCGACCGGAGCCTCGAACGTCCGATCGACAACCACCGAGTTCTGGGTGCTCGTTTCGTCAGTCATGGTGTTCGCCTGTCTTTCGTGATGGCTGGAGTTTCCTGATGTAGTCGTCCATCCGCTCGAAGCGGGCCTCCCAGACCGGCCGATACTGCTCGGCCCAGGTCGAGACCTCCTCGAGCGGCGTGGCCTCGAGGGAACAGGGGCGGTACTGGGCGCGGTGACCGCGCACCACCAACCCGGCCCGCTCGAGGACCTTGATGTGCTTGGAGATTGCCGGGAGTGTCATCTCGAAAGGCTCGGCAAGCTCGTTGACGGTGGCTTCCCCACGGGCGAGGCGGGCCAAGATCGCCCGCCGCGTCGTGTTCGCGAGCGCGGCGAACGTGTCGCTGAGCCGGTCTTCCTCGAGTGTCAGAGCCATCGACATCCCCTCGTGTTTTACCAATCAGTTAATTAACCTATGAGGAAACTATGCCAAATCGTCGGTCGCTGTCAACCGCGAGGCGGCAACAAGGTCGACCGGCCCGACGCCCGCATCGCCGAGGTCGTCCACGACGTCGAGGAGCTGTTCCTCGACCTCGACGCCGACCTCGACCAGCTCGACTTCCCGATCGTCTACTGCGTCTCGCGCGAGGGCAAGGCGTCGATGGAGCGGCCGGCCGACGGTGCCGGCCTGCCCGACGACGGCAACGGCCTGCAGCCGCTGATGGACCTCCTGCTCGAGCGCATCCCGGCGCCCGAGTACGACCCGGACATGCCGCTGCAGGCGCTCGTCACCAACCTCGACGCGTCGCCGTACGTCGGGCGCCTCGCCCTGTGCCGGGTGCGCTCGGGCACGCTGCGCAAGGGTCGCCCCGTCGCGTGGTGCCGCACCGACGGCACGATCGAGCGGGCCAAGATCGCCGAGCTGTACACGACCGAAGCACTCGACCGGGTGCCCGCCGACGAGGCCGGGCCGGGCGAGATCGTCGCCGTCGCCGGCATCCCCGAGATCACCATCGGCGAGACGCTGGCCGACCCCGACGACCCGCGGCCGCTGCCGGTCATCCACATCGACGACCCCAGCCTGGCGATGACGATCGGCATCAACACGTCGCCGCTGGCCGGCCAGGAGGGCTCGGCGCTGACCGCCCGCCTCGTCAAGAACCGCCTCGACGCCGAGCTGGTCGGCAACGTCAGCATCAAGGTGCTGCCGACCGAGCGGCCCGACACGTGGGAGGTGCAGGGCCGCGGCGAGCTGCAGCTCGCCGTGCTCGTGGAGATGATGCGGCGGGAGGGCTTCGAGCTGACCGTCGGCAAGCCCGCGGGTGCTGACCCGCGAGGTCGACGGCGCCGTGCACGAGCCGGTCGACCGCGCTGACCGTCGACGTGCCCGAGGAGTTCATGGGGGTGCTCACCCAGCTGCTGGCCTTGCGCAAGGGGCGGATGGAGCAGATCGTCAACCACGGCACCGGCTGGGTGCGGCTGGACTACCTCGTGCCGGCGCGTGGGCCTGATCGGGTTCCGCACCGAGCTGCTGACCGAGACCCGGGGCACGGCCCTGCTGCACCACGTGTTCGAGCGCTACGAGCCGTGGGCCGGGACGATCCGGGCCCGCACCCGGGGCTCGCTCGTCGCCGACCGGCGCGGGCCGACCACCGGGTACTCGCTGCTGTCGCTGCAGGAGCGCGGCCAGCTGTTCGTCGGGCCGGGCGTCGAGGTCTACGAGGGCATGGTCGTCGGCGAGAACGCCCGTGCCGACGACATGGACGTCAACCCGACGAAGGAGAAGAAGCTCACCAACATCCGCTCGTCGACGGCGGAGAGCTTCGAGAAGCTGATCCCGCCCCGGCCGATGTCGCTGGAGCAGGCGCTCGAGTTCATCGCCGACGACGAGTGCGTCGAGGTGACGCCGACGTCGGTGCGCCTGCGCAAGGTCGTGCTCGACCAGACCGAGCGCGGCCGGGCCGCCAAGCGGGCCAAGGCCCAGGTCTGACCCCCTCGATCCGGGCGCGCGAGTCGTCGCCGGTTTCCACGACTGCGGGACCGTGACGAACCCGGCCCAGAAGACGACGTTCGGTGACGAATCCCGCCCAGATTGGGGGAGCAGTCGGGTCAGGCGATGTCGGCGCAGTCGCTGCCGGCGCGACGGCCGTCGGGGCCGGCGGCGGGGCGGTGGAGGATGGCCTTCGTCGGGGCGACGGTGATCGTCGAGCCGTCGACGCGGGCCTGGCCGTCGACGAGGAGGCTGTAGCCGTCGGGTGCCGCCGGCGGCCACACCAGCGTGACGTCAGGGCGGTCGGTGGCGTTCTCCTGCGAGTGCCGGCCGACGCCGTCGACGACCAGTCCGTCGGGCGTCGCGCTCCGGCCACACCGACAGCACGTGGGCCTGCCCGTCGCCGGCGACCGTGACGAGGTAGGCGAAGTCGTACTCGTCGAGCTTCGCCGCCAGCTCCCCGAGATCGACCTTGACGCTCATGGTCCCACGGTACCCCGCAGCCTGTGCTCCGGCCGATGGCTTCAGCCGGCGGCCGGAGCCCGTACCAAGGGCCGGCGGCGAGGTCGCCCTCGACGATCTGGCGGTCCTCGTCGTCGGCGATCGGCACCTCCCGGGCGGCGGCCAGCTCGACGGCCGCCTCGTCGAGCCGGCCGAGGCAGGCCAGGGCCCGCGCCCGTGCCTCGTGGGCGTAGGCGAGGTCGAAGTCCTTGAGGTCGGCCGCCGCGACGACGGCCGCGCACTGGTCGGCGTGGTGGAGGGCCAGCTCGCCCTGGCCGAGCACGGCGTGGGCCCGCGAGATCAGCCACGAGGCGCGGGCCGCGTTCTCCGGTCCGCGGCCGGCGGCCCGGCGCCAGTGGTGGGCCGCGGCGTACACCCGCCCGAGCAGCTCGTCGACCTCGTCCGGCGTCAGCTCGTCGGCACGGTCCGAGCAGCTCCCACGCCGAGTTGTTGGCGTCCTTGGCGAAGCGGCGGTGCTGATCGCCGTCGTGGCGGGTCGACGACGCGCAGCGTCGGGCTCCGGGCCGGGCAGCGGCTCGCCGGTCTCGAGCAGCGACTTCATCGAGTCGAGGATCCAGATCCAGCCGGTGCCGACGCTGGCCGACGTGGCCGGGCTCAGACCGAGGTCGCGATGGATCGTCGTCACGGTGGTGATGCCGTCGCCCGCCTCGTCGAGGAACCACTCGACCCGGCCGGGCGGCTCCTCGGCCATCGTCGGGTCGTACAGCGCCCGCCACGTCATCACGAGGTGGCGCGGCGGGTCGATCTCCTCGATCTCGCCGGCGACCGCCGCCGTGCCGTCGGTCAGCAGGTAGCGCACGGCGCTGCCGACCGTCCACGCGCTCTCGATGGTGGTGTGGTGGAAGTAGCGCTCGGTGAACGACGGGTCGGTGATGGCCTGCCACACCTGCTCGGCCGTGGCGCGGATGTGGACGCGGAAGACGTGGCGGGGTGCGGGCATCGGTGGCCTCCTCAGGCGGTGCGGTCCTCGAGCTGGTCGCGCAGGCCGACGAGGGCCGCCGCCACCGGTTGGGCGTACTTGGAGATCCAGCGGTCGTGGATCTGGCGGATGGGGACCGGGTTGAGGTAGTGGCGCTTGGTGCGCCCGTCCCGGTGGGTGACGACGAGCCCGGCGTGCTCGAGGACGGCGAGGTGCTTCATCACCCCGAACCTCGTCATCGCCGGGAGCTGCTCGCACAGCGCGCCGAGCGTCTGGCCGTCGTCGACGAAGAGGGCGTCGAGCAGCGTCCGGCGACCGGGGTCGGCCAGCGCCTTGAACACGGGATCCTCGTCGATGCGTGCGACGCATAGGTGACTAATTGGTCACCTGTCAACCGAGCGCACCGATTCCTGACTGAGGTTGTCGGGTTTCTCGGCGACTACGCTCTCCCCGCGCACATCACCGCCATCACGCAAGGGAGCGACACATGGCCGTTCGCATCGGGGAGACCGCCCCCGACTTCACCGCCGAGACCACCGAGGGCACGATCAACTTCCACGAGTGGCTGGGCGACTCCTGGGGCGTCCTCTTCAGCCACCCCAAGGACTTCACGCCGGTCTGCACGACCGAGCTCGGCTACATGGCCAAGATCAAGCCGGAGTTCGACAAGCGCGGCGTCAAGGTGATCGGCCTGTCCGTCGACCCCACCGACCGCCACGAGCAGTGGGCGGCCGACATCGAGGAGACCCAGGGCACGGCGCCGAACTACCCGATCATCGGCGACTCCGACTACAACGTCGCCAAGCTCTACGACATGCTGCCGGCCGAGACGTCGGGCGACCCGCTGCAGCGCACGCCCGCCGACAACGCCACGGTGCGCAACGTGTACGTCGTCGGTCCGGACAAGAAGATCAAGCTCGTCCTGGTCTACCCGATGACCACCGGGCGCAACTTCGACGAGGTGCTGCGGGTCATCGACTCGCTGCAGCTCACGGCCAACCACCGCGTGGCCACGCCGGCCCAGTGGAAGCAGGGCGACGACGTGATCATCGCCGGCTCGGTGTCCGACGACGAGGCCAAGACGATCTACCCCGACGGGTGGCAGGCGCCCAAGCCGTACCTGCGCATCGTCCCGCAGCCGAAGTAGCTCACCGCGACCCACTCCCGCTCGACCCACGCCCGCACGGGCGGGGCGAGCATGTCGAGGTGGCGCCGCCGGATCGGTGCGGACCATGGTGGCGCTGATCGGCACGTTGACCCGCTCGGCATCGACGACGACTGGCTCGGCGCCCAGGCGCCGAGCCAGTTCCGCGACGTAGGGGTCGCTCGAGCAGACGACGTCCGGACCCGGTCGCGAACGGCCAGTGGGCCCGGAACAGGTCGATCCAGCGCTGCCACAGGTCCTCGTCGCCGAAGTCGGTCGGCAGGTCGTGGACGACCTCGACCACCGTGACGTCCGGGTGCAGCTCGGCCAGCCACGCCGCCCGCAGCGGCGCCGGGCGCGGCGTCGCGCGGCCCGCTGTTGACGAACACGGCGAGCTGATCGCACCGCTCGGCCGCCCGCTCGATGAGGAACGAGTGGCCGAGGTGCGGCGGGTCGAACCGCCCGACGACCAGCCCGGTGATCACGGCGTGACCACCGCGGTCACGGCCGGCCGGGACAGGAAGCGCTCGGCGACGTCGTCGGCCGCCGGCCGGGGAGAAGTGCAGGCCGTCGGGACGCTCGGGCTGGCGCCGCCTCGGCGGCCATCCACGCCGCCGAGGTCGACGACCTCGACGGCCCGGGGAACTCGGCGGCGACGGCGCGCAGCGCCTGCCTCGTAGCGCTCGAAGCGGGCGGGTTCGCCGGCGCCGCCCTCCGATCGGCGAACGCCGGGGGCGGCGGCACGACCCACACCACGCGTCGGCACGCCGGCCGCGAGCAGCCACGCCGACATCGCCGAGTAGTCGGCGCCGCAGCCGTTCGACGAAGCGGTCGTCGAGCGGCGCCGAGGGCGCCCTCGGCGTCGTCCCACACGCGATCCTCGATGTCGCGCAACGTGACCATGCCGACGACGACGTCCGGGTGGGCCGGAGGCGATGACGTCGGGCAGCCGTTCCTCGAGGAGCTCGTCGCACGCGCGGCGGTAGCCGGTCGTCGCTCGTCGAGGGCGCTGGTGCCGGCGCGGATCATGCCGCAGCCGGGCGACGCCAGCGACGCTGACCTTGGCGACGTCGGGATGGTCGGCGGCCCACGCCGCCATCCCGTCGCCGGTCGCCGACGCCGTGGAGTCGCCGAGCACGACGATGCGCGCCGGTCGGGACAGATCGGTCGGGATCGTCGGGTCGGCACGGCAGTGGTCGTGGTGGTCGTCGTCGGCGACCGTGGACGTGGTCGTCGTCGTCGGCGACCGTGGTCGTCGGCCGGCGCGACGTCGTGGTCGACGGTGGTGGTCGACGTGGCTCGTGTCGTGGTCGCCTGGTCACGCGCAGCGGGGCGACCGTCGTCGACCGGTTGGAGCGCCGCGGCCTGGCCGGTCGGCGTCCGAACCGGCCCAGAGAAGCGGAGGTCGACGGGCGCCATCGCCGACGACGAGGGCGACGACGACGCACGCGGCGGCCGCCACCGACGCCGTCGGCCGCCACGCCAGCCGGGCCCGCCGCACCGGCCGCTCGAGCGCCAGGAACGACACCACGGCGACCGCCAGCGTCACCGCCACCCGCACCGCGAACAGGGCCGGGCGGCCGAGGCCGGTGCGCTGCTCGTCGAGCACGGCGTAGATCGGCCAGTGGAACAGGTACACGCCGTAGCTGATGACGCCGAGGCCGACGAGCGGCCGCCACGCCAGTGCCCGCCGCAGCGGCGACGGCACCTGCAGCCCGAGCAGCACGGCCGACCGACGCCAGCGCGAACACCGGCAGCCAGCCCTCGTAGGCCGGCCCCGAGCCGGCCGGCCACGTCGCGGCGACGGCGACGATGACGGCGAGCCCGACGCCGGCCAGCCACCACAGCCGGCGCGGCAGGGCGACACGGCCGGTGGTGCAGCACGACGGCGAGCGAGGGCGCCGACGAGGATCTCGGCGAGCCGGGCCGGCGTCGCCCAGTAGGCGGCGTCGGGGCCCCACAGCCAGGCGACGACGGGCGCGGCGACGACGACGGCCAGCGTCACGACGGCCGACGAGCACGATGCGCCCCGCGGCCGGCGGCGCAGCACCACGGCCAGCACCAGCGGCCAGACCCAGTAGAACTGCTCCTCGATGGCCAGCGACCAGTAGTGGTCGAGCGGGGCCGGCTGGCCGCCGCCGACGAGGTCGGCGTAGCTCTGCCCGCCGGCGAGGGCGACCCAGTTGTAGACCTGGGCCAGCGCCGCCCACAGGTCCCGGCGCAGGTGCTCGACGTCGCGGAACAGCCCGGCCGTGGCCAGCACGACGACGCCGGCGAGGCACAGCGAGGCTGGCCGGCAGCAGCCGGCGGACGCGCCGGCCGTAGAACGCCCGCGACGTCGAGGCGTCCGCGTGCGCTCGTGCTCGACGAGGGCCAGCGACGTGATCAGGTAGCCCGACAGCGTGAAGAAGACCGAGACGCCGACGTAGCCGCCGCTCATCCACCCGAAGCCGGCGTGGAACAGGAGCACCAGCGCGACGGCGATCCCGCGCACCCCGTCGAGCGCGGGCTGGTAGGCGAACGAGCGCGGAGGCGGGCGGCACCGGCCTGGGCACCCGGCGGCAGGCTAGGGCGACTAGCCCACGACGGACGCGTCGACGATGCGCCGCCAGCCGGCGCGCCAGCGGCGAGCTGTCGACGGCGCCGTCGGGGCTCGGGCCCTCGCGCAGGATCTGGGCGATGGCGACGAACACGACGTCGCCGACGGTCGACGCCAGCGACGAGAGCAGCGTCGATCCAGCGCCGGCTGCTTCGCCGGTCGCCGGCCCGATCGGCGGCGATGGCGCCGGCCGAGACGGGCGACGGCGAGGTCGAAGTAGCTGGCCGAGCGGGCCCGCTCGACCTCCTCGGCGTCGGCGCGGGCGCAGCTCGACGTCGCCGGCCACGGCCCGCACGAGGGCCCGGCCGGCCAGGCCGAACGGGAAGTCGTCGATGTCGACCTGCTCGATGGCGGCCAGGGCGGCGTCGACGTCGCCGGCCTGGCAGTGGGCCAGCGCCAGCAGCACCAACGCCTCGCGCTCGCGTGGTGCCGGTCGACCGGTGCCGCTCGATCACCTGCTCGGCGAGCGATCAGCGCCTGCTCGGCCAGCGCCGAGGTGCATGGCCACGCCGGCCGCGCTCTGCAGCGCCATGCCGAGCTCGCCGAAGCTCTTGCCCAGCGAGATGGCCTCCTCGACGCCCCGCTTGGCGTCGGCCTTCTTGCCCAGCGCGGCCCGCGCCCGGTTCAGCGGGGCCAGCGCCTGCATCAGGCCGTAGCGGTCGTTGATCTCCCGGAACCCGTTGAGCGCCCGCTCGGCGAGCTGCTCGGCCTCGGCGACGCGGCCGGTCCACAGGCGCAGGTTGGCGAGCAGCGTCTGCATCATCAGCGTCGGCCACGTGTCGCCCCAGCGCCGCGACGTCGGCTCGACCGACAGCGCCAGCTCCTCGGCCTCGTCGAAGCGGCGCAGGAAGTACGACACCCAGGCCTGCAGGCCGGCCGCCCAGCTCATGCCGTTGCGGTCGCCGAGCTCCTCGAAGCGCTCGTGGGCCTCGGCCAGCTGCACCTCGGCGTCGTCGTAGTCGCCGGCCTGGAACGCCACCCACGCCAGGTTCTGGTGGGTCCACGCGTGGCCGCGCTCGTCGGCGATCTCGTGGAAGATCTCCATCGCCTCGTCGAGGTACTGCGCGCGCCGCGTCGAGCGAGCCGCCGAACACCTCGGCGAAGCCGCGGGCGCGCAACCCGTCGGCGAGGCGCCGCTGGTCGCCGAGGTCGCGGAACAGCTCGACGGCGGCGTCGAGCTCGCGCCGCGCGCCGACGCAGGTCGCCCTGCATCTGGGCCAGCGTGCCGATCGTGCGGCGGGCCTCGCCCTCGTGGACCCGGTCGCCCTCGGCGATGGCGCCCTCGAGCACCCGCTCGGCGTCGGCCGCGGCCTCGGCGTACGAGCGGTGCTCCAGCTCGGCCGTCGGCGCGGGCCAGGAGCAGCCGGCGCTCGGTGACCGAGTCGGCCCCGTGCAGGTCGAGGGCCCGGCTCGCGTGGCGCACGGCCGTGTCGTGGCGACCGGTCTCGATTGGCCGCCGTGGCCGCCTCGAGCAGGGCGTCGACGGCGTGGGTCGGTGATGGCCGGGCTGACCTTGTCGACGGCGCCGAGCTCGGCCCGCAGCTCGGCGGCCGTGGCGGCGTGGTGGGCGACGTCGTCGATGTTGTAGCCACGCTCGGCGAGGATGGCGGCGACGCCGGCGTGGCGCTGCGCCCGGACCCGCTTGGTCAGCGTCTGGTAGGCGACCTCGCGCACGACGTCGCTGCGGAAGCGCCACCACTTGCCGTCGACGTCGAGCACGCCGGCCGCCACCAGCTCGTCGAGGTCGACGTGGCGGAACTCCTGGCCCATCGCCTGGGCGAAGCGGGCCAGGGCGCCGATCGAGTCGCCGGAGCCGAGCACGGCGGCGTTGTCGATGATCGCCCGCTGCGGCGACGGCAGCTGGTCGAGCCGGGAGGCGATCAGCGCCCGCAGCGAGCCCGGCAGCTCGGAGCCGGTCGGGCAGGTGGCCGGCGAGGCCGGCCAGCTCGACGAGGAACAGCGGGTTGCCGCCGCCGCGGTCGACGAGCTCGTCGACCTCGCCGGTCGTCGAGCTCGGGCGTGCTGCTCGCCGCGGTCGAGCGACGTGGCGGACCAGCGCCGCGGCGTCGTCCCGGTCGAGCGGACCGAGCGGGACCTGCAGCACGAGCGGGCGGTCGACGTGCGGCGGCCACACGACGTCGGGGTCGGGTCGCTGGGCCGTGACGAGCAGGAACGGCAGGTCGGCGAGCGTGCGCACGACGACCGCCGAGCTGGTCGCGGATGATCGGGTCGGCCCACTGCAGGTTGTCGATCCACAGGACCGTCATGCGGGTCTGGGCGTGGCGCCGCATCATGTCGGTGACGGCGGCGGCGATCGACGTCGCGGGCCCCGGCGGCGTCGAGGCGGTCGAGCTCGGACGGGTGGCCGAGCAGGTGGGTGATGACGTCGAGGAACCGCTGCACCTCGGCGTCGTCGGCCTCGAGCCCCCACACGCTCGTGCGGCCTTGGCCTCGACGGCGGCCCGCACGTCGTCGACGCCCGACGTCCGGATCGACGCCGAACAGCCACGAGATGCCCGGTGACGACCGGCGCCCAGACGCCGGACTCGCCGTACGGGGCGCACGCCGTGCGGACGACGATCGCCTCGCCCTCCAGCGGGGCGACGATCTCCTCGGCCAGGCGGGTCTTGCCGGCGCCGGCCTCGCCGACGATCGACACCACGCCGCTGTGGCCCATGCGCACCAGCTCGACGGCGGCGTCGAGCAGCGTGCGCTCGCACGCCCGTCCGACGAACGGCACGTCGTCACGGCGGGGCCGAGTGCCGGCGGCGGCGGCGCCGGTGACCAGCCACGACTGCTCGATCTGGTCGCGGCCACGGATCTGGGTGACGCCGAACGGCTCGCGGTCGATGGCCGCCGAGCACAGCGCGGCCGTGGCGCTGCCGATCAGCACCCGCCCGGGCGGGGCGATCGACTGCAGCCGCGAGGCGGTGTTGACGACGTCGCCCATCGCCGTGTACTCGGTGCCGGCCGAGCGTGCCGACGAGCACCTCGCCGGTGTTGATGCCGACCCGCATCTCGATCGGCGGCTCGTCGAGGCCGGCCCGCTCGGCCGCGAAGCGGGCCAGCGTCTCCTGCATCCGCAGGCCGGCCCGCACCGCCCGCTCGGCGTCGTCCTCGTGGGCGACCGGCGCGCCGAAGAGGGCGACGATGGCGTCGCCGAGGAGCTTGTCGACGCGGCCGCCGAAGATCTCGATGTCGGCCACGAGGCGCTCGAAGCACGACTCGATGAAGCGCTTGACGTTCTCCGGGTCGTGGTGCTCGGCCAGCGTGGTGTAGCCGACGAGGTCGGCGAACAGGACGGTGACGACCCGACGCTCCTCCAGCGAGGCGCCGGGCGCGACTCGACCGGGCTGCCGCAGGACGGGCAGAAGCGGGCCCCCGACGGCACCGGATGGGCGCACGTCGCGCACGCGGTGAGCGCCATGCCCCGATGCTACGGCCAAAGGTCGATCCGCGGCCCGTGCCCGATTCGGGCTACAACGGTGGGCATGAGCCAGCCCGCCACCGTCATCTCCACCGCGCCCTCCCCCCGGGCCGCGGCCGGCGCCGTCGACGCCGTCAAGATCTACGGCATCGGCCAGAGCGAGGTGCGCGCCCTCGACGGCGTCACGGTCTCGTTCGAGGCCGGCAAGTTCACCGCCATCATGGGTCCCGTCGGGGTCGGGCAAGAGCACGCTGATGCACTGCCTGGCCGGCCTCGACTCGCTGACCTCGGGTGCCGTGTACATCGGCGAGACCTACCTCGCCTCGCTCAACGACAAGGAGCTCACCGAGCTGCGCCGCTCGAAGGTCGGCTTCGTCTTCCAGGCCTACAACCTCATCCCGACGCTCAACGCCCGCGAGAACATCATGCTGCCGATGATGCTCGGCGGCGACGACGGCGACGCCGCGTGGATCGACGAGGTGGTCACCACCGTCGGGCTGAAGGACCGCCTGAAGCACCGCCCGAGCGAGCTGTCCGGCGGCCAGCAGCAGCGCGTCGCCGTGGCCCGTGCGATGGCCGGCCGGCCCGACGTGATCTTCGCCGACGAGCCGACCGGGAACCTCGACTCGCACACCGGCGCCGAGATCCTCGACTTCATGCGCCGCGCCGTCCGCGAGTACGGCCAGACGATCGTCATGGTCACCCACGACCCCGACGCGGCGTCGTACTCCGACCGCGTGATCTTCCTCGGCGACGGCCGCGTCGTCGGCGAGATGGCCGCGCCCACCGCCGAGCAGGTCCTCGACCGCATGAAGGAGATCTCCATGAGCGCAGTTCCGGAGCAGGCCTTCGACATCGTGTGGCGCTCGTCGCTCGAAGCACGCGGTCCATGAGCACCCAATCCGCGGTCCTCATCGCCCGGCGGAGCATCCGCGCCCGCATCGGGCGGCTCATCGCCATCGCCATCGCCATCCTCGTCGGGGTGTCGTTCGTCGTCGGCACGTTCGTGCTCGCCGACAGCCTGCGCAAGACGTTCGACGACCTGTTCACCCAGATCAGCGAGGACGTCGACCTCCAGGTGCGGGCCTCCGTCGCCTTCGGCGACGACGCCGTCGACCTGCAGCGCGACCCGATCCCGGCCGTCGCTCGACTCGAGACCGTGGCCCAGGTCGACGGCGTCGCCGCCACCGAGCCGCTGCTGCAGCGCTACGCCCAGCTCGTCGACCGCGACGGCGAGGCCGTCTCCTCCCAGGGCGCGCCGACGCTCGGCGTGGCCTGGACCGGCGACGACTCGCTGTCGGGGCTGGAGATCAAGGGCGACGGGACGCGCCGCCGAGCGGGCCGGACCAGGTGGCCATCGACAAGGCCACGGCCGACCGCGAGGACTTCGTGGTCGGCGACACGATCGACGTGATCACCGACACCGGCACCCACACCTTCACGATCAGCGGCGCTCGTCGGCCTCGGCGACAGCGACGGGTTCGCCGGCGCCACCCTCGCCGCCTGGGACGTCCCGACCGCGCTCGCCGTCACCGGCGCCGTCGACATGCTCGACGCCATCGACGTCGCCGTCGCCGAGGGCGCCGACGTGGCGACCGTGCAGGCGCGCATCCAGGAGGTCCTGCCCGAGCGCACCGAGGTGGTCACGAACGAGGTGCTCGTCGACGAGGCCAAGGCCCAGGTCGACACGTTCATCAGCGCCTTCGGCACCGGCCTGCTGATCTTCGCCTTCGTCACCGCCTTCGTCAGCGCCTTCCTCATCAACAACGTGTTCGCCATCACCATCGGCCAGCGCCTGCGGGAGCTGGCGATGATGCGCGCCGTCGGTGCCACCGGCCGCCAGGTGCGGCGGATGATCTACCTCGAGGCGCTGGTGATGTCGCTCATCGCCACCGTGCTCGGCGTCTTCGGCGGCATCGGCGTCGCCCGGCTGATCATCAACCTGTTCAACGCCGCCGGGCTCGGCTTCCCCGACAGCGACACCGTGCTGCTCCCCCGCACGATCGTCATCGCCTTCCTCGTCGGCGTCGGCATCACGATGCTGTCGGTCATCGTCCCCGCCCGCCGCGCCGCCCGCATCCCGCCGGTGGCGGCCATGCGTCCCGAGCTCGGCTTCGAGGTCCTCAGCACGAAGCGGCTCGTCGTCGGCACCGTCGTCGTGGTCGTCGGTGCGGTGCATGTTCGTGCTCGGGCTGTTCGCCCGGCCCGGCGGCACGCTCGGGCTGATCGCCCTCGCCGGCGGTGGCGCGCTGCTGCTGTTCCTCGGCGTCGCCAGCGTGTCGTCGACCGTCGCCCGGCCGGTGACCAAGGTGATCGGCTGGCCGGTCGCCCGGCTGTTCGGCGCGCCCGGGCAAGCTCGCCCGGGAGAACGCCGGGCGCAACCCGCGGCGCACGTCGGCGACGGCGGCGGCACTGATGATCGGCGTCGCCCTCGTCAGCGCGGCCGCCGTCTTCGCCTCCTCGCTGCGCAGCAGCTTCGAGGGCATCCTCGAGCGCGCCGTGACGGCCGACTACATCATCACCGACGAGTCGTTCCAGGGGCTCCCGCCGACCGTCGCCGAGGCGCTGAAGGCCGTGCCGGAGCTGTCGGCCGTGACGGCCGTGCGGGGCGCCCAGGCGCAGGTCGACGGCGACACCAAGGCGATCGGCGCCGTCGACCCGTCCGCGCTCGGCGACGCTGCTCGACCTCGACCTCGCCGAGGGCAGCTACGCCGACCTGGAGAACGACGGGTGCTCGTGCACAAGGACCCGGCCGAGGACCTCGGCCTGAGCGTCGGCGACACGGTGGCGGTCGACGTTCCAGAACGGCGTCGAGCAAGGACCTGCGCGTCGCCGGCATCTACAACGACGCGGCGATGGCCGGCAACTGGCTGGTGTCGCTGGACACGCTGGAGTCGGTGTCGACCGGGCAGCCGCGCGACTTCTTCGTCGCCGCCAAGCTCGCCGAGGGCGTCGACCCGGTCGACGGGCGACGCCGCCGTCGATGCGGCGATGGCGCCGTTCCCGCAGGCGAAGGTGCAGAGCAACGCCGAGTTCCGCGAGGAGCAGTCGAGCCAGATCGACCAGCTGCTGATCGTCATCTCGGTGCTGCTGGCGTTCGCCATCGTCATCGCCGTGCTCGGGATCTCGATCACCCTGGCCCTCGGCGTGTTCGAGCGGACCCGGGAGATCGGCCTGATGCGGGCCGTCGGCATGAACCGCCGCCAGACGCGGCGCACGGTGCGCTGGGAGGCCATCATCGTGTCGACGTTCGGCGCCGTCGTCGGGATCGTCGTCGGGACGCTCATCGGCGTCGCCCTGTCGCTGGCCGTGCCCGACACCGTCATCGACCGCCTGGCCTTCAGCCCGACGATCATCATCGTGATCCTCGTCGGCGCCGTGATCGCCGGCGTCCTCGCCGCCCTCTACCCGTCCTACAAGGCATCCAACATGAACGTCCTCGAGGCCATCGCGACCCTGAGCCAACCAGCGTCCCCCAATCTGGGCGGG